>NZ_JBEGDC010000002.1:0-659000 GCF_040196215.1 Microbacterium sp. KR10-403 | reverse complement strand
GAGTTTCGGCGGCCATAGCGAGAAGGAAACGCCCGGTCACATTCCGAACCCGGAAGCTAAGCTTCTCAGCGCCGATGGTACTGCAGGGGGGACCCTGTGGGAGAGTAGGACACCGCCGAACATTTTTTGAGAGAAGGCCGGCCCCTTGCGGGGTCGGCCTTTTCGCATTTCCGCGAGGTCGCACCGTTTCTCGCGAGGTCGCACGGTTCTTCGCGAGGTCGCACCGTTTCTCGCGAGGTCGCACCGTTTATCGCTCGGTCGGACGAGCTCAGGTGACTCGGCCGGGGAGAAGCCCTGCGGCGCGCATCGCCCGCGCGAAGTCGGGAAGGTCCGTGAGCGCCGGTGATCCCCATCGCTCGCACTTCCATTTCGTCGCGGCTTCGACAGCGGCTTCCCGCTCCTGCTGGAGCTGCATGATCTCGTCGACGGTGCGGCCCCGGAGGATCCCGGCGTCCGAGTACTTGATCTGCCCGTCGAACTCACCCCATTTGCAGAGATGCGGCCATGCGAAGTCGAGCAGCGCATAGCGTCCGTTGCGAAGCTCGACCCGATACTGCAGTTCGGGGGTGGGGACGCCGAGCTCCCACATCCACAATCGACTCACGCTTTCGCCGGGCGACCCCGCCCGGCCATCGGCGAACTCGGTCACGAATCGTGCTTGACGGATGCCACGCGCGCCGGGGTGGGTGCAGACACGCTCGCGGACAGCCTGCCGGAACCTCTCGGCCTCGGGTTCGTCGTACGTGTTCGTCTTGTCGTCCCAGGCGACCTTGTGCAATGCGGCGTCGAAGACGACGACCGCCGCTTCCAGCGACACGCTCCGGATGACGTCATAGACGGTCCGCTCAAGCGAGGTCACCCGCATCCCGTCGACCGTGGCGATGTCGGCGTGGGGGAGCGGAACATGATGTCGACGGATGTCCCCGCCGTTGCTCCGGGTCGCGCCCGCGGGGAGGGCAACGTCGACGCGATCGGCGTTGAGGCGAAACAGAGGCAGCCCGTGGAGCGCAGCTGCAGTGATGTGCGTGATCGTGCACTGTGTGTTCTTGAGCGACGCCCACACGGCGGAGGCGCGCACGCGCAGGCGGTCCTCGACGAAGAGCCCGGACCAGGCTGCGTCGAAGACGTACACCCCGGAGCGCAGTCGGCTTACGTGGTCGGATGTGACGAGTGGATGCGGCATCCGGCCGGCATGGATGGGGAGGGGCTCGTGATCCTTCAGCAACATGCCAGTACTCTGCCGCGCACGCGCATCGGTCGGGCGGCGGCATCCGCGATCTGTGGATATCTCGGGGGTCGGCACCTGCTGTGGAGGAGTGGACGAACCTGATGCCGACGTACGCGACCTCGCGAGGATGCGTGCGACCTCGCGAGATCCCGTGCGACCTCGCGAGATCTCGTGCGACCTCGGCGTGAGGCGGCCGGGCGGCAGGGCGGCCGGATTTGCGACACGCCCGGGATACACGTAGACTGTTGAGGTTCCATATTCCGGAAAGTGCGCCCAGGCGCGCGCCGGATCACTGCCAGGGCAGTGCATAGACGAGAGTCTAGGCCGCGGGCAGCAGAACGAGCACAGGACGGGTGAAGATCCGTCGGACTGTGCGCCACATCCCTCACACCACTTCCTTGCGGGGCAGTCGCGTGCGTGGGAGCCGGGTGCCCGGCATCCGGTCTGACAGCAGAACAGTGGTGCAGCATCACCGGAACAGCCGGTGCACGTGCCAAGGCGCGCAAGCGTCGTCGTGCGTCCAATGCGCGAAAGCGTAAGACGCGAGAAAGAGAGTGAGCAGACAATGGCGGGACAGAAGATCCGCATTCGCCTGAAGTCGTACGATCACGCGGGGCTTGACAGCTCGGCGCGCAAGATCGTCGACACCGTGACCCGTGCCGGCGCCTCCGTCGTCGGCCCCGTGCCGCTTCCGACCGAGAAGAACGTCGTGTGCGTCATCCGGTCGCCGCACAAGTACAAGGACAGCCGCGAGCACTTCGAGATGCGCACCCACAAGCGTCTGATCGACATCATCGACCCGACGCCCAAGGCCGTCGACTCGCTGATGCGCCTTGACCTGCCGGCCGATGTCAACATCGAGATCAAGCTCTGAGGTTCGACATGGCTGACATCAACAACAAGACTTCCAAGGGACTGCTGGGCACCAAGCTCGGCATGACCCAGGTGTGGAACGAGCAGGGCAAGCTCGTCCCCGTCACCGTGATCGAGATCGCGCCCAACGTGGTCACCCAGGTCCGCACCCCCGATAAGGACGGCTACAACGCCGTCCAGATCGCCGCGGGCCAGATCGACCCCCGCAAGGTCACCAAGCCCCTCGAGGGCCACTTCGAGGCTGCCGGCGTCACGCCGCGCCGCCACGTGACCGAGATCCGCACCGCGGACGCCGCTGACTACTCACTCGGTCAGGAGCTCACCGTGGACGGCACCTTCGAGGCCGGCCAGCTGGTCGACGTCGTCGGCACCAGCAAGGGCAAGGGCACCGCGGGTGTCATGAAGCGCCACAACTTCAAGGGTGTCTCGGCCTCGCACGGTGCACACCGCAACCACCGCAAGCCCGGTTCGATCGGCGCCTCGTCGACCCCGAGCCGTGTCTTCAAGGGCATGCGCATGGCCGGCCGTATGGGTGGCGAGCGCGTGACCGTCCTCAACCTCACGGTGCACGCCGTCGACGCCGAGAAGGGTCTGCTGCTCGTCAAGGGCGCCGTCCCCGGCGCGCGCGGCCGCATCGTCTACGTCCGCAACGCAGTGAAGGGTGCCTGAGTCCATGGCTGACACGACCCTCGACGTCCGCAAGGCGGATGGCAAGAAGGCCGGCTCGGTCGAGCTGCCCGCCGCCATCTTCGACGTCAACACCAACATCCCGCTGATCCACCAGGTGGTCGTCGCACAGCTCGCGGCCGCTCGCCAGGGCACCCACTCGACCAAGCGTCGCGGTGAGGTCTCGGGCTCCGGCCGCAAGCCGTTCAAGCAGAAGGGCACCGGCAACGCGCGCCAGGGCTCGATCCGCGCACCTGAGCACACCGGCGGTGGCATCGTCCACGGGCCGAAGCCGCGCGACTACGCGCAGCGGACCCCCAAGAAGATGATCGCCGCGGCTCTGCTGGGTGTGCTCAGCGACCGCGCCCGCGGTGAGCGTCTGCACGTGGTCGAGTCCTTCGGTCTGAAGGATGCCCCGTCCACCAAGGCTGCTCTCTCGGTCCTCAACGACCTGGGTGCCGTCAAGAACGTCCTCGTCGTCGTCTCGCGCGACGATGAGCTGACCGTCAAGAGCGTGCGCAACCTCACCGAGGTGCACGTGCTGACGTTCGACCAGCTGAACGCCTACGACGTGGTCGTCTCCGACGACATCGTCTTCACCAAGGCCGCCTTCGACGCGTTCGTCGCGTCCAAGAGCGGTGCCACCGAGGAGGTCTCGGCATGACCGCCGTGAACAAGGACCCGCGCGACATCATCCTGAAGCCGGTCGTCTCCGAGAAGAGCTACGGCCTGATCGACGAGGGCAAGTACACGTTCTACGTGGACCCCCGCGCGAACAAGACCGAGATCAAGCTCGCCATCGAGAAGATCTTCGGTGTCAAGGTGGCGTCGGTCAACACGCTGAACCGCGTCGGCAAGGCCCGTCGCACCCGCTTCGGCACCGGCAAGCGCAAGGACACCAAGCGCGCCGTCGTGACCCTGAAGTCGGGCACCATCGACATCTTCACGGCAGTCGGCTGACGGTCGGGATAGAGGACTAGAACATGGCTATTCGCAAGTACAAGCCCACGACCCCGGGTCGCCGCGGCTCGTCGGTGGCAGACTTCGCCGAGATCACCCGATCGACGCCGGAGAAGTCGCTGCTGAAGCCGCTCTCCAAGACCGGTGGTCGCAACAACCAGGGCCGCATCACCACCCGCCACATCGGCGGTGGCCACAAGCGCCAGTACCGCGTCATCGACTTCCGTCGCAACGACAAGGACGGCATCAACGCCAAGGTCGCGCACATCGAGTACGACCCGAACCGCACCGCGCGCATCGCGCTGCTGCACTTCGTCGACGGCACCAAGCGCTACATCCTGGCGCCGGAGAAGCTGCGTCAGGGCGACATCGTCGAGTCGGGTCCCTCGGCCGACATCAAGCCCGGCAACAACCTGCCGCTGCGCAACATCCCGACCGGTACCGTGATCCACGCGATCGAGCTGCGTCCGGGCGGCGGCGCCAAGCTGGCCCGTTCGGCCGGTGCGAGCGTCCGTCTGGTCGCCAAGGACGGCCCGTACGCGCAGCTGCGTCTGCCCTCGGGCGAGATCCGCAACGTCGACGCGCGCTGCCGCGCCACGATCGGCGAGGTCGGCAACGCCGAGCAGTCGAACATCAACTGGGGCAAGGCGGGCCGCAACCGCTGGAAGGGCATCCGCCCGACCGTCCGCGGTGTCGTCATGAACCCGGTCGACCACCCGCACGGTGGTGGTGAGGGTCGCACGTCCGGTGGTCGTCACCCCGTGACGCCGTGGGGCAAGCCCGAGGGCCGCACCCGCCACGCGAACAAGGAAAGCGACAAGTACATCGTGCGTCGTCGCACCGCCGGCAAGAAGCGCAAGTAGGTAGGAACAGAAGATGCCACGCAGTCTCAAGAAGGGCCCCTTCGTCGACGAGCACCTGCTTCGCAAGGTCGCTACGCAGAACGAGGCGGGTACGAAGAACGTCATCAAGACCTGGTCGCGTCGCTCGATGATCGTCCCGGCCATGCTGGGTCACACGATCGCCGTGCACGACGGTCGCAAGCACATCCCCGTGTTCGTCAGCGAAAGCATGGTCGGACACAAGCTGGGCGAGTTCGCGCCCACCCGCACCTTCCGCGGCCACGAGAAGGACGACAAGAAGGGCCGCCGCCGCTGACGCGGGGGCGCAAGAGGAGAGAGAAATGGTGGAGTCCATCGCACGCGTGCGACACATCCGCGTGACCCCTCAGAAGGCTCGTCGTGTCGTCGCTCTCATCAAGGGCAAGCAGGCCGAAGAAGCCCTCGCCATCCTGAAGTTCGCGCAGCAGAGCGCCAGCGAGCCGATCTACAAGCTCGTGGCATCCGCCGCCGCCAATGCACGGGTGAAGGCCGACGCGGCCGGCGAGTTCCTTGATGAGCAGGATCTGTACGTCAAGAACGCCTTCGTGGACGAGGGGACGACGCTCAAGCGTTTCCAGCCCCGCGCACAGGGCCGCGCGTTCCAGATCAAGAAGCGCACGAGCCACATCACCGTCGTGCTCGCGACCCCCGAGGTCGCCGAGGCCGGCGCAGCAACGAAGAAGGCGAGCAAGTAATGGGACAGAAGGTAAACCCGTACGGCTTCCGCCTCGGCATCACCACCGACCACGTGTCGCGGTGGTTCTCCGACTCGACGAAGCCGGGCCAGCGCTACGCCGACTACCTTGCCGAGGACATCAAGATCCGGCAGCTGCTCCAGAAGCAGCTGGACCGCGCCGGTGTCTCGAACATCGAGATCGAGCGCACCCGTGACCGCGTCCGCGTCGACATCCACACCGCCCGTCCGGGCATCGTGATCGGTCGGCGTGGTGCGGAGGCCGAGCGCATCCGCGGTGAGCTCGAGAAGCTCAGCGGCAAGCAGATCCAGCTGAACATCCTCGAGGTGAAGAACCCCGAGGCCGACGCTCAGCTGGTCGCCCAGGGCATCGCCGAGCAGCTTTCGGCCCGCGTGGCGTTCCGTCGCGCGATGCGCAAGGGCCTGCAGGGCGCGCAGCGCGCCGGCGCCAAGGGCGTCCGCATCCAGGTGTCGGGCCGCCTCGGCGGCGCCGAGATGAGCCGGTCGGAGTTCTACCGCGAGGGCCGTGTGCCGCTGCACACGCTCCGCGCGAACATCGACTACGGCTTCTACGAGGCGCGCACCACCTTCGGCCGCATCGGCGTGAAGGTCTGGATCTACAAGGGCGACCTCACCAACAAGGAGCTGGCTCGCGAGCAGGCGAACCAGAAGCCCGCCCGCGACCGCGGTGACCGTCGTCGTGCCCCGCGCAACGAGGCACCCGTCGCAGAAGGAGCATCGGCGTAATGCTTATTCCCCGTAAGGTCAAGTTCCGTAAGCAGCACCACCCCGGGCGCAGCGGCCAGGCCACCGGCGGCACGAAGGTCTCCTTCGGCGAGTTCGGCATCCAGGCATTGACCCCGGCGTATGTGACCAACCGTCAGATCGAGTCCGCTCGTATCGCCATGACGCGTCACATCAAGCGTGGCGGCAAGGTGTGGATCAACATCTACCCCGACCGCCCGCTGACCAAGAAGCCCGCTGAGACCCGCATGGGTTCCGGTAAGGGCTCGCCCGAGTGGTGGGTTGCCAACGTCAAGCCGGGCCGCGTCCTCTTCGAGGTCGCGGGCGTCGACGAGCAGCTCGCTCGTGAGGCGCTGACCCGTGCCATCCACAAGCTGCCCCTGAAGGCACGCATCATCAAGCGCGAGGAGGGCGACGCGTAATGGCGATCGGCACCAAGGAGCTCGCCACGAGCGAGCTCGACACGTACGAAGACCAGCGCCTCGTCGAGGAGCTCCGCAAGGCGAAGGAAGAGCTGTTCAACCTGCGCTTCCAGTCCGCCACGGGCCAGCTGGAGAGCCACGGCCGCATCCGTGCGGTCAAGCGCGACATCGCGCGGCTGTACACCGTGATCCGCGAGCGCGAGCTGGGCATCCGTGCCACGCCCGCTCCGGTGGAGACGGGCAAGGCGAAGAAGAGCAAGGCGAAGAAGGCGGATGCCGCTGCCGACGCCGAGGTGAAGGAAGAGGCTGAGTGATGGCCACCGCGAAGAAGGCCGAGGCCGAGGTCGTCGAGACCGCCGGTCACGAGCACGCTGAGCACGACGTCCGCGCGGCGGGCGCCCGCGGCTACCGCAAGTCCCGCCGCGGTTACGTCGTCAGCGACAAGATGGACAAGACGATCGTCGTCGAGGTCGAGGACCGCGTGAAGCACCCCCTCTACGGCAAGGTCATCCGCCGCACCGAGAAGGTCAAGGCGCACGACGAGAACAACACCGCCGGCATCGGCGACCTCGTCGTCATCAACGAGACCCGGCCGCTGAGCGCCACCAAGCGCTGGCGTCTGGTCGAGATCCTCGAGAAGGCCAAGTAAATGATTCAGACAGAGTCCCGACTCAAGGTCGCCGACAACACCGGCGCCAAGGAGCTGCTCACCATTCGTGTGCTCGGCGGCTCCAACCGTCGCTATGCCGGTCTGGGTGACGTCATCGTCGCCACCGTCAAGGACGCCATCCCCGGCGGCAACGTCAAGAAGGGCGATGTCGTCAAGGCCGTGGTCGTGCGCACCGTGAAGCAGACCCGTCGCGCCGACGGCTCGTACATCAAGTTCGACGAGAACGCCGCCGTGCTTCTGAAGAACGACGGGGAGCCCCGCGGCACCCGTATCTTCGGCCCGGTCGGTCGTGAGCTTCGTGACAAGAAGTTCATGAAGATCGTCTCGCTGGCCCCGGAGGTCATCTGATCATGGCGAACATCAAGAAGGACGACCTGGTTCAGGTCCTGTCGGGCGCTGACCGCGGCAAGCAGGGGAAGGTCCTCGAGGTCATCCCCGAGACCGAGCGCGTCATCGTCGAGGGCGTGAACTACGTCACGAAGCACACCCGTGTGGGCCAGACCCAGCGCGGGACCAAGACGGGCGGCATCGAGACGATGGAAGCCCCGATCCACATCTCCAACGTCGCCGTCGTCGACCCCTCGAGCAAGAAGCCGACCCGTGTCGGCCACCGCATCGAGGAGAAGATCAAGGACGGCGAGAAGCGCACCGTCCGCGTGCGCTACGCCAAGAAGTCAGGTAAGGACCTCTGATGAGCACCACCGCTGCTGCGGAGGCTGGCAAGATCCAGCCGCGCCTCAAGCAGAAGTACAAGAGCGAGATCCAGCAGAAGCTGCAGGACGAGTTCGGGTACGAGAACGTCATGCAGATCCCCGGCCTGGTCAAGGTCGTGGTCAACACCGGTGTCGGCGAGGCAGCTCGCGACAGCAAGGTGATCGAGGGCGCGGTCGCCGACCTCACCAAGATCACCGGCCAGAAGCCGGTCGTGACCAAGGCCCGCAAGTCCATCGCGCAGTTCAAGCTGCGTGAGGGCCAGGCCATCGGCGCGCACGTCACCCTCCGCGGTGACCGTGCGTGGGAGTTCCTGGACCGCCTCGTGAACCTCGCGCTGCCCCGCATCCGCGACTTCCGCGGTCTCTCGGACCAGCAGTTCGACGGCCACGGCAACTACACCTTCGGCCTCCAGGAGCAGTCGGTCTTCCACGAGATCGACCAGGACCGCATCGACCGGGTGCGCGGTTTCGACATCACCGTCGTGACCACCGCCGCCACGGACGACGAGGGTCGTGCTCTGCTGCGTCATCTCGGCTTCCCGTTCCGGGCGAAGGATGCCGCGGCCTGAGTTAGGCTGGATGCTTTGCGTCGTTCCGGCCCTGGCCGCGCGGTCGGGGCCGGAACGACATCCCACAACTGAACAGCAGTCATAGAAGGTCGACCGTCGTGTAACGGCGTGCCGAAACCTTATGAACAAAGGAAACACGAAATGACAATGACAGACCCGGTCGCAGATATGCTGACCCGTCTGCGCAACGCGAACTCGGCGCACCACGACTCCGTGTCGCTGCCGAGCTCGAAGCTCAAGAAGAACATCGCCGAGATCCTCAAGCAGGAGGGCTACATCGCCGACTGGGTCGTCGAAGGCGCCCGTGTCGGCGAGACGCTGACCCTCACGCTGAAGTACGGAGTGAACCGCGAGCGGTCCATCGCCGGCATCAAGCGGGTCTCGAAGCCCGGTCTGCGCGTCTACGCACGTTCGACCGAGCTCCCCAAGGTCCTCGGCGGCCTGGGCGTTGCCATCCTGTCCACCTCCTCTGGCCTCCTCACGGACCGCCAGGCCGAGCAGAAGGGCGTGGGCGGGGAAGTTCTCGCCTACGTGTGGTGACCCGCCATGTCGCGAATCGGACGTCTTCCCATTGACATCCCTGCCGGTGTGACCGTCGAGGTCTCCGGGCAGGAGGTGCAGGTCAAGGGCCCCAAGGGCGAGCTGGCGCTCACCGTGGCACGCCCCATCGAGGTCAAGGTCGAGGAGGGCCAGGTTCTGGTCTCCCGTCCCGACGACGAGCGCGAGTCGCGCTCGCTGCACGGCTTGACCCGCACGCTCATCAACAACAACATCATCGGTGTCACCCAGGGCTACACCAAGGGCCTCGAGGTCGTCGGCACCGGCTACCGCGTGCAGCAGAAGGGCGGCTCGGTCGAGTTCGCCCTCGGGTTCTCGCACCCGGTGCTGGTCGACCCGCCGACCGGGATCACCTTCACGGTCGAGGGCAACAACAAGCTCACCGTGAGCGGCATCGACAAGCAGGCCGTCGGCGAGGCGGCTGCGAACATCCGCAAGATCCGCAAGCCCGAGCCGTACAAGGGCAAGGGCGTGCGCTACGCCGGCGAGGTCGTTCGGCGCAAGGCCGGAAAGGCTGGTAAGTAAGCATGGCTGTGAAGTCGAAGTCCGACGCCCGCGCGCGTCGCCACGCCCGTCTTCGCAAGAAGGTCGTCGGCACCGCCGAGCGCCCGCGCCTGGTCGTGACCCGCTCGTCGCGTCACGTCTTCGTTCAGGTCGTGGACGACAGCAAGGGCCACACCGTGGCCAGTGCCTCCACCCTCGAGTCCGACCTCCGTGCGTTCGACGGTGACAAGACCGCCAAGGCCCGCAAGGTCGGCGAGCTCGTCGCCGAGCGCGCGAAGAGCGCCGGTGTCGCCGAGGTCGTGTTCGACCGTGGCGGCAACCGCTACGCCGGTCGTGTCGCGGCCATCGCCGAGGGCGCCCGCGAAGGAGGGCTGAACCTGTGAGTGACAACAAGGAGACCGAAGTGACCGCCGACCAGGCAGCGCCCGAGCAGGCGGCCGAGGCCACCACGGCCGAGGCGCCCACCAACGAGCGCGAGCAGCGCCGTGGCGGTCGTGGTGACCGCAACTCGCGCGGTCGCGACCGTGACCGCAACTCGCGTGACCGCGGCGACAACCAGTTCCTGGAGCGCGTCGTCACCATCAACCGCGTGTCGAAGGTCGTCAAGGGCGGCCGCCGCTTCAGCTTCACGGCCCTCGTGGTCGTGGGCGACGGCAACGGCGTGGTCGGTGTCGGCTACGGCAAGGCCCGTGAGGTGCCGCTGGCGATCTCGAAGGGTGTCGAAGAGGCCAAGCGCAACTTCTTCCGCGTTCCGCGCGTCGGCAAGACGATCCCGCACCCGGTGACCGGTGAGGCCGCCGCGGGTGTCGTGCTGCTGCGTCCGGCCGCCGCCGGTACCGGTGTCATCGCCGGTGGTCCGGTCCGTGCGGTCCTGGAGTGCGCGGGCATCCACGATGTCCTGTCGAAGTCGCTCGGCTCGTCGAACACGATCAACATCGTGCACGCGACCGTCGAGGCGCTCAAGAGCCTCGAGGAGCCGCGCTCCGTCGCAGCCCGTCGTGGCCTGGACTTCGACCAGGTCGCGCCGGCCCGTCTCGTCCGTGCCGAGGCCGCTGAGGCGGCCGCCGCACGTGAGCAGAAGGTAGGTGCCTGATGGCGTCCCGTCTGAAGGTCACGCAGATCAAGTCCAAGGTGAGCGAGAAGCAGAACCAGCGCGACACGCTGCGCAGCCTCGGCCTGAAGCGGATCGGCGACTCGGTCGTCCGTCCGGACGACGCGCAGACGCGCGGTTACGTGAAGGCCGTCGCCCACCTCGTCCAGGTTGAGGAGATCGACTGATGGCTGAGAAGGCCGAGAACACAGAGGCCGTCGCGGCGGAGCAGGTCGAGAAGAAGACCCCCGCCAAGAAGGCCCCCGCGAAGAAGGCCGCTGCCGCCAAGGCGCCGGCGAAGAAGGATGCCGCTCCCGTGGTGCGTCCCGACGTCGTCAAGGTCCACCACCTGCGTCCGGTCCCGGGTGCCAACACCGCCAAGACCCGCGTGGGTCGCGGTGAGGGCTCCAAGGGCAAGACCGCCGGTCGCGGCACCAAGGGCACCAAGGCGCGCTACCAGGTGCGCCCCGGCTTCCAGGGCGGTCAGCTTCCGCTGCACATGCGTGCGCCGAAGCTGCGCGGCTTCAAGAACCCGTTCCGCGTCGAGTACCAGGTCGTGAACCTGGGCAAGCTCGCCGAGCTGTACCCGAACGGCGGAGAGGTCACGGTCAGTGACCTCGTCGCCAAGGGCGCGGTCCGCAAGAACGAGCGTGTCAAGGTGCTGGGCACCGGAGACATCGCCGTCAAGCTGAACGTCACCGTCGACAAGATCTCGAGCTCGGCTGAGCAGAAGATCGTCGCGGCGGGCGGCAGCGTCGCGGTCGCCACCGCGGAGTAGTCAGCCAGACGGGGCCGGAGGGTTCATCCTCCGGCCCCGTCTTGCATCCCGGCGTCCCGCAGGGCGGGAACGCTGAGATACGCTGGTTGCCTGTGCGCACCGTGTCGTGCGCCGGAAACCCTTCTGGAGGAATCCACTTGTTCAGCGCCATCGTGCGGGTCTTCCGCACCCCCGACCTGCGTCGGAAGATCGGCTTCACCCTGGCGATCATCGTTCTGTATCGCCTGGGTGCACACATCCCGACGCCGTTCGTCGACTTCATCAACGTGCAGCAGTGTCTGAAGGACTCGGGCGGCACGCAGGGCCTGCTGTCGATGGTCAACCTGTTCTCGGGCGGCGCTCTGCTGCAGTTGTCGATCTTCGCGCTGGGCGTCATGCCCTACATCACCGCGACGATCATCGTGCAGCTGCTGCGCGTGGTCATCCCGCACTTCGAGACCCTCTATCAGGAGGGCCAGGCGGGCCAGGCGAAGCTCACGCAGTACACGCGCTACCTGACGATCGCGCTGGCGCTGCTGCAGTCCACGACGCTGGTCACGGTCGCCCGCAGCGGTCAGCTGTTCGGCTCGTCGGCCGCCACCAGCTGCCAGCAGCTGCTCACCAACGACGTGTGGTGGGCGCAGCTGCTCATGATCCTCACCATGACGGCCGGCACGGGCCTGATCATGTGGTTCGCCGAGCTGATGACCGAGAAGGGCATCGGCAACGGCATGTCGATCCTGATCTTCACCTCGATCGCCGCGACGTTCCCGTCGGCCATGTGGGCCATCAAGCAGGCGAAGGGCTTCGAGGTCTTCCTCATGGTGCTGCTGGTCGGCATCGTGATCATGGTGCTCATCGTGTTCGTCGAGCAGTCGCAGCGGCGCATCCCGGTCCAGTACGCGAAGCGCATGGTGGGCCGGCGCACCTACGGCGGCACGAACACGTACATACCGATCAAGGTGAACATGGCCGGTGTGATCCCGGTGATCTTCGCCTCATCGCTGCTGTACATCCCGGCGCTCATCGCCCAGTTCAACCAGCCCGCCGCCGGTGAGTCCCCGGCCGGCTGGGTCACCTGGATCAACAACTACCTCGTCAAGGGCGACCACCCGCTGTACTGGCTGTTCTACTTCCTGCTGACGATCGGGTTCACCTACTTCTACGTCGCGATCACGTTCAACCCGACCGAGGTCGCCGACAACATGAAGAAGTACGGCGGGTTCATCCCCGGCATCCGTGCCGGGCGACCGACCGCCGAGTACCTCGACTACGTGCTCACCCGCATCACGCTGCCGGGCTCACTGTACCTGGGTCTCGTGGCGCTGATACCGCTGATCGCCCTGGCGACGGTGAGTGCGAACCAGAACTTCCCGTTCGGCGGCACCTCGATCCTCATCATGGTCGGTGTCGGTCTTGAGACGGTGAAGCAGATCGACGCCCAGCTGCAGCAACGACACTACGAAGGACTCTTGCGATGACCTCATCCGCCCGCTTGTTGATCGTCGGCCCGCAGGGATCGGGGAAGGGGACGCAGGCCGCGCGCATCGCGCAGGCCCTCGGCATCCCCACCGTCTCCACCGGCGATGTGTTCCGTGCGAACATCCAGGCGGGCACGCCCCTCGGCGAGCAGGTCAAGGCGATCACCGCGGCGGGCAACCTCGTCTCCGACGAGCTGACCGGGCAGATCGTGCGCGATCGGCTGAGCGAGGCGGACGCCGCCGGCGGGTTCCTCCTGGACGGCTACCCGCGCAACATCCGGCAGGTCGGCGACCTCGACGCGTTCCTCTCCGAGCGCGGCGAGAGCCTCGACGCGGTCATCGAGCTGAACGTGCCGCGCGATGAGAGCATCGCCCGTCTCTCGCTGCGCGCGAAGGAGCAGGGCCGGGCCGACGACACCGAAGAGGCCATCGCGAAGCGCCTGTCGATCTACGAGAGCGAGACGGCGCCGATCCTCGAGGTGTACCGCGAGCGCGGCATCGTCGACACGATCGACGGGGTGGGCTCGCTCGACGAGATCACCGCGCGGATCACCGATGCGCTGTCCGCGCGCGGCATCTCCCGCGCCGCGACGGTCTGACATCGTGCTGCGACGCGGCATCTACAAGTCGCCCGCCCAGCTGCGGGGGATGATCGAACCCGGCCTGATCACGGCGGGCATGCTCGACGCCGTGCGGGCGCTCATCGTGCCCGGGACGACGACGCTGCAGCTGGATGCCGCGGCCGCCGCGGTCGTGAAGGCGCGCGGTGCGCTCTCCAACTTCCAGATGGTGCGCGGCTACCGCCACACGATCTGCGTATCGGTGAACGACGAGGTCGTGCACGGGATCCCCGGCGAGCGGGTGCTCGAGCCCGGTGACATCGTGTCGGTGGATGCCGGAGCCGAATACCGCGGCTGGAACGGCGACTCGGCGATCACGGTCGTCGTGCCCGACCCCGCACGCCCCGAACTCGTGGCCGCACGCGAAGAGCTCTCGCGCGTCACCGAGGGCTCACTGTGGGCGGGGATCGCGGCGCTGGCGTCGGCGAAGCACCTCGGCGAGGTGGGCGGCGCCGTGCAGGACTACATCGAGGCCTCCGGGCACGACTACGGCATCCTCCGTGACTACGTCGGTCACGGCATCGGCCGTCGCATGCACGAGAACCCCTCGGTCTTCAACTACCGCGTGCCGGCACCGGGTCCCGAGGTCAGGCCCGGGCTCGCCGTGGCGATCGAGCCGATGGTCGTCGGCGGCAGCGATGAGACGTTCGTCGGCGACGACGACTGGACGGTATCGACCGTCGACGGCACCGACGGCTCGCACTGGGAGCACAGCGTCGCCGTCCACGACGGCGGCATCTGGGTGCTGACGGCGCCCGACGGGGGAGCGGCGGGGCTCGCCGCCTTCGGCGTCACCCCTGTTCCGATCGACTAGAGCGAGGACCCATGGCCACCGCTGCACGCAAGACGAACTGGTTCGCGATCTGGCTGAGTATCGCCGCCGTGGTGGTGATCGTCGTCGTCACCGGCATCGTCATCGCCGTGAATAACAAGCCGACCGAGCCGGGCGCGACCCCGCAGAGCAGCGTGGTCGATCAGACGACCGGGGCGATCTCGTTCGGCGACGGCGACGACACGATGGACACGTACATCGACTTCCTCTGCCCGATCTGCAATCAGTTCGAGCAGGTCTACGGCTCGGCGATCACCGCGCTCGTGGACGACGGCAGCATCACGCTCAACGTGCACCCGATCGCGATCCTGGATCGCTACTCGCAGGGCACGGAGTACTCGTCGCGTGCAGCGAGCGCGATGTATGCGGTGGCGGTGGCGGACCCCTCCCACGCGTACGACTTCATGAGCGCGCTGTTCGCGAACCAGCCCGAGGAGAACTCGACGGGGCTGACCGATGCGCAGATCGTCGAGGTCGCGAAGAAGGCGGGCGTGAACGTGACGGCGAGCCTCGAGAAGGCGATCACCGGGCATGCCTATGTGTCGTTCGTGCAGAGCCTGACGCCGAAGACGCCGCTCGCACCCGGCGCGCAGGGGATCGGCACGCCGACGATCGCGATCAACGGCGAGACGATCGCGCTGAGCACCCTGCCGAGTGACCCGAGCGACATCCGCTCGCTCTTCTCGTGAGCGCAGGTGCTTCACACGAGGCGCATAGGCTGAGCATGCAGGATGACGGTAGCCGGTGCCGCGTGCGCCGGATCCACGAGCTGCGGGGCCGGCGCTGAGGGGCGCACGGACCGTTTCGAGCAACGAGAGCGAGTAATGCATGGCCAGCACTGTGCGCAAGACCAACTGGTTCGCCATCTGGGTGAGCGTGATCGCTGTCGTGGTGCTGGTCGGTGTGACCGGCGTCGTGATCGCGATCAACAACCAGGCGACCGCGCCGGGTGCGTCGCCGTCGGGCGGGATCGTCGACACGGATGCCGGAGCCGTCGTCTTCGGCGACGCCGACGCGCCGAACACCATCGAGACCTACGTCGACTTCCTCTGCCCGTACTGCAACCAGTTCGAGCAGGCCGAGGGTGAATCCATCAAGAAGCTCGTCGACGACGGGACCGCGGTGCTCAAGGTGCACCCGGTGACCATCCTCGATGACGGCACGTCGCCGTCCGGCTTCTCGAGCCGCGCCGCGAGTGCGTTCTATGCGATCGCGGTCGCCGACCCCGACAACGCGTACGCCTTCATGCAGGCGATGTACCAGAACCAGCCGGCCGAGAACTCGGCGGGCCTGACCGACGAGCAGATCATCCAGATCGCCAAGGACGCGGGGGTGAACGTCACGAGCGACCTCGAGAAGGCCATCACGAAGAACACGTACCAGTCGTTCGCCCAGTCCAAGGGCCTGCCCTCGGACGCGACCGGCACCCCGCACGTCGTCGTCAACGGCACCGCGGTCTCCGTGACCTACTCGTTCGACTCGGACATCACGGCGCACCTCAAGTAATCGCCGGCCCGGAGAGGGCCGCCGCGCACGGGGCCGGACACAGCACATCGGAGCTGTGTCCGGCCCTTCGCCGTACCCCGTGCTCTCAGCTAATGTGCACACCGCTGTGCAGATTGTGTGTATGATCGATCGGGTGCGAATGAGTTGGCGGGTCTTCCGGCGTGACGTGGGGCGACTGCTCCGCCAGCGCAAGGCGTGGATCATCGTCCTCGGCGTGCTCATCACCCCCGCCCTCTACGCGTGGTTCAACATCAACGCGTTCTGGGATCCGTACGGCAACACCGGCAACATCCGTGTCGCGGTGGTCAACCTCGACGAAGGCGCGACCTCCGAGCTCACCGGGCAGCTCGACGTCGGCGCTCAGGTCGTCGACCAGCTGAAGAGCGACGATCAGCTCGGGTGGACGTTCATGGGCGAGGACGACGCCCAACGCGCGGTGCGCAGCGGCGACGCGTACGCCGCCATCGTGATCCCGGCCGACTTCAGCCGCGATCTCGTCAGCATCACGACGGGGGAGTTCACCCAGCCCCAGCTGCGGTACTTCGTCAACGAGAAGGCCAGCGCGGTCGCGCCGAAGGTCACCGACGTCGGCGCGTCGGAGATCGACAAGCAGATCACGAGCGCGTTCTCCGAACAGGTCGCGCAGGCGGCGACCGAGGCGCTGAAGAACGCCGGCGGCGAGGTGCAGGACCAGCTGCTGTCCGCGAAGGGCAAGACGCTCAACGCCGTCGACGAAGCGACGGACAGCGTCGCGGCGGCGCGTGAGAAGCTCACCGGGCTCTCATCGGACCTCACCGCGTCGCGCGACGACGTCTCGTCGGTGCGATCGACGCTCGGCGGCGTCGACGCGACGCTCGGCGATGTGCAGACCGCGATCGGTCAGGCGCAGTCCATCATCTCCGACGCGCAGACGCAGGTGGTCGCGTTCACCGACGCGGCGACGTCGGCGTATGTGGAGGGGGCGAGCCGGCTGGCGGATGCCGCGGGTGGCGCCCACGTCGTCGTCACCGAGCTCACCCAGGCGTTCTCCACGGTCGGCGTGCGGGTGGACGGAGCGATCGACGACGTGTCGAGCGTCGTCGAGGCGAACGGGGCGGCCATCGATCGGCTGCAGCAGCTCGTGGACGGCGGCGGGCTGGACTCCGACGTGGAGCAGCGGCTGAACGAGGTGATCGACGCGCTGCAGGCGCGCAATGCGAACGACCAGCAGCTGTTGAGCGACCTGAAGGCACTGAACGCACAGGCGGGGTCTGCGACGTCGGCGATCGAGTCAGCCGCGAAGGACCTCGACACCGCCACCGGGAATGCGCAGGACGCCGCCGGCGACCTGCGCACGACCCTGACCGACTCCGTGCCGGCGCTGAACCGCGCGATGTCGGCGCTGTCTACGAGCGCGGGCGCGTTCTCCGCGGCACTGGACGCCCAGCGGGGGCAGCTCGCCCAGGCGCAGAAGCTGCTGGCGGGGCTCGACACGCAGCTGGCGTCGACGGCGGACGCGGTCGACGCTCTCGCAGGGAATCTCGCCGGCATCGAAGACGGTCTGACGACGGCGCGCACCGACGTCATCGCGCTGGGCGCGGCCGCGCAGGCCGGGGTGCTGAAGACCATCTCCGGGCTCGACCCCGCACAGATCGCACGGTTCGTCGCGTCGCCGGTGGAGGTCACCGAGCACGTGCTGTTCCCGATCGACACCTACGGCTCGGCGATGGCGGCGCTGTTCACGAACCTCTCGCTGTGGATCGGCGCGTTCGTGCTCATGGTCATCTTCAAGACCGAGGTGGACACCGAGGGCGTGGAGGGCGTCACGGTGCGGCAGGCGTACGTCGGCCGGTTCCTGCTGTTCGCGGTGCTGGTGGTCGCGCAGGCGCTGGTCGTGTGCATCGGCAACCTCGTGATCGGGGTGCAGACGGTCAGCGCCACCGCCTTCGTCGGCACGGGCGTGCTCATCGCGCTCGCCTACATCAGCATCATCTACGCCCTCTGCGTCGCGTTCGGCCATATCGGGCGCGGGCTGTGCGTGCTGCTCGTGATCATGCAGATCCCGGGGGCGTCGGGCCTGTACCCGATCGAGATGATGCCGGGGTTCTTCCGGGCCCTCTACCCGTTCCTGCCGTTCACCTACGGCATCGACGCGATGCGCGAGACCATCGCAGGCTTCTACGACGGCCACTACTGGCGGTTCCTCGGCGCGCTGGCCGTGTTCGTCGTGCTCGCCTGGGTGCTCGGACTCGTGCTGCGACGCTGGCTGGCCAACCTCAACCTCATGTTCGGCCGCCAGGTGGCCGCGACCGATCTGCTCGTCGCCGACGACGTGCAGGTGGTGGGCAGCCGGTACCGGTTGACCGACGTCATCCACGCGATGAACGATCGCGATGACTTCCGCGATGACCTCGCACGCCGCTCCCGCCCCTTCGTGCGGCACTACCCGACCCTGCTGAAGGTGACGGCGCTGACCGCCGTGGCAGGGCTCGCCGTGCTGGCCCTCGTCGCGTGGCTGGTCCCCGGCGGTCATGCGACCGTTCTGGGCATCTGGGTCGCGTGGTGCCTGCTGGCCATCGGCTTCCTCATCGCGCTCGAGTACATCAGGCAGAGTTTCCAGGTGGCGGCTGAACTGGGTGGGATGGACGACGCCGGACTGCGTGAGGCCGTGCTGCAGCGCACACCGCACGCGCACGTGCTCGCCGCAGCGGGGGAGGAGACGGGCCCCGCGTCGGCCGCCGCGCAGACGATGGCGACGGATGCCGCACCGGAGACGATGGCGGGGGATGCCGGCCCAGAGACGATGACCATGGATGCCGCGCCGGAGAGGATGGCGGCGGACAACCCGCCGGAGCAGGCTGAAGGCGATGCCGCACCGGAGGACGCGGGGGAGGATGCCGCCCTCGACGACCTCGATGAGGTGATGGGACTGTTCGGTCCGGAGGGCGACCCCGAACAGACGCAGCCGGTGGACGCCGATGCCGGGAGCGCGGCCGGACAGCCGGCAGCTCTCGAAGGCATCGCGGTGCCGGAGTCACCCGACGAGCCCGAACCCGACGACTCCGGACGGTCCGCGGACGGGGGTGAGCGCGCATGAGGAACATCCTGGCGCTCATCAGCCGCGACCTGCGGCGCGCATCGTCGAACGTCATGGCCGTGATCGTGCTGTTCGGTCTGGTCGTGATCCCCGCGCTGTTCACGTGGTTCAACGTCATCGCGAGCTGGGATCCGTTCAGCAACACGAAGAACCTGAAGGTCGCCGTCGCCAGCGCCGACGAAGGATACGAGAGCGACCTCGTGCCCATCCGCATCAACATCGGAGACCAGGTGCTGTCGGCGCTGCGCGCCAACGATGACCTCGACTGGGTCGTCACCACGAAGGACGACGCCATCGACGGCACGAAGTCGGGCGCCTACTACGCCGCCATCGTGCTGCCGCCGGAGTTCTCCACCGACATGATGACGTTCTTCGCCGACGGCGGAGAGCGCACGCACCTCGCGTACTACACGAACGAGAAGAAGAACGCGCTCGCCCCGAAGATCACCGGGCAGGGGGCCGAAGCGGTCTCGGCGCAGATCAACGAGGTCTTCACCGAGACGCTCGGCGAGATCTCGCTCGGGCTGGTCTCCTCGCTGTCCGACTACCTCACCGACGCCGACACCCAAGCGGCGCTCACGAGACTCGAGGCACGCATCGGCGGGGTCGCGACCCAGCTGCGGTCGGGGGCCCAGACGGCTGACATGTTCACGTCGCTGATCCAGTCGAGCATCCCGCTGGTCGACAGCGCCTCGTCACTCGTCACCGACGCGGGATCCGCGTTCTCCAGTGCGTCGGATGCCGCGGGCACCGGTGCCGGTGCGGTCGGCGAGCTGAAGTCGGTCCTGAAAACGGCGACAGGGTCGCTCTCGGACGCGATCTCCCGCACCTCGGCCGGTTATGACGCGGTCGCCGATCGCATCGACGATCTGTTCACCCAGGCCGACGGCCTCAGCGGCGACCAGGGCGACGTCCTCACGACCCTCGCCGCGGGGGTGCGGCAGCAGATCGACGCCTACACCACGGTGCGCGATCGGCTCGTCGACGAGATCCGTCCGCTCCTTCCCGACGCGGCGCAGCCGGCGCTCGACACGGTGGTCGCGTCGATCGACGAGGCGATCGACCGCCAGCAGGCCGCGCACGATCGGCTCACGACCTCGGCGAGCGACCTCGCCGACAGCAACGCCTCCGCGCAGGCCGAGCACAAGAAGCTGACCGACGCGATCGCCGCCGCGAAGGCTGCGCTGCACAAGGCGGAGGCGTCGTTCGACGACACCCTGAAGCCCCAGCTCGACCGGCTCTCGGGCACACTCGCCTCGATCGACGATGACATCGCCGCCGTCAAGGGCGACCTGTCCGCGGCATCCACGCGTCTGTCCGGCGCATCGGGGGACGTGACATCGGCGCTGACCGACGCCCAGGCGACCACGAAGCGCATCTCCGCGTCCTTGGAGAAGGCCGCCGACACCTTCGAGCGCCTGTCGTCGGCACTGGCGACGGCCGCCGACACCGGCGACCTGAGCGAGGTCAGCAGGGTGATCGGGGCCGATCCGAGTGCCCTCGCGGCATCGCTGGCCGAGCCGGTGGGAGTGGACCGCATCGCGGTGTTCCCCGTGGTCAGCTTCGGGGCGGCCATGGCGCCGTTCTACGCGGTCCTCGCGCTCTGGGTCGGCGCGCTGCTGATGACGGTCGCGATCCGCGTCGACGTCCCGGCGGGCACCCTCCCCGACCGGCGCGAGCTCAGCCTCAACCAGACGTATCTGGGCCGATACGGGATCTTCGCGCTGCTCGGCCTGGCGCAGAGCTCCCTCGTGATGCTCGGGCTGATCCTGTTCGTGCAGATCGAGCCGGCGCATCCGTTCCTGCTCATTCTGGCCGGGTGGGTGGTCTCGCTCGTGTTCACCCTGCTCATCTACACGGCCGTGGTCGCATTCGGCAACGCGGGAAAGGCGTTGGCGGTGCTGGTGCTGGTCATCCAGATCTCCGGGTCGGGCGGGGCGTATCCGCTGCAGCTGCTGCCGACGTGGTTCCAGAACGTGTCGCCGTTCCTTCCCGCGACCCACGCGGTCGCCGCCCTGCGCGCGGCGCTCGCGGGGGTCTACGCGGGCGACTACTGGGCGTCGCTCGGCTGGCTCGCGGTGTTCGCCGTGCCGGCGCTCCTTGTCGGCCTGCTGCTGCGCCGCCCGCTCATCTCTGTCGTGCACGGCATCATCGAGGCCACCGAGTCGACGAAGCTGATGTGACCGTGTCTGCGACGAAGAGGGAGACGCCGTGACGGCCCGGGGAGGTCGCGCGCGCCGAGCGGACGCGACGGCGAACCGGGAGGCGCTGCTGAACGCGGCCCAGACGCTGCTCGCGGCGGATCCGCATGCATCGCTCGACGCGATCGCGCATGCGGCGGGGCTGTCGCGTCGGGCTCTGTACGGGCACTTCGCCGATCGCGAGAGCCTGCTGCGCGAGGTGATCTCGGTCGGTGCCGAACGGTTCAATCGCATCGCCGAGCTCACCGACGACCCCGATCCGCGTGTCGCGCTGGCGCGGATGGCCGCCCGGCTGTGGCGCGAGGCGTCGGCCGTGC
Source organism: Microbacterium sp. KR10-403 (assembly GCF_040196215.1). Taxonomy (NCBI): domain Bacteria; kingdom Bacillati; phylum Actinomycetota; class Actinomycetes; order Micrococcales; family Microbacteriaceae; genus Microbacterium; species Microbacterium sp. KR10-403. The sequence goes on along the minus strand of NZ_JBEGDC010000002.1, from coordinate 637,638 downwards.
GCGCGTCGGCCAACATCGCCCTCGACGATGCGCATGTCGCGCAGACGGTGCAGGCGCTGGCGCCGCTGCGGCGCCGCGTGCGCGAGCTCGTGGCCGACGGCGTCGCGTCAGGGGCGTTCCGACGCGACATGCCGGAGGGGCTGCTCACCTTCCTCGTCGAGCGCACCGGCCGGGCCACCCTGCGTGAGCTGCGGCCGAGCAGCGACGGGGCCGGAACCGTGGTCCGGGTCGTGCTGAGCATCGTCGGCGTACCCTGGTCGGAGCAGGCTGCGCTCCTGGACGCGCACCCGGAGGTCCTCGCCGCCGAATGACACGGCGCCGGCGCCGGTCGTCGAGTTGCCGGGTGGACCTCGGGCGCATATACTAATTCTTTGGTGCCTTGCGCCTGTTTCGGCGTGTCTCTTTCCGAGGCCGGCACCACCACCCCATCCACGCAGACCGGCCGGTCTGCATGAACGATAGCGAGGCTATGGCGAAGAAAGACGGTGTCATCGAGATCGAAGGCACGGTGTCCGAGGCGCTGCCCAACGCGATGTTCCGCGTTGAGCTGACGAACGGTCACAAGGTGCTCGCCACCATCTCCGGCAAGATGCGGCAGAACTACATCCGCATCATCCCCGAAGACCGCGTGGTCGTCGAGCTCAGCCCGTACGACCTGACCCGTGGCCGTATCGTCTACCGCTACCGCTAGACCGGTCGAGAAGTAACGCCCCGGGCACCGTCGTGCCCGCCCGGCGAAGACAGCGAACAGGAACATCATGAAGGTTCAGCCGAGCGTCAAGCCCATCTGCGATCACTGCAAGGTGATCCGCCGTCACGGGCGCGTCATGGTCATCTGCAAGTCCAACCCGCGCCACAAGCAGCGCCAGGGCTGAGATGACGGATGCCGCGGGTCGCGGCATCCACTCTCCACAACTCAATATCACTACAGGCAGCATCAGAACCTCTCACGAGGGGACACCCCGGGGCGGAGGCCCGGGCACCGATTCTGCTCCACACCTCCACCAACTCCTAGGAGAAGCGCATGGCACGTCTTGCCGGCGTCGACATCCCGCGCGACAAGCGCGTGGTGATCGCACTCACGTACATCTACGGCATCGGCCGCACCCGTTCGAACGAGATCCTCGCAGCGACGGGCATCGACGAGAACATCCGCGTCAAGGACCTCACCGACGACCAGCTCGTCCAGCTCCGCGACCACATCGAGGGCACCTACAAGGTGGAGGGTGACCTGCGCCGCGAGGTCGCCGCAGACATCCGCCGCAAGGTCGAGATCGGCTCGTACCAGGGCATCCGCCACCGTCGTGGTCTCCCGGTCCGCGGTCAGCGCACCAAGACCAACGCGCGCACCCGCAAGGGCCCGAAGCGCACGGTCGCCGGCAAGAAGAAGGCGCGCTGATCTAGCGCCCGCGTCACGGATTCAGGAGAACAGACACAATGGCACAGGCCAAGTCCGCTGCGCGCAAGCCGCGCCGCAAGGAGAAGAAGAACATCGCGCTGGGCCAGGCCCACATCAAGTCGACGTTCAACAACACCATCGTTTCGATCACCGACCCCTCGGGCGCCGTCATCAGCTGGGCGTCGTCGGGTGGCGTGGGCTTCAAGGGCTCGCGCAAGTCGACCCCGTACGCGGCCGGGATGGCCGCCGAGTCGGCCGCCCGCCAGGCCGCCGACCACGGTGTCAAGAAGGTCGACGTCTTCGTGAAGGGTCCGGGTTCGGGCCGCGAGACCGCGATCCGCTCGCTGCAGGCCGCCGGCCTCGAGGTGGGTTCGATCCAGGACGTCACGCCGCAGGCGCACAACGGGTGCCGCCCGCCGAAGCGTCGCCGGGTCTGAGATTTCGTCGCCGGATGCCTCGCTGAGAGGCATCCGGCACGATCGTGCTTCCGGATGCCGCGGGTCGCGGCATCCCTCGAGAAAACTCAACACCTCACCAACTGCACGTGTCATATAGCGGGCACGTCGCACGAAAGGAACACATAGTGCTCATTGCACAGCGTCCCACCCTGACCGAGGAGAAGATCGGCGAGTTCCGCAGCCGATTCGTGATCGAGCCTCTGGAGCCCGGTTTCGGCTACACGATCGGCAACGCGCTGCGTCGCAGCCTGCTGTCGTCGATCCCCGGCGCGGCCGTCACCAGCATCCGCATCGACGGTGTCCTCCACGAGTTCAGCACCATCCCCGGTGTCAAGGAAGACGTCACCGAGATCATCCTCAACATCAAGCAGCTCGTGGTCTCGAGCGAGCGCGATGAGCCCATCACCGCCTACCTGCGCAAGACGGGCGCCGGCGAGGTCACCGCGGCCGACATCTCGGCTCCGGCCGGTGTCGAGGTGCACAACCCCGACCTGGTCATCGCGACCCTCAACGACACCGCGCGCTTCGAGCTCGAACTCACGATCGAGCGCGGCCGCGGCTACGTCTCGGCCACGCAGAACCGCAACGAGTACGCCGAGGCCGGGCAGGTCCCGGTCGACTCGATCTACTCGCCGGTCCTCAAGGTCAGCTACCGCGTCGACGCCACCCGTGCCGGTGAGCGTACCGACTTCGACAAGCTGGTCCTGGACGTCGAGACCAAGCCGGCGATCTCGCCGCGCGACGCCGTGGCTTCGGCCGGTCGTACGCTGACCGAGCTGTTCGGCCTCGCCCGCGAGCTGAACGTCGACGCCGAGGGCATCGAGATCGGCGCTGCGCCGGTCGAGACCGTCGCGTCGACCGAGCTGTCGATGCCCATCGAGGACCTCGACCTCTCGGTGCGTTCGTACAACTGCCTCAAGCGCGAGGGCATCAACACCGTGTCGGAGCTGGTCGCTCTCTCCGAGACGCAGCTGATGAACATCCGCAACTTCGGACAGAAGTCGGTCGACGAGGTGCGCGACAAGCTCGTCTCGCTCGGCCTGTCGCTGAAGGATTCCGTGCCCGGCTTCGACGGCGCGCACTTCTACGGCGGCTACGACGACGAGCCCGAGAACGACTGATCTTCGATCGACTTTTCACCCTGGAGTAACTGAGAATGCCTAAGCCCACCAAGGGTCCCCGCCTCGGAGGCGGCCCTGCCCACGAGCGCCTGCTGCTTGCCAACCTCGCCGCCGCGCTGTTCACCCACAAGTCGATCAAGACGACCGAGACCAAGGCCAAGCGTATGCGTCCGCTCGCCGAGCGTCTCATCACGTTCGCGAAGCGCGGCGACCTGCACGCGCGTCGTCGCGTGCTGTCGGTCATCGGTGACAAGGAAGTCGTGCACATCCTGTTCACCGAGATCGCGCCGCTGGTCGCCGACCGTGAGGGCGGCTACACCCGCATCACCAAGGTCGGCAACCGCAAGGGCGACAACGCGCCGATGGCCGTGATCGAGCTCGTCCTCGAGCCCGTCACCAAGAAGGCGACGCCGGCGAAGAAGAGCACCAAGAAGGCCGAGCCCGAGGTCGAGGAGGCTCCTGCTGAGGAGGCTCCCGCCGCCGAGGAGGCCCCGACCGAAGAGGCAGCTGCCGAGACTGCTGAGGCTCCGGCCGAGGAGGCCGCCGCTGACGAGGCTCCCGCCGAGGAGAAGGCCGAGTAGTCTTCCGCTCGTACTCGCACGAGACCCGCGCACCGCACGGTGTGCGGGTCTCGTCGTTTGACGGGGCGTGGATGCCGCGGCCCGCGGCCCCGCGGCGTTCAGAACTCCGTCCATCCGCGCGCGTGGGGCGGCGATCGCCCGGTGTGACCGGTCACACGGCACGGATCTGATGAGTTCTGAACCGAGCGGCGTCTGAACGCCGCGGCAGCGCGCCCGGCTCAGGCCGCCGAGAACTCGTCGACGCGCAGGATCATCCGGTCACGGGCCCGCGCGCGGTCCCGCTGGTCGGTCGTGATCGCATCGGCGACGGCGTCGGCGTAGTAGTGGCCACCGGCGGAGCCCGGATGGATGTGGTCTTCGGCGAGCAGATCCTCATGCGGGGCGATGGCGCTCGCCCAGTCGGCGATGAGCACGTCGGGGTGGTCGCCGGCATATGCGCGCAGGTCCTTGTTCACGCCCGGGATCCATGGGCGCGGCGCGGAGGCCGTCACCAGCACGAGCCGGCGATCGGGGCCGAGCTGGTCGCGCACGCGGTCGAGCACGGAGTCGTCGACGGCGCCGTTCGTGCCGAGGCCGACGACGACGTAGTCGCGCAGGCCGCTGCCCAAGCCCGCGATGATGCCGGGTGCCGCCCACAGCGAGCGCGACACCTCGGCGTCGATGCGGATGCCCGGGTAGCGGTCGAGCAGGGCGGGGGCGGAGGCCAGCATGACCGAGTCGCCGATCGCGTCGATCTGCGTGCCCTCGACCGGGGCGGGCGAGGTCGACCGCGTGTGCCGCTGTACATCGGCGGGCACGAGTGGCGGGCGCGGCGGGGGAGTGCGTTGGGTGAGCGCGCGCTGACCGGCCTCCACGGCGGCGCGACCCGAGGTCTCGTCGGGTGCGGTGGCGATCGCGGCGGTCGTGCCGCCCACGACCACGACGGTGAGCGCGAGGGCGGTGAGGGCGCGGAAGCGGGGCGCGGGCGCACCCGACAGGCGGGCTCGCAGCATCCGGAGCGCGGTGCGGAAGCCCCGCCGGCGCACGGGCTCTTCCACCCAGCGGTGCGACGCGGCGGCGCAGGCGATCGTGAGCGCCAGTGCGACGCTCCCGAACCACGCCGAGGAGCCGAACATCGCCGTCAGAAGCACGAGCAGCGGCCAATGCCAGAGGTAGATGCCGTACGAGCGGTCGCCGATCCAGCGCAGCGGCGCGACGTCGAGCAGCGGACCCAGGCGTGAACCCGGGGCCGTGGCGCTGACGATGACGACGGCGGTCAGCAGCGAGGCGGCGGCGAGGGTTCCGGGGAAGGACGCCGCATCCTGCGTCTCGGGCCGTGTGGCGACCGCGACCAGCCCCACGAGGCTCAGCGCGCCGACCGTGCCGCCCACGGTGCGGGCCGTGGCTCCGGTCAGCCAGCGCGGGGGCGTCGCCAGCACCCGCTCGAGGCCGACGGCGAGGGCCACGCCGAGCAGCAGACCGAACGCGTGCGTGTCGGTGCCGAAGTAGGCGCGGGTGGCGCCGTCGTCGACGACGGCGGCCATCGAGAGGGCGGATGCCGCGGCGACGACCACCGCGATGGCCGCGCGGATCCATCGCCGCCGTACCAGCAGAAGCAACGGCAGCAGCAGCGGCCAGACCCAGTAGAACTGCTCCTCGACGGCCAGCGACCACAGGTTTCGGAACAGCTCGGGGGTGTCGGCGGAGAAGTAGTCGGCCCCGGCGGCCACCGACACCCAGTTGTAGCTGAAGGTGGCGGCGCCCAACACCTGCGGACCGAGTCGGACGAGCACGTCGCCGCCGACGGCCCACGCCCAGGTGGCGGCGACCGTGACGAGCAGCGCCAGAGCCGGCAGCAGGCGTCGGGCGCGTCGGCGCCAGAAGTCGACGAGGTCGATACGGCCGTGCGCGGCCCGTTCGCGCAGCAGCAGCGACGTGATGAGGAAGCCGCTGATCACGAAGAACATGTCGACGCCGATGAAGCCGCTGTGCAGCATCCATCCCGGGAACAGATGGTAGATCACGACCAGAGCGACGGCGATGGCGCGCAGTCCATCCAGGCCCGCGAAACGGCGGGCGGAAGAGGGCTGTGTCATCGGTGTCCGAAAGGCGGGGAAGGGCTGCTCCCAGTCTATGCCGCCGCCACCGTCGAGCGGCCGCTCAACGGTCTCCGCGACGTCGCACGCCGGCTCTCGCGCGACGAACACCGGAGGTCTAGCATCGGGGCGTAGGGGACTCGCGGCCCCGGCCGCATGGGACGCCGGGCCGGTGAGGAGGGGACATGTCGCGCTCAGCCGATCAGGTGGCCCCATCCGACGGCGCCGCGCCCGGGCGCGCTGCGCGCGTGCTCGGCATCGTGGCGGTCGTCGCCTCCGCCGGCGGGTTCGCTCTGGCATTCACGTCGGTGCGGTTCTCCGGCGCCCTCGTACTGCTGTTCGCGGGGTTCGTGCTCGCGATCGTCGCGCTGGTGCGGGCGGGCGGGCGTGCGCTCGGCGTGATCGCCCTCGTCATCGCGATCGCCGGCGCGGCGGTGGCGCTGGGGCCGGCCCTCTATGCGTTCTTCCTCGCGGCGACGCTCTCCCCGGGGTCCGGCTAGGCTCGAGGGCGTGCGCATCCGGCTCGACATCGCCTACGACGGCACGCACTTCCGCGGGTGGGCGCGTCAGCCGGGCCTGCGGACCGTGCAGGGCACGATCGAAGACGCGCTCGCGCGCATCCTCAGCGGGCAGCCGCGGCTGGTCGTGGCAGGGCGCACCGATGCGGGTGTGCACGCCCGGGGGCAGGTCGCCCACCTCGACCTCGACGACGACCAGCGCGAGCGGCTGCTCACGCGCACGCGGCGGGACGGGGCATCCGATCCCGTCGCACGCCTCGCCCATCGCGTGCGTGGCGCGCTCGGCGCCTATCCCGATGTGACGGTGCATCGCACCGCTGTGGCGCCCGAGGGCTTCGACGCGCGCTTCTCGGCGGTGTGGCGGCGGTATGAGTATCGGGTGGCCGACCTGGTGAGCGGCTACGACCCGCTCGAGCGGGCGCGGACGACGACGGTGCGTGCATCCCTCGATGTGGAGGCGATGGATGCCGCGGCCCGGTCGCTGATCGGTCTGCACGACTTCGCCGCGTACTGCAAGCCGCGCGAAGAGGCGACGACGATCCGCACGCTGCTCGAGTTCGACTGGCATCGCGCCGAGGACGGGGTGCTGGTCGCGAACATCCGCGCGGATGCGTTCTGCCATTCGATGGTGCGCGCGCTGGTGGGTGCGTGCGTGGCCGTCGGCGAGGGGCGGCTGTCGATCGAGGATGCCGCGCGGCTGCGCGATGCGGGCGCGCGCACGAGTGCGTTCAAGGTGCTGGCGGCGCGCGGGCTCACGCTCGCGGAGGTCGGCTATCCCGCCGATGAGCTGCTGGCGACGCGTGCCGAGCAGACGCGGGCGCGACGCGATCGCGAGTAGGGACCGATTCGCACTCTCGCAGAGCTTCTCATAGGGTTTTCATGGTCCCCCCATGACACCAGCCCGGACCCACTGCGCGTCCGGGCGACACGTGCCGCGTCTTCGGCACGGAGAGGAACTCATGAAGAAAGCCACACTCGCCCTCGCCTCGCTGGCCGTCGCCGGCTCTCTGGCGTTCACCGGCTGCGCCGCGGCGACGCCGGCCACCGGCGGCAAGACCGCTGCGAGCCAGGAGCAGCAGGTCTCCCAGGAGGGGCCGGCGTTCGCCGACATCGCCGACAAGGTCTCGGCCGACTACAAGAGCCTCACGTCGCTGAGCTTCACGGGCAACGTCGACAGCAACGGGACGAAGATGGATGTCACGGCCTCCGGCGAGCTCTCCGACACCGGTGACTTCACCCTGGCGATGAAGGGCAAGGTCAAGGGCGAGACGGCCGAGGCCACGATCGTGCGCGTGTCGGACAAGGTCTACATCAAGGCCTCCGAGCTGTTCTTCAAGAACAACCTCGGTGACTCGTCGGGCACGATGGCGAAGCTGCTGGGCGACAAGTACCTGCTGCTGCCCGAGGAGGCGACCGCGGGCATGGATTCGATGACGCTGAAGGGGCTCATGTCGTCGTTCGACGAGGAGTTCCCCACCGCCGACGACATGAAGGACCCGCAGGCCGCCGGCACGCTCGTCGACTTCGAGGGCCGACAGGTCTATTCGTACGCCGCGAAGGACGACATGACGTACTACATCACGACGGATGCCGAGCCGCAGCTGGCCGGCTTCTCGTCGACGGAGAACGGCAAGATCGTGCTCAGCGACTACAACAGTGCTCCGGCCGTGACGGCTCCGGCCGAGGACGAGGTCATGGACCTCAGCGCCCTGCAGCAACAGGCGGGCTGACTTCTCGCGTCATCGCCGCGCCGGTCCGCGGCGCGGCGATGACGCGGAGTCCGGGATCGTCTCCCTGCTGGTTGACAGAAAGAACCGTGGCCGTTCGTCAGGATCTCGGCCTACTCTGAGAGCACCATGAAGCTGATCTCGTACAACCTGCGCAAGCATCGGGCGGCCGGTGAGCTGACCGAACTCGTCGACGCACACGGCGCCGACCTGCTGTGCCTGCAGGAGTGCGACACCGACGACATCCCCTCCCAGATCGGTGATCTGCGACTGGCCGACGTCACGCACCGCAACCGGCTGGGCCTGGCCGTCTACTACCGCGTGCACATGTACCAGCCGCTCGAGGTGCGCTCGATCGGTCTGAAGAAGTCGCTGCACGACCGGGTGCTCAAGCCCGCGGAAGAACGGATGCTGGGGGTCCGTCTGCACGACATCGACCAGGGTCGCGACCTGGTCGTGGCGTCGTTCCATGCAGCACCGCTGACGGCGTTGAACTCGCTGCGGCGGCACCAGATCCGCACCGCGCTCGAGGAGCTCGGCGAGATGGGGGAGCGGAACGAACCGGCACTCATGGTGGGCGACTACAACTATCCGGTCTTCAAGGAGAACCTCGGCCAGGCGATCCGCGACCAGGGCTACGAGCTCACCCTCAGCGACACCCGCACCTACACGCGGTACCGCTACTTCCGCGGGTACTACGACTTCGCGACATCGAACGGGTTCGACATCGACCACATCCGCACGCTGCCGCAGGGGCTGAGCGACCACCTCCCCATCCTCGTGACCGCGCGGATGGCGACGCCCCATGTACGCCGCCGGCCTGCAGACGCGGTAGCCTGAGTAGGCGCACCGGTTCGTCTGGAAGGAAAAGCATGTTCATCCTCTGCTTCGTGCTGTTCGTCGCGGGCTTCGCCTGCTTCGGCTACGCCCCGTTCGTGGACGGCTGGGAATCGGTCATCTTCGTGCTCGGCCTTCTTCTGGTCTCGACTGCCATCGGCATCCCGATGCACAAGTCGCGCCACGACCACAAGACCAGCGAGCTGCCGTAACCACAGAGTTTCGCGATGCCGGGTCCCCTGAGGGGTGCCCGGCATCGCGCATTTGGCCGCGGCATCCCGATGCCCTAGACTGAGTCTTTGGTGCGTTCGCTCCTGCTGGCGCACACGAACGTGAGCCCTCCACTGGCGTGTTCGACGGTTTCCGACGAACCACCCCGGAGTGGGATTCACGAACCTCTCCGTTCGATCAAGAAAGCAGCACTACTGTGACGCGCACTTTCACTCCCAAGGCTGGCGAAGTCCAGCGCGAATGGCTGGTCATCGACGCCACTGACGTCGTTCTCGGCCGCCTGGCCTCGCACGCCGCCGCACTTCTGCGGGGCAAGCACAAGGCCACCTTCGCGAACCACATCGACACCGGCGACTTCGTCGTCATCGTCAATGCCGACAAGGTCGCCCTCACCGGCCAGAAGCTCCAGAAGAAGATCGCCTACCGCCACTCGGGCTACCCGGGCGGTCTGAAGGCGGTCAACTACGCCGAGCTGCTCGAGAAGAACCCGGTCCGCGCGGTGGAGAAGGCCGTCCGCGGCATGCTCCCCAAGAACTCGCTGGGCCGCCAGCAGCTGTCGAAGCTGAAGGTCTACGCCGGCGCCGAGCACCCGCACGCCGCGCAGCAGCCCACGCCGTACATCTTCGACCAGGTCGCCCAGTAAGCGCCGCAGACACAAAGGACCAACTCGTGGCGAACAACGACTCCACCGAACTGACCAACTACACCACCGAGAGCTCGGCCGAGACGGTCGTCGAGACCGCTCCCCGCCCCGTGCTCAGCGTTCCCGGCGCAGCTGTGGGCCGTCGCAAGCAGGCCATCGCCCGCGTGCGCCTCATCCCCGGCGAGGGCAAGATCACGATCAACGGCCGTGCGTTCGAGGACTACTTCCCGAACAAGCTGCACCAGCAGCTGATCACCGACCCGTTCACCGTGCTCGACCTGACCGGCTCGTACGACGTCGTCGCGCGCATCCACGGCGGCGGCCCCTCGGGCCAGGCGGGCGCCCTGCGCCTGGGCATCGCCCGTGCGCTGAACGAGATCGACGCCGGGAACAACCGCCCGACCCTCAAGAAGGCCGGCTTCCTCTCCCGCGACGCTCGCGTCAAGGAGCGCAAGAAGGCCGGTCTCAAGAAGGCTCGCAAGGCTCCTCAGTACTCGAAGCGCTGATCGGCCCCATGGCTCTCTTCGGCACGGATGGCGTGCGGGGGCTGGCCAACGGCCCCCTCACCGCCGATCTCGCGCTCACCCTGGCCCAGGCGACTGCCGTCGTCCTGGGCCAGGGCCGTACTGCCGACGCTCGTCGTGCAGCGGGCAAGCGCCTCACCGCCGTCGTCGCGCGCGACCCGCGCGTGTCGGGCGAGTTCCTGGCCGCGGCGGTCGCCGCCGGTCTCGCGGCATCGGGTGTCGACGTGCTCGATGCGGGCGTCATCCCGACCCCGGCGGCAGCGTTCCTGGTGGGATCGATCGACGCCGACTTCGGCGTCATGGTCTCGGCGTCGCACAACCCGGCCCCCGACAACGGCATCAAGATCTTCGCGCGCGGCGGGGTGAAGCTGCCCGACGTCGTCGAGCAGCGCATCGAGGCCGCCATGTCGCGCCCCAAGCTGCAGCCCACCGGCGCCGACGTCGGGCGGATCCGCCGTTTCGCCGACGCAGAAGACCGGTACGCCCTGCACCTGCTGTCGACGCTGCCGCACCGGCTCGACGGCATCCACGTCGTCCTCGACTGCGCGAACGGGGCCGCCGCCGGCGTCTCGCCCGAGACGTTCCGCGATGCCGGCGCCCGCGTCACCGTGATCGGTGCGGACCCCGACGGTGTCAACATCAACGACGGCGTCGGTTCGACGCACATCGACAAGCTGGCCCTCGAGGTCGTGCGCCTCGGCGCCGACGTCGGCATCGCCCACGACGGCGACGCCGACCGGTGTCTGGCGGTGGATGCCGCGGGCAACATCGTCGACGGCGACCAGATCATGGCGATCCTCGCGGTGTCGATGAAGGAGCGCGGCGAGCTCGCCGACGACACGCTCGTCGCCACCGTGATGAGCAACCTCGGGCTGCACCGGGCCATGGCCGCCCACGGCATCCGCGTCGAGCAGACGGCGGTCGGCGACCGCTACGTGCTCGAGCGCATGAACCAGGGCGGCTTCTCGCTGGGTGGCGAGCAGTCGGGTCACGTCATCATGAGCAAGCACGCCACCACCGGCGACGGCGTACTGACGGGCCTGCATCTGCTCGCCCGCATGGCGCAGACCGGTAAATCGCTCGAAGAGCTCGCCTCGGTCATGACGGTCTACCCGCAGGTGCTGATCAACGTCAAGGACGTCGACCGCACCCAGGTCGGTCACCCCGTCGTCGCCGCCGCCGTGCTCGAGGCCGAGGGATCGCTCGGAACGAGCGGCCGCGTGCTGCTGCGCGCATCGGGCACCGAGCAGCTCGTGCGCGTGATGGTCGAGGCCGCCGACGTGGATGTGGCCTCGGAGGTCGCAGGGCGTCTCGCCGACGTCGTGCGCGAGCATCTCGCACTGCCCGCATAGCTCGGCTCGTCGGGTTTATCGCCCGAGGTGGTCCCACGCCATCGACTCGATGTAGCGCAGGAGCACGCCCTCGCGCAGCGCCCACGGGCTGACCTCGAGCTCGCCGGCACCGAGCAGTTCCATCGCGGTGTGCAGCACCACGGCGCCCGCGACGATCTGGAACGTGCGGTCGGGGGTGATCCCGGGCAGTTCTTGGCGGGCGGATGCCGGAATGTGGGCGAGCCGCGGAATCCACGAGCCCAGCGCGGCGCGGGGCAGCAGCATCCGTTCGCTGCCGTTCCAGCCCGCGGCCGGAAATCCGGCGAGCCGCGCCAGCGATCGGATCGCCTTCGACGACCCGACGACGTGATCGGGCCGAGGCTGCGCGGCGAAGCGCTCGGCCACCGGCGTCAGCACCTCGCGCGCGTGCGCGCGCAGCGCCTCGACCGCGATGTCTCCGGGCGGGTCGTCGGGCAGGAACTGCACGGTCATCCGGCCGGCGCCCAGCGGCACGGATGCCGCGACGTCGGGCAGCTCGTCGGCACCGGTGGCCAGCTCGAGTGAGCCGCCGCCGATGTCGAAGAGCAGGATGTTGCCCGAGGCCCACCCGAACCAGCGACGCACGGCCAGGAACGTGAGTCGCGCCTCGGTCTCGCCGTCGAGCACCTGCAGCTCGGTGCCGAGGATCTCTTCGATCATCGCGATCACCTCGGCGCCGTTGGTTGCACCCCGCACCGCCGAGGTGGCGGTGGCGAGGAACTCGTCGATGTGCTCGCCTGCGACCAGATCGCGGGCACGGGTCGTGGCATCCCGCAGCGCTTCCACGCCTTCGGTGCTGATCGCGCCGTCGGGGGTGAGGAAGCGCATGAGGCGCACCACCGCGCGCTCGCTCGTCACCGCGAGCGGGCGGCCCCCGGGCCGGACGTCGGCCATCAGCAGGTGGACGGTGTTCGATCCGATGTCGAGGACGGCGAGGCGCACGGTGAAAGCGTAGTGCGCGCGGGTGCGGGGCGGGGAGGGGTCAGCCCATGACGCGCTTGGTGAGCGCCGCGACGTCACGGTCGAGGCTCGCGAAGCGGGCGTCCATCTCATGGTGCAGGTTGTCGATGCGGGCGTTCACCGCGTCGAACTGCGAGGTGATCGCGGCGAACTTGGCATCCGTGCCTTCGAATCGTGCGTTCATCTCCGTGCGCAGGCTGCCGATCTCGCCGCGGACGCTGCCGATCTCGCCGCGGAGACCGTCAGTGCTGGCTGTCATGGCGCGGGTGAGCAACGTGGTCATCAATGTCATGCCGCCGAGCATGATCGTGGTGAACACACCCAGCAGCACCCAGGTCTGCGGTTCGGTCACGATGTCCACGCCTCCATTGTCGTCCGGGCTCTTCGAGAATGCCACGTGCGAGGACGGTGCTCACCGCACGGTGAGCGATCTGTGGAGAAGCCGCCGTGCGGGCCGCCTGTAGAGAAGTCGCGGCGGCACGCTGCGGCATCCCTTCGTCGTGTTCATCCCGCAGGACGGGTTCGCGATCCCGGGGGTGTCGGCGGCGCTTCTCGGTGTGTGGGCGCGGATGTCCTGCGAGGCGGACATCCCATCAGTGTGCGTGCAGGGATGCCGCGGCTGCGATGATCCGATCGTTGGCCTCGGTCTCGGCGATCGTCGCACGGAGCCCCTCGCCGGAGAACGCGCGCACGACGAGGCCGTGCGTCTCGAACAGCCGCGCCCCCTCGTCGGTGTCGTCGCCGAGTGGGATCCACACGAAGTTCGTCTGCGTCTCGGGCACTGATACGCCCTGCTGCTGCAGGGCGGTCAATACGCGCTCGCGCTCGACGATGAGCGCATCGATGCGCTCCTGGAGCTCGCGACCGGCCTGCAGCGAGGCCAACGCAGCGGTCTGTGCCGGAGTCGTGACCCCGAAGGGCACCGCCATCTTGCGCATGGCTGAGGCGAGCTCTTCGTGTGCGACCGCGTATCCGATGCGCATGCCCGCCAGCCCATACGCCTTCGAGAACGTGTGTGCGACCACGATGTTGGGTCGGCGGCGGAAGACCTCCAGTCCGACGGCCGTGTCGGCGCGCCGGTTGAAATGCACGTACGCCTCGTCGAGGAGCACGGGGATGTGCGTGGGTACCCGATCGAGGAACTCCTCGAGCTCGGCCGCGCCGACGGTCGTGCCGGTCGGATTGTTCGGGTTGCAGACGATGATCAGACGCGTGCGGTCGGTGATCGCCGCAGCCATCGCGGGCAGGTCGTGGCGGTGATCTGCGGTCAGTGGTACCTCCACGGGCGTCGCGCCCGCGGTGCGTACGAGCATCGGATACGCCTCGAACGAGCGCCACGCATAGATGACTTCGTCACCGGGTCCGCTCGTGGCGCGGATGAGCTGCGAGACGATCTCGATGGAGCCGGCTCCGAACACGAGCTGCGCGGGCGAGACATCGAGTTCATCGGCGAGGCGCGCAGTGAGGGCGGATGCGGCCGACTCGGGGTAGCGGTTCATGCGCTCGAGCGTCGCGGCCACCGCGGAGCGGACCGAGGGCAGCGGGGGATACGGGTTCTCGTTCGACGAGATCTTGAACACCGTCTCCTCGTCGCCCGCGGCGACGGAGCGGCCCTGTCGATACGCCGGCACGGCATCCAGGTCCTCGCGCACGCGCACGGCACCCGTCTCTGTCGCAGACATCCTCTGATTCCTCTCCGGCCCGGCTCATTTGACTCGCCGTACCAATCAATTCATAATAACCATTATCGAGAATATCCGCACAGCCCGAAGATGTTCGAGGAGGAGCAGTGGCCGCAGCGACGCCGGATGAGCGCATCGACCTCGTCGTGCGAGGCATGCGGTGGGAAGCCGAGGGGGTGCTGCTACTGACGTTGGAGCGGCCTGACGGCGGCGCGCTGCCGGCCTGGGAGCCGGGCGCGCACATCGATCTGCGACTCCCCAATGACGTTGAGCGCCAGTACTCGCTGTGCTCGGACCCGGCTGACGCGTCGACATGGGATGTCGCGGTCCTGCGTGAGGATGTCAGCCGAGGCGGTTCCCGCTATGTGCACCGAGATCTGCGTCCCGGCGACCGAGTGCACAGCGGCCCGCCGCACAACAACTTCGCGCTCGCGCAGGCTTCGCAGACCGTCTTCGTCGCCGGGGGTATCGGTATCACCGCCATCCTGCCGATGATCCGTGCCGTCGCTGCGGCCGGGCGGCCGTGGAGACTCGCCTACCTCGGGCGCTCCCGCGAGCGGATGGCATACCTGCGGCATCCTGTTCTACAGGGTCCGGAGGTCACGGTCGTCTCGACCGATCGCGATCCGCGCCTGGAACTGAGGGAGTGGATCGGCGCGCCCGGCGCGCACGATGCCGTCTACGCATGCGGACCCGCGAGCATGCTCGACGCGCTCGAGGAGCTCAGCGGATCGTGGCCGCACGGCGTTCTGCACATGGAGCGGTTCCAACCCAAGGTCTATGCGGATGCCGGTGACGGGGAGACATTCGACGTCGAGGCCCGGCGCTCGGGCCTGAAGGTCACCGTGGAGCCGCACTGCACGATCCTGGAGATGCTCGAGCAGGCGGGCATCGGCGTGCCGAGCTCGTGCCTGGAGGGCGTGTGCGGCACATGCGAGACGACGATCATCGACGGTGAGGCCGAGCATCGCGACAGCATCCTGACCCCCGACGAGCGGGAGGCGAACGAGACGATGATGATCTGCGTCTCGCGCTCGAAGCTTCCCACGCTGGTCCTGGACATCTGAAGCAAGGGAGAGACATGGACACCGGAACCGCCTATGGTCTGCGCCAGGGGGCGCCGCTCTACGACCTCGCCCAGGTGGGGCCCGGCACGCCCTATGGCGAGGTGCTGCGCCGCTACTGGCAGCCGGTGGCGCTCGTCGAGAACGCCACCACCCGCCCCGCCCGCGTGCGGGTGCTGGGGGAGGAGCTCATCCTCTTCCGTACCCGCAAGGGCGTGCCGGCGCTGCTGCATCCGCGATGCATCCACCGCGGGGCATCGCTCTTCTACGGCGGCGTCGAGGACGAAGGCATCCGCTGCTGCTACCACGGCTGGGTCTTCGACCCCGAGGGGGTGTGCCTTGAGCAGCCATGCGAGCCTGAGCTCGGGCTGCACCGTGATCGCGTGCGTCAGCCCTGGTACCCCGTGCAGGAACAGTACGGTCTCATCTGGGTGTACATGGGCCCGCCCGAGAAGAAGCCGGTGCTGCCGCGCTACGACACCTTCGAGGACCTTCCCGACGGCGAGCAGCTCATCGTCAACGACGCCGGAGTCGGAGGAGGCGGACCCGCCGAACTCGACTTCAACTGGCTGCAGCACTGGGAGAACGTCATGGACCCGTTCCACGTGCCGATCCTGCATGCGCGTTTCAGTGGCAATCAGTTCACGCCCGAGATGGCGGTGATCCCTGAGGTGAGTTACGAGTACACGCCCACCGGTGTCCGCTCGATCCAGATGCGCGGACTCGGTGACGGACGACGGCTTCGCCGGGTGACCGAGGTCATGTTCCCCAACCTGCGGGTGGTGCCGAGTCCGAAGCTCGCTTCGGGGCAGACGAACATGATCGGGTGGGTCGTACCCGAGGACGACACGAACTTCCGCATCTTCACCGTCGCGCGCGACGAGGATCCTGCATTCCTCGCGAAGCTGCGCTCGACCCACGAGGGCAAGGCCTGGAAAGATCTCACCGATGCCGAGCACCAGCGGCTGCCCGGCGACTACGAATGCCAGAAGTCACAGGGCCCCATCTCGCTGCACAGCGACGATCACCTGACCACGACCGATCAGGGTGTGGCCATGGTGCGGCGCATGATGGCCAAGCAGACCAAGGTGGTCGCCCAGGGCGGCGATCCGGTCGGCCTCGTGTTCGACCCCGCCGACGCGCTCGTGCGCATCGACGGCGGCAACTACTTCGAGGGTGCGCCGGACGCGCCGCTGCTCGCCGACGCCGTCGAGGATTGAGCGATGACGCGGTACGAGGCGCGCCCGCCCCGCGGGGACCGCCCGCTGGCGGTGCTCGGCATCAGCGACGTCGTTGTCATCGAGGGGACGCCGAGCGTGCCGGTGACGATGCACCATGTGTCGGCGTGGGGGCGATGGGTTCGCGATGTGGCGGTGCCGGATGCCGCCCCTGACCTCATCCGGGTCCTCGCGCAGCGCTATGAGGTCGTGTGGGCCTCGGAGTGGGGGCACAACGCGCACACGGCTTTCGCCGAGGCGCTCGGGCTGCCCGCCGAGCCGTGGCCCTTCCTGCCCGTGCAGTTCGACAAGCTCGCGGTCATCCGCGACTATGCCCGGGGGCTGCCCTGGGTGTGGATCGACGGTCCCGTCGTCGATCTGCATGATCCCGGAGAGGTCGAGGACGGCGTGATCGTCCGAGTCGATCCGTCCTGCGGTATCGCAGGCGTCGATCTCGACGCGCTCGACGCCGCGGTGCGGGGGATCGTGCGATGACACTCCGCACGGATGCGGCACGGCTTCTGCCCGACCTCGTCCGTCTGCGCCGGAGGCTTCACGCGGACCCGGAAGTGGGCTTCGACCTGCCTCGGACGCAGGCCACCGTGCTCGCCGAACTCGATGCTCTGCCCCTGGAGGTCATGACGGGGCGGACCCTGTCGTCGGTGACTGCTGTGCTCCGCGGCGCGGCACCGGGACCCGCGGTGCTGCTACGCGCCGACATGGATGCTCTCCCCATCGTCGAGCAGACGGGGCTCGCGTTCTCGGCGTCGGGAGGCGCCATGCACGCCTGCGGTCATGATCTGCACACGGCGGGACTCATCGGCGCCGCGCGACTGCTGGCGGCACGGCGGGAGCGGATCGCGGGCTCTGTCGTGCTCATGTTCCAGCCCGGTGAGGAGGCGGGCGGGGGCGCGCCGCGGATGATCGCCGAGGGGGTGCTGGATGCCGCCGGGCCGCGCGTCTGCGCCGCTTACGGCATCCACGTGCTCCCCGGCCGGTCGGGCGTCTTCTCGACGCGCCCCGGCCCTCTGATGGCGGGCGCGAACCTGCTTCACGTGCAGATCACCGGCCGCGGCGGGCACGGCTCGCGGCCGCACCAGGCTGTCGACCCCGTGCCGGTGCTGGCCGAGCTCGTGCTCGCGCTGCAGACGTACACCACCCGCCGCGTCCCGGTGTCCGACCCCGTCGTCATCTCGGTGACGAGGCTGCACGCGGGCGACGCCGTCAATGTCATCCCTGACAACGCCGGGCTGTCGGCGAGCGTGAGGACCCTGTCTGCGACGGCGGTGAAGCGTCTGCGCCTCGAGTTGCCCGTTCTCGTCAGGGAGATCGCCGCGGCCTACGGGTGCCGCGCCGAGACGACGTTCGAGGTCGGCTATCCGGTCACCGTCAACGACGCGGTGTGTGCCATCGCGGCGCGGGACGTGCTGCGCAGTGAGTTCGGTCCCGAGCGCGTGGAGACGCTCGAATCGCCGATCATGGCGTCGGAGGACTTCTCGTTCGTGCTCGACGAGGTACCGGGCGCGTTCGTCTTCGTCGGCGCGACGCCGACGGGCATGCGTCCGGAGGACGCGGAGATGAACCATTCGCCGCGCGCGGTCTTCGACGACGCGATCCTCGGGGATCAGGCGGCGGCGCTGGCGGCTCTCGCGCTGCGGCACGTGACCGGTTGAGCGACGATCAGCGCCCGAGTGTGCGGTGGCGGACGATCGCGTCGCGCTGCAGCGTCTCGTCCTGCATGCGGATCGCCTCGACGAGGTCGCGGTGGATCTGCAGGCGTTCCTGGGTGTCGGGGTGGAAACCCATGACGTCGAACGTCGACGATTCGCCGACGCTCTCGGACTCGATGTAGTCGACGAGGTTCAGATAGAACGTGCGGAGCACGGCGTTCGGGGAGATCTCGGCGATGCGGCGGTGCAGGCGCCAGTTGCAATGCAGGCCGGCGACCGGGTCGCCCCAGACCTTCGTCAACTCGGCGAGGAGCTTGTCGAGATCCTTCAGGTCGGCAGCCGTGCGGTGCTCGGCGGCATCGCGCAGCACGGCTTCGTCGAGCGCGTCGAGCACCGCGACGATGTCGTTGACGGTCGCACCCTGCTGGCGCAGCTGCAGCACGCTGTGTGCGAGGCGGATCAGCGGCGACTGCTCGGCGACGAAGAGGCCACCGCCGGGCCCGGGCCTCACCTCGATGACCCCCCGCGCACGCAGCACCCGCATCGCCTCGCCGAGGGTGGCCGATGCCACTCCATATCGCTCGCAGAGCTCCTGCTTCGTACCGATCCGGAAGCCCGGTGCGAGCGACTCGCGCGCGATGCGATCCTCGATCTCGCGGACCAGGACGTCGGCGACGGAGTGGCCGATCCGTGCACGCCCGCCGAGGAAGGCGTGCTGCTCCGACTCGAACTCCCGCGAGAGCGATGTCATGGGTCCTCCGATGCTCGCGCCCCGCGGCGCCGTCTCATCACATCCTATGAACGTCGCCCCGACCGCGGCGGAAACGCGCCGAGATCGAGGTCATTTGCGACAAATGGATATAACGAATATGATCATACCTCTGGAACTCGACGTCGAGAGGACGGCATGGCTGACAACACGGGTGGAGACCTGCTCGCAGAATCACTGCTGGCTCAGGGCGTCGACAAGATCTTCGGTATTCCGGGCGTGCAGCTCGACCCCGCGGCCGACGCACTGTACCGGCGGTCGGATCGGATCGACTTCGTGTGCGCCCGCAACGAGCAGGCGACCACGTACATGGCCGATGGTTATTCGCGCAGCACCGGACGGGTCGGTGTCTCGATGGTCGTCCCGGGGCCGGGCGTGCTCAATGCGCTCGCGGGAGTGGCGACGGGATACTCCGCGAACTCGCGGATGCTGCTGCTGGCCGGGCAGATCGACTCCGGTGCGATCGGGAAGGGCCTTGGTGCCTTGCACGAGATCCCGGATCAGACCGGTATTCTGCGCACGCTCACGAAGTGGACGGGCAGTGCCCGACATGTCGATGAGATCCCGGGGCTCGTCACGGAGGCGTTCCGGCAGCTCAGCACTGGCAGGCCTCGCCCGGTCGCGCTCGAAGTGCCGCCGGATGTACTGGCGGCGCTCGGTTCCGCAGCCCCGGCCGGTGCCGTGGCGCCTGCGCCCACGGCTCCCGACGAGGGCGACATCCGCGCGGCGGCGGCCCTCCTCCGCGCGGCGCGCAAGCCGTTGATCATCGTCGGAGGGGGGGTGATCGCCGCCGACGCCTCTGCCGCGCTGCGTGAGGTTGCCGAGATCCTCGAGGCCCCCGTCCTGATGACCGAGAACGGTCGAGGTGCGATCGATGCCCGTCACCGGCTGGCGTTCGATGCGCTCGCGTTGCGCGCGTTCCGCGGTGAAGCCGATCTGGTCCTGGCCGTCGGCACGCGGTTCGTCTCGACTTTCGGCACCCCGCTGGACACCGCCGGCGCCCCGGCGATCCTCATGAACGCCGAAGCCGCCGATCTCGAGGGCCCCCGGGTGGCGGCAGTGCGTGTGCTCACCGACGCGCGTCTCGGTCTGGACGCGCTCGCAGCCGAGCTGGGGCATCCTGCCCGTGAGGACCGGTCCGCAGAGTTCGCCGCCGTTCGCGCGTGGCTGGCCGCGCAGTTCGACGACATCGCACCGCAGCGCGAGTATCTCGCGGCGATCCGTGGGGTGCTGCCCGAGGACGGGGTGTTCGTCAGCGAGTTCACGCAGGTCGGGTACGCCGCCAGTGCGTGCTACCCCGCGTACCTTCCGCGCACCTACATCGGTCCGGGATATCAGGGCACGCTCGGATACGGGTTCGCCACGGCGCTCGGCGTCAAGGCGGCTGACCCCGGGCGCGCCGTGGTGTCCGTCAACGGCGACGGCGGCTTCTCATGGACGCTGCAGGAGCTGTCCACGATGAAGAAGTACGGTCTGGGTCTGGCGGCCGTCGTCTTCCACGACGGCTTCTACGGCAATGTTCGTCGCATCCAGAAGAACCGCTTCGGTGCGCGCTACTTCGCAACCGATCTGACCAACCCCGACTATCCGTCGCTCGCCCGTGCCTTCGGTGTGGCGAGCGCGACGGCTTACGACCCCGCCTCGCTGCGCGGTGTGCTCGCCGAGGCGGTGACCGCCCAGGAGCCGATCCTCATCGACGTGCCGGTCGGGGAGTTCCCCTCGCCCTGGCACCTGATCCATGAGGGTGTGCCGCGTCCCGAGCCGCTCCCGGTCGGCGCACATCTCGTACCGGCACCGCTCGTCACGGAAGGTTCGGGCGCATGAGCGCCGTGGCGGGTCACGTCATCGGCGGCCGCGTCGAATCGCCACAGGGGTGTGCGGTCATCGAGGTGGTCAACCCCGCCGACGGCGCCGTGGTCGGGGCCGTGGTGTCCGGGGATGCCGGTGACGTCGACCGGGCCGTCGCCGCAGCCCGTGCGGCGCTGCCCGGGTGGGCGGCCGCCCCGATGGAGGAGCGCATCCGCATCGTGGAGGCACTGGCGGCCGGACTGGACGAGCATCGCGAGCGGCTCGCAGCAACTCTGACCGCTGAGATGGGCACGCCCATCGCGTTCGCCCGCGCGGCGCAGGTGGGCGTCGCGATCGCTGATCTGCGGCAGCTGATCGCAGCGGCGCGAGAGCACGTCTCCGCGGAAGCCGTCTCGAACAGCCTCGTCGTGACCGAGCCCGTCGGCGTCGTCGCCGCCATCACGCCGTGGAACTTTCCGCTGCACCAGATCATGCTCAAGCTCGGTGGGGCGCTCCTGGCCGGTTGCACCGTGGTGCTCAAGCCGAGCGAGGTCGCGCCTCTGAACGCCGTCATCGTCGCCGAGATCTTGGACGCCATCGGTCTGCCGGCCGGCGTCGTCGATGTCGTCTTCGGAGACGGACCCGCTGTCGGCGAGCCGCTCGCGGCGCACCCCGATGTCGACATGGTCACGTTCACCGGCTCACGGGCCGTCGGCGAGCGTATCGCCCGCGCGGCGAGCGCGACCGTCACGCGTGTCGCGCTCGAACTGGGCGGAAAGTCGGCCGCTGTCATTCTCGACGACGCACCGCTGGAGGCATCCGTCGCCGGTGTTCTGGCGTCGTGCTTCGCCAACGCGGGGCAGACCTGCGCCGCGCTGACGCGGGCACTCGTCCCCGAAACGATCAAGAGCAGGTGGGAGGATGCCGCGGTCGCGGCCGCTCAGACGTGGATGCCCGGTGATCCACGCGACGAGGACACCCGCATGGGACCGCTCGCCTCGGCCGCGCAGCACTCGCGAGTCGTGGCTCACATCACGCGAGCGCAGGAGGAGGGCGCGCGGCTGCTCGTCGGCGGCACGCAGGCGCTGGAGATCGGGGAGGCCTACGTGCGCCCCACCATCTTCACTGACGTCGATCCCGACATGGCGCTCTTTCGCGACGAGGTGTTCGGGCCCGTCCTCGCGATCACCGGCTACCGGACGATCGACGAGGCCGTCGCCCTCGCCAATGACAGTGACTACGGTCTGTCCGGCGGGGTGTGGTCGGCCGATGAGGTACGCGCGCTCGAGATCGCCCTGCGGCTGCGTACGGGCACCGTCGGCATCAATGGCGCCGGCCTCGATGTCGGTGCGCCGTTCGGCGGGTACAAGCAGTCCGGACTGGGGCGGGAGGCCGGCCGCCTGGGCTTTGAAGAGTTCCTCGAGGTCAAGTCCGTCATGGGCGCTGCCCACCTCGTGAAGACGTCATGAAGAACACACTCGATCGTTACACCGACGCAACATCCACAACGACATAATTGATAACAATCATTTGAGCGGATGCGAAGGAGCATCCCCGGAGAAAGGACCACTCATGAGACGAGGCGCTATCGCCCTGGTCGGTGCGCTCGGCGTCACCGCGCTGGCCCTGTCCGCGTGCAGCGGGGGAGGAGGAGGCGCATCGGGCACCGCGAGCACCGATATCACGGTATCGCTCACGGGCGACCCCGGTGATCTGAACCCGATCACGAACGCGACCGAAGCGGGCCAGATCGTGGCGTCGTACGCGTACGAGTCGCTCGTCTCGTTCCCAGCCGGCAAGGACCCCGTCGGCGCCATCGCGAAGAGCTGGACGGAGTCGACGACCCAGGTCGAGTTCACTCTCAAGGACGGTGTCACGTGCGCCGACGGCACGCCCTTGACCGCTTCCGACGTCAAGGCGAGTTTCGAGTACGCCGGCGCCGAGAAGACCGGTTCACCGTACAAGGGCGTCTACTTCCCCGCCTCGGGGCTGACAATCGATGCCGACGACACCGCCGGCACAGTCACGTTCACCAGCGCCGACCCGCAGAGCTTCCTGCTCGGCACGATCGGGCTCATGCCCATCGTCTGCGCGGCCGGGAGCAAGGACCCCGCCCAGCTGAACACGACGTCGATGGGCACCGGACCGTACACGCTGACGGCGTCGACGGCGGGGCAGAGCTACACCTTCACGCTGCGCGACGACTACACGTGGGGCGCGGGGGACGTGACGTCGAAGACAGCCGGGCTTCCCAAGAAGGTGACGCTCAAGGTCGTCGACAGCGAGTCGACCGTCGCGAACATGCTGCAGCAGAGCGAGCTGAACATCGGCATGGTGGCGGGCTCCGACCGCGACCGGCTCGACAGCCTCGACCTCAAGAAGATCGAGGTGCCCACTCGTCCCGGCCTGCTGTTCTTCAACCAGGCGAAGGGCCGCGCGACCAACGACATCGCCGTGCGCACGGCCCTCGCCTCGGCGATCGACCGTGACGCCGTCGGGAAGGTCTCGTCCGACGGACGTGGCACCCCGATGAAGACGCTGGTGAGCACGTTCTCGAACGTGTGCACGGGCGCGGATGCATCGTCGGCACTCCACGCCTACGATCAGGCGGCCGCGGGGTCGGCCCTGGATGCGGCAGGCTGGACGGTCGGCTCCGACGGAGTACGGGAGAAAGACGGGAAGAAGCTCTCGCTCGTGCTGCTGTACCCCGGGAACTCCGACGACTCGGTGGTCTCCGGCATCGAACTCATCCAGCAGGAGCTGGCGAAGATCGGCGTGAAGGCGACCCCCACCCCGTCGCCGTCGTACACCGACGTCATCTTCTCGGGTGGTGACTGGGACCTCATCTGGGCGCCCATCTCGACGACACTGCCCAGCGACTGGCAGGGCATCATGTCGGGCGACTTCCCGCCGAACGGGGGCAACTGGACGTACAACACGAACCAGGAGTTCTTCGACCTGGCCGCACAGGCGCAGAAGCTGGCCGGCGACGACAGCTGCGACGCGTGGACCGCGGCGCAGAAGTCGCTGATCTCGGATGCCGACATCCTTCCGTTCTACGAGTCCAGCGAGACCTACTACGGCAGCGGCGTCACGTTCGGAGTGAACTCCGGCGGCATCGTCGCCCCGCTGACGGTGCGGGTGTCAGAGTAAACGGATGACGGCACTCGCCCCTACGCCCACGGCTGTCGTGGCGGCCTCCGAACGTCGGAGCCGCCGCGGCAGCCCGTGGCTGCGCTTCCTCGTCGGCCGGGTGTGGCGTGCCCTGGTCGCGATGTGGGTCATCGTCACGGCGGCGTTCATCGTGCTGCGGGTGGCCGGCGGCGACCCGGTGCGGGCGGCGCTGGGTGTCACGGCCGATCCATCGGTTGTGCAGGCGCGACGCGAGCAGCTTGGTCTCGACCGGCCGCTCATCGTGCAGTATGCCGATTATCTGTGGGGGCTGTTGCACGGCGATTTGGGCGTGTCCCTGATCACGGGGCGCTCCGTGAACGAGATCGTGGCCGGCCGTCTCCCCGCGACGCTCGAACTCGCCGGGATATCGTTCGCCGTGATCCTCCTGGTGGCGGTGCCCGTCGGACTGTTCGTCGCGATCCTCACGCAGGGCGGGCGGCGACGCGGCGTCGAGGTCACGTTCACCGGCATCACCTCGTTCATCGCCGCGGTGCCCGAGTACCTCCTCGGCGTCCTGCTCATCATCGTCTTCGCCATCGCACTGCACGCCCTGCCGGTCGCGGGCCAGAGCGGACCGGCCTCGTACGTCCTTCCGGTGGCGGCCCTCTCGATCGCCTCCTCGGCGTCCATCGCCCGCATCGCCCGCATCGAGGCGCTGGCGACGCTCGGCGACGACTACGTGCGCACCGCGCGGTCGAAGCGCCTGCCGGCGGCGATGATCTACTTCAAGCACGCCCTGCCGAACATGCTGACCGCGACGCTCACGATCGGCGGCACGATGCTCGGCACGATGGTGGCCAGCGGCGTGCTCGTCGAGCAGGTCTTCAACTGGCCCGGCATGGGCACCGCGTTCGTACAGGCCATCACGTCGAAGGACTACGGCATCGTGCAGGGGCTCGCGCTCGTGTACGCCGCGATCATCCTCGTCGTCAACCTGCTCGTCGACGTCGTCCTCTCGATCCTCGACCGTCGCACGACCCTCATGGAGACCGCATGATCCGCCGGCGTATGGCACTGCCGACACAGCCGATGGCCGTCATCACGACCGTCATGCTGCTGATCCTCGTGCTCGTCGCGATCTTCGCGCCGATGTGGTGGGGTGAGCAGGCAGTGGCGGCCGATCCCGACGCCATCGGTCTGCCCCCGTCGTCCGAGCACTTGCTGGGCACTGACAAGCTGGGTCGCGACATCCTGCTGCGCACGCTCGTCGCGACCCGGCTCTCGCTGGTCATGGCGTTGGCGGCGACGGGACTCGGCGCGGTCGCGGGCCTCGTGCTGGGCGCGCTCCCGGCCGTGCTCGGACCGCGGGCGCAGCGCTGGTTCGCCGATGTCATCGCGACCTGGCTGGCCTTCCCCGTGCTGCTGCTGGCGATGCTCACCGTCATCCTGCTCGGACCGGGAGCCATCACCGCGGTCGTCGCGCTGGCCGTGACGATGGTGCCGTCGTTCGCACGACTCGCACAGACGCTCTCGGCGCGCGTCGCCGGCGCGGAATACCTCGCAGCGGCCCGCATGCTGGGCGTCTCGCGGGGCCGTCAGTTCACCCACTACGTGCTGCCGAACATCGCCGAGCCGGTCATCGTCAACGTCACGATGTCTGTCGGGGGAGGGCTGCTCGCGCTGTCGAGCCTGAGCTTCCTCGGCATCGGCGTGCAGCCGCCCCAGTTCGACTGGGGCCGGATGCTGTCGGAAGGATTTGCACAGGTCTATGTGTCACCGATCGCGGCGATCGGGCCGGGCGTCGCCGTCGTGTTCGCGGGACTCGCCTTCAGCCTCTTCGGTGAGGCGCTGGCCGCATTCCTGCGCAATCGCGGAGGCTCGCGGGCCCTCTCCCGTCGGCGGCTGGGCCCTGCGCCGCGGGCCGCAACGCCTGCGCAGCAGTCTGCTCCTCCTGCGTTACTGGAGGTCGAAGGGCTGTGCGTCTCGTTCCCGGGTGAGAGTGGATGGCAGCGGATCGTGCGGGACGTCAGCTTCCGTGTCGAGGCGGGAGAACTCGTCGGCGTCGTGGGCGAGTCCGGCAGCGGGAAGAGCGTCACCCTCATGTCGGTGGCGCAGCTGGCCCCCGCCGGCGCCGCCGTCACGGCATCCCGTATCTCGTTCGACGGCACCGATATCGCGCCGCTGTCGGATCGCCAGGCGTCCAAGGCGCTCGGCACGAAGGTCGGCGTCGTCTTCCAGGACTCACTGACAGCCCTGAACCCGGCGCTCCGCGTCGGTGGGCAGTTGGCCGAGGTGCCGCGCGTGCACGGTGGATCGAGCCGCGCCGACGCGCATCGTCAGGCGGTCGAAGCACTCGGTCGCGTCGACATCCCCAACCCCGAGCAGCGCGCGCAGCAGTTCCCGCACGAGTTCTCCGGGGGGATGCGGCAGCGTGCACTCATCGCGATGTCGCAGATGGGATCCCCCTCGCTCATCATCGCCGACGAGCCGACGACGGCTCTCGACGTCACGGTGCAGCGGCGCGTGCTCGTCATGCTGCGCAAGGAGTGCGCCGACAACGGCGCGGCCGCCATCGTCGTCTCGCATGACATCGCCGTGCTGGGCGAGCTCTGCCGCCGCATCATCGTCATGTATGCGGGGCGCATCGTCGAGGATGTCGATGCGACACTGCTGGCCCGGTCCGATGCGCTCGCACACCCGTACACGCGCGCCCTTGCCGCCTCGCTGCCCGACCTCGACACCGACCGGTCCGCGCCGCTCGCCACGATACCCGGCGAACCGCCCGACCTGTCGCAGGAGCTGCCTGGATGTGCGTTCGCAGCACGTTGCCCGTTCGCGACCGACCGCTGTCGCACCGAGGCGCCGCCCCTGCGCGCCCACGCGCATGGCGGACGTGTGGCCTGCTGGCACCCGCAGGACGGGATGTCGCGCGAAGAGCGTCCCCGTGCGGAGGTGACCGTCTGATGGCGGATCTGGTCATCGACGATCTCGTCGTCACGTTCGGCCATGGTCGGCGATCCTTCACCGCCGTCGACGGTGTCTCCTTGACGGTGCCGCACGGGCGCATCGTGGGGCTCGTCGGAGAGTCCGGCTCCGGGAAGTCGACCGTGGCGCGCACGGTCGCGGGATTCCAGAAGGCCGTCTCCGGCAGCATCCGGCTCGGCGATCGCGATCTGCTTGTGCACCGCGGATCGGCGCGCGAACGCGCACGTGATGTGCAGATGGTCTTCCAGGACCCGTACTCGTCGCTGAACCCGCGCATGACGGTGGGGGAGACACTCGCCGAGGCGCTCACCATCCACCTCGGACGTGACGGCGCCGGTCCCGCCGCCGTCGGCGAGCTGCTCGAGCTCGTGCGGCTGAAGGCGAGCGCGGGTGACCGCTACCCGGCCCAGCTGTCGGGCGGCATGCGGCAGCGCGTCGCGATCGCTCGCTGCCTCGCCGTACGCCCGCAGCTGATCGTCGCCGACGAGATCACCTCGGCGCTGGACGCGTCGGTGCAGGGCGCGGTGCTGAACCTGATCCGAGACCTGCAGCGCGAGCTCGGCCTGTCCGTCCTGTTCATCACGCACAATCTCGCTGCCGTCCGCTACATCGCCGACACGACCGCCGTCATGCGGCATGGGCAGATCGTCGAGACCGGCGATGCGGCCGAGATCGTCGCGCACCCGCGGCATGACTACACGCGCAGCCTCGTCGCCGCGATCCCGCGGATCGAGCACGCCGGCACCGACCACCTGCTGACCGCCCTGGAGGCAACACCGTGACCCTCGTCGACGACGCCCGCGCACTACTCCCGGACCTGGTGCGGCTGCGCCGGGAGATCCACGCCGACCCCGAGTTGGCCCTGCGCCTGCCCCACACGCAACAGCGCGTGATCGCCGCGCTGGACGGCCTGGGGCTGGAGATCACCCGCGGAGAGGGCTTGGACTCGGTGGTCGCGGTGCTGCGCGGGGGGCATCCCGGCCCGGCCGTGCTCCTTCGCGGCGACATGGACGCCCTGCCGCTGCACGAGCAGGCCGATGTGCCGTTCCGTGCGACCGGCGACGCCATGCACGCGTGCGGACACGACCTTCACGTGGCCGGTCTGGTGGGTGCCGCCCGCCTGCTCGCGGCCCGGCGTGACGAGCTGCACGGCGATGTCGTGTTCATGTTCCAGCCGGGCGAGGAAGTGGGCGACGGCGCACGACTCATGGTCGAGGAGGGTCTGCTGGAGATCACCGGCACGCGGGTGGCAGCAGCCTACGGTCTTCATGTGGTCGCCGGACCGCGAGGGATCTTCTCCACCCGGCCCGGCCCGCTCATGGCGGGGGCGTTCGAGCTGCAGGTCACCGTGCGCGGCAAGGGCGGCCACGCGTCGCAGCCGCACTTCGCGGTCGATCCCGTGCCGCCGACCGCCGAGATCGTCACGGCGCTGCAGTCGTACGCGACGCGGCGTCACGACGTGTTCGATCCCGTCGTCATCACCGTGACGCAGCTGCAGGCAGGGGCGGCCGCGTTCAACGTCATCGAGGGGACGGCTCGACTCGGAGCATCCATTCGCGTGCTGTCGGCGCCCGCACATGAGCGGGTCGTCGCCGAGATCCCGGCTCTGATCGAGCACATCGCCGCCGCCCACGGCTGCACGGCCGAGGTGCGGCTCGAGCTCCTGTGTCCGCCGCTGTCGAACGACGCCGAGCTCGGTCGCCGCGCACTGGAGACGCTGGCGGACACGTTCGGGCAGGATCGCGTCTGGGTGACTCCCGAACCGGTCATGGGCTCAGAGGATTTCAGCTACGTGCTGCGCGAGGTGCCCGGCGTCTACTTCTTCCTCCGCGCGACGCCGGCGGACATCGATCCCGAGCAGGCGGCGCCCAATCACACGCCGCATGTCGTGTTCGACGACTCTGTGCTCGGTGACCAGGCCGCGGCGCTCGCCGCCGTCGCGCTGACGCACCTGAACGCATGAGCGGTGTGACGGAGGCGAGGCCCGCCGTTGAGCACGCGCGCACTCGTCATCGCATCGGCGATCTCGATGTGGCGGCCGTCGTCGAGACGACGCCGCTGGTCGTGGACGGCCTGCCTGTCGGTGACGCGTGGACGTACTCGTATTCGGTCGGTTCGGGCCGGCGCCCCGTACTGTTCCTGTTCAATGGGGGCCCGGGGTGCTCGTCGGTGTGGCTCCACCTGAGTGGACTCGGCCCGTTCGGCGCGGCCGTTCCCGCTGACCTCACTCAGACCGCGTTGCCCGAGGAGCCGCTGATCCCGGTGGGCGACAGCCTCCTTGACGCCGCGGACCTCGTCTTTCTCGACCCGGTCGACACCGGCTTCTCGCGCCGTGACCCGCGCGCCGACGTCAGCGCGATCTCCGGCACTGACCGTGATGCGGACCTCACCACCGCCGTCATCCGCGCCTGGCTCGTGCGCCACGGACGCGTCGGTTCACCGGTCTTCCTGCTGGGTGAGAGCTACGGCACGATCCGCGCAGCACTGACGGCGACGCGGCTGCGCGAGGAGGGGGCGTCCGTGGCGGGCATCGCTTTCCTCGGACAATGCCTGAACGCACAGGAGACCACGCAACGCCCCGGAAACCCTGCGGGCTTCGTCGCGGCGCTGCCGTTCCTCGCGGCGACCGCCTGGTATCACGGTCGCGGCGCGTACCGCGATGCCGACCTCGACGAGCTGGTGTGCCGAGCGCACGCCTTCGCGATCGGACCGTATGCGCAAGCGCTCTCGCAGTCAGCCCTCGAGCCGTCGATGGTGGATGCCGTCGCCGGCTACACCGGGCTCACCACCGGTCAGGTCCGCGAGCGCAGACTGCGCATCGACAAGGAGGAGTTCCGGACGATCCTCCTGCCGGGCCGGGTCGTCGGGCTGACCGACACGAGATACACCGTGGATGCCGCACCCGCAGGTTCCACGCAGCCGGAGCTCGACGCCGCCGACGTGCGACTCGATCCGGTCTTCACGGCGGCGTCTCAGCAGCTGTTCGGCCGGCTCGGTGTGACGCAGGTCGTGGGATACCGCTTCGCCGCGGCATCCCACGAGCACTGGGACTATCTCGAGGCGTCCGCCGTCGGCCGCTTCGGAGGAAGCGCCCTGCCATCCCCGTTCGCGGTCTTCGATTATCCGGCACATCTGTCGGCGCTGCTGCGGGCCGACTCGGGCGCGCGGCTGTTCTTCGGCACCGGGCATTTCGACGCGCTGACGACCGTCGGCTCACTTGAACACCTGCTCGTGCAGTACGGGCTGCCGGCCAGCCGTGTGACGCAGGGCCGCTACCCGGGCGGCCACATGATGTACACCGACCCGGTCAGCCGCTCGGCGCTGGTCGGCGACCTGCGCGCCTTTCTGCGCGGCTGACCGCACCGGCTCACACCTGCACGGGGGTGTGGTCGGTGGCGTCGGTGTAGAAGTCGTGCAGGTCACGCGCCATCCGTGCCACGACCTGCTCGTCGACGAACGTCATGTGTCCAGACTCGTAGAAGCGGAAGCGCACGTTCTCGCGCAGCCGCGGTGCGAGATAGAGCTTCGCGATGTCGACCTCGGCGCCGAAGAACGGCGTGGCGAGGTCGTAGACGCCGCCCATGACGGCCACCTTGAGGTTCGGGTTGCGCCGCAGTGCCGCCGACAGGTCGAGGCTCACATCAGGGATCGGTGTGGGGCCGTCGATGCCCGGCGCCTTGTGATGCCAGTCCCACCGGGGTTCGATGTGCATGTTGTACAGGTGCCGGTAGTGCAGCTCGGTCGTGTATCCGAGGTCGACGGCGACGTGCTCGCGGAACGTCGACAGATGGGCGCTGTTCACCCCCGCGGTTGCGGCATCGTCGGTGGCGGGGTCGTGCGAACCTGTGCCGACCACGTACTGGTGCTCGGCGGTGAACCGCGTGTCGAACCGACCGATCACGCGACCTTCCTGCTTCATCAGCGCATAGCGGAACGGCTCCATGCCGATGCGGAAATGGTGCGACAGCACGTCGTCGGTCTCCAGGCCGGTGAAGTCGGCGAAGCGCTCGGCGACGACGCGCTCCTCATCGGGATCGATGCGGTCGCCCTGCTGCAATGCATGCGCGTAAGGTCCCTGGGCGAACGCGCGCGCCTGCGCGAGCAGGTCTTCGAGTGAACCGGCTTCGACGCGCGAACGACCGTGATAGCGAGCGGTCGCGGCGAACGACGGGAGCAGGTTGATGTGCTCCTGGTCGAGTCCGAGGTTGTTCTCGGCCCAGTTGAGCATCGTCGACAGCAGCACGACGCCGTTGAAGTCGAGCCCCTGGTTCTGCAGTCGATGCACAAGCGCGCTGGCGCGTGTCGTGCCGTAGGACTCGCCGAACAGGAACCGCGGGGCGTTCCAATTGTTCGTGATCGACAGGTAGCGTGTGATCGCCCGTGCGAAGACGTCGGCATCCTGGTCGACACCCCACACGCGATCGCCGCGCGTGTCGCCGGCCAGCCGTGAGTACCCGGTGCCGGGGGCATCGAGGAACACGAGGTCGCTGTCGGCGAGCAGCGTGTGCGGATTGTCGCCGACCGTGTAGGGAGCCGGGGCCGTCGCCGTCGGGGTCGCAGTGGGCGCTCGGTGCGGACCGAAACCACCGATGTTCAGCCACAAGCTCGCCGAACCGGGGCCGCCGTTGAACAGGAAGGTGATCGGTCGCCGCGGTGCCCCCGCCGAGCGATCGGCGACGTACGCGAGATAGAACATGCTCGCCAGTGCGGTGTCGTCATCGTCCCGCACCAGGACTGTGCCGGCGGTGGCCGTGTAATCGAGCGTTCCTGAAGTGAGGGCGATCGTGTGCCGTGACGTCACGGCCTCCTCGCTGAGTGGGGAGGAGGACTCCGGCTCGGTCATGGTGCTCCTATCGAATAGAACGATTAGTACGAATAGAGTACCGTCGCCGGCCGCGAGAAGCGACTCCGCCTCCGGTGGCGGGTCGCGCTCCGCACGCGAACCTCTGAAACATGCATGAGTACGCCACGTGGCAAGCGCTTACATGGTGAGGGAGGGCGGAACTCCGTATTTTGAAGGCAATAGGCGCCAGAAACCGCTCCCAAATCTGTAAACGCTTGCAGAGTATTCCGGATCGCAATACACTCGCCGACAGTGCAGTGGACGGGATGCCGCCACGAGCCGTCCGAGTTCCGCTGCCGACGCTGCGCGAGTCGTCAGTGGCGCAGCCGTCGAAGCTCGAACCCCGGACCCGAGGCATCCACCCCCACGTGCCTGAGCTCCGGGTGCCCCCTCCCGCGACGCGCTGCAGCGTCGTCTGCCGGCAGCGTCGCGGTGTGATGAGAGTGAGGACGAAAGACGATGGATGTCACGAAACAGCGCCGCAGCGCGCGATGGTGCCGGCCGCTGGTCGGGCTGGCGGTGTTCGCCACCGCGGCGGCGAGCCTGGTGGGTGCGCTGAGCGCCACCACGACCGCGAGCGCCGACGGGCTGCCCAGCAGCAACGCCTCCGACGGCAACCGGAACGTCACCGCGGTGATGTTCCAGTGGCCGTGGACCTCGATCGGCCGTGAGTGCAAGAGCACTCTGGGTCCGGCCGGCTACGGGTATGTGCTGACCTCGCCGCCGCAGGAGACGGCGCGCATCGGCGACCAGTGGTGGACCTCGTACCAGCCGGTCAGCTACAAGATCGACGGCAAAGAGGGCACGCGGGCCGAGTTCGCGCAGATGGTGAAGGACTGCAACAGCGCCGGCGTGAAGGTCATGATCGACGCGGTGATCAACCACATGTCGGGTCCGCCGGAGGATTCCACGGGCCTCGCGGGCAGCTCGTTCAGCTACTACGACTATCCCGGCATCTACAGCGACAGCGACTTCCACGACTGCCGGCGCGACATCGACTGGAGCAAGAACAGCCCCGACGAGGATCGCACCTGTCAGCTGGTCGGGTTGAGCGATCTGAAGACCGAGACCGACGCTGTGCGCACGAAGATCGCCGACTACATGAACGATCTCATCTCGCTGGGCGTCTCCGGCTTCCGCATCGACGCCGCCAAGCACGTGTGGCCCGCCGACCTGGCCGCGATCAAGGCGAAGCTCACGGACCCCGACGTCTACTTCGCACAGGAGGTGATCAACGGCGAGGGCATCACCGAGAGCCAGTACTGGGGCACCGGCCAGACCTACGGCTTCGACTACGCGAAGAAGCTCAAGAACGTCTTCGGCGGCTCGTCGCTGAACAACGCGCAGTCGATCGCGAACGGGCTCACGGCCAGCGCCGACGCCGCGGTGTTCGTCGACAACCACGACACCGAGCGCGGCAGCGACGACCTGACCTACAAGGACGGTGCGAGCTACCAGCTCGCCAACGTCTTCATGCTCGCGTACCCGTACGGGTCGCCGAACATCCAGTCGGGCTTCGCGTTCAGCGACACCGACGCCGGCGCGCCGGTCGACGACACCGGCCACGTCAAGGACGCCACGTGCGGCACCGGCGTGTGGGTCTGCGAGCACGCTGAGCAGCCCATCGTCGGCATGGTCGGCTTCCACAACGCGGTCGGCGACGCCGCCGTGAACAACTGGTGGACCAACGGCAGCGACCAGATCGCGTTCGGCCGCGGCGACAAGGGCTACGTCGTCATCAACAAGGGCGGTGCACTGACCCGCACGTTCCAGACGTCGCTGGCGGCCGGCACGTACTGCGACGTGGTGGCGTCGGATGCGACATCCACCACCTGCGACGCCGGCCACACGGTCACCGTCGACGGCTCGGGGACGTTCACCGCGACCGTGCCCGCGAACGGCGCACTGGCCATCGACGTCGCCAAGAAGGCCGACGGCACCGACCCGACGTCGACGCCGACCCCGACGCCGACCGCGTCGACGACCCCGACACCGACCGTCGACACGACGGTCTACTACTCGACCGACAAGGACTGGTCGTCGTACTACATCCATTACCAGGTGGGTGACGGCGCGTGGACGACCGCCCCCGGTGAGCAGATGGAGGCCGCCTGCACCGGCTGGGTGAAGAAGGAGATCGACACCACGGGTGCGAGCGCCCTGACAGTGACGTTCAACAACGGTTCGGGCACGTGGGACAACAACGGATCCCAGAACTATGCGCTGGCCACCGGGGTGAGTGCGGTCAAGGACGGCTCCGTCTCGACGACGAGCCCGTGTGCGACGGACGGCGGGTCCACGAGCGGGTCGGACGACGACACCGCGCACGTGTACTACTCCACCGACAAGGGCTGGTCGGCGTACAACATCCACTATCAGGTGGGTGACGGTGCGTGGACGACGGTTCCCGGTGTCGCGATGGCGGCCGCCTGTGACGGCTGGGTCGAGAAGGACATCGAGCTGGGGGATGCCACGACCCTGGCGGTCACGTTCACCGACGGTTCGGGCACCTGGGACAACAACGGGTCGAAGAACTACGCGCTGAGCGGCGGCGTGAGCGCCGTGAAGGACGGCGCGGTCTCCACGACGAACCCGTGCCCGGCAGCGGCCGACACGACGGCGCCGACCGCGCCCACCGATGTCACGGCGACGGCGGGCGCGAGCGCGATCACCGTGTCGTGGACCGCATCGTCCGACGACACCGGTGTGACCGGCTACATCGTCTCCCGCACGGGCGGCGGCGCGCCGGCGACCTTCACGGCGACCGGCACCTCGTACGCGGACTCGTCGGCCGCGGCGGGCGTCACCTACGCCTACACCGTGCAGGCGAAGGATGCCGCCGGCAACGTGTCGGCCGCGAGCGACGCGGCCCGGGCCACTATCGCGGCCGCGGGCGACGACACCGAGGCGCCCACCGCACCCGGTGACCTGGACGCGACCTCGTCGGATGCCAGCGTGACGCTGACCTGGACGGCGTCGGACGACGACGTCGCCGTCGACGCGTACGTCATCGTGCGCACCGGCGCCGGCGGCACGACCACCACGACGACGGCCGCCGTGAGCTACACCGACACGGACGTGACGACCGGTGCGGTCTACCACTACTCCGTCGCGGCGGTGGATGCCGCCGGCAACCTGTCGGCGGCGGCCGGTCCCGTGACCGTCACGGCGTCGGATGCGGCGTCGACCGGCGGGGACGACGACGGCTCGGGCAGTGGGTCGGACGACGGGTCGGGCAGTGGGTCGGGCGACGGGTCGGGCAGTGGGTCGGGCGACGGCTCGGGCGACACCGGTGGCACCGGGTCGGGCACGGAGGGCACGTTCTCCGATGTCATCTCGTACGGTCACTACGCCACCAACCCCGACGGAGGCGTCGGGCAGGCGGCATCCATCACCGTCGACGGCGACGCGTCCGACTGGAACGCGTCGGAACTCATCGCACAGGGCGTCGCCAACGACGACCCGCGCGCGTTCCGGGGCATCCACGAGGGTCCGGTCTACGACCCCTACGCGCTGTACGCGTCATGGGACGACGAGGATCTCTACCTGATGTGGCAGTTCACGAACGTCACCGACGTCGTCGACCCGGCGCAGGGGTACCCGATCAGTGACAACGGCAAGCCGTACAACGGCGACATCCCGATCTCACTCGCGTTCGACACCACTCCCGGTGTCGGCGGCGACGGGCTCATCGACGGCACCACCCAGGGCGTCTGGGGCATCGGCGACACCTTCACCAGCAAGGAGACCGACCACATGCTGATGTTCTCGGTGAAGCCGGGCGTCGGACAGCCGGCCGTCTTCTCGCTGAACGCCGACGGCGCGTTCGACTACGCCACGGCCGACGTCACCGGGTTCGACGACGCCGGCATCGAGTACGCGTACGGCGACGGGTTCGTCGGCTCGCACCTGTACGGCGTCGACGCCGAGGGCGCGTCGGGGTACACGCCGGCCGATCTGAAAGACAGTGCGAAGTACGTCGACTTCCTGACGAAGGGGCACGACACCGCGCAGGACACGGTGTACGAGATGAAGATCCCGTTCCCCGCGCTCGGCATCACGAAGGACCAGCTCACGTCGCAGGGCATCGGGGTCATGCTGATCTCGACGTTCGGCGCCTCGGGCATCGGGTCGCTCCCGCAGGACGAGACGACGCTCGACAACGCGCTCGAGCCGTACAGTGCCGACGAGTCCACGTCTGCGGAGAAGGAGGACACCGACGCGTTCTCTGTGCCGTTCGCACGGATCGGGCATCAGCTGTAGGACGGAGGGGTGGATGCCGCGGGCCGCGGCATCCACCCCGCTACGATTGCCGGGTGGCCACTGATGACGCATCCGCGCCCGAGCGGTATCGGCAGATCGCCCGCGCCGACTGGGCGCGACTCGCGAGCGGGATGGCGCAGCCGCTGACCGAGACCGAGGTCGTGCAGATCCGCGGGCTCGGCGACCGGCTCGACCTCGCCGAGGTGCGCGATGTGTACCTGCCGCTGAGCCGTCTGCTCAGCCTCTATGCGACGGCGACCAAGCGGCTGGGCGCCGAGACGTCGTCGTTCCTGCAGGAGGGCGATGACACCACGACCCCCTTCGTGCTGGGCGTGGCAGGTTCGGTGGCCGTCGGCAAGTCGACCATCGCGCGGCTGCTGCGCGAGCTGATGAGCCGGTGGTCCGACACGCCGCGGGTCGAGCTCGTGACCACCGACGGGTTCCTGTATCCGAACGCCGAGCTCGAGCGGCGCGGGCTCATGGACCGCAAGGGCTTCCCCGAGTCGTACGACCGGCGGGCCCTCGTCGACTTCCTCATCCAGGTCAAGAGCGGTGCGGCCGAAGCGCGCGCCCCCTTCTATTCGCACGTGCGCTACGACATCGTGCCCGACGCGCACGTGACCGTGCGGCGCCCCGACGTGCTCATCGTCGAGGGGCTCAACGTGCTGCAGCCCCCGCCCGCGCCCAACGACGTCGCGGTCAGCGACCTGTTCGACTTCTCGGTCTATGTCGACGCCGACGCCGCCCACATCGAGCGTTGGTACGTCGATCGCTTCCTCGCCCTGCGGCACGGGGCGTTCAGCAACCCGAACTCGTTCTTCAAGGTCTTCGCCGACATCAGCGACGCCGAGGCGGAGAAGCGGGCGCTGGGCTTCTGGAACGACATCAACCTGCCGAACCTCGAGGAGAACGTGCTGCCCACCCGGCACCGGGCCACCCTCGTGCTGCGCAAGGGGCGCGAGCACGCGGTGGAGTACGTGCAGCTGCGCAAGCTGTGAGCCGGTTCGGCTCGCAGCGCTCTGCGGGTGGGTCGGGCCGCGGCATCCCGCCCCTTATGTTCGGACCCCTCGCATTCACCCCTGAATACGATTGATCCCATGTGTGGAATCGTCGGATACGTCGGCCCGCGCCCCAGCGAGGGCATTCTCCTCTCGGGGCTCGCGCGACTGGAATACCGGGGCTATGACTCGGCCGGCATCGCCGTGATCGACGGCGACGGCACCCTCGGCATGCGCAAGCGCGCCGGCAAGCTCAGCGTGCTTCGCGACGACCTCGAGCGCACCCCGCTGCCCGACGGAACCACCGGCATCGGGCACACCCGCTGGGCGACCCACGGCGGCCCCACCGACGCGAACGCGCACCCGCACCTGGCCGACCACGGGCGGCTCGCGGTCATCCACAACGGCATCATCGAGAACTTCTCGGTGCTCAAGGCCGAGCTCGAAGCCGAGGGCGCGAGCTTCGCGAGCGAGACCGACACCGAGGTCGCGGCACAGCTTCTGGCCCGCGAGTACCACGCGCACGGCGACGACCTCGAGGCCGCGTTCCGCGCGACGGTGCGCCGGCTCGAGGGCGCGTTCACACTGCTCGCCATGCATCAGGACCACCCCGGCCTCGTCGTCGGGGCGCGCCGCAACTCGCCGCTGGTGATCGGCCTGGGCGAGGGCGAGAACTTCCTCGGATCGGACGTCGCCGCGTTCGTCGAGCACACCCGCAGCGCCCTGGCGATCGGCCAGGACCAGATCGTGTCGATCACGCCCGGCGGCGTGCGGGTCACCGACTTCGACGGGGGAGAGGTCGAGGTGGAGCCGTTCGAGGTGACGTGGGATGCCGCGGCCGCCGAGAAGGGCGGATGGTCGTCGTTCATGGCGAAGGAGGTCTCGGAAGAGCCCGAGGCCGTCGCCAACACCGTGCGCGGGCGCGCGCACGACGGCATCGTCGAGATCCCCGAGCTCGACGGTCTGGATGACCTGTTCCGCGGCATCCATCGCATTCTGATCATCGCGTGCGGCACGGCCGCCTATGCCGGTCAGGTCGGCAAGTACGCGCTCGAGCAGTGGGCGCGGGTACCCGTCGACGTCGAGCTCGCGCACGAGTTCCGCTACCGCGACCCGGTGCTCGACGCGGGCACGCTGGTCGTCTCGATCAGCCAGTCGGGCGAGACCATGGACACGCTCATGGCCGTCAAGTACGCGCGCGAGCGCGGGGCGAAGACGCTCTCGATCTGCAACACGCAGGGCGCCACGATCCCGCGCGAGTCGGACGCCATCGTCTACACACACGCGGGTCCCGAGGTCGCGGTCGCCTCGACGAAGGCCTTCGTCGCGCAGATCACGGCGCTGTACCTGCTGGCGCTGCACGTCGGCCGCGTGCGCGGCGTGCTCACCGACGACGACTCGGCCACCGCCGTCGCCGAGCTCGAGGGCGTCGCCGACAAGATCGCGTGGGTCCTCGCGCACGAGCAGGAGCGCACCGCGCACCTGGCCGGCTGGATGGCCGACACCCGCTCGGTGCTGTTCCTCGGCCGGCACGTCGGCTTCCCGATCGCGCTCGAGGGCGCGCTCAAGCTCAAGGAGATCTCGTACATCCACGCCGAGGGCTTCGCGGCCGGCGAGCTCAAGCACGGCCCGATCGCGCTGATCGAGCCGGGGCAGCCGGTGTTCGTCATCGTGCCGTCGCCGGTGTACTCGGCGCAGCTGCACGACAAGGTGGTCTCGAACATCCAGGAGATCCGCGCGCGCGGCGCCCGCGTGATCGTGATCGCCGAGGAGGGCGACGCCGCGGTGCTGCCCTTCGCCGACGAGGTGCTGCGCATCCCGCTGGCGGGGCCCCTCTTCGAGCCGCTGCTGGCGGTCGTGCCGCTGCACATCTTCGCGATGGGCCTGGCCGAGGCCAAGGGGCTGGATGTCGACCAGCCCCGCAACCTCGCCAAGTCGGTCACCGTCGAGTAGCGGCCTCGCCCTCGCGGGCCCGCGCCCCTCGGCGCGCTAAAGTCGAGGGGGTGCGAGGGGAGTGCGGATGATCGCCGGGATCGGCGTCGACCTGGTCGACATCCCGCGCTTCGAGCGCACGCTGGCCCGCACGCCGAAGCTGCTCGCGCGGCTGTTCGCGCCGTCCGAACGGCCGCTCGCGGCGCGCTCGCTGGCCGCGCGCTACGCCGCGAAGGAAGCGCTGATCAAGGCGCTGGGCGGATCCGACGGCGTCCACTGGACCGAGATCGAGATCGTGCCGGATGCCGCGGGCAAACCCTGGTTCGAGCTCAGCGGCACCACGGCAGCGGTGGTCGCCGCGCGCGGCATCCAGGCCCTTCATCTGTCCATGTCGCACGACGCGGGCCTGGCGATCGCCTACGTGATCGCCGAGACCGTGGAGAGTGCGGAGCCCGCAGGGCCCGCCGAACCCGCCGAACCCGCCGAACAGGAGACTGCATGAGCCGCCTCGCCCCGGGCGTGCTGCGCGAAGCCGTCATCGACACGAGCGCGATCACCCAGAACACCCGTCACCTGCGCGCTCTGACGCGCGTCGAGGTCATGGCCGTGGTCAAGGCCGACGGCTACGGCCACGGCGCGGTGCGCTCGGCGGCCGCTGCCCTTGCCGGCGGTGCGACGCGCCTGGGTGTGACGGACGTGGCCGAGGCGCTGCAGCTGCGCCGCGGCGGCATCGATGCGCCGATCCTCGCGTGGCTGCACGCGCCCGGCGCCTCGTTCGACGAGGCCGCCGCACTCGGGGTCGAACTGGGCATCTCGAGCATGGACCAGCTGCAGAGGGCGGCGGCCGCGGCATCCGCCGACCGCCCCGTCGGTGTGCATCTGAAAGTCGAGACGGGGCTGGGTCGCAACGGCATCGCGCCCGAGGACTTCGGCGCCGTCTTCGCCGAGGCGGCGCGCCTCGAGCGCATCGGCCGGCTGCGCGTGACGGGGCTGTTCAGCCATGTCTCGAACGCGTCGCCCGACGACGACCGGGCGGCGCTGGCCCGCTTCCGCGAGGCGTCGGAGGCGGCGTCGGCCGTGGGTCTCGCCCCGCGGGTGCGGCACCTGGCCGCCACTCAGGCGGCGATCGACCTGCCCGAGATGCGGCTCGACTGCGTGCGCCTGGGGCTCGGGATCTACGGGCTGTCGCCGTTCGACGACCGCACGCCGGCCGAGCTCGGACTGCGCCCGGCGATGACGCTGCACGCGTCGGTCGCGGCGGTGCGGCGAGTGCCGGCCGGGCACGGGGTCTCTTACAGCTACACGTATCGGACCGACCGCGACACGACGCTCGCGCTCGTGCCCGCCGGCTACGCCGACGGGGTGCCGCGGCAGGCGTCGAACGCCGGGCCGGTCGTCATCGGCGGGCGGCGGTTCCGCGTCGCCGGGCGCATCGCGATGGACCAGTTCGTGGTCGACGTCGGCGACGCCCCGGTGTCCGTGGGCGACGAGGCGGTGCTGTTCGGCGACGCGACGCTCGGTGCCCCGAGCGCGCGCGAGTGGGCGGATGCGGCATCCACCATCAATTACGAGATCGTGACCCGCATCGGACCTCGCGTGCCGCGCCGGGAGGCGCAGCGATGAGCGGCCTCGACGACCTCGTCGGCCGCCATGAGATCGCGTCGGCCGCCGACATGGAGGCGCTCGGGCGCCGGATGGGCGGGATGCTGCACGCCGGCGACCTCGTCGTGCTCACGGGCCCGCTCGGTGCGGGCAAGACGACGTTGACCCGCGGGATCGCCGAGGGTCTCGGCGTGCGCGGACCCGTGCAGAGCCCGACGTTCGTGATCGCTCGGACGCATCCGTCGCTGGTCGGCGGAGCGCCGCTCGTGCACGCCGACGCGTATCGGCTCGGCTCGGCGCTCGAGCTCGACGACCTCGACATCGATACCGAGCGCTCGGTCGTGGTGGTGGAGTGGGGCCGTGGCATGGCCGAGGGGCTGCGCGACACGTGGTGGGAGGTCGAACTCGAGCGCGCCGTGGGCGGGCACGGCTCGGACTCGGCGTGCGCGCTGCCCGACTGGGACCCGGAGGATCAGGACGCCCCCGACCCCCGCGTGGTCACCGTCTCGCGGCGCGGGGCCTGAGCCCGCGAGGTCGCATGGTTTCTCGCGAGATCGCATGGTTTCTCGCGAGATCTGGCGCGACCTCGCGAGAACTCGTACGACCTCGCGAGAACTCGTGCGACCTCGCGAAGCGCGGAGCGGCGCGGGGCGCGGGCGCGGCGTCCGAGCGCCCCACAGCGTCCGCTCGACCTGTGCCCATTACCCTGGAAGGCGTGATCCTCGGTATCGACACCTCGCTCGGCACGACGGTCGCCGTCATCGAGGATGACGGCGTCGTGCGCGCCCACGCCGACAGCGCCGACCCGCTCGCGCACGCTGAGGTGATCGGCACGCTGCTCGAGCAGGTCGTGGGGCCGCGGCATCCCGCCCCTGATGCGCGGGCCGCGAGTGCACATCACACCGCCGAGCGAACATCAAACCGTCGGCAGTTTGATGTGCGTGGGACAAATACATATGAATTTGGCGCAACGGACGGGGAGATCACGCATGTCGCCGCGGGCATGGGGCCCGGGCCCTTCACCGGGCTGCGCATCGGCATCGCCGCGGCGCGCGCGTTCGCGCTGGGGCGCGGCGTCCCGGTCGTGCCGGTGGTCAGTCACGACGCGGTGGCGCTCGAGCTGCTTCTTTTCGACGCGATCCGGGATGCCGACGCCCCCCGCTTCGCGGTCGTCACCGACGCGCGCCGCCGCGAGGTCGCGTACTCCGTCTACGACGGACTCGACGACGACGGACTGCCCGTGCGCACCGCCGGCCCCGCACTGGCCCCGCGCGACGAGATCGACGCCGTGCTCGCCGCGGCCGCTGCCGAGCGGCGCGACGCCGCGGCCGTGTCCGGCGCGATGCTCGCGCTCGCCGCCGCCCGGGCCCTGGCCGCCGGCCGCGAGATCGGGCCGCACGACGCGCTCTACCTGCGCTCGCCCGACGTCGCCCCTCCCGCGGCACGCAAGAAGGTGGGCCCGTGACCGCGCTGCGCACCGCCACGGCCTCCGATCTCGAGGCCATCATGGCGCTCGAGCACGCGTCGTTCCCGACCGACGCATGGAGTGAGCGCACCATGCGCGACGAGCTCGCCTCGCCGCACGGGCGCTACCTCGTGCTCGAGAGCGACGGCGCCGTCGTCGGCTACGCCGGGCTGCGCGCGGTGGCCGGATCGCGCGACGGCGACGTGCAGACGATCGCCGTGGCCGCGGCATCCCGCGGTCGCGGATGGGGGCGGATGCTGCTCGCCGAACTCATCGCCGAGGCGAGGCGCCGCGGCGTGCGGGACCTCTTCCTCGAGGTGCGCGCCGACAACCCGGTCGCGCAGAGCCTCTATGCGTCGGAGGGCTTCCGCGAGGTGGGCCGCCGGCCGCGCTACTACCAGCCCGACGATGTGGACGCGATCGTCATGCAGGCGGATCTCCGGGGGCGGGATGCCGCGCCCGTCGCGGTCACCGCGGCCGCGGCTTCTGCGGGTTCTGCGGATGCCGGCGCCTCACAGACTTCGGATGATCGCGCGAAGCTCGGAGGATCCTCGCCGAATCATCCGAAGTCGGTGCGATCCTCCGAAGTCTGTGAGGGCCAGCAGGGGCAGCGGCCAGAGCAAGGGCAGCAGGGGCAGCAGCCAGAGCAGCGGGTGACGCAGGGCGCCTACGCGCCGACGGAGGTGACGCACGATGTCTGAACCCCTCGTACTGGGCATCGAGTCGAGCTGCGACGAGACCGGCATCGGCATCGTGCGCGGACGCACCCTGCTCTCCAACACGATCGCCAGCAGCATGGAGCAGCACGCGCGCTACGGCGGCGTGATCCCCGAGGTCGCCGCGCGCGCCCACCTGGAGGCGCTGCAGCCGTCCATCGAGGCCGCGCTCGCCGAGGCCGGCGCGAACCTCGGACTCGATGGGCCTCTGCCGCTCGCCGACCTCGACGCGGTCGCGGTCACGAGCGGCCCGGGGCTCGCGGGCGCGCTCATGGTGGGCGTGGGGGCGGCCAAGGCGCTCGCCGTCTCGCTGGGCACGCCGCTGTATGCGGTGAACCACCTCGTCGGGCACATCGCCGCCGACATCCTCGACACCGAGGCTGGTCCTCTGGAGTACCCGACGGTGGCCCTGCTGGTCTCCGGCGGCCACACCTCCCTCCTGCTCGTGCGGGATCTGACCACCGACGTCGAGCTGCTGGGCGAGACGATGGATGACGCGGCCGGCGAGGCGTTCGACAAGGTGGCCCGCATCCTCGGCCTGCCGTACCCCGGCGGGCCCGAGATCGATCGCGCCGCGGCATCCGGCGATCCCGGTGCCATCCGCTTCCCCCGCGGCCTCTCCCGCGCGTCCGACATGGCCGCGCACCGGTACGACTTCTCGTTCTCGGGGCTGAAGACGGCCGTCGCGCGCTGGATCGAGCAGCGGGAAGCCGCGGGCGAGCCGGTGCCGACCGGCGATGTCGCGGCGAGCTTCCGCGAAGCGGTCGTCGACGTGCTCGTCACCAAGGCGCTCGACGCCTGCGCCCGCTACGATGTGCCGCGACTGCTGCTCGGAGGCGGCGTCATCGCGAACCGGCGACTGCGCGACGTCGCCCTCGCCCGGGCCGAGCAGGCCGGGGTCACCGTGCGCATCCCGCCGCTGTCGCTGTGCACCGACAACGGGGCGATGATCGCGGCTCTGGCCGCGCAGCTCATTGCATCGGGCCGCGAGCCGTCCACTCTCGCGTTCGGCGCCGACTCGACGCTGCCCGTCACGCAGATCCAGGTCGCCGAGAGCACTCCGGTGGGGGAGCGGTGAACGACGAGAAGGACCCGCCGGCGCCGCACATCGAGACGGCGCCGCCCTCACCCGAGGTCGAGTTCGGGCTCGGTCGCCCCGCCCGAGCGG
Organism: Microbacterium sp. KR10-403; assembly: GCF_040196215.1. NCBI lineage: Bacteria > Bacillati > Actinomycetota > Actinomycetes > Micrococcales > Microbacteriaceae > Microbacterium > Microbacterium sp. KR10-403. The sequence continues at coordinate 593,918 of NZ_JBEGDC010000002.1, read as the reverse complement.
ACGACCCGGCCCTGCCCGGCGAGCATCGCGGCGGCTTCCAGCGTCTGCCCACCGCGCCCGTGGACGTGACGCCGACGGACGTCGGTCCGAGCGAAGATATCGAGCCGCTGCCCGATGCCGAATGGGTCGGCACCGAGCAGGTGCACGGCACGCTGAGCGCATGGGCGCTGGGGCTTGCCGTGGTGGCATTGGCCGCCTCGTTCTTCGTGGGGTGGACGTTCCCCCTCGGCATCGCGGGCGTCATCGTCTCGGCGGTCGCACTGCGCCGCCCGTGGGACAGCCGTTTCATGGCGGCCTGGGCGCTCGGGCTGAGCATCCTGTCGGTCCTCTACAGCGCCGGTTGGCTTGTGTGGCTCGCGGTCCACGAGCAGCTCTTCACCTGAGCCGCGGCATCCTCACCCCACCCGATCGGCGAGGATCGCCAGATGGCGCGCACCCACCCGGGTGAGGATCAGTGTCGCCGATGCGTCACCGCGCAGTGACAGCTTCTTCCGGAAGGCGGCGGGGTCGACATCCATGCCCCGCTTCTTGATCTCGATCGTGCCGATGTCGTGTACGCGCAGGGCCGCGTTCACCGCCTTCGCATTCGCGGGCAGGGTCTCGCGCACGCGGAACGACTGGACGAACGGGCTGGTGAGCGCGGCGTCCCCGGTGATGTAGGCGATGTGCGGGTCGAGCATGCCGCCCTCGAGCTCCCGCGCCACCTCGCCGACCAGCCGCGCACGGATCACGGCGCCGTCCGGCTCGTGCAGGTAGGCGCCGAGCTCGCGCACGGCGGCGTCAGGCGCGTCATCGGCGGCGGTGAGCTCGTGCACGCTGTCGCCGCGCAGCACGAGCGCGGCCCGCCGAACACCCGGCCGGGCCAGTGCGCCCGTCCACACGACGAGCTCGACGACGGTGCCGTCGGCGCTGACCCACTGCGTCTCGGCCTCGGCCGGCAGCTCGTCGCGGTCATGGCCGGGGCCGAGCTTGATGCCGGTCGGCAGCGTCCGCGCGATCTCGAACACCCAGTCGAGCGGCGGCGAGTAGTCGGCGGCGCTCACCCGGCGGGTCTCGCGGTGACCCGCGGTGCGACGAGCGGGGTCGAGCCACAGCGCATCGACGCCTGCCAGGTCCGTGGCCTCGGCCGCGCCCTGTCGCACGGTGACGGTGTCGCCGAACACGGCGAGGTTGTACGCGGCGATCGCGGCGGTGACCTCGTCGGCGTCGACGGCGTCGACCCGCAGGCCCGCGGCCGCGAACGCCAGGGCGTCGCCGCCGATGCCGCACCCGAGGTCGGCGACGTGGGCGATGCCCGCGGTGCGCATCCGCGAGGCGTGGTGCGCGGCCACCGGCAGGCGGGTGGCCTGTTCGAGGCCCGCCCGGGTGAAGAGCATGCGTGCGGCGAAGTCGCCGAACTTCGCCGTGGCCTTCGCGCGCAGGTGCGCCTGGCCGACGACCGCCGACACGAGGTCGGGGGAGCGCCCGGCCGCGCGCAGCCGGGAGACGGCACGGGCCGCATCGCCGGTCGAGGTCACGGGGCCCAGCTCGTCGAGCAGGCTCAGGCCTGCGGGTGTGAGCAGGGCGGTGAGCTCGGCCATCTCCATGCTCCCAGCGTATGGGAGACGCAGGTTGGCACTCGCGTTGCGAGAGTGCCAATCGTGCGCCTAAACTGTCATCAGCACTCTCGATGTCTGAGTGCTAACGAGTCTTCAGTCTCAACGAAGGAAGAGGTAGACCGTGTCGGTTTCCATCAAGCCGCTCGAGGACCGCATCGTCATCCAGCAGGTCGAGGCCGAGCAGACCACCGCGAGTGGTCTGGTCATCCCCGACACCGCCAAGGAGAAGCCCCAGGAGGGCGAGGTCGTGGCCGTGGGCCCCGGCCGCATCGACGACAACGGCAACCGCGTTCCGCTCGACGTCGCCGTCGGCGACCGCGTGCTGTACAGCAAGTACGGCGGGACCGAGGTCAAGTTCGGTGCCGATGAGTACCTCGTGCTGTCGGCCCGCGACGTCCTCGCGGTCGTCGTCCGCTAGTCCTCTCGAGCGAGGGCCCGGGTGCTGCGTGCACCCGGGCCCTCGTCGTGTCTCTAGGCTGGTGCGGTGAAGCAGAACACGGGCGGGGCGACCGCGGGCGGGATCTACGCCTTCGCCGCCTACCTGCTCTGGGGGCTGTTCCCGCTCTACTTCCTGACCCTGCTGCCGACGACCCCCTGGGAGGTCGTCGCGTGGCGGGTGCTTCTCTCGCTGGTCTTCTGCGTCGTCGCGCTGACCGTCACCCGCGGATGGCGCGCGTTCGGCCGCATCGTGCGGCAGCCCCGGCTTCTGGGCTGGACCGCGGCCGCCGGCATCCTGATCTTCGTCAACTGGACCGTCTACCTGGTCGCCACCCTCACCGGACACGTGATCGAGGCGAGCCTCGGCTACTTCATCAACCCGATCGTCACCGTGCTTCTGGGTGTGCTCGTGCTGCGCGAGCGGCTGCGCCCCGCGCAGTGGACCGCGATCGGCATCGCGGTGATCGCGGTGGTCGTGATCGTCGTCGGCTACGGCCAGGTGCCCTGGATCTCGCTGCTGATCGCGTTCTCGTTCGGCCTGTACGGGCTGACGAAGAACAGGGTCGGCGCATCGGTCGACGCCGTCAGCGGGCTGACGCTGGAGACCGCCTGGCTCTCGCCGGTGGCCGCGGGCATGCTCATCTGGGTGGGTGCGACCTCGGGCATCACCCTGGGCACCGCCGGCGCGGGGCACGCCGTGCTGCTCCTGCTCGCCGGCGTCGTCACCGCCGTGCCGCTCCTGCTGTTCGCCGCTGCGACGCGTCGCGCGCCGCTGAGCCTCATCGGTCTGCTGCAGTTCCTGACGCCGATCCTGCAGTTCGCGACCGGCGCCTTCGTGCTGCACGAGACCATGCCGCTCGAGCGTTGGATCGGCTTCGCGCTGGTCTGGGTCGCCCTCATCGTGCTGAGCGTCGACTCGGTGCGGCACGCGCGACGCCAGCGCGGCGTCGCCGACGTGGCCGAGATCGCCTGAGAGCGGCGGCGGGCGCGACGGTTCGGGATGCCGCGGGCCCGCGTCACCGTCGGGGGCCGAAGACCCACGGCTCGGGGGCCGGTGCGCGACCGCGGGTCGCGGCATCCGACTCGATCAACTGCAGCGCCGGTGCGGGCGGCGCGGGCGTCAGCGCGAACAGGGGGATCGCAAGGTGCACGAGCGGACCGATGCACAGCGCCACCGCGAGCGTGCCCCAGCCGACGTTGCCGCCCAGCAGCCAGCCGATCACGAGGACGGCGGCCTCGATGCCGGTGCGTGCGAGCCAGATCGGCAGCCCGGTGCGCGCGTGCAGACCCGTCATGAGCCCGTCGCGCGGGCCCGGCCCGTGTTGCGCGCCGATGTACAGGCCCGACGCCGCGGCGATGAGCACGAGCCCCGCCGCGAACAGCGGGATGCGCACGGCCAGCGACTCGGGCTGCGGGATGAGCCACAGCCCCAGCTGCGCGGACGGGCCGATGAGCAGCACGTTGAGCACCGTGCCGATGCCGGGCCGCTGTCGCAGCGGGATCCACAGCAGCAGGACGACGCCGCCGATGAGGTTGGTGACGACACCGAACGGGATGCCGGTGTGCCGCGTGATCCCCTGAGCCAGGACGTCCCAGGGCTCGATGCCGATGGTCGCCTGCATCATCGTGGCGATGGCGATGCCGTACAGGAAGAGCCCGACCAGCAGCTGCACCATGCGCCGGGCGCGCGAGGCGGGGCGCCGGCTGAGCGGCTTCGGCTCGAACGTCGGCAGCGCGAGGCGTCGGCGGGGCGCGGTCACGAGGTCAGTGGACGGGATTGGTTGCACAGTGGATATCCAATCGTCATGAGGCTTGCGCTCGGTAGGGCCAATCTGCGTAAAGTGGCCTCATGTCGGAAACGGTGATCGGCGCCCGGGCACTCTTGGACCTCCTCGGCGAGTGGCGCGGGGCGGGGCCGTCGTACGAGGCGCTGGCCGATCGGCTGCGCCTGCTCGTGATCGACGGACGGCTTCCGTCGGGCGCCCGGCTGCCGGCCGAACGCGAGCTGGCCGCCGACCTCGGTGTGAGCCGCACCACGGTGACCGCGGCCTACCAGCGGCTGCGCGAGCAGCGCTTCGCCGTGAGCCGCCAGGGCTCGGGCACGCGCACGGCGCTGCCCGGGGCGGTGCGCACGCCCGGCGCCCATCCGAGCGGGCTGCTCGATTTCACGAAGGCCGCGCTGCCGGCGCCCTCGATGATGCCGGATGCCGTGGCCGAGGCATCCACTCTCCTCAGTCCCCTCCTGCTCGACTCGGGCTACGACACCCTCGGACTCACGGTGCTGCGCGAGGCCGTCGCGCGGCGTTTCACCGAGCGGGGACTGCCCACCGACGCCGACCAGATCCTCGTGACGGTGGGGGCCCAGCAGGCGATCGCGCTGCTCGCGCGGGCGCTCGTCAGCCGCGGCGACCGGGCGCTCATCGAGGCGCCGACGTATCCGCACGCGTACGACGCGCTGGGTGCGGCGGGGGCGCGCATCGTCACGGTGCCGGTCTCGACCGAGGGTGTCGACGGCTGGGACGTCGACGTGCTCGAGTCGGTGATGCGGCGCACGAGTCCCGCGATCGCGTACCTGATGCCCGACTTCCAGAACCCGACGGGCCGCTCGATGTCGGCGGCGGTGCGCCGCCGCGTGCTGGCCGCCGCCGCCGCGCAGGGCACGATCGTCGTCGCCGATGAGACGCCGGCCGAGCTCGACATCGATCGGCCCGAGAGCTTCCCGCCGCTGGCGACCGCGGCCGGCGGCGCGCACGTCATCACGATCGGCTCCGCCAGCAAGACGATGTGGGGCGGTCTGCGCGTCGGCTGGATCCGCGCCGAGCGCGCGATGATCCGCCGTCTGCACGGTGTGCGCGCGACGATGGACCTGGGCACGCCCGTGCTCGAGCAGCTCGTCGTCGCGCGACTGTTCGACCGGTTCGACGCCGTGCTCGCCGAGCGCCGTGCGGCGCTCGCGGCGGGGCGCGAGGCGCTCGAGGCGCGGCTGCCCGCGGCCTTCCCCGACTGGACGGTGCCGCACGTCCACGGCGGGCTCGCGGTCTGGGCGCACATCGGCGCGCCGGTGAGCTCGCAGCTCGCCCTCGCCGCGCGCAGTGAGGGCCTGCTGGTCACGGCGGGCCCGCGGTTCGGCGTCGACGGAGCGTTCGAGCGGTTCCTGCGTCTGCCGCTGACCTCCGCGCCCGCGCAGGTCGATCGGGCCGTCGCGGCGCTGCAGCGCGCATGGCCGGCCGCGTCGCGGCATCCCCTCCCCGAACCCGGTGCGCTCGCCGCGGTGGTGTGAGCGCTTCGGGGCGAGCGCTGGGGTGCGGGCGCTCCTCGGCGAGTGCTGGGGTGCGAGCGCTGCGGTGTGAACCCGATGGGAGTGGCCGCTCCGGGAACAAAACGACGACGTGCGGCGCTTAGACTTGACAAGGTCGGGATCTCCCTCCCGCACCCGGTCGATGTCAGCCCGCCCCCGGCTCCCGGGTGGCCGTCAGGAGGATCACTTCATGGAACAGCCCGACCCGTTCGGTTTCGTCGGTCTCACGTACGATGACGTCCTCCTGCTGCCGGGACACACCGACGTCATCCCCAGCGAGGCGGACACCTCGTCGCGTGTGACGCGGAACATCACGGTCGCCACGCCGCTGATCTCCGCGGCGATGGACACCGTGACCGAGGCGCGCATGGCGATCGCCATCGCGCGACAGGGCGGCCTGGGCATCCTGCACCGGAACATGTCGATCGAAGACCAGGCGGCCATGGTCGACCAGGTCAAGCGCAGCGAGTCGGGCATGATCACCAACCCGATCACCACGACGCCCGATGCGACGATCGAAGACGTCGACACGCTGTGCGCGCAGTACCGCATCTCGGGCCTGCCGGTCGTCGACGACGACGGGCGCCTGGTCGGCATCATCACCAACCGCGACATGCGCTTCGTCTCGGGCTTCGAGCGCCAGACCACCAAGGTGCGCGACGTCATGACCAGCGAGGGCCTGATCACCGGTCCCGTGGGCATCAGCGCCGGCGACGTCATCGCGACCTTCGCCAAGCACCGCGTCGAGAAGCTGCCGCTCATCGACGACGACGGCAAGCTCGCCGGGCTCATCACCATCAAGGACTTCGACAAGAGCGAGAAGTACCCGCTCGCCACCAAGGACGATCAGGGCCGCCTACGTGTGGGCGCGGCGATCGGCTTCTTCGGCGAGGCGTGGCAGCGCGCCGAGGCCCTGCGTGACGCGGGCGTCGACGTCATCGTCGTCGACACGGCGAACGGGCAGTCGGCCGGCGTCATCGACATCATCACGCGGCTGAAGTCCGACCCGACCTTCGCGCACATCGACATCATCGGCGGCAACGTCGCCACGCGCGAGGGCGCGCAGGCGCTCATCGACGCGGGGGTGGATGCCGTCAAGGTGGGCGTCGGCCCGGGCTCGATCTGCACCACGCGCATCGTGGCGGGCGTCGGCGTGCCCCAGGTGACGGCCGTGTACGAGGCATATCTCGCCGCCCGCGAAGCGGGAGTGCCGGTGATCGCCGACGGCGGCCTGCAGTACTCCGGCGACCTGGCCAAGGCCCTCGTGGCCGGTGCCGACTCGGTCATGATCGGATCGCTGTTCGCCGGCACCGACGAGGCGCCGGGCGAGATCGTCTTCCAGGGCGGCAAGCAGTTCAAGCAGTACCGCGGCATGGGGTCGCTGGGCGCGCTGCAGACGCGCGGCAAGAAGACCTCGTACTCGAAGGACCGCTACTTCCAGGCCGATGTGCCCAGCGACGACAAGCTCATCCCCGAGGGGATCGAGGGCCAGGTCGCCTACCGCGGCCCGCTCGCCGCCGTCGCCTACCAGCTCATCGGCGGGCTGCGCCAGTCGATGTTCTACGTCGGCGCGCGCACGATCGACGAGCTCAAGCAGCGCGGAAAGTTCGTGCGCATCACCGCCGCCGGGCTCAAGGAGTCGCACCCCCACGACGTGCAGATCGTCGTCGAGGCGCCCAACTACAAGAAGTAGGGGTCGCGGCTCGTATCCTCTGCGGGCGGCTGCGGCTGCGGCATCCACTCTCCTTGGGCCACGTCGCGTTCACAGAGTTCGGAGCACTGCGCGAAGTTCGGAGTGATTCGCCGGATCGCTCCGAGGTTGATGCGCCTCTCCGAAGTCTGTGAGGGGTGGATGCCGCCTGGCAGGGGAGCACGCCGGTTCCTCCCCAGGCGGGGCGAGGCCGACAGTTCTCCACATTCTTCGAACCGGCATGTCCCGGGGCTCCCGCGGGCACCCAGACTTCGAGGATGCGGAAGACATTCGACGAGCTGACGACCTGGCTGGAGAGCCACGACGGCATCGCGCATCGCGATGACCTCCTGCGCGCAGGGTTCGCGATCGCGCTGTTGCGCTCCTTCGTGCGAGATCGGCGTGCGACGCTGATCCGCCGTGTCTGGCTGGCGCTGCCTCAGGCTGATGGGCACCTCGTCACCGCCGCTCGAGCCGGCGGCCGCGTGAGTTGCATCACCCTGGCACGGCGACGAGGGTGGTGGATGCCGGAAGCGGTGAGCGGCGGCATCCACCTGCATCTGCCGCCCACAGCAGGGTCGGCTCGACTCGGCGACGCGTGGCCAGGCGTGCTGCACTGGGCGAAGCCGGTCATGCCGTGGGGTGCGCCCGCCCTCGTCGGGAGCGTCGAGGATGCGCTCGCCCACATCGCCATCTGCCAGCCGTACGATGTGGCACTCGTGCTGTGGGAATCGGCTGCGAACATCGAGAAGCTCGCCGGTGACTACCTGCGCGGTCTGGCATGGGCGTCCCGCGCGGCTCGGAATCTCGCAGCCCAGGTGACGGGGCTGTCGGACTCCGGCCTCGAGACGCTTCTCGTCGAACCACTGCGGCGCGCGGGACTGCGCGTGCGTCAGCAGATCGTGCTCGCAGGGCGTCCCGTCGACCTCGTGATCGGCGATCGGCTCGTCGTGCAGCTCGACGGCTATGCGTTCCACTCATCGAGCGCCCAGCGCAGCAGCGACATCGCCCACGATGCACAGCTGCGTCTGCGCGGGTACACGGTGCTGCGCTTCAGCTATGCGCAGGTCGTGCACGACGCGGCGAATGTCCTGCTCACCCTGCGCCGCGCTGTCGCCGCGGGATACGCGCGGGCCGTGTGAGCACGGGGTACTCAGGCTTCGGAACATCGTGCGAAACTCGGACGATTGCCTCCGATCGCTCCGAACTCGCTGCGATGCTCCGAAGTCTGGGAGCGATCCTCCGCCACGAACCACGGCGCGGGCAGGACCGCGCAGAAGCGGCACACGGGCCGCGCGGGTAGGGTAGTGGGGTGACCATGGACATCGAAATCGGCAGCTCCAAGCGCGCGCGTCGGGCATACACCTTCGATGACATCGCGGTGGTCCCCTCGCGGCGCACGCGCAACCCGGAGGACGTCTCGACGACCTGGACGATCGACGCGTTCTCGTTCGACGTGCCGGTCATCGGCGCACCGATGGACTCGGTGGTCAGCCCGAACACGGCGATCATGCTCGGGCAGCTCGGGGGCCTCGGCGTCCTCGACCTCGAGGGCCTGTGGACGCGGTACGACGACCCCGAGCCGCTGCTGGCAGAGATCGCGACCCTCGACGACGACGCGGCCACCGGGCGCATGCAGCAGTTGTACTCCGAGCCGATCAAGCCCGAGCTCGTGCGCGACCGTCTCGCGCAGATCCGCGAGGCCGGCGTGACCGTCGCGGGGTCGCTCACCCCGCAGCGCACGCAGGAGCTCTACGAGACCGTCGTCGCCGCCGGCGTCGACCTGTTCGTGATCCGCGGCACCACGGTCTCGGCCGAGCACGTCTCGAGCGTGGCCGAGCCCCTCAACCTCAAGAAGTTCATCTACGACCTCGACGTGCCCGTCATCGTCGGCGGTGCCGCCACCTACACCGCGGCCCTGCACCTGATGCGCACGGGTGCGGCGGGCGTCCTCGTCGGATTCGGCGGCGGCGCGGCATCCACCACCCGTGCGACGCTCGGCATCCACGCGCCGATGGCGACGGCGGTCGCCGATGTCGCCGGCGCGCGCCGTGACTACATGGACGAGTCGGGCGGTCGCTACGTGCATGTCATCGCCGACGGCGGCGTGGGCACCTCGGGTGACATCGTGAAGGCGCTGGCGATGGGGGCGGATGCCGTCATGCTGGGCGTCGCGCTCGCGCGGGCGACCGATGCACCCGGCCGGGGCTACCACTGGGGCCCCGAGGCGCACCACCTGCAGCTGCCCCGCGGACGTCGTGTGAAGGTCGACCAGGTCGCCTCGCTCGAGGAGATCCTGTACGGCCCGGCGCCCGTGGCCGACGGCACCGCGAACCTCATCGGCGCGCTCCGCAAGTCGATGGCCACGACGGGGTACTCCGATCTGAAGGAGTTCCAGCGCGTCGAGGTCGTCGTGGCGCCCTACGGCATCGAATGACCGCAGACGACGACCTGCCCGAGGTCTTCCCGCCGACCCTGCGCGAGGTCATGCTGCGCCCGCGCTGGCTGGCGCTGCTCGCCCTGTGCCTCGTCGTGGCCGGCGTCTTCGCGTGGCTGGGGCAGTGGCAGCTGGGCCGCGCGCTCGACACGAGCGCGAGCACGCCCGCCGAGACATCCGAGCAGGCGCTGCCGATCGCGCAGGTCGTCGAGCCCGGTGAGTACCTGAACTCGCCGCTCGAAGGCCAGAAGGTCGAGGTCACCGGTCGCTTCGTGGCCGGCGACTTCCTCATCGTGACGCAGCGCATGAACGGCGACGCGCAGGGCTACTGGGTGACCGGCCAGCTGCGTGTGGCCGACACGTCCACGCCGACGTCGCTCGCGGTGGCCATCGGCTGGGCGCCGACGATCGAGAAGGCGAAGGATGCCGCGGCCGCCCTGAACGCCTCGGCCCCGCAGACCACGACCGTGTCGGGCCGCATCGTCGCCGACGAGGGTCCCACGCTGCCACCGCGCAGCGCTCCCGATGAGATGCAGACGATGTCGCCCGCGGCGCTCGTGAGCCGCTGGCACGACAACGCCGGGCTCGACGTGTACCGGGCGTACGTCGTCAGCCAGGAGCCGCTCGACTCGCTCGTGACGATCGTGTCGCGCCCGCCCGAGGCCGGCGACAGCATCAACTGGCTCAACCTCTTCTACGCGGCCGAGTGGGCCGTGTTCGCCGGGTTCGCCTTCTACCTCTGGTATCGCCTGGCGCGCGACGAGCGCGAGAAGGAGATCGAGGAGATCGAAGAGGCGCGCGCCCGGTCCTGACACCGACGGCGCCGGCCCCGTGGGCTTGCGGATGAGAGCCGGATGAGGGCTCGCCGATTCCGTTGAGGATGTCGGCGGCTGTCCCTAGGCTCGGCATCATGCACGACGCTGTGCATACGCTCTGAAGCGGTGATGGCATCGCTGTGAGGATGGAGGAAGTCACATGTCCCGTAATCCTGTCCGCAGACATCCGCGCCTGGCGGCGCTGGCCGTGGGGGCGGTGGCAGCCACCGCACTGGGAGTGATGGGAGCTGTCCCGGCCACGGCCGCCGACGGCGACCCCGTCGACATCAACATCGTGACGATCAACGACTTCCACGGGCGCATCGAGGCCGACGGCGCCTCGGGCGGAGCCGCGGCGTTGGCGACCGCGGTCAAGCAGGTGCGGGAGGCCAACCCGAACACGATCTTCGCCGCCGCGGGCGACCTGATCGGGGCATCCACGTTCACGTCGTTCATCCAGCAGGACAATCCGACCATCGATGCGCTCAACGCCGCCGGGCTCGAGGTGAGCTCGACGGGCAACCACGAGTACGACCAGGGCTGGGCGGACCTGCGCGACCGCGTGGTGCCGCGGGCCGACTGGGAGTACATCAACGCCAACGTGGTGCTGAAGTCCACGGGCGAGCCCGCGCTGGCACCGTACTGGGTGAAGGATGTCGACGGCATCCGCGTCGGCTTCATCGGCGCCGTCACCGAGGCGCTCGATTCGCTGGTCTCGCCCGCAGGCATCGCCGACCTCGAGGTGCGGAACATCGCCGACTCGGTCAATGCGGTGGCCGCCGATCTGAAGGACGGCGACACGACGAACGGCGAAGCCGACGTCATCATCCTGCTCGTGCACGAGGGGGCTACCACGACCGATGTGTCGAGCGTGACGCCCGACTCACCGCTCGGACAGATCGTGTACAACGTCGACGACGATGTGAACGCCATCGTGTCGGCGCACACGCACCTCGCCTACAACTTCACGATCGACGGGCGTCCGGTCGTCTCGGCCGGCAAGTACGGCGAGGCGTACGGGCTGATGACGCTGAAGGTCGATCCGACCACCAAGCAGGTGGAGTCGATCACCGATGAGATCAAGCCGCTGGCGGCGAACGGTGCTCCTCTCTACGCCCCCGATCCCACCGTCCAGGGGATCGTCGACGACGCCGTCACGGCGGCGGAGGGGCCGGGCAATGCGACGGTCGGCGCCGTCACGGCCGACTTCAACCGGGCACGGCAGAGCGACGGCACCACCGAGAACCGCGGTGGAGAGTCGACGCTCGGCAACTTCGTGGCCGACGTGCAGCAATGGTCGACCGGGGCCGATCTGGCGCTGATGAACCCGGGCGGCCTGCGCACCGACATCACCTACGCCTCCAGCGGTGCCGACGATCCCGACGGCAACGTGACCTACCGCGAGGCGGCGACGGTGCAGCCGTTCGCCAACACGATGATGACGACGACTCTCACCGGAGCCCAGCTCAAGCAGGTGCTCGAAGAGCAGTGGCAGCCGGCGGGAGCGAGCCGGCCCGTGCTCAAGCTCGGCGTCTCGAAGTCGCTGTCGTACACGTACGACCCGACGGCGGAGGCCGGTTCGCACATCACCACCATGACGGTCAACGGCGAGACGGTGTCACCGGATGACACGTTCACGGTCGCGGTGAACTCGTTCCTGGCGGCGGGCGGCGACAACTTCACGACCCTCGCCGACGGCGCGAACACCGCCGACAGCGGCAAGGTCGACCTGCAGTCGATGGTCGACTGGTTCTCGGAGAACGGCACAGCCTCGCCCGACTACGCCCAGCGCGCGGTCGGAGTGGTGCTGAGCCCACCCGATGCCGATGGCTACAGCGCTGGCGACACCGTCACCGCCGATCTGTCGTCGCTCGCATTCAGCGCGGGCGAGCCGGCTCCGGGAGAGGTGACGATCTCGCTCGGCGACACGCAGCTCGCCTCGGCCGCCGTCGATCCGACCGTGATCGACGCGTCCGATGAGGCCGGACGCGCCACGCTCACCTTCACGATCCCGAGCGGTGCCGAGGGTGCCCAGCAGCTGACGCTGGCGGTGGGAGACACCGGGACCAGCATCCAGGTGCCGATCGAGATCACGGCGCCGCCATTCGAGGGCGCGATCACGGTGAAGCCGTCGAAGGTGTCGGCGGGCGGCACTCTGACCGTCAGCGGCACGGGCTTCGATGCGGGCGAGAAGCTGACGGCCACGCTGCAGGGCAAGAAGAAGGCGCGGGTCTCGCTCGGGAAGATCACCGTCGGTGACGACGGCGCGTTCCGCGCGAAGCTGACGGTGCCGCGCTCGACCAAGGCAGGCGACTACACGCTGAAGGTCGCCCAGGCCGACGGCGATGCCGCCACCGCCACAGTGCACGTGAACAAGGCGCAGTCCGGGCACGGTGGCGGCCACGGCGGCGGGCACGGCGGCCCGGGTCACGGCGGCGGCCATGCCGGACCGGGCCACGGCGGCTGCCACGCGGTGATCCGCTGACGCGGTGACGATCGGGTGGGGTGCGGATGCCGCATCCCACCCGCGTCACGTCCGCATCCCACCCGCGTCACGTCCGCATCCCACCCGCGTCACGTCCGCGCACGATCCGCACCGCCGTCCGGGAAGCACCCGGAGAGCCCCGGGTAGGATGGATCCATGCCTCTCGCCCCGAAGCTGGCGACCTTCCCGGCCATCCGCGGTGCCCTGAAGTTCTACCAGATCTGCTCGGTCATCACCGGTACGTTCCTGCTGCTGCTGGTCGCCGAGATGATCTTCAAGTACACGCCCATCCGCCTCGAGCTGTTCCTGGGCGGCTCCGGCGGCTTCCTCTGGTTCGCCGACGTCGTGGACGGCCCCAACGGGCTCACCTCGACCGGCGACGGCGTCAACCTCTCGATGGCCATCCTCATCGTGCACGGCTGGTTCTACGTCGTCTACCTGTTCAGCTGCTTCCGCCTGTGGAGCCTGATGCGCTGGCCGTTCGGGCGCTTCATCATGCTCGCCGCCGGTGGCGTCGTCCCGTTCCTGTCCTTCATCATGGAGGGCATCGTCGCGCGCGATGTGAAGCGCTACCTCGCCGAACGCGAGGCGTCGGCCGCGGCATCCGATCCGTCCACCCCCGCCTCTGAAGGAGCCCGGTGACCGACAACACAGAGACCTCGCAGCGCCCGGTTCTCGTCGTCGACTTCGGTGCGCAGTACGCGCAGCTGATCGCACGACGCGTCCGCGAAGCCGGCGTCTACAGCGAGATCGTGCCGCACACCGCCTCGGCCGCCGAGATCTCCGCGCGCAACCCCGTGGCGCTCATCCTGTCGGGCGGGCCGTCGTCGGTGTACGAGGAGGGCGCGCCGCAGCTCGACCCCGGCGTCTTCGATCTCGGGCTGCCGACGTTGGGCATCTGCTACGGCTTCCAGGTGATGGCCAAGACCCTCGGCGGCGAGGTCGCCAACACGGGTCTGCGCGAGTACGGCGCGACCGACGCGGCGCTGACCGGCGACGGCGGCGTGCTTCTGGGCGGCCAGCCGGCCGACCAGAACGTGTGGATGAGCCACGGCGACCAGGTCGCCGCTGCCCCCGAAGGCTTCACCGTGCTCGCCTCGACGACGGCGACCCCGGTGGCCGCGTTCGGCAACGACGCGAAGTGCCTCTACGGCGTGCAGTGGCACCCCGAGGTCAAGCACTCCGATCACGGTCAGGAGGTCATCGAGAACTTCCTGCACAAGGCCGCGAAGCTCGCGGCCGACTGGAACAGCGACAGTGTCATCGCCGAGCAGGTCGAGCGCATCCGCGCCCAGGTGGGTGACGCGCGCGTCATCTCGGCGCTGTCGGGCGGTGTCGACTCGGCGGTGTCCACCGCTTTGGTGCACAAGGCCATCGGCGACCAGCTGACCGCGGTGTTCGTCGACCACGGGCTGCTGCGCAAGGGCGAGCGCGAGCAGGTCGAGCACGACTACGTCGCCTCCACGGGCGTGCGTCTGGTGACGGTGGATGCCGCGGACACGTTCCTCGGGCATCTCGAAGGCGTCACCGACCCCGAGCAGAAACGCAAGATCATCGGCCGCGAGTTCATCCGCGCGTTCGAGAAGGTGCAGCGCGAGCTGGTGGCCGAGGCCGCGGCCTCGGGCGGCGCGCCGATCAAGTTCCTCGTGCAGGGCACGCTGTATCCCGACGTCGTCGAGTCGGGCGGGGGCACCGGCACCGCGAACATCAAGAGCCACCACAACGTGGGCGGCCTGCCCGACGACCTCGACTTCGAGCTCATCGAGCCGCTGCGCACGCTGTTCAAGGACGAGGTGCGCGCCATCGGGCGCGAACTGGGCATTCCCGAGGCGATCGTCTCGCGGCAGCCGTTCCCGGGCCCGGGGCTGGGCATCCGCATTATCGGCGAGGTCACCCGCGACCGGCTGGAGATCCTGCGCGAGGCCGACGCCATCGCCCGCGAAGAGCTGACCAAGGCCGGTCTGGACGGTGAGATCTGGCAGTGCCCGGTCGTGCTGCTGGCCGACGTGCACTCGGTGGGCGTGCAGGGCGACGGGCGCACCTACGGGCACCCCATCGTGCTGCGCCCTGTCTCGAGCGAAGACGCGATGACCGCCGACTGGACGCGCCTGCCGTACGACGTGCTCGCGAAGATCTCGAACCGCATCACGAACGAGGTGCGCGAGATCAACCGGGTCACGCTCGACGTGACGAGCAAGCCGCCGGCAACCATCGAGTGGGAGTAGTCGCCGCGCCGCGATCCGGGCAGGATGGACGGGTGACCTCCCGCTTCATCGAGCCCACCGGTGCCGACGCGGTCTTCAACGGCGTCGTCGGTTTCTTCACCCGCCTCGGACTGCCGGTTGCCGGCAGCCGGGTGCTGGCCGTGCGCGGCCGCTCCTCCGGGGAGTGGCGCACGACTCCGGTGAACCCGCTGCGCGTCGGCGGACAGCGGCATCTCGTCGCTCCGCGCGGCCAGACGCAGTGGGTGCGCAATCTGCGGGTGTCGGGCGCCGGCGAGCTGCGCAAGGGCCGTCGCGCCGAGTCGTTCACCGCGATCGAGGTCGCCGATGCCGACAAGACGCCGATCCTGCGTGCGTACCTGAAGGCGTGGGCGTGGGAGGTCGGGCGCTTCTTCGACGGCGTCGATGCGTCGTCGCCCGACGAGCGGCTGGCCGAGATCGCCCCCGGCTTTCCGGTCTTCCGCATCGAGGCTGAGTAGTCGCGCTTTGGCGGCGCATAGACTTCGGATGATCGCACGAAGTTCGGATCGTATCCGCTGATCGCTCCGAACTCGGTGCGATCCTCCGAAGTCTGAGAGTGGCGGGTGGCCGCGATGCGGCACGATAGGACGGTGACTTCCCTGCCCGACGCCGCGTACCTCGTGCTCGCGAGCCGCGTCGCGCCCGCGCTCGACGGCGGCTTCGCGGTCGCCGTGCCGTGGCGCGTGCGCCAGCTGGTCGACGCCGGGGCGCGGCATCCCCTCCTCCTCACGCTCGATGCGGGAGACGTCGCCACCCACGCGCAGTGGCGTGACGAGCTGGCCGTACACGGCATGGATGCCGCCGCCTGGCGCAACCTCTTCGACGACGCGCAGCACGATCCGGCGTGGCTGTTCGCGGCCGGCGAGCCGGGAGCAGCGGACCCCGAGATCGAGTACCGGGAGGTGCGGGATGCCGCGGGCCGGCCGCTGATCGATCTGCCGGTGATCCCGAACAACCCCGCCTGGCACCTCACCACCGCGCCGGTGGTCGTGCACGCGCCGGGCGGCGACCGGGTGCTCGCGGGGCTCCGCGGCCTGTACCGCGCGTGGCTCGACCACGTCGTCGCGCAGCAGCGGCAGGGGGACCCGGAGCGCCTCGTCGTCGTGATCTGTGAGGCGCGGCAGGTGGGCGAGCTGCTCGTGGGCTGGGGCGACGAGCACACGCGGCTCGTGCACACCGTGCACAACTCGCATCTGCCGGCGCCGTACGACGACCCCGACGCCGAACTCGCGCCGCCGTGGGCGCGGTGGCTCGAGCACGTGCACGACTATGACGCGGTGCTGTGGCCGACCGGCGCGCAGCGTGATGACGTCGCGGCGCGATTCGGGGCGGACGACCGGTTCTTCGTCGTGCCGAACCCGATCGAGCTCGGCGAGGAGCCGGTGCCGGCGGCGTCCCGCTCTCCGTTCCGCCTGGTCATGGTGGGGCGTCTGGCCGCACAGAAGCGCGTGGATCTGGCGATCGACGCGTTCGCGCGGGTGCGCGCGGAGGTGCCCGAGGCGACGCTCGATGTGTACGGCGACGGACCGCTGCGCGACGAGCTCCAGGGGCGGATCGACGCGCTCGGACTCGGCGCGGCGGTCACGCTGCGCGGGCGCATCACGCCGGCCGCGCGCGACGCCGTGTACGACGACGTGGCGCTCATGCTCTCGACGGCGGCGTTCGAGGGGCAGGGGCTGTCCATCGCCGAGGCCCTCGCGCGCGGACTGCCGGTGGTCGCGTTCGACGCGAAGTACGGGCCGCGCGAGGTCATCGGCGACGGGGGAGTGCTCATCGAGCCCGGCGACGTCGCAGGCTTCGCGGACGCGGCGATCGCGCTGCTGCGCGACGACGCGCGGCGGTCCAGACTGTCGGCGGCGGCGCGGGATGCCGCGCGCCGGTTCGCTCCGGCGGCGATCCAGCCGGCGCTGGTCGAGGCGCTGCAGGCGGCCGCTGCGCACTCCCCGCGGCACGCCGCGAGCTGAGGCCCCTGCCGCGCCGGGCAGAGGGATCACCGACCCATTGTGTCGCCGTCCCACTCCCAGACTTCGGAGGACCGCACCGAGTTCGGAGCGATCAGCGGATACGGTCCGGAGTTCGTGCGATCGTCCGAAGTCTGTACGCGTTCCGAAACGGTGGATGCCGGGGCACTCGGCGCAGGGGAGGGTCGTCTCGGCGATGGGAGGGCGGTCTCGGCGGGCGCCTCAGACCCAGCGGTACTCGTAGGTCGGGCGCCCCGGGGTGCCGTGCCGCGGCTCTTTGACGGCCTGCCGGGACTCGAGCAGGTACTCGAGGTAGCGGCGCGCGGTCACGCGTGACAGAGCGAGCCGCTCGGCGACCTCGCCGGCCGACAGCGGCGTGCCCGCGGTGCGCAGCTCGGTCGACACGGCGGACAGCGTCTCGTCGAGGAGCCCCTTCGGCAGGTGACTCTGCGACACCGAGCGCAGGGCGCTGAGCGCGTTGTCGACGGCCGACTGCGTCGCCAGGGCGCCGGTCTCGGTGAGGTTCAGGCGGAAGGCGCGCTGGTTCTCGAGCTTCTCGCGGAACGCGGCGAACGTGAACGGCTTGATGAGGTACTGCGTCACACCGAGCGAGATCGCCGAGCGCACGATCTGCAGGTCGCGCACGGCGGTCACCGCGATGATGTCGGCCCCGTGGCCCTTCTGTCGCATGCGGTGGGCGACGTCCAGACCGTGCGCATCGGTGAGATTCATGTCGAGCAGCACGACGTCGACAGGGCAGCGGGATGCCGCGGCCCCATCCAGCCGCGCGAGCGCGTCGTTCGCGGTCAGCGCGACGCCGACCACCGCGAACCCGGCCACGCGGCGCACATAGTCGGCGTGCGCCTCGGCGGTCAGCGGGTCGTCGTCGACGATCAGCACGCGCAGCTCGCGGTCAGCGGTCATCGGGGCCTCCTCCGGCGGGCGCGCGGTCGAGAGGAAGGGTCACGGTGAAGATCGCGCCGGCATCGGACTCCACCTCGAGCGTGCCGCCCAGCCGCGCCACGGCCTGCCGCACGAGCACGAGCCCGTACCCGCGCCCGCCGGACGCCGCGGGGGCTGCCTTCGTCGACTCGCCCAGGTGGAAGATCGTGTCGATGGCACCGGTGTCGAGGCCCGGGCCCGAGTCCGCGACGGTGATGGTCAGCTCGCCGTCGGCCGCCGAGAAGTCGGCCCATACGTGGCGCTCGTCGGATGCGGCGGCGGCGTCGAGCGCGTTGTCGAGCAGGTTCCCGGTGACGGTGACGAGATCGCGGGCGTCGAGGGCGCCGGGCGGCAGCTCGCCGGAGGCGGTGATCGTCAGACGGATGCCGCGCTCGTGCGCCTGCGCGGCCTTGCCGATCATGAGCGCGGTGATGAACGGCTCGTCCAGCGACTGCACGAACGAGTCGGTCAGCCGCTGCGACTCCTGCTGGTCGCGCACGGCGAAGTCGAGAGCCTCGCGCTCGCGCCCCAGTTCGATGAGCGTCGCGACCGTGTGCAGCCGGTTGGCGTGCTCGTGCGTCTGAGCGCGCAGCGCCTGCGACAGCGTCGTCATGGTCTCGAGCTCGCCGGTCAGCTCCTGGATGTCGGTGCGGTCGCGCAGGGTCGCGACGGTGCCCATGCTCTCCTCGCGGATGCGGGTGCGCCTCGCCGGCTGTCGCGCACGCTGCTGGTTGACGACGATGACGCGATCGGCGGTCAGATGGATCTCGTCGTGCGCATCGCGACCGGATGAGAGCAGGGAGCGGATGGATGCCGGCAGGGCGAGGTCGTCGACGGAGAGAGGATCGTGCGTGCCGGTGATCGGCAGGCCCAGCAGCTCGGCGGCCTGGTCGTTGTACAGCACGAGCCGGCCGTCGTCGTCGGTGAGGATGAGCCCCTCGCGCAGCGAGTGCAGCGCCGAATCGTAGAACGCGAACAGCCGCCTGAGCTGCTCGGGACCGTAGCCGAGCGTGACGCGGTTCAGGTAGCGGCTGAGCGACCACGCGCCGATGCCGCCGAGCAGGATGGCCGCGAGCGCCACGATGAGGATCTGGGGCAGCGCCGCGGCCTGCGCGATCGAGATCGTGCGCACGGTGACGCCGACCGAGACCATGGCGGTGACCGCGCCGGTGTCGTCGATGATCGGCGCGATCGCGCGCACCGACGGGCCGAGCGTGCCGGCATACTGCTCGACCTGGCTGTGCCCCTCCAGGGCTTCGTCGATGCTGCCGATGTACTTCTTGCCCAGTTCCTCGGGGTTCGGATGCGTGTAGCGGGTGCGGTCGCGGTCCATGATCGTCACGAAGTCGACGTCGGCGGTGGAGATGACCGTGAGCGCATACGGCTGCAGGGTCGCCGAGGGGTCGGGCTTCTGCACGGCCGCGGTGACGAACGGGTCGTGGGCGAGCGTCTCGGCGATGCTCAGCACGCGGTCGGCGGTCGCCGTGCGCATCCGGCTGCTCGTGGAGACGTAGCTGGTGATGCTCAGCGCGGCGCAGACGGCGATGATCAGCACGAGCTGCACGCCGAAGAGGATGCCGGCGAGCGACCGCACGCGCCGCGGCGCGCGCGGTGCGCCCATGGTGCTTCTTCGACCCATCGACCCGCCCTCTCCGCCTTCAAGGTTCGCACGCGGCGGCCGAGAAGTCCGCGAACTCTATGAACGCAACCGCGCCCGCGCGGCCGCGGTGGCGGAGCATGGTCGCGCATCATCCCCCAGACAGAGGAGTCGGACATGGCAATGACGCCGCAGAACACCGCACCGCGCGCGGCCGAGGCCGCGGCATCCCGCCGTCGCAAGAAGGACCGCACGCACTGGCTCTACATCTCGGTCATCGTGGCCGTGATCCTGGGCGCGGCGATCGGCCTCATCTTCCCCGAGGTCGGCATCGCGCTCAAGCCTTTGGGCACCGCCTTCGTCGCGCTGATCAAGATGATCATCGCGCCCATCATCTTCTGCACGATCGTGCTGGGCGTCGGGTCGGTGGCCCGTGCCGCGACCGTCGGCAAGGTCGGCGGTCTCGCACTGATCTACTTCCTGGTCATGGCCACGGTCGCCCTGATCATCGGTCTGGTGGTCGGCAACCTCATCCACCCGGGGGCGGGGCTCGACCTGCGCCCGTACGAAGCGGCCGCCGGCGGCGACTCGAACGCCACCGTCGACTTCCTGATGAGCCTCATCCCCGGCGACATCCCGGTGCTGCCGACGCTCGTGCTGGCACTGTTGGTCGGCTTCGCCCTGCAGTCGATGGGCAAGGCCGGCGAGCCCGTGATCACCGGCATCCGTCACATCCAGGCCGTGGTGTTCAAGATCATGATGATGATCATGTGGGTCGCCCCCGTCGGTGCCTTCGGCGCCATCGCCGCCGTGGTCGGCGCGACCGGGTGGGCGGCGCTGGGATCCCTGGCGGTCCTCCTCGGCGCCTTCTACCTGACGTGCGCCCTGTTCATCGTGGTCGTGCTGGGCGGCATCCTGAAGATGGTCGTCGGGCTGAACATCTTCCGGCTCATGAAGTATCTCGCACGCGAGTACCTGCTGATCTTCTCGACGTCCTCGTCGGAGTCGGCCCTTCCGCGCCTGATCGCCAAGCTCGAGCACGCGGGCGTCTCGAAGGCCGTCGTGGGCATCACGGTGCCGACCGGGTACTCGTTCAACCTCGACGGCACCGCGATCTACCTGACCATGGCGTCGCTGTTCGTGTCGTCGGCGATGGGCATGCCGATGAGCCTGCCCGAGCAGATCTCGCTGCTGGTGTTCATGATCATCGCGTCGAAGGGCGCCGCGGGCGTGACCGGTGCGGGGCTGGCGACGCTGGCCGCGGGCCTGCAGGCGCACCGTCCCGAGCTGCTCGACGGCATGGGCGTGATCGTGGGCATCGACAAGTTCATGTCGGAGTGCCGCGCGCTGACGAACTTCACCGGTAACGCGGTCGCGGCCCTGCTGATCGGCCGCTGGACGCACCAGATCGACCTCGCACAGGCGAAGGCCGCGCTGGCCGGCGCCAGCCCCTTCGACGAGCTCGCCCTCGAGGATGACGGACACGGCGTCGCCGCAGAGTCCGAACCCGAGGCCGCGCCGGAGGCGGAGCCGCAGCTCGCGCTGCAGGCCACGCGCTGAGCTGACGCTCGCCGCATCTCCCGCCGCCCTGCCGACCCGCCGTCGGCAGGGCGGCGTTCGTCTCGCAGGACGTTGTGGCCCGAGGACCTCGACACGCCGGGCGACTCGCCCGGGATCGCACTTCTGTCCTGCGAGGTGGACGGCGATGGATGCCGCGGCCCGCTCTGCTGGCAGCGGATCCGCCGTCAGCAGTGCGGCGCGCGCACCCGGGCCGTCGCGACGCAGGCTGGGGGCATGGCTGAACAGACGAAGATCCCCGTGTCGCCGCCCCGCCACTCCCAGACTTCGGAGAATCGCACCAAGTTCGGAGCGATCAGCGGATACGGTCCGGAGTTCGTGCGATCGTCCGAAGTCTGTATGCGTTCCACAACGGTGGATGCCGCGGCACTCGGCGACGGGAGGGCCTTCCCGGCGCTCGGAGGGTGGTCTCGGCGCGGGGGACGACGAAGGGGACCGCCCGGCCGGGCGATCCCCTAAGACGCAGGTCAGTTGCTGCGTGCGATGGCGATGATCCGCAGGATCTCGATGTACAGCCACACGACGGTGACCATGATGCCGAAGCCGCCGAGCCAGCCGTACTTGCGCGGGGCGCGGTTGCGCACGCCCTGCTGGATGAAGTCGAAGTCCTGCACCAGCGAGTACGCGGCCATGATGACCACGAAGACGCCGATGATCAGGCCGAGTGGGATGCCGGCGACGCGCACGCTGTACATGCCGAACATGGCATCGCGGGGCAGCACGTTCGTCCACATCAGCACGACGTTCAGCAGCGCGAAGACCAGGTAGCCGATCATCGCGATCATCCAGATCTTCGTCGCGCGCTTCGAGGCGCGGATCTTGCCGCTCGCGAACAGGGCGAGCGTGACGCCCACGACGGCGAGCGTCGCGAGGGTCGCCTGCAGCACGATGCCGGGCCAGACGAGCTCGAAGAAGAGGGAGATCGATCCGATGAACAGGCCCTCGAACGCTGCGTACGCGAAGATGAGCGCGGGGTGCACCTGCTTCGAGAACGAGATCACCATGGCGAGGATGAATCCGCCCGCGAGGCCGATGATCCAGGGGAGGATCGTGGCCTGGCCGGTCGCGACGGCGGTGCTGTACGACCAGAACCAGCCGACGACGGCCGTGACGACGAGGATGCCGAACAGGCCGACGGTCTTCCAGACGGTGTCCTCCACCGTCATGCGGTCGGTCTCGACAGCGCCCGCGGAAGGCGCCGCGAACTGCCCCTCAAGGTGGGCGTTCACCGACGCCGCCTGCGCCTGCTGCGCGGCGGCGGCGCTCTGGGCCTGTCCGCCGATGTTCGCGGCCTGCGCGCCGCCGGGATAAGTCCGGACCGCACTCTGGTCCTGGAACGCCGGGTTGTTGAAAGCGGGGTTTGCCGAGGGCATGCTCGCACTCTCCGAATCTGTGGGCAGCGATCTGCTGTTGTTCAACGATAACGGGGAACCCTTCGAACCGTGCAGTCCCGGACTGTGATTCCGCTCAGAGCGAGACGGAGGCGCGATGCGTAGCCTGGGGCGGTGAGCACTCTCGTCATCGGGCACCGCGGTGCACCCGGATACCGGCCCGAGCACACCCGTTCGTCCTATGGGCTCGCCCTGGCGCAGGGGGTGGATGCCGTCGAGCCCGACGTCGTGGTCAGCAAAGACGGGGTGCTGGTCGTGCGGCACGAGAACGAGATCTCGACGACGACGGACGTCGCCGACCACCCTGAGTTCGCGTCGCGGCGCGTGACGAAGCGGTTCGCGGGATACGAGTTCACCGGGTGGTTCGCCGAGGACTTCACCTGGGACGAGCTGGCGACGCTCCGCTGCCGCGAGCGTCTGCCGAAGCTGCGCCCCGACAACACGGCGTACGACGGGCAGGAGCCGATGCTGCGACTGCGCGATGTGCTCGATCTGGCGGCCGCCGCGGGCCGCGGCGTGGTGGTCGAGCTCAAGCACGCCGTGTACTTCGCGAGCATCGGCTGGGATCTGCCCGGGCTCGTGGCGGCAGAGCTGCGTGCGGCGGGCTGGGCCGACGGCATCCACCCTCTCGTGATCGAGTCGTTCGAACCGACGGCCCTCGCGCAGGTGCGTGACCAGGGGATCGTCGCGCGCTACGTCTACCTGCTCGAGGCGACGGGCAGCCCGGTGGACCTCGCGCTCGCGCAGGGGCGCGAGGCGCCCACGTACGCGTGGACGGCGTCGCCACCCGGCCTCGACTCGCTGGTCGGCGCGGTCGACGGGATCAGCGTCGACAAGGCGTTCCTGACGGGAGCGGCGGGGGCGGGCACGCTCGTCGACGACGCCCACGCGCGGGGACTGACGGTGTACGCGTGGACCTGCCGACCCGAGAACGCGTTCCTCGCGCGGCAGTACCGGGGGCGCGGCGGCAAGGCGGCCTTCGGCGACTACGCCGGAGAGTGGGGGATGCTGCGCGACACCGGTCTGGACGGGGTGTTCGCCGACCATCCCGATCTCGCCGCGGGGATCTTCCGGCGCTGAGGGCTCGCGGTCAGTCGATCCAGAGCACCACGCCGGTGAGGTCGTGCAGCACCGCCGCGACGCCCGCGCGCACGGCCGCGCCGGCACGCTCCGAGGTGAACGACGTCGCGTCGAAGGCCGACGCCCGTGCGGCGTCATCGCCGCGATAGGACGCCCCGGTCCAGTCGACGGCCGTCACGTTCTCGGTGGGCTCGGCCAGTTCCGCGCCGATCACGAGGAACTGCCGGTCGAGGTTGTTCGCCGACACCGTCTCGAGCGGGTCGACCAGCGTCTCGCCGGCGGAGACGATGAGATCCGGCCCGGCTTCGATGGCTTCCACGATCCCCGCGAGCAGGTCGTCGTCGACGTGCAGGGTGCGCAGATCGACCTCCTCTGCGTCGGCCCAGCGCTGCACGGCGGCCACGAGCGTGCGCGTGGCGGCATCGTCGCCGGCCGTGACCAGCACCACTCGGTAGCCGGGGGACGGGCGCACGGCATTCCATGACCCGGCCTTCGGGGTCACCGTCGCCGCCGGTGTGGGAGCGGGCGTGGGCAGGAATCCGGGCGCGGGCGTGCCGATCGGAGAGGGCGCGGCATGCGGCGCGTCCCATGGATCGGCACACCCGCCCAGGGCGAGCGTGGCGGCCGCGCAGGCGACCAGAAGCGCAAGGGTGCGCGCGCGTGAGGGCACTGTTCCTCCTCCGATCCGGGTCCGCTCTCCACTCTCGAGCATGGCGCCGGAGCATATATGCCGGATGCGGCATCGTTCTCCGCCTGTTCGCCGCCCGTTCATCCGCGCACGGCACTGTGCACGGGAACGAAGGAGACCCATGCACGCACTTGTGCGCACCGTCCTCATCGCCGCGCTGTCGCTCTGCGCGCTGCTCGGCGCCGTCACCGCGGCATCCGCCCATGGCTTCACCTCGGTGGTGTTCGCTGACGTGTCGTCGGCGGGCTCCGGCGACGTGCGCGTCGAGCTGCAGCTGGAGTACGACCTGTTCGTGGTCTCGGCAGCCGACGCCGCCGGTGACGACGAGCTCTTCCGTGAGGGCACCGCCGCGTTCGAGGACGAGGATGCCACGGCCCAGGCCGCGGCGCTGGAGGCGCATTCCGACACCGTGCTCGACTACGTCGCCGGGCGCTTCACAGTGACGGCCGGTGGCAGGGTCTGCGCACCGTCCCGCACCGAGCCCATCACGATGACGCAGCAGGAGGGAGTGCCGTACGCCGTCGTCGTGCTCCACGAGGACTGCGCGCCCACCAGCGACGGACATGTCATCACCAGCACGCTGTTCGGCGATGACGAGGGGTACGTCACGGGCACGAAGACGATCGTCGGCTATGACCTCGACCTGCAGTCGGGCAGCGCGGCCCTGGACGGCGACCGCACCTCGTTCTCGACCGAGCAGTCGTTCGGCGAGCGGTTCTGGGAGTTCTTCTCGCTCGGCGCCGAGCACCTGCTCACCGGCATCGACCACATCCTCTTCCTGCTCGCACTGATCGCCGGCTCACGCCGGCTGCGCGAGATCGTGCTCGCGGCCACCGCGTTCACGCTCGCGCACTCGGTGACCTTCATCCTGGCGGCCACGGGTCTCGTGTCGGCGCCGGCCGCCGTCGTCGAGCCGATCATCGCGCTGTCGATCGCCATCGTCGCGGCGTGGTACCTCTGGCGCATCTGGCGACGCGGCGAGGAGGCCATCGAGCTCGACCGCCGCAGCGGACCGCTCGGGCTCGATCGTGCCGGATGGGTGCGGTTGGCCGTGGTGTTCGGATTCGGGCTCGTCCACGGGCTGGGCTTCGCATCGGCCCTGGGCATCGACGAGCCCTGGTCGTGGACGCTGCTGTGGTCGCTGCTGGTCTTCAACCTCGGCATCGAGGCCGTGCAGATAGCGATCATCATCCTGGTCTTCCCGCTGCTGGCGCTGCTGCGGCGCCGGGCACCGCGCGTCGAGCTGTGGGTCACGGGGCTTCTCGCCGCCGGCGTGGCGGCGGTGGGACTCTTCTGGTTCGTGCAGCGGGTCCTGGGCCTGTGAGAACGCCGGGAGGATTCCCCGCCCGGATACGGAACGGGCGGGAAGAGTTCACGAACCGGACACCTGGCACCCGAATCGTGAGGGGTGCCCGGCGCTGGCCGCGGCATCCCCTCAACACCGACAGAAACGGAAACTGCATGTTCTCCCACTCTGCATCGACCCGATCGCGCGTGCGCGCGGCCGGGTGGATCACCGCGGCGACGCTGGGTGCGTCGCTCGCACTCGGCGGCGTCGTCGCGCTGCCGGCCTCGGCCGCCGAGACGGCCGAGGCGACCGGCATCATCCTGGGCGTGGGCGCCGACGAGTCGCAGCGCATCGTGACCTGGTACTCGTCGGAAGACACCGACCAGGTCGTGCAGGTCGCCCCGACGGCGTCGCTCGTCGACGGCGAGTTCCCGGCATCCGCTCTCTCCTTCTCGGCGACCGGCACGGCGAACATCGCCTCCAGCGGCGGATACAACCGCCACGCCACGGTCACGAACCTCTCCGAGAACACCGCGTACTCGTACCGGGTGGGCTCGGCGGGCGCGTGGTCGCCGTCGTACTCGTTCGCGACGCAGTCGTTCGAGGGCGACTTCGACTTCCTGTTCTTCGGCGACCCGCAGATCGGGGCGTCCGGGAACGTGGAGAGCGACGGCGCCGGCTGGGCCGACACGCTCGATGTGGCGCTGGCGGCCAACCCGAAGACCGAGCTGCTCGTCTCGGGTGGCGACCAGGTCGAGTCGGCGAACACCGAGACGCAGTGGAGTGCGTTCCTGGCCTCCGACAAGCTGCGCCAGTACCCGTGGGTCGCCACCATCGGCAACCACGACGTCGGCGGCAAGGCGTACGAGCAGCACCTCTACACGCCCAACACCGACCGCAGCGCCGCGTACTACGCGAACGGCGACCCGGCCTCGAACACCTCAGGCGGTGACTACTGGTTCATCTACAAGGATGTGCTGTTCATCGACCTGAACAGCAACAGCTACAAGACGTCGGGTGCCAGCGGCGGCGACGAGGCGCACGTCGACTACGTGACGGACGTCGTGAAGAACCACGGCGCCGACGCCAAGTACACGGTGCTCGTCTACCACCACTCGATCTACTCGGCGGCCTCGCACGCGAAGGACGCCGACAACAAGGTGCGCCGCGTGGACTTCCCGACCACGTTCTCGAAGCTCGGCGTGGACCTCGTCCTGCAGGGGCACGACCACGTGTACACGCGCTCCTACGAGATCAAGAACGGTGTGAAGGCGAACGCCGACGAGCAGCCCGGTGACGACGACCTGTTCGTCGGCCCCGGCGGCGTCATCTACATGACGGCGAACTCCGCCTCGGGCTCGAAGTACTACAACATCACCGCCCCCGACAACAGCGGGACCAGCGGTGCGGGCAACGGCGCGGACCCGCTGAACGCCCAGAACTACTGGTACAACTCCGTGCAGAGCCAGGAGAAGTCGCGCTCGTACGTCAAGGTGTCGGTGAACAAGGACAAGCTCGTCGTCCAGGACATCCGCAGCGAGGCGCACGAGTCGAACCCGGTGGGCTCGGTCGTCGACGAGGTGACCATCCACCCGAACCATGGGGACGCGCAGGACATCCAGGTGGACGTTCCGGATGCCGCACCCGGCGAGTTCGGCTGGACGATCGACGGGCACAACGGCCTGGTCGACCTCGGCACGGCCACCGAGAAGGACGACGCGTACTTCGAGGCGACCGGCGAGATCAACCCCATCACCGTGACCGACACCCGGAAGTCGCAGGCGTCGTGGTCGATCGCGGCGAACGTCGGCGACTTCACCGACGGCGGCAAGTCGTTCTCGGGCAAGTACCTGGGCTGGACGCCGAAGGTCGTCACGGCCGGCGGAGGGGCCACGCACGGCACCTCGATCGCGTCGGGCTATGACCGCGGCGACGGCCTGTCGGTCTCGCGGGTCCTGGGTCTGGCCGAGAAGGGGCACGAGCGCGGCGAGGCCACGCTCGGCGCCGACCTCGACCTGAAGCTGCCGAACCAGATCGACAAGGGAAGCTACCGCGCGACCCTGACCCTCACCGGCCTCGCCGGTTGATCCACCGCCGTCGCGGGGAGGTGATCCCTCCCCGCGACGGCACCCCACACCCTCGAGGAAGACATGCCGCTCCGCCCCCTGATCCCCGTCCGCGCACGCGCCGCCGTGCTCCTCTCCGTGATCGCCTCGACGGCGCTGCTGATCGCCGGCGGCCTGCTCGTGCCGTCGTCCGCGCGGGCGGCAGACGACGACGTCACGTGGACGGTGCGCACGGCATCCAATGACCGCGGAGCCGAGCGCACGAACTACACCTACACGGTGAACCCCGGCGGCACCATCGACGACGAACTCGTGGTCGCGAACCGGGGGACCGAGACCCTCGACCTCGGCGTCTACGCGGCCGACGGCTTCACGACGGACGGCGGGCAGTTCGACGTCGTGACCGGAGACGCCACCTCCACGGGCCTCGGCGCGTGGGTGCGCACGAAGACCGACCACATCACCGTGAAGCCGGGCAAGACCGTCACGGTGCCCTTCACGCTCCGCGTGCCGGAGAACGCGACGCCCGGCGACTACGCCGGCGGGATCGTCACCTCGCTCACCCAGGCCGATGACACGGTCGGCGTGAACGTCGACCGCCGTCTCGGCATCCGGATGAATCTGCGCGTGGGTGGCGATCTCGCCCCCGCGCTCGCCGTCGAAGACGTGCACGTGAGCTGGAACGGCGGACTCAACCCGTTCGCCGGCGGCGACGCCGAGGTCAGCTACACACTGCACAACACGGGCAACACGGTGCTGTCTGCGCACGACGTCGTCACGGTCGCCGGGCCGTTGGGGATGCTCCCGTCCGACTCCGGGGCGGTGGATGCCGCACCCGATCTTCTGCCCGGCGAGAGCTGGACGCAGCACGTGACCGTGGCGGGTGTCGCGCCGCTCGTGCTGCTGACCGGGACGGCGAGCGTGACGCCCACGGTGACGGATGCCGCGGGCACGACGAACGATCTCGCGCCGGTGTCGGCGGCGACCGTGGGGTGGGCCGTGCCGTGGACGCTGCTCGCGCTGCTCCTTCTGGCGGTCGCCGCCGTCATCGTGCTGCCGCGGCTGGCGCGCCGGCGCCGTGCCGTCGCGCAGTCGCGGGAGGACGCCCGGGTGAAGGAGGCTGTGGCGCAGGCGCTCGCCGCCGCGGAGTAGGCTTCCGGACACCCGTATCCCGAGGTCGATGGAGATCGAGACATGACGTACGAAGGCCGTGCCGCCACCCCCGCCACAGATGCCGTCCGCGCGGCGCGCGACCGTCTCTTCTCGTACGCCACCGACTACGACGGGGCCGTCGACGGATTCTCGTGGCCGCGACCCGAGACCTTCAACTTCGCTCTGGAATGGTTCGACGTCGTCGCCGGCGAGAATCCCGACCGGGCCGCGGTCACGATCGTGAGCGCCGACCTCACCGCGCAGTCATGGACCTATGGCGCTCTCGCGCAGCGATCGGATCAGGTCGCGAACTGGCTCGTCTCGCTCGGCATCAGCCGCGGAGCGCACGTGATCGTCATGCTCGACAACACGATCGAGCTGTGGGAGGTCATGCTCGGCATCGCGAAGGCGGGCGCCGTGTCGATCCCGACCTCGACGCTGCTGTCGGCATCCGAC
The DNA here is from genome assembly GCF_040196215.1 of Microbacterium sp. KR10-403. Taxonomy (NCBI): domain Bacteria; kingdom Bacillati; phylum Actinomycetota; class Actinomycetes; order Micrococcales; family Microbacteriaceae; genus Microbacterium; species Microbacterium sp. KR10-403. The sequence continues at coordinate 564,715 of NZ_JBEGDC010000002.1, read as the reverse complement.
CTTGCCTATCGTGTCGAGAAGGGCGAGGTCGACGCGATCGTGTCGCGCACGTCGCTGGCCGACCGTCTCACCGCCATCAGCCCGGACGTCCTTCGCATCGGCGTGGGCGACGGCTCACCCGAGGGATGGCATGACTTCGCGGCATCCACCACCGCTCCCGAGGCATTCGCACCCGACGGGCCGACGCCGGCCGACGACACCAGCCTGCTCTACTTCACGTCGGGCACCACGAACCGGCCGAAGCTCGTCGAGCACACGCAGATCTCGTACCCGGTCGGTCACCTGTCGACGATGTGGTGGCTGGGGCTGCGGCCCGGCGACGTGCACCTGAACATCTCCTCGCCGGGGTGGGCCAAGCACGCGTGGAGCAGCTTCTACGCGCCGTTCCTCGCCGAGGCCACGGTGTTCGTGTTCAACTACGACCGGTTCGATGCCGGCGTGCTCATGAACGTCATGGACGTGCACCACGTCAGCACCTTCTGCGCTCCGCCGACGGTGTGGCGGATGCTGATCCAAGCCGATCTGGTTCAGCTCACCCATCCGCCGCGCGAGCTCGTCGGCGCGGGCGAGCCGCTGAACCCGGAGGTCATCAGCCGCGTGCGCAACGCGTGGGGATCGACGATCCGCGACGGGTACGGGCAGACCGAGATGACGTGCTGCGTCGGCAACTCGCCCGGGCAGATCGTCAAGGACGGCTCGATGGGCCGTCCGACGCCCGGTTACCCGGTGGTGCTCGTCGATCCGGCGACCGGTGAGCTCGCCGAGACCGAGGGCGAGGTCTGCCTCGACCTGGCGCAGCGTCCGCTGGGGCTGATGAAGGGGTACTACAAGGACCAGGAGGCCACCGACGCATCGCGTGCCGGCGGCTACCACCACACCGGCGACATCGCCGCGCGCGATGCGGACGGCTACCTCACGTATGTCGGTCGCGCCGACGACGTCTTCAAGGCATCGGACTACAAGATCTCGCCCTTCGAGCTCGAATCGGTGCTGCTCGAGCACGATCTCGTCGTCGAGGCGGCGGTCGTGCCGAGCCCCGACGCGGTGCGGCTGGCGGTGCCCAAGGCATATGTGCGGGTGACCGAGGCGGCGCTGACCTCGCCGGAGGAGACGGCCCGGTCGATCTTCGCGCACGCGCACGAGCGGCTGTCGGCACATCTCTGGGTGCGCATCATCGAGTTCGTGCCCGATCTGCCCAAGACGATCTCGGGAAAGATCCGGCGGGTGGAGTTGCGTGCCCGCGAAGCGGAGCGCGTCGAGTCGGGCGATGACGCCGGGCAGCACCGCGACCGCGACTACCGCTGATGCCGGCCTACTTCGAGAGGCTCGGGCCGACGACGTTCCGCGCGACCCGGCAGGTGCAGGGAGCCTGGAACGAGGAGGAGCAGCACGTCGCCCCCTCGCTCGGGCTCATCGTCCACGCGATGGAACGCGACCACGTGTCGCGGACCGACGCGCCGCTGCAGATGTCGCGGGTCGCGTTCGACATCCTCGGCGTGATGCCGATCGACGTCGTCGAGCTGACGACCCGGGTGGTCAGGCCGGGGCGCACCATCGAGCTCGTCGAAGCGACGCTCAGCCACGACGGACGGCCCGCGGTCATCGGGCGCGGATGGTTCCTGCGGACCGCCGACACGACGGCGCTCGCCGGGTCGCGGCTGACGCCGCCGCCACGACGTGACGATCTGGCCCAGTGGGACACCTCCGAGGTCTGGCCGGGACGGTTCGTCACCACCGTGGAGACCCTGCGGCACCAGGTCGAGCCGGGGCGGGCATGGGCGTGGATGCGCCCGCTCGTACCCGTGCTCGCCGATGAGAGGGTGAGCGCGACGGCGCGGCTGCTGGGGATGGTCGACATCTTCAACGGGCTGACGGTGCGGGCCGCGCCCGACGACGTGCACTTTCCGAACGTGGACCTCACCGCGCACCTGCTGCGTGCGCCCGAGGGGGAGTGGTTCGCCGCCGACACGACGGTCAGCTTCGGCCCGACCGGGCTCGGCCTCACGCACACCGTCGTGCACGACGACGCAGGGCCCCTGGGGACGGTCAGTCAGTCGCTGACGGTGAGGCCGCGCTGAGGCCGTCGGTGAAGACGCCCACCCGCTTCCCGTCATAGACGAACTGCAGCGAGACGCCGGCGCCGACGGCGTCGTGGAGCTCCTCCGGCGCGGTCTCGTCGACGGTGAACTGGAGGGTCGGCGGGAAGCCGCCGGCGCCGCAGCCCGACCAGACGGACCCTTCGATGCTGCCGTCGTCGGTGACCGTGTCGGTCGCATAGGCGATCACGCACGTCGCGTTCTTCGCACCGGCCCCGACGTCATCGCCGTCCATCGCGATGATCGAGATCCCGTGGAAGGTGAACCCGGTGGCATCCTCGTGGGAATCGGCCATGAACGACGCCCAGGTGAACTGCGGGTCGGGTGCGAGGGTCGCGATCTGCCGAGTGTCGCCGTGGCGTGCGATCGGCGCGATCCAGGTCGCCGCGAACGTCACGCCGGTCGCGACCGCTGCGACGGCGACGAGCGAGACGAGCCAGAGCACGGCGAAGCCGCGGGAGAGGTACCAGCGGCGCGGAGCGACGCGGGGGCGGGATGCCGCGGCCGGCGCATCGGCGACGGTCACTGTGGGCTCGGTGAGGCGGGGGCGCGGGGCCGGGGACTGTGCACGTGTGCGGACCGCGAATGCAGGGCTTGCGGGGGCGGGGCTTGCGGGTGCTCGGCGGAGATCCGGGGGCAGCGGGGGAGGCGGTCCGGGGTGCGCGGTGTCGGAGAAGCCGTGGGGGGATGAGGCGTCGGCGATGGTGGTGTGGCGTGCGGCGGTGTGGCGTGCGGCGGCTTGGTGTGCGGCGGTGTCGCGGACGGCGGCTTCGAGTTCGTGGAGCCGTTGCAGCGCGGTCGGATCACGCTGGATGTCGGCCGACGGTCCATAGGCGCGGGCGCGCAGCATCCGCAGCTCTTCGAGGTCGTCGTCGTCCATCTCCTGTATGCTCGCACACTCCGTGGGCCGCACAGCGAAAGGGGCTCTCATGGATTCCTCCTCGGACGCCGGCGCCGCGTCAGAAGTACTGTCCGGGCGCGCGCTCGTCCTCGGCGGTGGCGGGGCGACCGGCAACGCGTGGCTCATCGGCGTGGTCGCCGGGCTCGCCGATGCCGGGCTCGATGTGACCGATGCAGACCTGACGATCGGCACGTCGGCAGGGTCGACGGCAGCGGCGCAGCTCGCAGCGGCATCGCCGACGGAGCTGTACGCAGCGACGGTCGGTGCTGGTGCCGGTGCTGGTGCCGGTGCTGGTCGGCCGACGGAGCGCTCGCGGGGCGGCGCGCGGCCGCCGATGACGGATCATCTGGAGGCGTTCCAGGCCGTGATCGCCTCGTCGGCGGATGCCGCGGACATGCGCCGGCGCATGGGCGCCGCTGCGCTCGCCGCCGATGACGGAACGGACGCGGGGGTGGATGCTGCGCGCTCCTCGCGCTGGCGTGAGACGGTGGCCGCGCGGGTCGGCGGTGCGCGGTGGCCTGCTCGCCGGATCCTGCTCACGGCCGTCGATGCGCGCACGGGTGAGCCGGTGACGTTCGACAACGACAGCGGCGTCGACCTCGTCGATGCCGTCGCGGCCAGCTGTGCGGGCGGGGCCTTCGCCTACGCCATCGGCGACGGTCGCTTCATTGACGGCGGATATCGCTCGTTCGCCGAGAACGCCGACCTCGCGGCGGGCTGTGAGAAGGTGCTCGTGCTGTCGCCGCTCGGCGGGATGTCGCGGTATCCCGAGGAATGGGGACTGAGCCTGGCCGCGCAGGTCGCGGCGCTGCGCGCGGCGGGAAGCCGGGTCGAGGTGCTCGTGCCGGGCGCCGCCGACGCGCACCTGTTCGCGAATCCGACGGACGTCACCCACCGGGTGCCGGCGGCGCGCGCCGGATACGCGCAGGGCAGGGCACTGGCGGAACGGCTCACGGAGTTCTGGGGCGGCATCCGGAGCGACGACTGACGAGTCGTCGCGCTTCCGCAGGGGGCTCAGCCGCGCGCAGCCATCACCGCGCGCAGCGTCGGCACGATGTCACCGCTGACGGGCAACACCTGGATGCACACGTGGTCGGCCCCGGCGTCGAGGTGTGCGTCGACGGTGGCCGAGAGATCCTGCGCCGTGCCGTGCGCGACGATCCCGTCGATCAGCGCGTCGCTGCCGCCGTCGGCGACGTCGGCGTCGGTGAATCCGCCGCGGCGCATGCTCGTCGTGTAGTTGGACATCTGCAGGTAGCGACCGAGGAAGGCGCGCGCCGTCTCGCGCGCCGACTCTGCTTCGTCGTCGAGAACGACGGTCTGCTCGGGCGCGATGAGCGGCCCCGCACCGAGCACCTCGCGCATTTCACGGGTCTGCCCGGGCACGGTGAGGTACGGATGCGTGCCGCCGCTGCGCTCGGCCGCCAGAGCGAGCATCTTGGGGCCGAGCGCCGAGAGCACGCGGTCGCCGACGGGTACGCCGCCCTCGTCGAGCACATCGAGGTACTGCGCCATCGCCGCCAGCGGGCGCACGCGCTCGGGCGTCGCCTCGCGGTGGCCTGATCCGATGCCGAGGATCAGACGGCCCGGGTGCTTCGCCGCGACACGCTGGTAAGACCGCGCGAGCTCGGCGGCGTCGGCCTTCCAGATGTTGACGATGCCGGTGGCGACCATGAGGGTCGTCGTCGCATCGAGGATCTCCTCCGCCGCGCGCAGATCCGCGCCGGGCGACCCGCCCAGCCAGAGCGTTCCATATCCCAGGCCCTCGATCGTCTGCGCGAGTGCGACATCGACGTCGCCGACCCCGCGCCAGACCCCGATCCGTCCCAGACGTTCGGTCCACGTCATGCGTGCCTCCTCGCTGATGTGCCTGTTCATCGCCAGCCTAAGCGTGCGCGCGGACGTCGGGGAGTGGATGCCGTGACCCGTCGACGCGACGGCGGGAGTCGAACCCGCAACACGACCGGGTATGAACCGGCGCCCGGGACCACCCGGATCGTCGCGATGCGCCCAGGTTAGGCACGCGTCGCGGCGATGCGCACGCATGGTGACATCGCATGAACCGGGGTGACCCCGAATGAACCGCGGTGACACTGTGTGACGCGCGAGCGGTCAGCCGTGCACCCCCTGCACGCACAGTTTCGCCGCATCGTCGGCGCCGAAACGGTAGTCGTACGTCTTCCCTTCGACCGACACGACCACGCGCATGCCGTCTATCAGCGCCTGCGTGTATGTGCCGCCCGGCTTCGGGCACCCGAGCGCCCCGTTGTTCCAGGTGACGGCCTCCGACGACACGAGCGTCGGCGTCCCCGTCACGCCGCGGTCGGCGAGATCCTGCGCGATGGCGTCCCACTTCGCCGCCGGCACGTCCACGGGCGTGCCCGTCGGCGACGCCGACGGCGTGACGGCGCCGTGCGGAGGAAGCGACACCGCACCTGTTGGTGAAGACTCGGCCACGGAACCTCCTGCGCATCCGGTCAGGGCCAGCAGAGCGAGACCCACGGCGAGGGCTGCGGCGCGTGCTCTCATCATCGGCTCCTTCGTCCGCTCCCAGGATAGGTCTCCGGGCTCCGCCGCGCGCGTTCGGCCCGTGGTCAGGAAGCGCCCATGTGGATAGCTAAAATCGATCCATGACGACGGCGGGACGACGGGGCATCCTCGCGGTCGTCGTCGCCGTCGCCCTGCTCGCGATCGGGGTGGGCCTCGCGGTGCTGCTGTCGGCCGCGGCATCCACCTCCCGCACCACCGGATCGTCGCCGGCGCTCGCCGCCGCCGCACCCGGCAACGGCGGCATCGGCGTCATCCACGTCACAGCCGAGCACCGCGACATGGCCGCGTGGCTCGACATCCTCTCTTCTGCAGACATCGCCGGTACGGGTTTCGACCCGGCCGGCGATTCTCATTCCGGAGCCGTCACCGTCGCCGAGCGCGCCCAGGATCTCGCCCACGCCGCCCCGGCGCCGATCGCCGAGCGCGACCTGATCATGGCGTGGTTCGCCCGCGTGCTGCTCATCCTCTCGGTCACGTGGGTCGTCATCGGCATCCTCTCGGCCCGCACGAGTCTGGTGCGGCGCCCGGGTGCGGCCGCCGCGCGCGCCACGTGGCTGGCCAGCACACGTCCGTGGCGCGCACGGGAATCGACTCTCGGGATGCTGGCACTCGACCGCTGGCTGCTGTTCATCATTCCGGTGGCGCTGCTCGTGGCCACCCGCGCCGTGCAGACCTCGTTCTTCGGCGGGGTGCACCTCGCCGTCGTGATCGGCGCATGGACCGTGTTCGCGCTCGTGCTGCGACTCGTGGTCGGGCGGCGCTCGCCCTGGCCCGTCATCGCCGCGGTCGGCGGTGTCGTCATCCTGCGCTGCATCGTCACGCTCATCGGGCTGTCGTTCGCCGGCCCCGGTGGCTCGTGGTCGGTGTTCTGGACGAGCCCGACCCTGCGTGCCCTGTACATCGCGTTCGCCTTCGCCCTCTTCGTGTGGGCGTTCGTCGCCGCCGGCTGGGCGCTGAGCGTGCAGCTCGGCAAGCGCCGCGCGACCGGGGGCGTGCTCGTCGCGATCGGCGCAGGCCTCACTCTGCCGGCGCTCGTCATCGCGATCGTCGGCGTGCGACATGCGCTGACCGTCTGGAACGCCCAGCTCGAGCCGCTGCCGTGGTCGCTCGCGCGATTCCTCCACATTCCGGGGCCGATGACGGTGCCGGATGCCGCCGCCTGGTGGCTGGTGGCGGCCGGGGTGATCGTGACCGTCGTGGGCGCTGTGCTGGCGCGGCCGGCGCGCGACCGCGTCGTGGCGCTCTGATCCGCCGCATCACACCAGCCCGGCCGCCTGCATGAGCTCGACGCCCAGTGGCTGCGGGTTGTACGCGACCTCCCAGCGGAAGCCGTCGGGGTCTGCGAAGTACCCCGAATAGCCGCCCCACTCGCGGTGCCGCGCGGGCCTGACGATCTGCGCGCCGGCGGCCGCGGCATCCCTCATCACCTCGTCGACCCCCGCGACGTCCGGCATGTTGTGCGAGAGGGTCAGCGGTGGGATGCCGCCGCCCGCCGGCAGCGGACCGACCTCCTCTTCGAACTCGGCGCGGTTCCACAGCGACAGCATGACCGTGGGACCGACGCGGAAGAAGATGACCCCGCCCGGGGCCTCGAAGGCGGGCTGCCACCCGAGGCCGTCGACGTAGAAGCGGCGCGACGCCGCGATGTCGGCCACTGGGAGCGTGATGAAGGTGATGCGTGCGTCCATCCCCGCACAGTAGCGAGGGCCGCCGACACCGACGCTGTCGGCGGCCGCGCCTAGACTCGAGGGGACATGACAGACGCCTCCACGCCCATCGTTCTCGGCGGGGGTTCCCCCGCCGCCGGCCGTCCCGACGAAGACCTGCTGCGGGGGCTGAACCCGCAGCAGCGTGAGGCCGTCGTGTACCGCGGCCGCGCCCTGCTCATCGTGGCCGGCGCCGGCTCCGGAAAGACGCGGGTGCTCACCCACCGCATCGCCTCGCTGCTGCGCAACAAAGAGGCCTGGCCGAGCCAGATCCTCGCGATCACGTTCACGAACAAGGCCGCCGGCGAGATGCGCGAGCGCGTCGAGCAGCTGGTCGGCCAGCACGCCCAGGGCATGTGGATCTCGACGTTCCACTCGGCGTGCGTGCGCATCCTGCGCCGTGAGGCAGAGCAGTTCGGGTTCACGAAGTCGTTCACCATCTACGACTCGGGCGATTCGCGCGCACTCATCAAGCGGCTGGTCAAGGAGCACGAGGCCGACGCCTTCGGCCTCACGCCCGCGTCGGTGCAGAGCCGCATCTCGAAGTCGAAGAACGAGCTCGTCGACGCCGACGCCTACGCGCGAGACGCCAACATGTCCGACCCGGCCGAGCGCAAGTTCATCGAGGTGTTCGGCGACTACCAGCGGGCCCTGCAGAAGGCGAACGCGTTCGATTTCGACGACCTCATCGGGCAGACGGTGTATCTCTTCCGGGCGTTCCCGCACATCGCCGATGTGTACCGGCGCCGGTTCCGGCACATCCTCGTCGACGAGTATCAAGACACCAACCACGCCCAGTACGCGCTCATCCACGAGCTGACACGGCCAGTGGTCGGCAAAGCCGCAGAGCCATATGCCGCCGGCGGCATGATGATCTTCGAGCCCGAGCACGCTCCCGAGGTCGAGCCCGCGTCGCTGACCGTCGTGGGCGACTCCGACCAGTCGATCTACGCGTTCCGCGGCGCCGACATCCGCAACATCACCGAGTTCGAGCGCGACTATCCGGGGGCGAAGGTCGTGCTGCTCGAGCAGAACTACCGCTCGACGCAGAACATCCTCTCCGCGGCCAACGCGGTGATCAGCCACAACTTCGACCGCAAGGACAAGAAGCTGTGGACCGACGTGGGTGAGGGCGAGAAGATCGTCGGCTACACCGGCTATTCGCAGCACGACGAGGCGCAGTTCGTCGCCGACGAGATCGAGGTGCTGCGCCGCGGCGGCATGCCGTACGGGCAGATCGCGGTGTTCTACCGCACCAACTCGCAGTCGCGTGCACTGGAGGAGATCTTCATCCGTGCCGCCATCCCGTACAAGATCATGGGCGGCACCCGCTTCTACGAGCGCGCCGAGATCAAAGACGCGCTCGCCTATCTGACCGCGGTCGCGAATCCCGCCGACGAGATGGCACTGCGCCGCATCGTCAACAAGCCCAAGCGCGGCATCGGCGACGTGACCGTCGAGACCATCGCGCGGTACGCGGCGGAAGAGGGCATCACGTTCCGCGATGCGCTCGGCAACGCGTCGGCGCTGGGACTGGGCCCCAAACTGCAGACCGCGGTGACCCGACTGGATGCCGTCTTGGCCGAGGCATCCGAGATCATGCTGCCCTCATCGGGCGAGATCGCCTCGCCCACCGCCGTGGCCGAGGGGCTCGGCGTGCTGCTCGACAAGAGTGGATACCGAGATGCGCTGCGCGCCAGTCGCGATCCGCAGGACGAGGCGCGGCTCGAGAACATCGACGAACTCGTCGCGGTCGCGCGCGAGTTCGCCCGTAACAACCCCGAGGGCACGATCCTCGACTTCCTCACCGAGGTCGCGCTGGTCTCCGACGCCGACGGCCTCGACGACGCCACCGGCACGGTGTCGCTCATGACCCTGCACACAGCGAAGGGGCTCGAGTACGACGCGGTGTTCCTCACCGGCGTCGAAGAAGACCTGTTGCCGCACCGCATCTCGGCGGGCGAACCCGGCGGCCCGAGCGAGGAACGGCGCCTCTTCTACGTCGGCGTGACGCGCGCGCGTCAGCGGCTGTACCTGACCCTCGCGATGACCCGCGCGCAGTTCGGCGAGGTGTCGGTCGCGATGCCCAGTCGCTTCCTGCAGGAGATCCCCCTCGAGCTGATCGACTGGCGGCAGTCGCCGGGCGACGTGAACTCGCGCGGGGGCACCCAGTCGCGCGCGCTGAACGCCCGGCGGCCGGGCTCCGGCTGGGGCCGTCGCGACGAGCCGGCGCTCACGCCGAAGTCGACGGCGATGGAGAAGTTCCCGAATCGCATCCCCGCGAAGGTCCGTGACAACGGCGACATGGAGCTGGCCAGCGGCGACCGCATCCGCCATGAGGACTTCGGCGAGGGCATCGTCGACGCCATCACCGGCGAGGGTCCCAAGCGCGTCGCGCACGTGCGGTTCGACACCGCCGGCGCCAAGAAGCTGCTCGTGAAGATCGCGCCGATCGAGAAGCTCTGAGCGCTGCCTCAGGTTCCTTTCTGACAGAATCGACGACAGGGCCGAGGCTGACTCGGCCACCATTCTGGGGAACGGGGAAAAGTGGGGATCTTCACGCGCGCGCGCACCATTGGGGTTGCGCTGACGGGAGTGCTGGTGGCATCGGTGATCGCTCTCGCGGCTCCCACGGTGTCGTATGCGGCCACACCGACCGCACAGTCCGCGTCGGCGACGGCGGGCATCGTCATCGCGGCGGCACCGCACAAGCTGAAGACGTCGACGCCGACGATCTCAGGTACGCGTCAGGTGACCAAGACACTGACCGCCAAGACCGGCACGTGGACGAAGGGCACGACCTTCACCTACAAGTGGTACGCGAACGGCAAGGCCATTTCGAAGGCCACGAAGAAGACCCTCAAGCTCAGTGCCACGCTCGCGGGCAAGAAGATCTCGGTCAAGGTCACGGGCAAGAAGTCCGGCTACAAGACGGTGTCGAAGACGTCGAAGAAGACGGCGACGATTGGCTACCCCTCCCGCACGAAGCCGGTGTCTGCGTGGAACTGCCCGGCGTGGGCGCCCATCAAGGGCAACGCGAGCTCGATGATCTACCACATGCCCGGTCAGCGCTTCTACAAGGCCACCAAGCCCGAGGACTGCTTCCGCACCCAGGGTGCCGCCGTCAGCGCCGGATACCGCAAGGCGAAGGTCTGATCGGGGCGCGGGCAGGGCTCGGCGTCGGGTTAGGCTGGCGTAATGGCACTCTTCTCCCGCGGCTCGAAGACGACCGGAACCGGCAACGACGACAAGGTCGCCGAGGAACCGACGACTGACTCTCCGGCGACGGAGGGGACGGATGCCGTGGCCGCCGAGACCGCAGCGGTCGAAGACGGCGCACGGGCTGAGGAGAGCGCACCGGAGGCCGCACCCGCCGAGGCCGAGAACGTGCCGCAGGTCGGCATCTCGACCACCTCGTACGGCGGCTTCGGTGCCGACACGACGGCACAGGCGGCGCCGCCCGCGGCGCCCGCGCCCACCGGCGAGCCGCCGGCGCCCGAGGAGACCATCCCCGGCCTGCCCGACAACGTCGTTCTGCGCGGCACCCTCGCGGCGTTGAACGAGAACCCCGAGCCGCACGACATCCTGGGGGTTGCCCGGCAGCTGCTGCAGGGCAACGTCTACCTGCGCGTCAAGGGTAACGCGCAAGAGCTCATGAATGCCGGCGAGGCGCTGCCGCTCGCGATCGCGACCCGCGAAGAGGGCCAGTTCGTCATGCTGTACAGCTCGGGCGCGGCGCTCGCCGCCGCCGTTCAGGCAGACGGCGACACCGAGACCTCGGCGATGGGCCAGCCGGGCGCCGCCGTGCTGCAGTACGTGCTGCAGGGCGAGTTCGCCGGCGTCATGGTCGACCACGCGTCGGCACCGGCCGCCGTCGTACTGCCGCGCGCGCTCATCGAACGCATGGTCTCCGAGTGGGACCCGCAGTGCACCCTCAAGAAGCTCGTCAGCGGACAGCGCACCGACGAGACCGCGGCGCAGGTCGCCGAGGCGCTCACGACCGCACCGCTGTGGATCGCCGTGAACCGCGCGTCGGAAGACGACGACTGGGGCGTGGCCGAGTCGCGCACCGACGCGGGGGAGCGCATCCTGCCCCTCTTCTCGCATCCGCTCGAGGTCGTCGCCCTCGGCCGGAACGACCGGCCGATGCCGTTCAGCCCCGCCCAGCTGGGTCAGGCGCTGCGCGGCGACGAGGGCATCGACGGCGTCGTCATCGACCCGGTGGGCCCGTGGCTGCGCCTGGAGCGCGACCAGCTCTCGGCCGTCATGGCCCTGCCCGAGCCGGAAGCCGCGCAGCAGATCGAAGAGGAGCCGGCGGACGCCGCGGCGGAAGCACCCGGCGACGCCGACTGAGCCTGCCGACCTCGGAGTGACCCGGGACGCCACGCCGTTCCGGGCGCGCTTCGTCGCGCCGCTGCTGTGGGGCACGTCGCTCAACCCGATCAACTCGTCGATCATCGCGACATCACTGGTCGCGATCGGCACGGGGTTCGGTGTCAGCGCCGGCCAGACCGCGACGCTCGTGGCGGCGGTGTACGTCGCCAGTGCCGTGGCGCAGCCGGCGATGGGACGGCTGGCCGCCCAGTTCGGCGCACGCCGCGTGTTCCTGATGGGACTCGGCATCGTCACCGCGGCGGGCCTCGTCGGCGTGTTCGCACCGAGCTTCTCCTGGCTGATCGCCTCGCGCGCTCTGGTCGGCATCGGCACGGCGGCCGGCTACCCGTCGGCGATGGCGATGATCCGCGCGCGTGCCGAGAGCGCGGGCACCGGCATCCCGGGCGGCGTCCTCGGGGGCATCTCGATCGCCGGACAGGTCACCGCGGCGCTCGGACTGCCGCTCGGCGGCGTGCTCGTCGGTGTCTGGGGATGGCCGGCGGTCTTCGCCGTCAACATCCCGCTCGGGCTTGCCGGCATCGCGATGACGCTGCTGTGGATCCCGGCGGACGGTCCGCGCACGCGCAGCTCCGCCCGTGAACTGGCGCGTGCGCTCGACCCCGTGGGAATGGCGCTGTTCGCGGGCGCCGTGGTCGCGCTGATTGTCCTGCTCTCCGACGTGCGCCATCCGAACTGGTGGTTCGCCGCGGTCTTCGTGCTGGCGCTCGCGGGCCTGATCGCGTGGGAGCTGCGGGCGCGGCATCCCTTCATCGATGTCCGGATGCTGGCGCGCAACGGTCCGCTCGTACGCACCTACCTGCGCCAGGCGCTCACGCTGATGGCCGCCTACACCGTGCTCTACGGCTATGTGCAGTGGCTCGAAGAGGGACGGGGACTCGGCCCGAGCGTGAGCGGACTCGTGATGCTGCCGATGAGCGCCGTCGCGGCCGTGGGCGCCGCGGTGATCGCGCCCCGCGCGCTCGTGCGCGGGCCGCTGCTGCTCAGCGCGATCGCCATCGTCGTGGGCGCGGCGGCCGTGACCCTGGTCGACGCGCACACGAACGTCGTTCTGCTGGTGGCGCTGAGCCTCGTGTTCGGTGTCGTGATGGGCATGAACTCGACCGCCAACCAGGCCGCTCTGTACGGTCAGACGTCCGCCGACGACATCGGTGTGGCCTCCGGTCTGCTGCGCACCTCGAGCTACCTCGGCGCCATCTTCGCATCGGCGCTGATCGCGCTCGCCTTCCCCGGGCGCGCGACCGACGCCGGCCTCCACTTCGCGGCGTTCGTCATGATCGGTCTGGGTGTCGCCGTGCTGCTGCTGGTCGTGTTCGACCGGCGCCTGCCTCGACGGGCGCACTGACCCCCTGTCGCGTGTCCGAGGTGATCGTTAGCGTGGGGGAATGGCCTCGCCGCGGATCACCCTGACCGTGCCCGGGCCTCACGGCGATCGTGAGGTCGCGCTGTCGAGCCCCGATCGCGTCGTGTGGCCAGAGCTCGGCATCACCAAGCGCGAGCTCGCCGAGTACTTCATCACGGTCGCGGGCCCGTTCCTGCGTGCGAACGGCGATCGTCCGGTGTCGCTGCAGCGCTTTCCGGACGGCATCGACGGCGAGTCGTTCTTCTCGAAGAACCCGCCCAAGGGGGCGCCCGCGTTCGTCGAGGCCGTGACCGTCGCGTACAACAGCGGGCGACGGCATCCACAGCTCGTCCTCACCGAGATCGCGGCCGTGGTCTGGGCCGCGCAGATGAACACTGTGGTGTTCCATCCCTGGACGTCGCTCGCCGGCGACACCGATCGCCCCGTCGAGCTGCGCATCGACCTCGATCCGCAGCCGGGGACGGACTTCCGGGATGCCGCGGCCGTCGCCCCGGCGGTGCGCGATGTGCTGGCCGAAGCGGGGCTGGATGCGTGGATCAAGACGAGCGGCAATCGTGGACTCCACGTGTTCTGCCCGATCGAGCCGGCGCACGAGTTCCTCGATGTGCGGCACGCGGTGATCGCGGCCGGGCGCGAGGTGGCGCGCCGCATGCCCGAGCAGGTCACGATGGACTGGTGGAAGGAGGAGCGCGGCCGGCGCATCTTCGTCGACTTCAACCAGGCCAATCGCGACCGGACGATGGCCGGTGCCTACAGTCCGCGGGCGCTGCCGACCGCGACCGTGTCGACGCCGCTGACCTGGGATGAGCTGGCGTCCGCCGATCCCACTGCCTTCACGGTGCGCACGATCCCGCAGCGGCTCGCCGAGACCGGCGACCCGTGGGAAGGGCTCGCCGCGAAACCGGGCCGCATCGACACCCTGCTCGAGTGGTGGCAGCGCGACCTCGACGACGGGCTGGGCGAGCTGCCGTTCCCGCCCGAGTTCCCGAAGATGCCCGGCGAGCCCCCGCGGGTGCAGCCGAGCCGTGCGAAGAAGAGCGACGATGGGTGAGAAGCGCATCGATCGGGTGATCCTCGACCTGCTGCGGGCGCAGTGGTTGGTGCGGGCGCCGATCGGGCTGTACCGGGCCGGGCTCGGCTGGATCTTCGGCACGCGGCTGGTCATGATCGAGCACCTCGGGCGGGTGTCACACGAGCCGCGCTACGTCGTGGTGGAGGTCGTCGACCGCGGCCGCAATCGCCTGGTCGTGGCATCCGGATTCGGCACGAAGGCGCAGTGGTACCGCAACCTGAAGGCGAACGGGGTCGCCTACCTCAGCACCGGCCGCGCCCGCCGCGTGCGCGCGCACGTCCGGCTGCTCTCGCCGGACGACTCCGCCGCCGCACTCGTGCTCTATGCGGCGCAGCACCCTGCCGCGTGGAAGCGGTTGAAAGGGGCGATGGATGCCGCGGCCGGCGGCGACGCGAAGATACCGCTCGTGGAGTTCACACCGCCGCGCGAGGGGGACTGACCCGTGGACCTGCCCGTCATGCCGCCGGTCGCGCCGATGCTCGCCAAGGCCGTCGCGCGGATCCCCGACGTCGGGCACGTGGAGCCGAAGTGGGACGGGTTCCGCACCATCGTGTTCCGCGACGGCGACGAGGTGGTGCTGGGCAGCCGCAACGAGCGACCGCTGACCCGCTACTTTCCCGAGCTCGTCGAGGCGATCCGGGCGAACACGCCGGAACGGTGCGTGATCGACGGCGAGATCGTCGTGGTGACAGGCGACCGGCTCGACTTCGAGGCGCTGCAGCAGCGCATCCATCCCGCCGACAGCAGGGTCAGGATGCTGGCGGCACAGACGCCCGCGGCACTCGTCGCGTTCGATCTGCTGGCGCTGGGAGGCGATGACCTGACCGGACTTCCGTTTGCGGAGCGGCGCGCGCGGCTCGTGGAAGCGCTCGCCGGTGCGGCAGACCCGGTGTTCGTGACGCCGGCGACGGCGGACCTCGCCCTCGCGGGAGAGTGGTTCGAAGCGTTCGAGGGCGCCGGGCTCGACGGCGTCGTCGCCAAGCCGCTCGACGGCGTGTATCAGCCGAACCGGCGGGCGATGTTCAAGATCAAGCACGAGCGCACGGCCGACTGCGTGGTCGCGGGTTTCCGTCGGCACAAGACCGGCGACGTGGTCGGATCGCTGCTGCTCGGGCTGTATCGCGACGACGGACATCTGCAGCACGTCGGCGTGACCTCCTCGTTCTCGATGGCACGCCGGCGCGAACTGCTCGACGAGCTGGCGCCGTATCGCGACGTCGACCTGGCCGACCATCCGTGGGGCGGGGAGGTCGGCTCGGGCGATCGCGTTCCCGGCGCCGTCAGCCGCTGGAACGCCGGAAAAGACCTCTCGTTCGTGCCGCTTCGGCCCGAGCTGGTCGTCGAGGTCGCGTACGACCACATGGAGGGCGACCGGTTCCGGCACATCCCGAGCTTCCGGCGCTGGCGGCCCGATCGTGACCCGCGCTCCTGCACGTTCGATCAGCTCGAGCAGACCCTCGACTACCCGTTCTCGGAGGTCGTGCGCGCCGGGTGAGAACCGCGCGGCCATTCGCCTCGTGCTGCGTCGGTGGCCGGCGTCTTCGGAAGGTCGCGCCTTCTTCGGAGCCGTGTGGCGCTTTGCGTCCGAACTTGGTGCGATCGTCCGAACTCTGTGAGCGGTCGCCGTGCCGGGAGAGCGGATGCCGCGGCCTGCGGCCCCGGGCTGTGGATAACTCGGGCGGCCAGAGACTGGAAATCGCTACGGTGGGCTTGTGTCTTCTCGCCTCGGGCTCGCCGCCGCCCTCGTGTGCGCCACCGCGCTGATCGCCGGATGCGCGCCTTCCGCGGAGCCCACACCGACCAAGACCGCCGCGTTCGCCAGCGAAGACGAGGCCTTCGCCGCGGCCGAGAAGACCTACCGCGCCTACGTCGACGCGCTCAACAACGTCGACCTCAGCGACCCCGCCACCTTCGAGGACGTTTACAAGTGGGAGACCGGTGACGCCCTCGCTGATGAGAAGAAATCGTTGACAGGCATGCATGCCGATGGCCTGCTTGTCAGCGGTGAGACCCACGTCGTCGCGTACACAGCGGTGCGGTACCGGCCCGACGTCGTCGCGCCTGTCATGGGGCATGCCTGCGTCGACATATCGAACGTCTCCGTCACCAACACGGCCGGGGAGTCGCAAGTCAGCCCCGATCGGCCCGACCGATACGCAGTCGAGATCGGGTTCGTCGTGGCGCCCTTCGCTGCACACAGACTCAAGATCGAGTCAATCTCGAACGTCGACGACTCGTCATGCGCATCCAGTTAGCTGTCGCTGTTCTGCTCTTCAGCCTGTTGGGTCTGCCGATGGCTTCCGCTCATGCTGAGAGCGCCACCTGTGCGCAGTCACACCAATGGATTGGATGCCCCAGTGATGATGAGGTGACTGTCTCGGCGTCGCGCACGAGCCCGGGCCGGACGGAGTCAGCACCCGGATCAGGCAGCAACGGCGCGAACGGCATGTACGGCACGAACGGCGGCGGGTCTGCTCCCGTGCGGGCAGCGCCCGCTCCGGATCCTCCCGAGGTCCTGGACGCGACGGCGGTGGACTGCGAGTCCCCGGCCATCCCCTGCACCACCACACCCACACCCGACACCGACACGGGTGAGCCGGGCACGGCCCGCAGCATCCCGACCGTCACGATCACCGACCTGGCCTCGTTCCGCCCCGACACCCCGGGCCTGGCCAGCGAACCGGACCGGGTCGGGATCGCCGGGCTTCCCACCAACCTGGTCGCCACCACCCGCACACAGACCCTGCACGGGGTCCTGCTCGGGTTCACCGTGAGAGTCCGGTTCACCCCCGACCACTACACGTTCACCCACGGCGACGGCACCACCAGCACCACCGGAACCCCCGGCACCACCTGGCAGGCCAGCGGGGACGTGCAGTTCACCCCCACCGCCACCAGCCACGCCTACACCGACCGCGGCCGGTACACCGCAACCGTGACCGTCGCGTACGCCCCGGCCGTGGACTTCGGCGACGGGACCTGGCGGCCCGTGACCGGGTACATCACCGCGACCAGCCCCGCCCAGAGCATCCGCATCTACGAAGCCCACACCGCCCTGGTCGCCCACACCTGCACCGAAGACCCCCACGGACAAGGCTGCTGACACCCACGCACCCACCGGCCCTTCGTCTCGCTCCGCTCGCCCAGGGACCCGACACCCGCAGCGACCACCTGCCCGACGAACGTCAGCCCAGTTCGGACGGGTGGGTCAACCGCCACCAGGCGTCGGGCTCTTCGATGGTTCCGTCGATCGCGAGCTTCGCGGTCTCGGTGCTCGGGCCGGCCTTCCAGGTGAGCTCGCCGACGACCTCGCCGTCCGCGTAGTGCTTCGGTGCGGTGCTCTTCATCGACACGGAGATCGGCGTATCCGACCACGTGACCATCGACGCGCCCTCGCTCACGACCAACTGTGCCGACGAGCCCCACGCGGTCGTGTAGGTGCCGACCCGCTGATCCTTCTTCGCCAGCGCCACGGGGTGGAAGCCGTCGCGGATGCCGTCCAGCGTCGCCGTCACATCGTCGTCGACGGATTCGCGAGTCGCCCCGCCGAGCACGGCCCCGACGACGTGCACGGTTCCGGCGGCCGGCACCTTGACATCCGCCGTGTACAGCAGACTGAACTTGCCGTACCCGAGGTTCCCCGTCTTCAACCCGGTCACCCCATCGACGTCGAGCAGGTCGTTGGTGTTGCCGATCGAGCCCGCACCGGGAACGTCGAGACGGATGGTGCCCGCGATCTCGGCGACCACGGGGTTCGCCGCCGCGAGCTTGCCGAGCTTGATCAAGTCGGCGGGGGTGCTGCGGTTCTCATGGCTGAGCCCGGTGGGTTCGACGATCGTCGTGTGCTTCAGCCCATGGTCGGCGAGCCACGCGCGCGTGGCGGAGACGAACGACCACTGCGACCCGTACGCCCACGTGGCCAGCGCCTCCGCGTAGTTGCACGCAGACGGCAGCAGCATCGTCGCGAGCGCGTCGTACTCCGACATCGAGCTGCCGGCGGGCATCGGTGCGATCGTCGCTCCCATCACGTAATACTTGTCGTACAGTGCACGGTCGGCCTTGCTCCACGTGATCGTGGGCCCGTGGTCGTCGACCTTCGGCAGCGGTTTCGCCTCGAGCACGACGAGCGCCGTCACGACTTTCGTGACGCTGGCGATGGTGAGCGGCGTGGTCGTGCCGCTCGTCAGATCGATCTTCGTCTTCGCTGCGGAGAAGTAGTCGTCGGCTCCGGAGAGGCTGATGGCGGATGCCCCGTCCGACGGCAGCGGCACGGTCGCGGCGGCCGGCACCGGAACGGCCGGCTCGTGCACTGTCGCGACCGGCGACGGCAGGGGTGCGTTGAGCGCCCACCCGGCGTAGCCGCCCACGGCGCCGAGGACGACGACCACCACCAGGAGCGCGATGAGTCCGCCGCGGCGCCGACGCCGCCGACGGCCCGGATCGTCGCGGTCTGGCGCAGCGGTGTCGGCGGTCGCGAGAAGCGTCGCGAAGTCGGTGAGGTCGCCGGCTTCGGTCCCAAACTCCGTCATCGGCGTCACCGTTCCCCTTCGCGTCGCCTATGAGATGTATATCAGGCACCTGCGTCAGGGGGATGCCGTACCCGGCGGGAAACGCGTCAGGACGCGCCGGGCAGCTCGGCGCGCAGGCGGCGCGCCACCTCGGCCGTCGGCATCCGCCGCGGGAACACTGCGACCACCACATCGTCGGCGGCGGGCGCCTCGGCATCGCCGAGCACGCCGAACCGGCGCAGGGCCTCATCGAGCGCGGCGGCCAGTACCGACGCCGGCACCCGCTTGGTGCCGCAGATGAGCCGGCGCAGCACGTGATTGTGGATCGCGGTGACCACGGCGGCGAAACTCACGGCGTCGACCGGGTCGAGGCCGGGCAGCGCATCCCGCAGGTATTCGTCGAACAACCGCTCGTACCGGAAGACCGTCACGATCTCGCGCTCGCGCAGCGCGGGCACCTGCCGCACCACGGCGTATCGTCGACGGGCCAGGTCGGGGTCGGCGGCGAAGTGCCGGTACACCTTGAGGCAGGCATCCCGCACCGCCTGCCACGGATCGTCGTGCGGGGCCGCGAAATAGTCGCGCAGCATCTGCAGCAGCACCTCGTGGTCGGCGAAGACGACGTCGTCCTTGCCGCCGAACTGCCGGAAGAACGTCGAGCGCGAGACACCCGCGGCCTGCGCGATCTGCTCCACCGACGTCGCCTCGAAGCCCTGTCGGTCGAAGAGATCCAGCGCCGCGGTCATCACGGCGGTGCGCGAAGAGGTGGCCATGTTCCGAGAGTAGTGGGCGATGGATGCCGCATCCCGCTCTCTGGGAGCCGAATCGGGCCTCTCAGCCTCGGGTAGTAGGCTGGACGACGGTCGATTTATCTCGACGTCGAGACGTTTTTCGCCTCATCACCCCACATTCGTCCCAACGAAGGATTGCACGTGGATCTCTACGAGTACCAGGCACGAGACCTGTTCGAACAGTACGGAGTGCCGGTGCTTCCCGGCATCGTGGCCGACACCCCCGACGAGGTGAAGGCGGCCGCGGAGAAGCTCGGCGGCGTCGTCGTCGTCAAGGCGCAGGTCAAGACCGGCGGTCGCGGCAAGGCCGGCGGCGTCAAGGTCGCCAAGACCCCCGACGAGGCGTACGAGGCGGCCCAGGCCATCCTCGGCCTCGACATCAAGGGTCACGTCGTCAAGCGCGTCATGGTCGCCGGCGGCGCCCGCATCGCCAAGGAGTTCTACTTCTCGGTGCTGCTCGACCGCGCCAACCGCTCGTACCTGAGCCTGTGCTCGGTCGAGGGCGGCATGGAGATCGAACAGCTCGCCGTCGAGAAGCCCGAGGCCCTCGCGCGGGTCGAGGTCGACCCGCTGACCGGTATCGACGCCGCCAAGGCGCTCGAGATCGCCAAGGCCGCGAAGTTCGACGACGAGCTGGCACCCAAGGTGGCCGAGGTCTTCGTCAAGCTCTTCGAGGTCTACAAGGGCGAAGATGCGACGCTCGTCGAGGTCAACCCGCTGGTGCAGACCGAAGAGGGCGACATCATCGCGCTCGACGGCAAGGTGTCGCTCGACGACAACGCGGCCTTCCGTCACCCGAACCACGAGGCGCTCGAAGACAAGTCGGCCGCCGACCCGCTCGAGGCCAAGGCCAAGCAGCACGACCTGAACTACGTCAAGCTCGACGGCCAGGTCGGCATCATCGGCAACGGCGCGGGCCTGGTCATGTCGACACTCGACGTGGTCGCCTACGCCGGTGAGAAGCACGGCGGCGTGAAGCCCGCGAACTTCCTCGACATCGGCGGCGGCGCCTCCGCCACCGTCATGGCCGCCGGCCTCGACGTCATCCTCGGCGACGAGCAGGTCAAGTCGGTGTTCGTGAACGTGTTCGGCGGCATCACCTCGTGTGTCGCGGTCGCCGAAGGCATCGTGAAGGCGCTCGAGATCCTCGGCGACACCGCCACCAAGCCGCTGGTCGTGCGCCTCGACGGCAACCAGGTCGAAGAGGGCCGCGAGATCCTCGCCGCCGCCAACCACCCGCTCGTGACCCTGGCCGCAGGCATGGACGAGGGCGCCGACAAGGCCGCCGAGCTGGCGAACGCCTGAGCCTGCAGACGAGATAAGGACAAGAGAATGTCGATCTACCTCAACAAGGATTCCAAGGTCATCGTCCAGGGCATCACCGGCGGCGAGGGCACCAAGCACACCGCGCTCATGCTCAAGGCCGGCACCAACGTCGTCGGCGGCGTGAACGCGCGCAAGGCCGGCACCACGGTCTCGCACGTCGACAAGGACGGCAACCCGGTCGAGCTGCCCGTCTTCGGCTCGGTCGCCGAGGCCATCGAGAAGACCGGCGCCGACGTGTCGATCGCGTTCGTGCCCCCGGCGTTCACGAAGGACGCCATGGTCGAGGCCATCGACACCGAGATTCCGCTGCTCGTGGTCATCACCGAGGGCGTGCCGGTCGGCGACACCGCCGAGGCGTGGGCGTACGCACAGAGCAAGGGCAACAAGACCCGCATCATCGGGCCGAACTGCCCGGGCGTCATCACCCCCGGCGAGTCGCTCGTGGGCATCACCCCGGCCAACATCACCGGCAAGGGCCCCATCGGCCTCGTGTCGAAGTCGGGCACGCTGACCTACCAGATGATGTTCGAGCTGCGCGACCTGGGCTTCTCGACCGCGATCGGCATCGGCGGCGACCCGGTCATCGGCACCACGCACATCGACGCGCTCGCTGCTTTCGAGGCCGACCCCGAGACGAAGGCGATCGTCATGATCGGCGAGATCGGCGGCGACGCCGAAGAGCGCGCGGCCGACTTCATCAAGGCCAACGTCACCAAGCCGGTCGTCGGCTACGTGGCCGGCTTCACCGCGCCCGAGGGCAAGACCATGGGCCACGCCGGCGCCATCGTCTCGGGCTCGGCGGGCACCGCGCAGGCCAAGAAGGAGGCCCTCGAGGCCGCCGGCGTCAAGGTCGGGAAGACGCCGAGCGAGACCGCCGAGCTCATGCGCGAGATCATCACCGCGCTCTGACGCGCGTCTTCAGGAGGGGTGGATGCCGCGGCCCGCGGCATCCACCCCTCCGTCGTCTGTGCGCAGTAGCGTGGGGCTATGCCTTTGAACGGAGACTATCTGCCGAGCACGGCCGAGTGGGCGCGCGAGCAGGCCGAGAGATTCGAGGCCTCGGACGGCGCGGAGGGCGGCGAGCTACACGGGATGAAGATCATCGTGCTGACCACCGTCGGTGCCAAGACCGGGGCCCTGCGCAAGACCGCGCTCATGCGCGTAGAGCACGACGGCCGCTACGCCGTCGTCGCCTCGAAGGGCGGCGCGCCCGACGAGCCGAAGTGGGCCGGCAACATGCGCAAGAACCCGCAGGTCGAGCTGCAGGACGGCTCTGACAAGCGCGACTACCTCGCGCACGAGACCGCGGGCGCTGAGCGCGACTCGTGGTGGGAGCGCGCGGTCGCGGCCTTCCCACCCTATGCGGAATACCAGACCAAGACCGACCGGCTCATCGCCGTGTTCGTGCTCGAACCGTTCGCGGAGTGACCGCTCAGCCCTGGTAGCCGATCAGCCAGGTGAGGCCGTACCGGTCGGTGACCCCACGCGGTGTGCGAGCATGACGGCATGCATGATGACGCCGAACCGCGCGGGCGCTCGACACGGGCGCGTTCGGTCGTCTCGGCGATCGCGCTCGTGCTGGCGGTCATCCTGGTCCCGGTCGCGGTGCTGGGCACGTGGGTGCGCGTGCAGCTCGTCGACACCGACAGCTTCGTGGCGACGTTCGCGCCACTGGCCGACGATCCGGCCGTGCAGGCGTTCGTCGAGGAGCGGACGATCGCCGCGATCGACGAGAAGCTGGATGCCGCGGGCACGGTCGACGCGCTGTTCGACGGCCTCGAACAGCTGGACCTCGCCCCCGCCGCCCGCCGCGCACTCCGTCTGCTGCGCGCGCCCGCCGTGCAGGGCGTCGAGAGTCTCATCTCCTCGACGGTGCACGGGGTCGTGACCTCCGACGGCTTCGCCGACGTCTGGGAGCAGGTGCTGCGTCAGGCGCACTCCCGTGCCGTGGCGATCATCCAGGGGCAGCCGGGCACCGTGCTGCAACTGAGCGATGACGGCACACTGTCCATCGACATCGGCGTGGTGGTGGCCGAGGTGAAGCAGACTCTTCAGGCACAGGGTGTGGGCATCGCCGATCTCATCCCGCAGGTCACCAGGACCGTCCCGATCACGACGTCCGACTCGCTGACACTCGTGCGCACGGTCTACGGGGCCGCGGTCGCGGCGGGGGACTGGCTGCCGTGGCTCGTGCTGGGACTGATCGCGGCCGGCATCGCGGTCGCGCACCGCCGGGTGCGCGCGCTCGCCCGCACGGCGTTCGCCGCCGCGGTCGTGCTGGCGCTGCTGGCGGTCGCGGTCGCGGTGGGCCGGCCGCTGTTCGTCGCGTCGGTGAGCCCTTCCCCGATGCCGGCCGAGACGGCCGATGCGGTCTACGGGCAGCTCACCGAGGCCGTCTCGTCGACGACGGCGGCACTGCTGCTCCTCGCGGCGGTCACGGCCGTCGCCGCCTGGCTCGCCGGCTCGTCACGGTCGGCGACGGGCGTGCGCTCGATGGCCGACGACGTCTTCGCCGCGGTGCGCCGCTTCGCCGACGCGCACGGGGCGGGGACGGGGCGGTTCGGGCATGTGCTCGACCGCTGGCGGGGGCTCGTCGTGGCGCTGGCCGCGGTGCTGTGCGCGCTGGCGGTGTTCCTGCAACGACCGGTGGCCGCGGCATCCGTCGTCACGGCACTGGTGTGCTTCGTCGTCGTGGTGCTGCTCGTCGAGCTGCTGAGACGGACGGATGACGGGGATGCCGCGGCCACCGAGACCGTGGACGGGGATGCGGCGGATCAGCCGCCGATCAGCGTCTCGATCGGTCCGCGCGCGAAGTAGATCGCGAAGCCGGCGGCCACGATCCACAGCAGCGGGCTGATCTGGCGCGCCTTGCCCGACAGCGAGCGGATGACGACCCAGGCGATGAAGCCCGCGCCGATGCCGTTGGCGATCGAGTAGGTGAACGGCATGATCGCCACGGTGATGAACACGGGGATCAGCACCGACATGTCGCTGAAGTCGACGCGGCGGATCTGCGACATCATCAGCGCACCGACGATGACCAGCGCGGCCGCGGCGACCTCGCTGGGAACGATCGACGTCAGCGGGGTGATGAACATCGCCAGCAGGAACAGCACGCCGGTCACGAGGTTCGCGACGCCGGTGCGGGCGCCCTCGCCGATGCCCGATGCCGATTCGACGAACACGGTGTTCGACGAACCCGAGGTGCCACCACCGACCACCGCGCCGACGCCCTCGATGATCAGCGCGGACTTCAGCCGGGGGAAGTCGCCCTTCTTGTCGGCCAGGCCGGCCTCCTCGGCCAGGCCCGTCATGGTGCCCATCGCGTCGAAGAAGTTCGTGAAGACGAGCGTGAAGACCAGCATGACGCAGGCGATCACGCCGATGCGGCCCCAGCTGGTGACCAGGTCGACCTGGCCGACCAGACTCAGGTCGGGCAGGCTGAACCACTGCGTCGGCAGGGTCGGCACCGACATGCCCCAGCCGCCGGGGTTGTCGTCGCTGCGTGCGCCGATGTGCCAGATGGCCTCGATGATCATCGAGATGACGGTGCCCGACACGAGGGCGATCAGCAGCGCGGCCTTCACCTTGCGCGCCATGAGGATGCCGGCAAGCAGCAGCGTCAGGACGAACAGCAGCACGGGGATCGTGGCGACCGAACCGCCGACGCCGAGTCCGACCGGGGGAGAGGAGAGACCCGTCGCGGTCACGAACCCGGCGTCGACCAGGCCGATGAACGCGATGAACATGCCGATACCGACCGTGATCGCGATCTTCAGCTCCATCGGCACGGCGTTCATGATCATGCGCCGCAGGCCGGTGGCGCTCAGCAGCACGATGATCAGACCGTTGATGACCACCAGGCCCATGGCCTCTGGCCAGGTGAGCTGGCCGACCACGCTGACCGCGAGGAACGAGTTGATGCCCAGGCCCGCGGCGAACGCGAACGGCAGGCGCGAGATGAGGCCGAACAGGATCGTCATCACGCCCGCGGTGAGGGCGGTGACGGCGGCCAGCTGCTGACCGTCGAGGATCGTGCCGGCGACGTCCTTCGTGCCGCCGAGGATGATCGGGTTCAGGATCACGATGTAGGCCATCGTCACGAACGTGACGATGCCGCCGCGGACCTCGGTGCCGAGGGTGGACCCGCGTTTGGTGATCTCGAAGTACTTGTCGAAGCCGTTCTTGGGCGGACGGGTGTCGTCCACGATGGTTTCGGGCGCAGGGGTAGTGCTCATGTGATGGGGGACCTCCGAAAGAAACATACAGTCACGGGGCTGTTTTCACAGCATCCGTCCAGCTTGGGCGGGGGTATCGCGCGCGCGGGCAGGACGGTTCGGGTCCGATGGGCGCGCCCGGAGGGTGGATGCCCCGGCTCTGGGTAGTCTCGATTCCGCCCATGCACCGCCTGCTCATCGCCCTGCTCTCCGCGTTCGACGCGCTCATCGCCGCCGCCACCGGGCTGGCGGTGGTTCTGGCGACCCTCACACTCCTGTGGGTGCTCGGCATCGGCGCGCCCGACTGGTCGGCCCTGTGGCCCGCGACCGCGGCGGTGTGGCAGCTCGGCCACCTCGTGCCGTTCACCGTGCACCTGTCGGCCGAATACCTCGCGACCCTCGGTCTGCCCGACGCCGCGGCATCCTTCGCCGTCTCGCTCGCCCCGCTCGCGTTCGCGTGCTTCACGGCCTACCGCGGGGTGCGCTCGGGCATCCGCGCCGGCCGCAGCGGCTCGTGGGGAGTCGGACTCGGCGGGGGCGCGATCGCCTTCGCCGTCGTGAGCACGGTCGTCTGCCTGACCGCAGGCGGTCCCGTCGTGGTCGCCTCCGTGTGGCAGGCGATCCTGCTGCCCGTGCTGGTGTTCGCGATTCCCGCCGTGGTCGGCGCCGTCGGGGCGGTGTGGCACTCCGACCCCGGGGCCGTCGGCCGTGTGCGCGAGGCGATCGCCGACCTGCCGGGCCTGTGGCCGGATGTGCCCGCGCTCGCGCTGCGGGGAGCGGGCGCGGCCCTGGTGGCGCTGGTCGGCATCGGCGCGCTGGGCGTCGTGGCGGCGCTGCTGTTCGGCGGCGACCGCGTCGTCGCCCTCTATCAGTCGTCGAACGTCGACGTGATGGGCGTCGTCGTCGTCTCGCTCGCGCAGCTCGCCTACCTGCCGACGCTGATCGTGTGGGCGATGTCGTTCGTCGCGGGGCCGGGGTTCGCCGTCGGCGCGGGCACGGCATTCTCGCCCGCCGGCACGCAGTCGGGCGTCGTCCCGGGCATTCCGGTGCTCGGTGCGCTGCCGGAGACCTCGTCACCGTGGCTGCTGGTCATCGTGCTGCTGCCGATCGGCGCCGGCGTCGTCGCGGGATGGACGTTGCGGGGCCGGATGCTGGACGACGAGGCCCCCGCATCGGTGCGCGCCGGAACCGCCGGGGGAGTGGCGCTGCTCACCGCGGCGGGCGCGGGGGTGCTGGCGTGGGTGTCGTCGGGTGCGTTCGGGCCCGGGCGGCTCGCGCAGATCGGACCTCAGCCCGGCTGGGTCGCACTGGCCGTGGGCGTCGAGGTGCTCGTCGGCGCCGGCATCCTGCTGCTGACTCCGGCATGGGAACCGGAGCCCGACCTGCCCCGCGAGGCCGTGCGATCTCGCGAGAAAACGCGCGACCTCGCGGAAACGCGTGCGACCTCGGCGCCGGGCGCGCCGGGTGCGGGGGCGGATGCGAGTGCGGGCGCGCCGGGTGCAGGTACACCGGGTGCGGGCGCGCCGGGCGTGGGCGCGCCCGGCGCGGAGGTGGAGGGCGCGGAGGCCGCCGCCGCGGGCGAAGACGACATCGAGACCGCCCCCATCGACCCCGGTTTTCTGGGCGGGCCGGGCGAGATCAAGCCCTGATCGGGGCGATCTGATCGCATGGGTAGACTGAGCGGGTGCTGACGGTCGCCGTACTCATCTCGGGAACCGGTTCGAATCTGCGGGCCCTGCTCGACGCCGCCGACGATCCCGACTATCCCGCCCGCATCGTCGTGGTGGGCGCCGACCGCCAGGCCGACGGCCTCGAGCATGCCGAGGCCTACGGCATCCCGACCTTCACCGTGCCCTATTCGGGCTACGCGACGCGCGAGGAGTGGGGGGCCGAGCTCGATGCCCAGCTGCGCGTGTGGAACCCCGACCTGGTCGTGCTGTCGGGCCTGATGCGGCTGCTCCCGGCGGCGGTGGTGGATGCCTGGGCTCCGCGTCTGATCAACACGCACCCCGCGTACCTCCCCGAGTTCCCCGGTGCGCACGGCGTGCGCGATGCGCTGGCGGCGGGTGCCTCGCAGACCGGCGCCAGCGTCATCGTCGTCGACAACGGCGTCGACTCGGGGCCGATCCTCGCGCAGGAGCGCGTGCCGGTGCTTCCGGGCGACGACGAGCACACCCTGCACGAGCGCATCAAGCCGGTCGAGCGGCGCCTGCTCATCGATGTGGTGCGCCGCGTCGCGACCCGCGAGCTCGACCTGGCCGCGGCATCCACCCCCGCCTCCCACACCCCCTGACCGTTTCCGAGAAGGAGCTTCTATGGCCGGCCCCCGCCACGACCCGTCCCTGTACCGCGAACGCGATGTCGTGCCCGTCCGCCGGGCGCTCGTGTCGGTCAGCGACAAGACCGATCTCCTCCCGCTCGCCGAGGCGCTGGTCGCCGCGGGCGTCGAGATCGTGTCGACGGGGTCGACGGCGGCCGCGATCCGCGACGCGGGTTTCTCGGTCACCGACGTGTCGGCCGTCACCGGGGTGTCGGAGATGCTCGACGGGCGCGTGAAGACGCTGCACCCGAAGATCCACGCGGGGCTGCTGGCCGACCTGCGCCTGCAGACCCATGAGGACCAGCTCGCCGAGCTCGGCATCGCGCCGTTCGAGCTCGTGGTCGTGAACCTGTACCCGTTCGTCGAGACGGTGCGCTCGGGGGCGGCGCCCGACGACATCGTCGAGCAGATCGACATCGGGGGACCGGCGATGGTCCGCGCTGCGGCGAAGAACTTCGCGAACGTCGCGGTCGTCGTCTCGCCCGAGTCGTACCCCGCCGTCATCGAGGCGCTCGGAGGCGGCGGCACCACGCTGGGTGAGCGCAGGGAGCTGGCGGCCCGCGCGTTCACGCACACGGCGACCTACGATCGGGCGGTGGCGACCTGGTTCTCGGAGGAGACCCTCGCCGAGGGCGTCGATCTTCCGCAGCACCTCACGATCAAGGCCGAGCGGCTGGCGCCGCTGCGCTATGGCGAGAACGCGCATCAGCGCGCCGCGATCTACACGCGCGTCGGCGGGCACGGCATCGCGCAGGCCGATCTGGTGCAGGGCAAGCCGATGTCATACAACAACTACGTCGACGCCGACGCCGCCCTGCGGGCCGCGTTCGACATGGTGCTGCCGGCGGTCGCGATCATCAAGCACGCCAACCCGTGTGGCATCGCCGTGGCGGCGCCGAACGCGCTCGACCCGATTGCGAGCGCGCATCTGCGCGCGCACGAGTGCGACCCGCTGTCGGCGTTCGGCGGCGTGATCGCGGCGAACCGCACGGTCACGCTGAAGATGGCCGAGAACCTGCGCGACATCTTCACCGAGGTCATCGTGGCGCCCGACTTCGCGCCCGAGGCGCTCGAGCTGTTCACGCTCAAGAAGAACATGCGCGTGCTGCGCCTGCCCACCGACTGGAAGCAGGAGCCCATGGACGTCCGCCTGGTCTCGGGCGGTCTGCTGCTGCAGGACGCCGACCGCTTCCCCGATGACGACTTCGCGTCGGTCGCGGCCGGCTGGGACCTCGTCTCGGGCGAGCGGCCCAGCGATGAGGAGATGCAGAATCTCATCTTCGCGTGGAAGTCGTGCCGCGCCGTGAAGTCGAACGCGATCGTGCTCGCGAAGGACTCGGCGACCGTCGGCATCGGGATGGGCCAGGTCAACCGCGTCGACTCGTGCAAGCTGGCCGTCGAGCGGGCCGGCGACCGCGCGGCCGGCTCGGTCGCGGCATCCGACGCGTACTTCCCGTTCTCGGACGGCCCCGAGGCACTCATCAACGCCGGGGTCAGCGCCATCGTGCAGCCGGGGGGATCGGTGCGCGACCAGGAGACGATCGACCTCGCGCGCGAGCGCGGCATCACCATGTTCTTCACGGGCGAGCGGCACTTCTTCCACTGAGCCTCAGGCGGTCTCACGGCCGGCGGCCTCGAGCCAGCGCAGCCACACCTCGCTGATCGTCGGGTACGCGGGCACCGCATGCCACAGCCGCGACAGCGGCACCTCGCCCACGACGGCGATCGTCGCCGCGTGCAGCAGTTCGGCGACATCGGGCCCGACGAACGTCGCACCGAGCAGCACCTTGCGCTCGGTGTCGATGATCGCGCGTGCCTGCCCACGGTAGTCGTCGGCGTGCGTGGCGGCGCCGGCGACCCACGACAGGTCGTAGTCGAGAACCCGGATGCCGCGGCCCGCGGCGCGGGCGTCCGCCTCGGTCATGCCGACCGCCGCGACCTCCGGATCGGTGAACACCACCTGCGGTACCGCATCGTGGTCGGCGGTGGCCACGTGACGGCCCCAGGGTGCGGCATCCACCGCCTGCCCGTTCGCACGCGCGGCGATGACGTCACCGGCTGCCCGTGCCTGGTACTTGCCCTGGTGCGTGAGGAGCGCGCGGTGGTTCACGTCGCCGACGGCGTACAGCCAGTCGACGCCGGGCACGCGCATCGTGTCGTCGACGTCGATCCAGGCGCCGGGGGTCAGGCCCGCGCCATCCAGCCCGAGATCCTCGGTGCGCGGTGCCCGCCCCGTCGCCACGAGCACCTCGGTCGCGTGCACGGTGCTGCCGTCGTCGAGCGCGAGCGTCACGGTGCGGTCGGACTCGCGGTGTGCGCTCGTGGTGGTGCCGGTACGGATGTCGACGCCGCTGCGCGTGAGCTCCTCGCGCACGGCGTCGGCGGCGAACGGCTCGACGCGGCCGAGCAGGCCTGAGCGCACGATCATCGTGACGCGGCTGCCCAGCGCCGCATACGCCGTCGCCATCTCGCAGGCGACCACGCCGCCCCCGATGACCGCGAGCGTCTCGGGGACCTCGTGCGCCGAGGTCGCTTCGCGGCTCGTCCACGGCTCCGCATCGCGCAGGCCGGGGATGTCGGGGATCACGGCGCGTGTGCCGGTGCACACGGCCACGGCGTGCCGGGCGTGGAGCACGCGCGCGGGACCGTCGGCCGGCGTGACCGTGACCTCGCGCTCGCCGGTGATGCGGCCGTGGCCGCGCACCAGGTCGATGCCGGCGTCGCGCAGCCATTCGACCTGCCCCTCGTCCGACCAGTCGTGTGTCAGGGCGTCGCGGCGGCGGAAGGCCCCGGCGGCATCGAGCGGTCCGGTCACCGCCTGGCGTGCGCCGTCGACGTCGCGGGCGGCGCGCACCGCGGCCGCCGGGCGCAACAGGCCCTTCGACGGCATGCACGCCCAGTACGAGCACTCGCCGCCGACGAGCTCGCTCTCCACGATGACGGCCGACAGGCCGCCCTGCACGGCCCGGTCGGCGACGTTCTCGCCGACGGGTCCCGCACCGATCACGATGAGGTCGTAAGTGTCCATGGCGTTCACGCTAGGCGCGCCTCCGGCGCGGCGGAACCCCCTGGCGCGGGCGTGCGGGGTGTCGCGCACCGGGCGCGACGCCGTCTCGTGCGGGGCTCCGGGCCAAGGCCGGCAAATTCACATGAGTCTGTCGGGCGAACACCAAACTGCCCGGCAGATTGATGTGCTCGGGACAAACTCATATGAATTTGGCGGTTGACGGCGCGGAACGAGAGTCCGGCCACGGCGATGTCCGATTTCCGCGAGCCACGGGTGCGCGAGCATGTCAGGCTGGACCCATGAGCCTCACCGCGATGACCTTCGACGAGCGCTACCGCGCCATCGACGCGCGGGACGCGCGCTTCGACGGGCAGTTCATCACCGCGGTCCGCTCCACCGGCATCTACTGTCGCCCGAGCTGCCCGGCGCGCACCCCGAAGCCGTCGAACGTCACGTTCTACCCGACGGCCGCGGCCGCGCACGAAGCCGGCTACCGCGCCTGCAAGCGGTGCCTGCCCGACGCGGCGCCCGGCTCGCCGGAGTGGAATCTGCGGACGGATGCCGCGGGCCGGGCCATGCGCCTCATCCAGGACGGCGTCGTCGAGCGCGAGGGCGTGCCCGGCCTCGCCCGGCGCCTCGGGTACTCGTCACGCCAGCTCGGCCGCATCCTCACCGCCGAGCTCGGCGCGGGCCCGCTCGCTCTCGCCCGTGCGCATCGCGCGCACACGGCCCGCATGCTGCTCGTGGGCACCGACCTGCCGGCCGCCGACGTCGCGTTCTCGGCCGGATTCGCCAGCATCCGCCAGTTCAACGACACGATCCGGGAGGTGTTCGGGATGCCGCCGCTCGCGCTCCGCGCGCGGCGGCACGCACTCCCCGGGGCCGGCGAGCCCGGCGAGATCCACCTCGTGCTCGCGCACCGCGCGCCCATCGACCTCGACGGGCTGTTCGCATGGATGGCAGCCCGCGCCGTCGCCGGGGTCGAAGAGGCCTCGGGCGACGCGTACGCCCGCACGCTCGCGCTGCCGCACGGCCCCGGCTGGATGCGCATCCGCACCGACGGCGCGCTGCTGCGCCTGGACGCCCGGATCGCCCACCTGGCCGATCTGCCGACGCTGATGGCCCGGGCGCGCCGGCTGTTCGACCTCGACGCCGACCCCGTCGGCATCGACGCGGCGCTGTCGCGTCATGCCGAGCTCGCGCCCGCCGTGGCGGCCACGCCCGGCATCCGGGTGCCCGGTGCGGTCGACGCCGGGGAGATGCTCATCCGCGCCATGATCGGCCAGCAGATCTCGGTCGCCGCCGCCCGCACGGCACTCACCCGGCTGGCCGAGGCGCTGGGGGAGCGGCAGCCGGACGGCTCGCTGCTGTTCCCGACGATGGCCGCGATCGCCGCGCACGGCGCGGAGGTGCTGCGCGGGCCGGGCGCGCGCATCCACGCCATCACCGGAGCGGCCGCAACCCTGGCCGACGGCACGCTCGCGCTCAGCGCCGGCGACGACCCCGTCGCCCAGCGTGCGGCGCTGCTGGCGATGCCCGGCATCGGCCCGTGGACCGCCGACTATGTGCGCATGCGCATCACCGGCGACCCCGACGTCTTCCTGCCCGGCGATGTCGCCGCCCGTGCCGGGGCGGCGCGCCTCGGACTGCCCGGCGACGCGAAGCCGCTCATCGCCTGGGCGGATCGTGCGGCACCCTGGCGCAGCTATCTGACCGCGCACTTCTGGCGTGCGGCATCCACCCCCGTCGTCGCCCCCATCGTCAACCAGGAGGAATCATGACCGCCCTCACGCAGACCCTCGACACCCCCGACGGAGAGTTCACGATCATCGCGGACGCCGACGGCGCCGTGCTCGCCTCCGGGTGGACCGACGACGTGCCGGCACTCGTCGAGCGCATCCACCCGAGCCTGCGCCCCTCCGCGGTCGAGGAGGGGGAGGTGGATGCCGCGGCCGCCGTCCGCGGCTACTACGCCGGTGACCTCGCGGCGATCGACGCGGTCCCGGTGCGGCAGCACGGCACGGCCCTGCAGGACGAGGGCTGGGCCGCGCTGCGCGAGATCGAGCCGGGGCGCCCGCTCAGCTACACCGAGTTCGCGGCCGCGCTGGCACGTCCGCAGGCGGTGCGGGCCGTGGCATCCGTCTGCGCGCGCAACGCCCCCGCGCTGTTCGTGCCGTGCCATCGCGTGCTGCGCGGCGACGGATCGCTGGGGGGCTTCGCGTGGGGCGTCGAGGTGAAGCGCCGGCTGCTCGCGCGGGAGTCCGCGGCCTGACCGGTACTCGACGGAAACCGGTGTTGTGCACAGGGAATCTTCAGGTATAGGCTGGAGGGCTGTCGCGTCCTTACGTGGCAGCCCTGTCCCGCGATCCGAGGAGGAAGTCATGTACCAGGCCGTCATCGACGTCAAGCCGGTCGTCTTCCGTCCGTTCGCGGTCGGGGCCCCGTTCGAGGGATAGCACCGGACAACCGCCGTCCGGCACCGCCACACCCCTCCGGCGCAGCTCTGTGCGCCGCTCCGTCACCGCCCCTCTCCCGGTGACATCTGTCTGCTCTCCACACCCCCTCCATAAGGATCATGACTTCCACGTCTACGCCACGACTGTCCACTCCGCGCGCTCTCGCGCGGCTCATCCCGTTCGTCCGACCCGTGCTGCCGCGCCTGATCGCGGGCCTGGCGACCGCGCTCGCCGGCGCACTCATGACGCTGATCATCCCGCTGGTGCTGCAAGGCGTCGTCGACGGTCCCATCGCCGACAAGAACATCCCGCTCATCGGGTGGGCGTGCCTGCTCGTGCTCGTCCTGGGCATCGGCGAGGCCGTCTTCGTCTTCCTGCGCCGCGCGTTCGTGCTGGGCCCGGCCACCAAGGTCGAGTACCGCATCCGCCAGGACTTCTACGAGCGCCTGCAGCGGCTGCCGGTCGCCTTCCACGACCGGTGGCAGTCGGGCCAGCTTCTCTCGCGCATGATGCAGGACATCAACCTCGTCCGCCGCTGGATCGCCTTCGGCCTCATCATGCTCGTCGTCAACGTGCTCACGATCGTCATCGGAACCGTGCTGCTGTTCCGCTGGCACTGGGCGCTGGGCACGGCGTTCATCATCATCTCCATCCCGCTGTGGTTCTTCGGCTACCGGTTCGAGCAGCGCTACGGGGCGCTCACCCGGCAGAGCCAGGACCAGGCCGGCGACCTGGCCACCTCGGTCGAGGAGAGCGTGCACGGCATCCGCGTGCTCAAGGCCTTCGGGCGCGGCAAGCACGCGCTGCAGAAGTTCACGCGCCAGGCCGACACGCTGCGCGGCACGGAGATGCGCAAGGCGCGCGAGGTGGGGCTGCTGTGGTTCTGGCTCGACTCGGTGCCGATGCTCGCGTTCGGCGTGTGCCTGCTGCTGGGCATCTGGCTCAGCGCGCAGGGCGAGCTGACGGTCGGTGAGCTGTTCGCGTTCTTCTCGATGGCCACCGCGCTGCGCTGGCCGCTCGAGTCGCTCGGATTCCTGTTCTCGTTCCTGATGGACGCGCGCACGGCCACCGACCGCATCTTCGAGGTCTTCACCGAGAAGAACACGATCACCGACCCGGAGCAGCCCGAGACCGTCGCCGAGCCGCGCGGCGAGCTCGCGTTCCGCGACGTGCACTTCCACTACCCCGACGCGGGGCCGAACGAGCCTGATCTGCTGGACGGCGTCGACCTCGTGCTGCGCCCGGGCGAGACCATGGCGCTCGTCGGCCTGACCGGCTCGGGCAAGACGACCCTGACCACCCTGCCGGGGCGCCTGTACGACGTCACCGGCGGTGCCGTCGAGCTCGACGGAGTGGACGTGCGGTCGCTGCGCCTGGACGAGCTGCGCCGCCACATCGCCATGGCGTTCGAAGACGCGACGCTGTTCTCCGCCTCGGTGCGCGAGAACGTGCTGCTCGGACGCGATGATCTCGACATCCACAGTCCCGAGGCGAAGGCCGTGCTCGACGAGGCGCTGGCCACCGCGCAGGCGCAGTTCGCGTACGAGCTGCCCGAGGGCGTCGACACGACCGTCGGCGAAGAGGGCCTGAGCCTGTCGGGCGGTCAGCGGCAGCGCCTCGCGCTCGCGCGCGCGGTCGCTGCGGCGCCCACGGTGATGGTGCTCGACGACCCGCTGTCGGCTCTCGACGTCGACACCGAGGCGCTCGTCGAGGCGGCGCTGCGGCGCGTCCTGGCGACCACCACGGCGCTCATCGTCGCCCACCGCTCGTCGACGGTGGCGCTGGCCGACCGGGTCGCGCTCCTCGAAGACGGGCGCATCACGGCGGTCGGCACGCACGCCGAGCTGCTGCATTCCAGTGAGCACTACAGATACGTGATCTCGAGCCTCGAAGTCGAGGATCAGCGCGTGCGAAACGCGGAGGTGAACCTGTGAGCACCGTCGTCGGAACCCGCGGCGAGGACCGCAACGACTACACGAAGGCCGAGAGCCGCGCCATCCGCCAGCGCTCGCTGCGCCTGCTCGGCTCCCTCCTGTCGCCGATGCGCTGGCTGGTCATCCTCTGCGGCGTGGTGATCGTCGTCTCCACGGCCCTGCAGGTGATCGGTCCGACGCTCATCGCGTACGGCATCAACACGGCCCTGCCGATGGCGCTGGAGGCGGAGTGGATGCCGGCATTCGGCATCACCATCGCGTACATCGTCGTCGGCGTCCTGGGTGCGCTGCTCATGGGCTGGTTCGTCCTGCTGTCGGCGAAGCTGACCCAGACGATCCTGCTCGACCTGCGCACGCGCATCTTCCGCCACACGCAGAGACTGAGCCTCGAGTTCCACGAGAGCTACACCTCGGGGCGCATCATCTCGCGGCAGACGAGCGACCTCGAGTCGATCCGCGAGCTGCTCGACGGCGGGCTGACACAGCTGGTCTCCGGCGTGCTGTTCGGCATCTTCACGTTCATCTCGCTGTGCCTGCTCGACTGGCGCAGCGGCGCGGTGCTCGTGGTGATGGGCATTCCGCTCGCGTTCCTCATGCGCTGGTTCTACGGCCAGTCGCAGAAGGGCTTCCGCGCCTCACGCGTGGTCTCGGCGCGGCTGATCGTGCAGTTCGTCGAGACGATGACCGGCGTCCGCGCCGTCAAGGCGTTCCGCAAGGAGCGCCGCAACGACGCGGAGTTCGGCGAGATCTCGTCGGAGTACCGCCGCGTGAACCTGCGCCTGGTGAATCTGTTCGGCATCTTCGAGCCCGGGCTCATCCTGCTCGCGAACGTGACGATGGCGGTCGTGCTGCTCTGGGGCGCGTTCCGGGTGGTCGACGGCACGCTGCTGATCGGTTCGCTGCTGGCGGCGGTCATGTACATCCGCAACTTCTTCAGCCCGCTGCAGGACGTCGCGATGTTCCTGAACTCGTACCAGTCGGCCACCGCCGCGCTCGAGAAGGTGTCGGGCGTGATGGAGGAGGAGCCCTCGGTGCCCGACCCGGTGCGCCCGGTCGACCTGTGGGAGGCCAAGGGACACCTCGAGTTCGACGACGTCGAGTTCGCGTACGGCGCGGGCAAGGTCATCCTGCCCGACTTCTCACTCGACATGCCCGCGGGCCAGACGATCGCGCTGGTGGGCACGACGGGTGCCGGCAAGTCGACGCTCGCCAAGCTCGTGTCGCGCTTCTACGACCCGACGCGCGGCGCGGTGCGGCTGGACGGCGTCGACCTGCGCGAGCTGCACCCGAAGGACCTGCGTCGCGCCATCGTCATGGTGACGCAGGAGGCCTATCTGTTCAGCGGGACGGTCGCCGACAACATCGCACTGGGCAAGCCGGACGCGACGCTCGACGAGATCAGGGCCGCGGCGCGCGCGGTGGGGGCGGACGCCTTCATCGAAGCGCTGCCCGACGGATACGACACCGACGTGAACAAGCGCGGCGGTCGCGTGTCGGCGGGTCAGCGTCAGCTGATCTCGTTCGCGCGGGCGTTCCTGGCGAACCCGGCGGTGCTGATCCTCGACGAGGCCACCGCGTCGCTCGACATGCCCAGCGAGCGGCAGGTGCAGGACGCCCTGCAGACCCTGCTGGCCGACCGCACGGCGATCATCATCGCGCACCGCCTGTCGACGGTCGCGATCGCCGACCGGGTGCTGGTGATGGAGCACGGCCGCATCATCGAGGACGGTGCGCCCGACGAGCTGATCGGCGGCACCGGCAAGTTCGCGGCTCTGCACGCGGCCTGGCGCGAGTCGCTGGTCTGATCCGGTCGGGGCCCGGGTGCCGCATTGCGGCCCCGGCCCCGCATCCCGGCCCTCACCCATCGCTGAGAGAACAACTGACGGACGAGAGTACGGGTAATACCCGCATCCTCGTCCGTCAGTTGTTCTCTCGCGGTTGAGGGGGCGTCAGAGGTGGATCTCGGCGATGACCTCGCCGTACTCCGTCTCGCCGACGGGGGTGAAGCCCACGCGCTCGAAGAACTTCTCGGGGCCGCCGCTGCCGGCCTCGTAGATCACGTTCACGTGATCCATATCGCGCTTGCGCGCCTCTTCGAGCAGGCCGTCGACCGCGAAGCGTCCGACACCGCGGCCCTGCTCGCCGGCGTCGACGTTGATGCGCCACAGCACGGAGCGGAAGTGCTCCTGCGGGAAATCGGCGTCGAAGTTCGCGCTCACGAAGCCGACGACCTCGTCGCCGTCGACCACGACGCGCTGCCATGACGTCTGCGGATTGACCACGGTCGCGGCGATGCCGTAGGAGACCGGGGAGAGGAACTCCTCCTGGCCCGGCTTCAGCGAGAAGTTGTTGACCGCCACGATGGTCGACGCGGACAGTTCCACCAGTCTCAGCTCACCCATAAACGTCAGCGTATCCAAGATTCGCGGACCGAGGCACGTCGGACTCCGTGAATATGGCCTGAGAGGGGCCGCGAGATATCTCGATATCAAGATAATTCTTCGGTCGCGGTAGGCTGGGGTGACCCCGATCGAAGCAAGCGAACGAAGAGGCGAGCGGTGACCGACTCCACCATCATCTACACCTATACGGACGAGGCGCCCGCGCTGGCGACCGCGTCCCTCCTGCCCATCATCCGGGCCGTGACCGGGCAGGCCGGGATCGACGTCGAGACCCGCGACATCTCGCTGGCCGGCCGCATCCTCGCCGCGTTCCCGCAGAACCTCACGCCCGAGCAGCAGGTTGGCGACGCGCTGGCCGAGCTCGGCGGGCTGACGACGCTGCCCGAGGCCAACATCATCAAGCTGCCGAACATCTCGGCGTCCATCCCGCAGTTGAAGGCGGCCATCGCCGAGCTGCAGGACAAGGGCTACGACATCCCCGACTATCCCGACGAGCCGTCGACCGTCGAGGAGAAGGACGTGCGCGCCCGCTACGACCGGGTGAAGGGCTCGGCCGTGAACCCGGTGCTGCGACAGGGCAACAGCGACCGCCGAGCACCGCTGGCCGTGAAGAACTACGCGCGCAAGCACCCGCACACCAACAAGCCGTTCCCGGGCGGTTCGAAGACGCGCGTGGCGACGATGGGCCACGATGACTTCAAGAACAACGAGAAGTCATGGGTCGCGGCACACGACGACGTGCTGACGATCCGTCACATCGCCGCGGACGGCACCGAGACGATCCTCAAGGACAACCTCAAGGTCCTGCCGCGTGAGATCATCGACGGCACCTTCCTGTCGGCATCCGCCCTCGATGCGTTCCTCGCCGAGACCCTCAAGACCGCCGCCGACGAGAACGTGCTGTACTCGGTGCATCTGAAGGCGACGATGATGAAGGTCTCCGACCCGATCATCTTCGGCCACGTCGTGAAGGCGTACTTCGCCGATGTGTTCGAGCGCTACGGCGACAAGCTCGCCGCCGCAGGTCTGAGCGCGAACAACGGTCTCGGGTCGATTCTCGCGGGCCTTTCCGGCGTGGAAGGCGGCGACGAGATCGCCGCGGCGATCACCGCCGATCTGAAGCGCGGCCCCGAGCTGTCGTACGTCAACAGCGACAAGGGCATCACCAACCTGCACGTGCCGTCCGACGTGATCGTGGACGCCTCGATGCCGGCCCTGATCCGCAACGGCGGCAAGCTCTGGGGCGCCGAGGGCGAGGAGGCCGACACCCTGGCCGTGATCCCCGACTCGTCGTACGCGGGCGTCTACCAGGCCGTCATCGACGACGTGATCGCCAACGGCCCGCTCGACCCGGCCACGATCGGCTCGGTGTCGAACATCGGCCTCATGGCACAGGCGGCCGAGGAGTACGGCAGCCACGACAAGACCTTCGAGATCGAAGCCTCCGGGCGCGTCGAGATCGTCGACGGCGACGGCAATGTGGTCATCGAGCACGAGGTCGGCGCCGGCGACATCTGGCGTGCGACGCAGACCAAGTACGTGCCGGTCGTCGACTGGGTGCACCTCGCTGTCAACCGCGCCCGTGCCACCGGGACGCCTGCGGTGTTCTGGCTCGACGTCAACCGCGCCCACGACGCGCAGATCATCGCGAAGGTCTACCAGGCGCTGGCCACCATCGAGACGCAGGGCGTGCAGATCTCGATCCTGCCTCCCGCCGAGGCGTGCCGGTACTCGCTCGCGCGCATGCGCCAGGGCCTGGACACCATCTCGGTCTCGGGCAACGTGCTGCGCGACTACCTCACCGACCTGTTCCCGATCCTCGAGGTCGGCACCAGCGCCAAGATGCTCTCGATCGTCCCGCTGCTCGCCGGCGGCGGCCTGTTCGAGACCGGCGCCGGGGGATCGGCACCGAAGCACGTGCAGCAGCTGGTGAGCGAGGACTACCTGCGCTGGGACTCGCTGGGCGAGTTCTTCGCACTGGCCGCCTCGCTCGAGCACTACGCGACCGTCACCGGCAACGCCAAGGCGCAGGTGCTGGCAGACACGCTCGACCGGGCGACCGGCTCGTTCCTCGAGAACGACAAGTCGCCGGGGCGCAAGCTCGGCACGATCGACAACCGTGGCAGTCACTTCTACCTGGCCCTGTACTGGGCGCAGGAGCTGGCCGGGCAGTCCGACGACGCCGAGCTCGCGGCCGCGTTCGCACCGGTCGCCGAGGCTCTCGCGGCGAACGAGCAGAAGATCGTCGACGAGCTGCTGGCCGTGCAGGGCGAGCCCGTGGATCTGGGTGGCTACTACCGTCCCGACGCCGAGCTCGTCACGAAGGCGATGCGTCCGTCCGACACGCTCAACGCGATCGTCGACGGCCTGGTCTGACACCGGACACGGAAGAGGGGCGGATGCTGCGGCATCCGCCCCTCTCTTCGTCTGCGGCCCGGCGACCTCAGGTCACGGCTGGACCGTGACCTCCATGCCGTTGGGAGCCCAGTAGTAGATCGTCTTGGCGATGCTGATCGGCATGTTCACGCAGCCGTGGCTCATGACGTGGCCGAAGTTGTTGTGCCAGTACGTGCCGTGGAAGGCGATGTCGGGCGCGAAGTACGTGACCCACGGGACGTCCTTCGTGCAGTAGTCGTAGCCGGCGACGCAGCCCATGTCCTGGATGCCGACGTGGGCGAAGACAGTGAAGTGTCCGGTCGGGGTGGCGTGCCCGGCGCGGCCCGTGGAGACGAGGTAGCTGTTCCACAGCTTGCCGTTCTGGTAGAAGTAGGCGCGCTGCTCGCTCAGGTCGACGACGGCGTACCGCGAGATCTTCGTGGTGGTCGCCTTGTCGACCGAGACCGTGAGCTCGTACTTTCCGTCGCCCGACGCGAGCTGGGTCGCGAAGGCCGCGGCGATGCCGCTGGTGTCGCCGAGCTTGCGGCCGTCGAGCGTCTCCTTCTCGGTGGACAGCACCGTGCCGGAGGTGTTCGTGATCACGGTGCCGTTCTGCGGGGCGCGGTCGATCTTCTTCGCCAGCGTGGAGACGACCTTGTCGATCGCCGTCGCGTCGGCGGTGATGTCGAACGACCCGTCGCGCGGGGTGACGGTGAGCCAGGATGCCGCGACCTCGCGGTCGACGGGGACGGTCCGCTCCTTGCCGACGTAGAAGCCCGCGTCGCCGAGCACGCTGTTCAGCGTCTTCGCGGTGGCCTTCGCCGTGGCGGTCGAGATCGCGGGGTCGGTGGCGACCTGGGTCGCGGCGACCGAGACGGTGGTGTGCCCGGCATCGAAGGCCGACTGCAGCGCCGAGGCGACCGCGTCGAGATCGACGCCGGCGCCCTTCTTCGCGGCGGTCACGGTGTACTTCTCGCTGTCGGCGTCGTAGGTGACGGCCGCGTCGACGGCGTCTTCGAACAGTGCCGGCGCCGCGGCCCGCAGCGCCGCCTCGGCGGCGTCATGGTCGAGCGTGACGTGGGCCTGCTTCGTGTCGGAGAACCACGACCCGACCTTCCACATCGGGTGCTCGCTGTACGCGGCCGAGGCCAGCGACGAGGCGTCGACCGTCGCGCCGAGCTGGGCCCCGGTGAGGGTGGCGTCGATGCCGTCGCCCGACAGCTCGATGGTCGTGTTCTCGAGCTTCTCCTGAATGGCGGCCGCGGCGCTGCCGGGCGTCATCCCGCCGATCTGGACGCCGGCGACCGCCGTGCCCGGTGCGATGAGGATGAGGGATGCCGCGACGACGCCTGCGACGGCGACGCCGATCGGCGTGCCGATCCACAGGCCGAGATGACGTTTGCGCT
Source organism: Microbacterium sp. KR10-403 (assembly GCF_040196215.1). Lineage (NCBI taxonomy): Bacteria > Bacillati > Actinomycetota > Actinomycetes > Micrococcales > Microbacteriaceae > Microbacterium > Microbacterium sp. KR10-403. Next base: position 523,892 of record NZ_JBEGDC010000002.1, on the reverse strand, counting down.
TGCGCGGCGGCGCCGGCGCCCATGCGACGCCCTGCGTCGATGTGCTGTCGGCACCTGATTGCTGTGACTGATCTGCCACGGACTCCACCCCCGGTGATGTTCCCCCGGTCATCATGCTAATCGACCGGACTGTGCGCGGGCGGGCCGGAACCCTGTGCAGACGGTGTGGGCGGATCAAGAAACGGTAACGTTTTTGTAAACTTGCTATGCAATATTGCGCCGAAGACTTGCGGTGGGCGTGTTCGTAAGGTGTACTAACAAACATGTCCACCACGGGAGTGCAGCGCGGCCCCTCCGCCTTCGGAAGCGCGGGATCCGAGTCGTCGTCGATGACCGCCACGCGGCATCCGCGGCACGGCACCAAGGTGCTTCCCGAGCACGCCCGTGCGCACAACCGATCGCTCGTCCTTCAGACGCTGTTCCATGCCGGAGCGATGAGCCGCGCGGATCTCTCGCGCGAGACCGGGCTGACCCGGGTGACGATCTCCGACCTCGTCGCAGAGCTCATCGCCGACGGATTCGTCGCCGAGAAGGGCGTGCGCGAGGTGTCGCGTCCCGGCAAGCCCGCGATCCTCGTCGATCTCGACCACGAGGGGCACCGCATCGTCGGCCTCGACCTGTCGGGCACCTCGTCGTTCGTCGGGGGAGTGCTGACCCTCGACGGCACGATCGTCGTGCGGCGCGAGATTCCGCACCCCGGTGCCGACGGCGACGTGGTCGGGACGATCCTCGCGTTCGCACGCGAGCTGGTGGACGACTGCCACGCCCCCGTGCTGGGCGTGGGCGTGGGCAGCCCCGGTGTCGTCGACGACGCCGGTGTGGTCGTGACCGCTCCGAACCTCGGGCTGACCGGGTTCGACCTCGAGGGCGCGCTGCACGATGCGCTCGACGTGCCGGTCGTGGTCGCCAACGACGCGAACGCGGCGGTGCTCGCTGAGTACACGTTCGGCGGTGCGCGCGACGACGTCATGCTGGTCAAGGTCGGGCGCGGTGTCGGCTCGGGCCTGCTCTCCGGCGGGCGCCCGATGATCGGCAGCCGCTTCGCCGCCGGCGAGATCGGGCACGTCACCGTCGCGACCGACGGCGGGCCCGTGTGCTCCTGCGGCAAGGTGGGGTGCTTCGAAGCATGGATCTCCGTGCCCTCGCTGACGGCCCGGCTGGCCGAGGCCGCCGCTCCGCACGACGAGATCCTGCGCGATGCGGGCGAACGACTCGGCATCGCGCTGGCGCCGGTCGTCGGCGCTCTCGACCTGTCGGAGGTCATCCTCTCCGGCCCGGCAGATCTGCTCGACGGACCGTTCACCGCGGCCACCGTCGAGACACTACGGACCCGGACCCTCGCGAAGATCCATGAGGGCATCCGGGTGCGCATGACCGCACAAGGCGAGGACATCGTCCTGCGCGGCGCCGCGGTCATGGTCCTGTCCGCACAACTCGGGGTGTCCTAGGCCCAGTGCCGCCGGCATCCCACCATTCCCCCCGGGTAGGTCACCCGACCTTCCCACCCTCACCAAGAGAAGCAAAGAAACAAGGAGACAGAATGCGCACATCACGCATCGTCGCGGTTGGAGCCGCCGGCATCGCTGCCGCGCTCGCGCTGAGCGCCTGCTCGAGCGGCGGCAGCGGGAACACCGGTGGCGACGACTCGTCGGCCAACGCGGGCACGATCGGCAAGGTCGACGGCAGCGGCCGCACCCTGACGGTGTGGTCGATGACGGGCGACCTGTCGGACGACACGATCGCGGCCATCAACAAAGAGTTCGAGTCCGAGACCGGCGCCACCGTCAAGGTCGAGACGCAGCAGTGGACCGACATCGCCACCAAGATCACGACGGCCCTGGCCACCGACACGCCGCCGGACGTCATCGACATCGGCAACACGCAGGTCTCGACCTTCGCGGCCAGCGGCGGCCTCGCTGACCTCACCGCCTACAAGGACGCCTTCGCGCAGGGCCAGACCTGGCTCGGCGGCCTCGCCGACCCGGCCATGGTCGACGGCAAGCTGTACGCCGTTCCGTCGTTCGGCGCCGCTCGCGGTGTCATCTACAACAAGACCATCTGGGAGAAGGCGGGCGTCACCGAGGCGCCGACGACCTACGACGAGCTGAAGGCAGACCTCGACAAGGTCAAGGCCGCCAACCCGTCGACGGACTTCTCGTCGTTCTACCTGCCCGGTCAGAACTGGTACGCGGGCATGCAGTGGGTCTGGGATGCCGGTGGGGACATCGCGACGCTCGAGAACGGCAAGTGGGTCGCGGGCTTCTCGAGCTCCGAGGCGCAGTCCGGCCTGACCGCGTGGCAGCAGTTCCAGAACGCGTACTCGTCGAAGGCCAGCCAGACGCTGAACACCGACAAGCCTGACCAGGACCAGGTGTTCGCCGACGGCAAAGCCGGCGCCATCGTGGCCAACTACTGGTCGATCGCGCACATCCAGACGCTGAACAAGAAGCTCACCGACGACGACTTCGGCACGTTCGCGATGCCGGGTGTCTCCGGCAAGACCCAGCCGGTCATGCTGGCCGGTTCCGACTGGGGCATCGCCGCCAAGAGCAAGAACCAGGACCTGGCCCGTGTCTGGGTGAAGATCGCCGCCAGCCCTGACATCCAGAAGACGAACGTCGTCAAGGACGGCTGGATCCCGAACAGCACCGAGGGCGCACAGACCGCGGCCGACGCGGCCAGCGACCTGGCCAAGCCGTTCTTCGAGGCGGCCGTCAACGACTCGAAGGCGACTCCGGCATCGGGCAGCTGGGCGCAGCTGGAGGACCCGGGCATGAAGCAGTTCTTCCAGTCGATGGCTTCGGGTGCGAAGTCGGTGTCGGACGCGGCCACGTCGTGGGACGACACGGTCAACTCCACGCTGAACCAGTAGCAGTCCGCCCTCAAGACGAGGAGACCCGAATTGAGTACCTCCACTGCGGCGATCGTCGCAGGTGAGGGAGTGGCCGCCGCCCCCGCGGGGCGGCGGCCACGGCCCCCTCGCCGTTCGTCCACGCAAGGCTCGCGCCTCGCACCCCTCTGGCTGCTGTCGCCCGCCGGCATCGTCCTGCTGGCACTGATCGTCGCGCCGATCATCTTCCTGATCTACACCTCGTTCACCGACTACAACCAGCGCACGCTGTTCACCGGCGAATACAACGCGGTGGGCTTCGACCAGTACGTGAAGATCCTGACGGATCCGCAGTTCTGGCAGTCCACCGTCCTCACCCTCTTCTTCACGGCCGCTCTGGTGCTGGGCAGCCTCGTGATCGGCGTGGGGGTCTCGAACCTCATGACCAAGCTCGGCACCGTCATGCGCTACATCGTGACGATCGTCCTGATCTTCGCGTGGGGCATGCCCAACGTCGCCTCGGCGCAGGTGTGGAACTGGCTGTTCCAGCCCGGATACGGCGTCATCAACTGGATCATCACCCAGCTGCGCGTCTTCGGCAACCAGACCGACCTCTCCTGGTGGAACAGCACCCCGCTGGCCCTCATCAACATCTGGATGCTGGTGGTCTGGCAGGCCGTGCCGTTCATCGCGCTGACCACCTACGCCGCGCAGACGCAGGTCGACGGCTCGCTCATCGAGGCGGCACGCATCGACGGCGCCGGCGAGTGGCGCATCTACTTCTCGGTGGTCCTCAACTACCTCAAGCCCACCATCCTGCTCATCACGATCCTGTCGATCATCTGGGACTTCAACGTGTTCAACCAGATCTGGCTGACGACCCAGGGCGGGCCGGACAACGGCACCGCCACACTCGGGATCTTCGGATACCTGACGGCGTTCAACCAGTTCCGAGTCGGCACCGGTGCGGCGATCGCCGTCGTGACGACCTTCATGCTCATGATCATCAGCGGCTTCTACATCCGGAGCCTGCTTCGTTCGGGAGAAGACCTGTGAGCGCCAACGTCACCGAGACCGAACTGGTCACCACTCTCTCGCCGGCCGCGCCCCGCCGTCCGAAGCGGAAGCGCCGGGTGGGGGCGACGATCATCGCGATCGTGTTCTCCCTCATCTGGGTGTTCCCCGTCTACTGGATGGTGATCACCGCCTTCAAGCAGCGTTCGGACGTGATGACGCCCACGCCGCAGTTCATCCCGTTGAACCCCACGCTGCAGAACTTCGTGAGCGCGGTCACGCAGACGAGCTTCCTCGTGAACCTGCGCAACAGCATCATCGTCGTCGGACTGGCGCTCGTCTTCGCGATGCTCATCGCGCTGTTCGCGTCAGCGGCGCTCAGCCGCTTCCGGTTCAAGGGACGCCGCACGATCATGGTGCTGATCCTCGCCGTGCAGATGCTGCCGGGGACCGCGCTGCTGATCCCGCAGTTCCTGATCTTCAACGAGCTGAACCTGCTGAACAAGTACATCGGCCTGATCCTCGCGTACGTCGCCGCCGTGCTGCCGTTCTCGATCTGGTCGCTGCGCGGATTCTTCGTGACGATCCCCGTCGAGGTCGAAGAGGCCGCGAAGGTCGACGGTGCGGGGACCTGGACGATCCTGTGGAAGATCCTCTTCCCGCTCGTGGTGCCCGGCCTCATCTCCACGAGCATCTTCGGTTTCATCTCGGCCTGGAACGAGTACATCCTCGCCTACACGTTCATGAAGGACACGGCGATGTACACGCTGCCGATCTGGCTCGTGTCGTTCCAGATCCCGGGCCAGCCGCCGGACTTCGCGGGTCAGATGGCGGCCTCGGTGCTGTTCGCACTGCCCGTGGTCATCTTCTTCCTCATCATCCAGCGGCACCTCGTCTCGGGCATGTCGGCAGGGGCGGTCAAGGGCTGATGCGCGGCATGACGACAGCCGCCTCCCGTGGGGAGGACGGCCGATGAGACTCGGGCTCGACATCGGCGGGACCAAGACCGACGCCGTCGCGGTGGACGCGGAGGGCGTGATCGCAGGACGCGTGCGTCTGGCAACAGGATGGGGACCCGACGGCGTCACGCGCACCGTGCTGGACGCGGTCGACGCCCTGGTGGCGGCGGGCGTCGACCGCACCGCGATCACCTCGGTCGGCGTCGGGATGCCGGGCCAGGTGCACCCCGGATCGACCCACGTCCTGCACGCGGTGAATCTGGGGATCGCCGACTTCGACCTTGCGGCGGCGGTCATGCCGCAGCTGGGCGTGCCGGTGGGGGTGGAGAACGACGTGAAGGCGGCGGCGCTGGGCGCCGACGCGCTGCGCGAGACCTCCGGCGGGACGATGGCCTACCTGAATCTGGGCACCGGCATCGCCGCGGGCATCGTCACCGACGGCGTGCTGTGGCGCGGCGCGCACGGCACGGCCGGCGAGGTCGGGCACATCGCCGTCGACCCGGACGGGCCCGCGTGCACGTGCGGACAGCGCGGCTGCGTCGAGGCGCTTTCCGGTGGAGCGGCGATCGCCCGGCGCTGGGGACGGCCGTCGCCGCTGCCGGTGGTGGACATGCTGGATGCCGCGGACGCGGGCGATCCGCGTGCGGTCGAGCTGCGCAGCGGCCTGATGGCCGGCGTGGCCGCCGCGGTGCGGATCCTGGTCCTGACCGCCGATGTCGACGTCGTCGTGATCGGCGGTGGGCTGAGCGGCCTGGGCGACCGGCTGCTGAACGGCGTCGGAGCCTCGCTCGAGGCGAGCTCCGCGGCATCCGACTTCATGCGTTCCCTCGGGCTGGTGCATCGCATCCAGCTGCTGCCGGCGGGATCGCCCGCGGCCGCGCTCGGGGCGGCGCTGGTGGGGTCGACGCGCACAAGGGAAACAAGGGAGACTGTCAAGCATGGCTGAAGTGATCATCGTTCCCGACGCCGCGGCTGCCGGCGCACTCGTCGCCGATGAGATCGCGTCGCTCATCGCGGCCGACCCCGAGGTGGTGCTGGGCCTGGCAACCGGCTCGACCCCGCTGCCCGTCTACGAGGCGCTGCGTCCGCGACTCGAGGGCGTCGACGTCTCCAAGGTGCGCGGGTTCGCGCTCGACGAGTACGTCGGCATCGACCCCGAGCACCCGGAGAGCTACCGCAACGTCATCCGTCGCGAGGTCGTCGAGCCGCTCGGGCTCGATCCCGCGCGCATCAACACGCCCAACGGCGCCCTGGAGACCATCCAGCACGCCGGCGACGACTACGAGAAGGCCATCGCCGCGGCCGGAGGCGTGGAGCTGCAGATCCTCGGGATCGGCACCGACGGCCACATCGGCTTCAACGAGCCGGGGTCGTCGTTCGCGTCGTCGACGCGCGTGAAGACGCTCACCGAGCAGACGAAGAAGGACAACGCCCGGTTCTTCGACTCCGTCGACCAGGTTCCCACCCACTGCATCACGCAGGGGCTCGGGACGATCCTGCGGGCCCGGCATCTCGTGCTCCTTGCCTTCGGCGAGGGCAAGGCCGATGCCGTCGCCGGCGCCGTCGAGGGTCCGGTCTCGGCATCGCTGCCCGGCTCGGCCATCCAGCTGCACCCGCGCGTGAGCGTGGTGGTCGACGAGGCCGCGGCATCGCGCCTGCGCCGCGCCGACTACTACCGGTACGCGTGGGACAACAAGCCCGACTGGCAGGGGCTGTAAGAGCCGCACTCCCGCTGCCCCTCGCCTCGGGCGAGGAGATCTGCCGAGGCGAGGACCCGATGTCGCATCCCGGTCCTCGCCTCGGCCATTCCCCTCGCCTTGGGCGAGGGGACCGCGGCGTGGCGGGTCAGAGTGCGGGGACGACCACCGGGCCGCTGCTGGTGTGGCGCGCGCGCCACACCAGGGGGAGCAGGATGTCGCGGCTCAGCGGCGCCACCTGGAGCGTGTCGAGCTGGTCGGGGGTGACCCAGCGCGCCTCGTCGATCTCGGCGGCCGGCCGCACCGCGGCGGGCGCCAGATGCAGGCTGAACGCGTCGGCGATCACGTCGTGACCGACCTCGTTGGCGGCCACGGCGCGGAAGCGGCCGAGCGCGCGCAGGGCGCCGGTGCGCACCCGCACACCGAGCTCTTCCTTCAGCTCGCGCACGAGCGTCTGCACCGGGTTCTCACCCGGCTCGGGCTTGCCGCCCGGCTGCATGAAGTAGGCGGTGTCGCGTTTGCGGACCAGGAGCGCACGGCCCCCGGCATCGATCACGACGGCGGCGCTGACATGGATCTGGGCGGTCATGGGGCGAACACCTTTCCGGGGTTGAGGATCCCCTGGGGGTCGAAGACGTCTTTGATGCGTCGCTGGAGCTGCCACTGGTCGTCGCCCAGTTCAGCAGCCAGCCACCGGCTCTTGAGCACGCCGATGCCGTGCTCGCCGGTGAGGGTTCCGCCCAGGCGCAGGGCTGCGTGGAAGAGGTCGTCGGCGGCGTCCCAGATGGGCTGCGGCACCTCGTCGCCGTCGAAGATGAAATTGGGGTGCAGGTTGCCGTCGCCGGCGTGCGCGACCGTGGGGATCACGACGCCGTGCTCGCGCTCGACGCGTGCGATCTCGTCGAACATCTCGGCGAGGCGGCTGCGCGGCACCGACACGTCTTCGATGAGAGTGGTGCCGAGGGTCTCCATCGCGGGGTGCATGGCGCGCCGGATGGCGAGCAGCCGTTCGCCCTCGGCCTCGTCGCGCGAGACCTCGACCGCGCCGCCGGCATCGCGCAGCACCTGCGCGATCTCGGCGGCCTCGTCGGCCGATGCCGCGCCGTCGGCCTGAACCGTCAGCTGCGCGCCGCCCGCGGGCGGATCCAGCTGCAGCAGCCGGTGCGCGGCGGCCAGGCACGTGGCATCCATCAGCTCCATCACCGAGGGCTGGAGCCCTGCGGCCGTGACGGCCGCGCTGGCCGCGGCGGCCGCGCGCACGTCGGTGAAGACGGCGGCGAGAGTGTGCACCTGACCGGGAACGAGCCGGCGCAGCTTGAGCGTCGCGCCGACGACGACGCCCAGCACGCCCTCCGAGCCGATGAACAGGCTGGTCAGGTCGAGTCCGGTGACGCCCTTGACGCTGCGATGTCCGGTGTGGATGAGGCGGCCGTCGGCCAGGACGACGTCGAGCGCCAGCACCGCGTCGCGGACGACGCCGTACTTCGCGCAGAGCAGGCCGCCGGCGCCGGTGGCGATGTTGCCGCCCACGGTCGAGATCGCGCGGCTGGCCGGGTCGGGCGCCCACCACACGCCGTGCTCGTGCACGGCGTCGTTGAGATCGGCGTTGAGGATGCCCGGTTCGACCACGGCGAGCAGATCGTCGGAGCGCACCTCGAGGATGCGGTCCATACGGCGCAGCGACAGCGAGATCTCGCCGCTGCCGGTGTTCGCGCCGCCGGCCAGTCCCGTGCCGGCGCCGCGGGGCACGACCGGGGTGCCGGTGGCGGTGGCGATGCGCATCACGGCCTGGACATCGTCGATGGATGCCGCGTGCACGACGGCCAGCGGAGTGCCCGGGGCGCCGTGCCCGGACTTGTCGGCTCGTGCCGCGTTCAGGGCGTCGGGGGAGGTGTCGACCCGGTCGCCCAGGGCGTCATGCAGGCGGGCGAGGGTCTCGGTGCTCTGCGCACCGTCGGCCCCGCCCGCGGACGTCATACGAAGCGACGGCGCCCTGCGATGACTCCGGCGGTGACGGCCACCACGGCGAAGACCAGCCCGATCCAGGCCTGGCCCATATCCCACCACGCGACCGTGGCGCTCAGATAGACGAGCAGTTCGACGATCGCACGGACGAACGGATGCACGCGGATCACGGCGCGGGGCGACACGAACAGCGCCCACAGCAGGATCGCGACGATCGGAAGCCCGAGCCCGAACACGATGTTCCAGGGGAACGCCCAACCGGCGAAGCCCCAGAAAGCCAGGGTGAAGAACGCGAACAGCTCGCACACGAGAGCGAGGATGTCGACCGCCGTCAACGGAGTGCGCACGCCGGGAGTGGGCGCGGCATGGTCGGGGGAGGACATGCCCCCAGTCTACCCGGGGCCGGATCGGGGTTTCGCCGGGCGGTCTATCCGCTAGTAGCCGCGCGCCAGGAGCGTGAGGAGCGACTCCTCTGCGATCTCTCCGCTCTGCTCGCCGTCGACGTACTGAGCCGCGACGGTCGCCGAGATGAGTCGTCGTGCGGGAACGGTCACGTCGAACGTGGAGCTGCCGTCCGTCGCGTCGAGCGCGTGCTCATCCGCCGCGGTCCCGTCGACGAGGATGCGCACGTCGGCTCCCGACATGCCGGTGACGGCCACCCTGACGAGAACGCCGTCATCGACGAGCTTGTGGATCTTCGCACCGACGAGGGTGGGCGTGCCCTCGATCACGGCATCATCGTCGCCGTCATCGGGCGGGGTCGTCTCACCCGGATCCGGTGTGGGAGTGGGCGTGGGCTCCGGCGTCGCCGTCTCGCTCGGGGCGGGCGTCGGCTCGGCCGACTGTGAGGGGGCGGGCGAGGGCTCCGCCGTCTCGCTCGGCGTCGGGGTGGGCTCGGCCGTCTCGCTCGGCGTGGGTGTCGGCGTCGGGGCGGCCGGCGCCGCGGGCTCGGTCGGTGTGGTCGTGTCGGAATCGTCCTCGACGGGCGCGGCGGGTGCGACGACGACGGGATGCTGCGCGATCGGTGTCGACGGCGTCTCGGGCTCGTCGGCGACCGGGGGCTCCGGCGTAGGTGTGGGCGCCGGGTCCGGCGTCACGCGCGGTGCCGGCGGCGTCGGGGTCTTGGGCTTCTTCTCCTCGGGGGCGGACGGCAGATTGTCGGGGTCGGGCGCCTTGCCGACGACGTTCGCGTCCGACGTGTCGGGCAGCGTCAACGCCGAGGACGCCTCGGCCCCCGTGCTCCCTGCCGGAGTGGTCAGGGCCCGCGGCACGACGATGGCCGCCACGGCGAGGGTTCCGGCCACCAGCACCCCGGCGGTCACGAGCCCCGCCATCGCGCCGGCCCCGGCGAACAGACCGCCTCCGCTCGATGCGCCCGTACTCGCTCCAGCCGACGACCCCGTACCGGCCGCGCCGGCCCCGCCGGCGGCGCCCGCACCGACGACGACCGCACCCTGCACCACGGCCGACGGCATCCCGGCCACCGCGACGACCGGCGCGCCCAGCTGCAGCCACGCGGCATACCCCGTCGCACCGGCGCCGAGCACGAGCGGCAGCAGCACGAGTGCGAGCCGGTCGGACACGTCCTTCGCCTCGGCCGCCACGATGGCGCAGCGCGCGCAGTCGTGCAGGTGGGCGTCGATCTTTCCCCGATCGCGCTTGCCGAGAGTGCCGCGCGAGTACGCACCGAGACGTTCGATCGTCCACTGGCAGTCGGAGCCGTCGGCGACCGACTGCAGGTGGGCCTGGATCCACGCGGCCCGCAGTCCCTCGCGTGCGCGCACGGCCAGCTGCGCCACCGCATTGGCCTTCATGCCGAGCAGCGGTGCGACCTCGGCCGGTTTCATCTGCTCGATCTCGGTGTACCAGAGCACCTCCTGCCAGCGGGTGGGCAGGCTGCGGAACGCGCGATGGGTCAGGCCGCGGTCGAGAGCCTCATCGGCGGCCTGCTCTTCCGACGTGGGGTCGGGCACGGCATCCCACTCGTCCGTCGCCGTCTCGCGACGCGTGCGTCCCCAGGCGGCGGCGGTGTTGCGGATGCTGGTGAACAGATAGGGCCGGAAGGCGCCGGTGGGCCCGTTGCCGCGCTGCAGCGAACGGTAGATGCGGGTGTAGGCCTCTTGCACGATGTCGTCGGCGTCGATCGACGAGGTGACCGAGCGCGCCACCGCGATGCCCGAGGGATAGTGCCGTCGCCACAGCTCGCCGTAGGCGTCGGCATCGCCCGCGCGGGAACGCTCGACGAGCTCGGCGTCTGCCGTCTCATCGAGCGCAGGGCGATGCGCGCCGCTGCGACGAGATCTCATCGTCTCTCCTGGGCGGTGTCTGCGCGCCGGCTCGGGCAGCGCGGCGCAACCTCCATTGTCACCCAGAGACGCGTGAGACGCCATCCCCTGAGCGGTGGAATCCCGTGTCTTTCGGTGTTCTCTGAGGCTGCAGAACTTTTTTCGGAAAGTCGCGTCATGATCTGCCGGCATGTGCGTCTCTCCAGGTGACAAACCTGTTCTCTTCCGGGGGGCGGAGTCCAGGTGACTGTCACCCGAAGACAGTCAAGAGGAGGCGGAAGCGCACCAGGGGGGTTCAGCTTCCGCCTCCTCGGTCGACGCATTCGCTGGGGAAGGATGCCGGGGGACTGCGTGTCGGGGACCCGGAGGGGCGGGTCCCCGACATCGCGCAGCGCGGCTAGGGTGCCAATGTGCCATCCACTTCGTCGCGCTCCTCGGGCCGGGTCACCATCTCGGACATCGCCGAGCGCGTCGGCGTGTCGATCAGCGCGGTCTCGTTCGCGCTCAACGGCCGCAAGGGCGTGTCCGAGCAGACGCGCACCCGCGTACTCGAGGTCGCTGACGAACTGGGCTGGGCCCCGGCCAGCGCTGCGCGGTCGCTCGCCGAGGCGAAGACCGAGACGTTCGGCCTGGTGCTGGCCCGCGACCCGGGCACCCTGGGCGTCGAGTCGTTCTACATGCAGTTCCTCGCCGGGATCGAATCCGAGCTCGCTTCGCGCTCGTACAGCCTGCTGCTGCAGGTCGTGCCCTCGCGCGAGCAGGAGATCGCGACCCACCGCAAGTGGCGCAATTCCCGTCGTGTCGACGGGGTCTTCCTGGTGGATGTCACCCTCGACGACCCGCGTGTCCCGCTGTTCCTCGATCACGGGGCACTGCCGTGCGTCGTGGTCGGCGACCCGTCGGTGTCGGGTGGGCTGACCACCGTCTGGACCGACGACGCCTCATCGATGCGCGAGGCCGTGCGTTCGCTGGCGGGCCTGGGACACCGGCGTATCGCGCGTGTGTCGGGTCTCGCGCCGCTCGCGCACACGCGCATCCGCGATGCCGCCTTCACCGACGAGACCACGGCTCTGGGCCTCGAGCCGGTCCTGCTGCGCACCGACTACACGCCCGAGAGCGGTGCTGTCGCGACCCGCGAGGCGCTCCGGTCCGATGGCCCGCCGACGGCGTTCGTCTACGACAACGACATCATGGCCGTCGCCGGCATGTCGGCGGTGTGGGAGCGCGGCCTGCGCGTACCCGACGACGTGTCCATCATCGCGTGGGACGACTCGGTGCTCTGCGAGCACACCTTCCCCCCGCTGACGGCGCTGAGTCACGACGTCGTCGCGTTCGGCGCGCACGTGGCGCGGCGGCTGTTCGAGGTCATCGACGGCGCGAAGCCCGGTGCCTTCCTGGATTCGACGCCCGCGCTGCGCGAGCGGGGCTCGACGGCGGCACCGGCCCGCTGACGGGCCGGAGGATCATCGCTCGGGCGGGCGCTCGCCGCTGCCGCGGCGGATGAGCCAGGTGGGCAGCTCGACCCGCGTCGTGAACCCGGCGGGGTCTGCCATGCGTTCCAGTGCCAGCCGTGCAGCGGTCCGTCCCATCTCGACCGGGTCATGCGCGATCACCGACACGCCGAGCACATCGGCCGTGTCGAAGTCGTCGAATCCGATGAGGGCGGGTGGATGCCGCAGGCCGCGCATCGCGCGGAGCGCCGCGACGCACGCCCTGTTGTTCCCCGCGACGATGGCCGTGGGGGCGTCCGCCGCGCAGAGCAGCTCGCGCACGGTGTCTTCGAGGGGGAGCGACATGTCGTCGAGGAGCACCTCGCGCCTGCCGTCGACGGCGATCCCGGCATCCCGCAGCGCGTCGCGATACCCCTGCACCCGTTCCAGCTGCGTGTACACGGACGCCGGATTGCAGACGTAGGCGATCTCGCGGTGGCCCTGCGTGAGCAGGGCCGTGGTCGCCGTGCGGGCACCGGCGCGGTTCTCGAGCACGACCGCGTCGGCGACGAGGTTGCGCGCGGGCCGATCGATGGCGATCACCGGTGTGCCGAGCTGGCGCTCGCCTTCCAGATAGGACTGGTCATCGCCGACCGGGATCATCAGCAGGGCGCCGACGCGCTGGGCCAGGAGCGCGTCGGCGACGTGCTCCTCCCCGTCCGGGGAGTCGTCGGTGGTGGCGACGATGAGCGGTGAGCCGTGCGCGGCCAGTTCGCGTTCGATCCCGGCGGCGATGCCGTAGTAGAAGGGGTTGAGCAGTTCGCCCATGATGAACCCGATCGTCTTCGACGGGCCGCCGCGCCGCAGGCTGCGGGCGAGTGAGTTCGGGCGGAAGCGCAGTCGCTTCGCCGCCGACAGCACGCGCTCGACGGTCTCCGCCGAGACCTTCTCGCGCTGGGCGTACACCCGCGACACGGTCTTCGCGCTGACGCCCGCGAGCTTCGCGACGTCGTCGAGGGTGGCGCGCGTCTGCACGGTCATGGCCTGGGCGCCATGTGAAGCGCGGGCGATGACGCCGATGACGGCGTAGGACATTCGACGGACATTTCCGGCTCCGTTCTTGGAATCTGTGCATTCGAACCCCAGGTCACCGCGATATCGACCGCTCTTGTGAGGCCTTGGACACAAGAGGACAACGATGACATAAAGCGCTTTACTTTCCGCAGATTACGCCCTAGCGTTGTCGCCGACAACCCCGCCGGAACGATCTGCGGGCGGGGCCGGATACAAGGGAGTAATCACATGGCAAGACGCAAGGCAGTGCTCGGCCTTGTCGGCGTCGCCGCGGTTACGGCGATCGGCCTGACCGCGTGCTCGGGCGGCTCGTCGGCGACGAGCGCCGACAACACCATCGACGGCACGCCGTCGGGCGACATCAAGGTCGTCACCTGGCGTACCGACCTGGTGCAGGACGGCACATACGACAAGTGGATCGCGGAGTTCAACAAGAAGTACCCCGACGTCATGGTGAAGGTCGAGGGCATCACGGACTACGCGAACGAGATGCTCACGCGCATGAGCACGAAGAACTTCGGCGATGTGATCGGCATCCCCACGATCCAGCCCAGCCAGTTCAGCCAGTTCCTCGAGCCGCTCGGCAAGACCAGCGACTTCGAGAGCAAGTACCGGTTCCTGTCGGGCGCGAGCTACGACGGCACGCAGTACGGCATCGCGTGGGGCGGCAACGCGAACGGCATCGTCTACAACAAGAAGGTGTGGCAGGAGGCGGGGATCACCACGCTGCCGACGTCTGAGGACGAGTGGCTCGCCGACCTGAAGAAGATCAAGGACAACACCGACGCCACTCCGCTCTACACGAACTACAAGGACGGCTGGCCGCTGTCGCAGAGCTTCGGCAACCTGGGTGCCATCACCCACAACCCCGACGCCCAGACCGACATGGCGCACGACAAGGCGCCCTGGACCGAGGGGACCGACGTCTACGCGATCGACTCGCTGCTGTACGACTCCGTCGCCGGCGGGTTCACCGAGAAGGACCCGCTGACCACCAACTGGGAGCAGTCGAAGGTCGACCTGGGCACCGGCAAGATCGCCGCGATGACGCTCGGCTCGTGGGCGATCTCGCAGATGCAGTCCGCGGCAGCCGACAACGGCGCATCGGCCGACGACATCGGCTACATGGCCTTCCCGGCCAACGTCGACGGCAAGCAGTACGCGGTGATCGGCGGCGACTACAACCTCGCCGTCAGCAAGTACTCGAAGTCCAAGGCGGCCGCCTGGGCGTTCATCCAGTTCCTGGTGGACGAGTCCGGCTACACCGACGACCAGGGCATGATCTCGACGCTGAAGGATGCTGACCTGCCCAAGAACCTGCAGGACTTCGAGACGGCGGGCGTCGAGCTCATGGAGCTCACCCCGGCACCTGAGGGACAGGAGAGCCTCCTCAGCGACATCGCGAACGACTCGAAGGTCGACATCAACGGGCAGATCTACCGGCAGAAGCTCGTCGACATCGCGCGCGGTGCGGCCGACGGCGACAAGGCGAGCTACTTCGCCGAGTTGAACAAGGCCTGGGGTGCTTCCGTCGAGAAGCTCGTCAAGTGAGAGATGAGGGCGGCGGAGACATGGTGATGCAGACATCCAGAACGGACCATCCGACGGCCACTGCCGCCCTCACCGCGTCCGATCGGACGCGCCGGTTCCGCGGGCGAGGCCGCGGAACCGGCCGCCCGGGCGGGCACTCGGGCAGCCTTCTGCGTCGGCTGACCCCGTGGTTCTTCCTCGCGACCGGCGTCGGCCTGCTGCTGCTGTTCACGTACTGGCCCGCGCTGAACCTCGGGTACTACTCGTTCACCGACTGGGACGGCATCGACCAGACGAAGAACCTCGTCGGGCTGCAGAACTACATCGACGTGTTCACCGACCCGAGCATCTTCCGGGTCTTCTTCGTGAGCCTCTACTATTTCGCGGCCTCGTTCCTGCAGATGGCCATCGCGCTGTATTTCGCGACGATCCTCAGCTTCCGCACCCGGTTCTCGAACCTCTTCCGCGGCATCCTCTTCTTCCCCTACCTGATCAACGGCGTCGCGATCGGCTTCGTGTTCCTCTACCTCTTCCAGCCCGGCGGAACCCTTGACACCGTGCTGTCGTGGTTCGGCGTGGGCGACCCGCCGCAGTGGCTGGGGGACCCAAGCCTGGTCAACTGGTCGCTGGCCGGCACCAGTGTGTGGCGCTACACCGGCATGAACTTCGTTCTGTTCCTCGGCGCCATCCAATCGCTGCCCCACGAGCTGTACGAGGCCGCCGACCTCGACGGAGCATCGCGGTGGCAGCAGTTCTGGGCCATCATCTTCCCGGGCATCCGACGTGTGGTGGGGCTGAGCTTCATCCTCGCGATCTCGGGCAGCCTCTCGGTCTTCGAGATCCCGTTCATCATGACCGGGGGTGCGAACGGCTCGTCGACCTTCGTCATCGAGACGATCCAGACCGCGTTCACGTTCCGGCAGGTGGGGCTGGCCTCGGCGATGGCCGTGGTGCTGTTGCTCATCGTGCTGATCGTGACGTGGATCCAGCGAAAAGTGTTCCCCGACGAGAAAGTGGACCTGACATGAGCATCGCCACCCGGCCGCGCAACGGTCTGACCCTCGGCATGCGTCTGCGCTCGATGTCGGCGCAGACGGCGAAGTACACCAGCCTCATCGTGGCCAGCGTTGTGACGCTGCTGCCGCTGACGGTCGTGCTGTTCGCGAGCCTGAAGAGCTCGACGGAGTACGCCTCGACCGGGCCCTTCACGCCGCCCACGAACTGGTTCGACTTCGACAACTTCGTGACCGCGTTCACCAACGGTGCGATGCTCGAGGGCTTCGTCAACACGGCCATCGTGCTGGCCGTCTCGCTGGTGGGCACGGTGTTCATCGGCACGATGGCCGCCTACGCGCTGGATCGCTTCGCCTTCCGCGGCAAGAAGCTCGTGATGGGACTGTTCCTGGTGGCGACGCTGATCCCTTCCGTCACGAGCCAGGTCGCCACCTTCCAGCTGATCAACGGTCTGGGCCTCTACGACACGAAGGCCGCGCTCATCCTGCTGTTCATGGGCACCGACGTCATCGCCCTGTACCTGTTCATCCAGTTCATGCAGTCGATCCCGATCTCGCTCGACGAGGCCGCGATGATCGACGGCGCGAACCGCTGGACGATCTACTGGCGGGTCGTGCTGCCGTTGCTGAAGCCCGCGATCGCCACGGTGATCATCATCAAGGGCATCGCGATCTACAACGAGTTCTACTCGGCCTTCCTCTACTTGCCGTCGCAGGGGTTCATCTCGACCTCGCTGTTCCGGTTCAAGGGCCCCTACGGCGCGCACTGGGAGATCATCGCCGCCGGAACCATCATCGTCATCATCCCGACCCTGATCGCCTTCCTGTTCCTGCAGAAGTGGATCTACAAGGGCCTCACCTCCGGAGCCGTCAAGTGACCCTCGTCTCACCAGCACCCCTCGTCCTGCGCCGTCCCCTGCACGAGGGATGGACCGTCCACGCCTCCGCCGGCCCCGTGCCGGATCTGGTGCGGGATGCCGCGGTCCCGGCCGTCGTGCCGGGAGTCGTGCACCTCGACCTGATGCGTGCCGGGCTCATCCCCGACCCGTACCTCGACGACAACGAGGCGCTGCTGGCGTGGATCGGCCTCACCGACTGGACCTACGAGACGACGTTCGAGGTGTCGGACGCCGCCCTCGACGGGCGCCGGCACGAGCTCGTGTTCGAGGGGCTCGACACCGTCGCCACGGTCACGCTGAACGGTGTCGAGATCGCCCGGGTGCAGAACCAGCACCGCACCCACCGCATCGACATCACCGACGTGCTGACGGCGGGCGCGAACGGCCTGAGGGTCGCCTTCCGCAGCCCGGTGAGGTTCGCCGACGCGCAGAGTCTCGTCTACGGTCCGCGACCGCGGCCGTACCCGACCCCGTACGAGGCGATCCGCAAGTCCGCGTGCAGCTTCGGTTGGGACTGGGGCATCGCCACCGCGACCAGCGGCATCTGGCGCCCGGTGCGGCTGGAGTCGTGGGCGACCGCGCGCCTGGACGACGTGCGTGTGGTCGCCACGCCCGACGGCGCCGGCGGGCGGGTCGAGGTCACCGCGTCCGTCACCCGGGCCGACCAGGCGCCGCTGCGGCTCGTTGTCGATGTGGCCGGGGCATCCCTCGCCGTCGACGTTCCGACCGACGGCACCGATGCGCGCGCGGTCGTCGAGCTCGACCATGTCGAGCGCTGGTGGCCCGCCGGCCACGGGGGCCAGCCGCTCTACGACGTGCAGGTGGCGCTGCAGGCGGGCGCCGACACGGTCGACGAGACCGTGCGACGGGTCGGCTTCCGCACGCTGCGGTGGGACACGACGCCGGATGCCGCGGGCACCCCGTTCCAGCTGGTCGTCAACGACCGTGCGGTGTTCGTGAAGGGCGTGAACTGGATCCCCGATGACGCGTTCCCGAGCCGCGTCGACCGCGAGCGGTACGCGCGCCGTCTGTCGCAGGCGCGCGCCGCCCACGTGAACCTCATCCGGGTGTGGGGCGGCGGCGTCTACGAGTCCGACGACTTCTACGACGTCTGCGACGAGCTGGGGCTGCTGACCTGGCAGGACTTCCTGTTCGCGTGCGCGGCGTACCCCGAGGAGGAGCCGCTGCGCGGCGAGGTCGAGGCAGAGGCGCGGCAGAACGTCGCACGCATCGCCCACCACGCCTCGCTGGCGCTGTTCTGCGGTAACAACGAGAACATCTGGGGGCACGAGGACTGGGGCTGGAAGGAGCTGCTCGACGGGCGCACCTGGGGTGAGCACTACTACCGCGAGCTGCTGCCCGCGGTCGTCGCCGAGCGTGCGCCGCACGTGCCGTACATCCCCGCCAGCCCGTTCAGCCCCGACGAGACGGTGCACCCCAACGACGAGGCGCACGGATCGGTGCACCTCTGGGAGCAGTGGAATCAGCGCGACTGGCCGACGTACCGCGAGCACACGCCGCGTTTCGTCGCGGAGTTCGGCTGGCAGGGCCCGCCCGCCTGGTCGACCCTCACCCGATCGTTGAGCGACGACCCGCTCACCCCCGAGTCGCCGGGCATGATCGTGCACCAGAAGGCGCTCGAGGGCAACACGAAGCTCAGCCGCGGACTGGTCGCGCACCACCGGGTGCCGGTGGAGATGGAGCGCTGGCACTGGGCGATGCAGCTGAACCAGGCGAACGCGGTCACCGCGGCCCTCGACTGGTTCCGCGCCCACGCCCCGCACACCTCGGGTGCGATCGTCTGGCAGCTCAACGACTGCTGGCCGGTCACCTCGTGGGCCGCGATCGACGGCGACGGGCACGAGAAGCCCCTGTTCTTCGCCCTGCAGAACGCGTTCGCGCCGCGCGTCGTCGTCGTCGAACCCGATGGCTCCGGCCTGGTCGCCGTGCTCGGCAACGACACCGACGAGCCCTGGGAGGGTGACGTCGTCATCACCCGACGCGGCTTCGACGGCAGCCTGCTCGCGCAGATGCGGGTGGCGGCATCCCTCGCCCCCCGCACCTCGCTGACGCTGCCGATCTCGGCCACGGTGGGGACGGCGGGGGATGCCGCGGCCGAGCTCATCGTCGCCGAAGCGCTCGACACCCGCGGCGTGTGGTTCTTCGCCGAGCCGCGTGACAGTGCACTGGAGGCCCCGCGCACGCGGGTCGCGGTGGCGTCCGCCGACGACGGATTCGACGTGACGGTCACCGCCGACGCGCTGCTGCGCGACGCCACGCTGCTCGTCGACACGCTCGCGCCGACCGCCACGGTCGACCGCGGGCTGGTCACGCTGCTGCCGGAGGAGCAGGCCGTCTTCCGCGTGCGCGGCGTCGACGCCCTTGACGCGACCGCGGCCGCGCGCGTGCTGCGCAGTGGGAACGAGCTGCGGTGAGCGGACTGTTGAGCGAGCCCGTCTGCGGCATGACGTGGGGATGGGTCGGCACCCGCGGCACCTGGGACACGCCCGAGGCCGACGCGTCGATGCGGGCGATGGCCGCGCACGGCGTGACCTGGACGGCCCTGGCGTACGCGGCCGAGCAGGCGACGCCGTTCTCGACCGAGATCCCGTTTGAGAGCGAGCCGACCGTCACCGACGCCGAGATCGTCCGGGCGATCGGCGCGGCGCACGACCTGGGGCTGAAGGTGTGCCTGAAGCCGGTGGTGAACGTCGCCGACGGCACCTGGCGCGCCCACATCGGCTTCTTCGACCAGGATGTGCCCGGCGAACCGACGTGGTCGCAGTGGTTCGCCTCGTACCACCGCTTCATCGTGCATGCCGCCCGCATCGCCGAGGCCGAAGGCTGCGAGATGCTCTGCATCGGCTGCGAGATGGTGCGCGCTGACGGGCAGGAAGCCCACTGGCGGCGGCTCATCGCCGAGGTCCGTGCGGTGTACCGGGGGCCGATCACCTACAACTGCGACAAGTATCAGGAGGACCGTGTCACCTGGTGGGACGCCGTCGACATCATGTCGTCCAGCGGGTACTACCCGATCGACGAGTGGGAGACCCAGCTCGACCGGATCGAGCGGGCCGTGGCATCCACCGGCATGCCCTTCTTCTTCATGGAGGCGGGCTGCCCGTCTCGCGAGGGGTCGCCCGCCAGGCCCAACGACTGGAGCCTCGTGGGCGCTCCGTCGGGCGACGAGCAGCTGCGGTACTACCGTGCGATGTTCGACGCCGTGCGCGCCCGCACGTGGGTGCGCGGACTCATGCTGTGGGACTGGCCGGCACGGCTGTATCCCCTCGCCGACGCGGCCGAGAACGACGACTACTGCCCGTACGGCAAGCCGGCGGGCGATCACCTCACCGCGCAGTACACGGCCTGGGCGAAGGAGAGCGCATGAGCAGGGGGACGGTCATCGCCCTCGACGCCGGGCAGACCGGTGTGAAGGTCCAGGTCCGCACGCGCGACGGCGTGCGCGATGAGACGCTGCCGGGCGTGCGGACCGACCGGCCGGTCGTGCCGCAGATCGCCGCCCTCGTGCGCGCTCTGACGCCGCAGGGCGAACCGCTCCTGGCGCTCGCCGCGGGGGTGTCGGGGCTCACCGCGCACGAAGCCGATGCCGCACCGCTGCAGCGGGCGCTGGGCGGGCACGCGCGCGTGCTGCTCGCGCACGACTCGGTCACCGCGTACCTCGGGGCGCTGGGCGAGCGGCGCGGGGCGGTGGTCGCCGCGGGCACCGGCGTGGTCACCCTCGCCGTCGGGCGCACGAGGGTCTCGCGCGTGGACGGCTGGGGCAACATCATGGGCGACGCGGGCAGCGCGTACTGGATCGGTCGTGAAGGACTGGATGCCGCCATGAGGGCGTTCGACGGACGCAGCACCCCCACACTTCTCACCGACCTCATGCGCGAGCGCTGGCCCGACCCGTCTCAGGCGTACACGCAGCTGCAGGCCGACCCCGACCGGGTGCGGGTCGTCGCCGGATTCGCGGAGGCGGTCAGCGATGCCGCCGCCGATGACGCGGTCGCCGCACGCATCTGTCTGGCGGCGGCGCGCGAGCTCGCGCACTCGGTCACGGCCGCGCTGGCGAATGTGGCCGATCCGGGCGACGATGCGACGCGCCCTGTGAGCGCCGTCGGCGGCGTGTTCCGATCGGACCTGATCCTCACGCGGTTCACCGAGCTGATGGCCGAAGCCCGTCCCGGAATCGACCTGTGGGCGCCGGCGGGCGACGGGCTCGACGGCGCCGTCACGCTGCTGGGGCTCCGCCGCGAGCACCCGCTGTACGGCCGTGTCTCCGTCGCCGCGGCTGTGCAGGAGCAGATTGCGTAGGCGACGGCGGATCCCGGATCGGGCTGCCGGGATCGCCTTCCGACGCGACCGTGGCGGCCGCTCGACACGTTCGGGCGCGACGCGACCGCGCAGACATCAGTGCATGATGTGCTGGTATACCTGAACGCCGGGTCGTTCGCGATCGACGATCTGACCGTTCACTGAGCCGAGGGCGGATGCCGGCACCGCCCGGTCGGCATCCGCCCTCATCCACCGAGGAGAGACATGGACACGACCCCCTTCCAGCTGCAGCGCGACGGTGTCGGAGTGGTGGTGGACACCACCCATGACGGCCTGCCGCGCATTGTGCACTGGGGTGCCGCGCTCGGGGCGGAGGGCGCGCTGAGTGCACTCGACGTCGCGCTGGATCGACAGACCGCGCCCGGCACGCTCGACGCCGCCTGGGACGCGACGATCCTGCCCGACGAGGGCGACGGGTTCAGCGGGCGGCCAGGGCTGCAGCTGCGCCGCGACGGCGTGCTGCTGCGCACACGCTGGCGACTCGACGCGCTGTCGCACGATGCGGAGCAGTGCACGGTCGAGGCCGTCGACGACGCCGCCCGACTGCGGCTGCGCGTCGTGATCGAGATCGCCGCGGGCGGGCTGGTGTGGGTGCGCACCGCGCTGCGCAACGACGGTGATGCCCCGGTCGACGTCGACTGGCTCGAACCGAGCCTCCCGGTGCCCACGACGACCTCCCACACGCTCACCTTCGACGGCCGGTGGACGCGCGAGAAGCGCCCGGTGGTCACCGTCATGCCTCCCGGCGCGACGGTGCGCCAGACCCGGCGCGGACGGCCCGGTCACGACGCGACCACGATGCTGGTCGCAGGCATCGGCGAGCCGCAGTGGGCCTCGGGGTCGGTGTGGGGCGTGCACGCCGCGTGGCCGGCCGACACGTCGTACCGGCTCGACCGCATCACCGACCAGCTCACGCGGATCGGCGCCGGCGAGCTGCTGCGACCGGGTGAGATCACGCTGGCGGCGGGGGACGAGTACACCGCGCCACCGGTCGCGTTCGTGTATTCCGCAGACGGCATGGACGGCCTGGCCGCCCGCACGCACACCATGCTGCGGGCGCGGGCGCAGCATCCCGCCTCTCCGCGACCCCTCACGCTGAACACCTGGGAAGCCGTGTACTTCGACCACGACCCGGCCCGGCTCCTGGCGCTCGCCGAGCGGGCGGCGTCGCTCGGATTCGAGCGGTTCGTGCTCGACGACGGCTGGTTCGCCGGTCGCCGCGACGACACCACGAGCCTCGGCGACTGGGTCGTCGACCGCACCGTCTGGCCCGAGGGGCTCACGCCCCTGGCCGATCGGGTGCACGGACTCGGCATGCAGTTCGGGCTGTGGTTCGAGCCCGAGATGGTCAGTCTCGACTCCGACGTCGCGCGGGCGCACCCGGACTGGCTGCTGCACGATCCGCGGCACCTCGACCACCCGGCCGAGCTGTCGTGGCGCACGCAGTACGTGATGGACCTGGCGAACCCCGATGCCTACGCGCACGTCTTCGGCCAGATCGACGCCCTGGTGGGCGAGCTCGACATCGACGCGATCAAGTGGGATCACAACCGCGACCTGGTCGAGAGCGTGCACGACGGCCGGCCCGGGGTGCACGAGCAGACTCTCGCGTTCGAGCGGATGGTGGCGGAGCTGAAGGGGCGGCACCCGGGCCTGGAGATCGAGTCGTGCTCGTCGGGCGGCGCCCGTACCGACCTGGGCGCGCTCTCGGTGTGCGACCGGGTCTGGGCCAGTGACTCGAACGACCCCGTCGAGCGGCAGGACATCCAGCGCTGGACGGGGCTGCTGCTCCCGCCCGAGCTCGTCGGCGCGCACGTGGGTCCGGCGGTGTCGCACAGCTCGGGGCGTGCCACCGACCTGTCGTACCGGATGGCGACGAGCCTCATGGGGTCGGCCGGCTTCGAGTCCGATCTGTTCGCGCTCGAGGAGGCCGAGAGCGAGCGGGTGGCCGCGTTCGCCGCGCTGTACAAGCGGCTGCGGGCCGTCGTGCACACCGCGCGCACCTCGCACCCCGTGCTGCGCGACCCGGCGTGGCGGGTGACGGCGTTCACGGCGCCGGATGCCGCGGCCGCCGTGGTCGTGGCGGCGACGGTCTCCTCTCTCGAGGACGCCCGCGCGGAGCGGCTGCGGCTGCCGGAGCTGTCGGCCGAACGGGTCTATCGCGTGCGCGTGTGCGACGAGATCGGCCCGGCGCAGCACGGGTGGATCACCCCGCCGTGGTTCTCGGCGGGCGAGATCGAGCTGCCCGGCGCGGTGCTGCGCGAGATCGGCCTGCAGCTGCCCACGCTGTGGCCGGTGCAGGCGTTCGTGCTCGAGGTGACCGCGATCTGACGCGCGGGCGGCGCGGGCGGCGTGCGCGGCTAGGCCGGTGCGCCGTCCACCCAGACCCGCTGCACGGTCAGATGCTCGTCGAGCAGCACGGCGTCGGCCGCGTGCCCGGGGGTGAGCGAACCGAACCGGTCGGCGACGCCCACGGCCCGTGCCGGCACGGCGGTGGCGGCGGCGACGGCGGCGGGCAGCGGCATCCCGACCTCGTGCACCATGAGGCGGATGGCGGCGTCCTGCGTGAGGGTGGAACCCGCGATCGTCCCGCCCTCGGTGAGCCGCGCGACGCCGTCGATCACGGTCACGGCGAGTCCACCGAGCGAGTATGCGCCGTCGGGGGCGCCGGCCGCGGCCATCGCGTCGGTGATGAGGGCGACCCGGCCCGGCGCGCCCGTCGTCAGCAGCCGGATCACATCGGGATGCACGTGCACCCCGTCGGCGATGACCTCGAGCGTGACGCGGTCGTCGCCCAGTGCCGCGAGGACGGGGCCGGGGGCACGGTGGTGGATGTCGTTCATCGCATTGAACGCGTGCGTGAGGATGGTCGCCCCGGCGTCGAACGCCGCCTGAGCCGTGGCCTCGTCGGCATCGGTGTGCCCGACCGCCGCGGCGACGCCGGCGGTCGTGAAGCGCCGTACCGCCTCGAGTCCGCCCGGCAATTCGGGCGCGAGGGTGATCTGCCGGATCGTGCCGGCGCCGGCGTCGAGCAGGCGGTCGATGGATGCCGCATCCGGCGTCCGCAGCAGCGACGGGGTGTGGGCGCCCTTGTGCCCGATGTCGAGGAACGGGCCCTCGAGGTGCGTGCCGAGGATCGTCGCATCATCCGCCGCGAGCTGCGCGATCGTCGTCACCCGCGTCACCAGGTCGTCGATCGAGGCCGTGACCAGTGAGAGCACCGCGCGGGTCGTGCCGTGGGCGCGGTGGACGGCACGCGCCGTCGCGATCGCCTCGACGCCGTCGTCGTACGCGGCCGCGCCGCCGCCGTGCCCGTGGATGTCGACGAAGCCGGGCGTCAGCCACGTGCCGCCGGCGTCCTCGGCATCACGCGGCGCCAGCTCGCGCCAGTCGTCCCCGGTGCCCAGACCGGCCACGAGGGCTCCGTCGAACGCGATCCACGCGTCGTCGGTGGTCTGGCCCTCGTCGACGAGCCGGGCGGAGTGGATGACGCGATCGACGCCCATGGTCAGGCCCAGTCGATCTCGGCGGCGGGTGCGTACGCGATGCCCTGAGCGCGCCACAGCGGGCCGAGGGCGCCGACCCGGGAGCGGAACGATTCCCAGGTGCGCACGTCAGAGTCGGCCGGCGACCATGCGGTCTCGGCGGCCGCGGCGATGCGCGGGAAGGCCTGCGAGTCGATGTCGGCCGGCGTGCGCACGGTCTCGGTCCACAGCGGCGCCTCGATGCCGAGGATGTCGGCCTCGCCGATGCCGTCGATGATCTGTGTCGGCTCCCATGCATAGGCGTCGTGCACGCTGGTCGGGCCATTGGCCCAGGTCAGCCCGGTCGGGCTGTCGGCGGTGAGCTTCATGTCGAGGTAGATCGCGTCGGCGGGGGAGAGGATGACCTGCGCCCCGGCGCGCACGAAGGTGCGGGTCTTCTCGTCCATGCCGTCGGTGGGTGTGACGAAGCCCCAGTACTGCCCGACGGTGGTCGGCGCGAGCCCGCGTGACGACCCGGCCTCGTGCCATGCGATCGGGATCTTGCCGAGGTCGGCGACCAGCGCCGTCGCGCGGTCCATGAACGTGGCGAAGTCGTCGTCGGACATGCCCAGGGCCTCGTCGCCGCCCACGTGAAGGTACGGGCCGGGGGTCATCGCCGCCAGCTCGCCGTACACGTCGGCGAGGAACGCATAGGTCGCCTCGTCGTGCGCCTTCAGCGCCGAGAAGCCCACGGCGAAGCCGGTGTACGGGCGTCCCTGCTGGGGCAGTCCGCCGCCGAACATGTCGACGACCTCGCGCACACGGTCGGAGATCACGACAGGCTCCATCAGCTCGGGGTAGGCCAGGCTGATCGCGTGGGTGTGGCTGGGGGCGTCGATCTCGGGCACGACGGTCATGCCTCGGGCCGCCGCATGCTCGACGATCCGCGCGTAGTCGTCCTTCGAGTAGAACCCGCCGGCGTCGCCGAACACCGCGGTGCCCGCGGCCGCGTCGGTGAGCGCGGGGCGCGCGTCGATGCGGATGCGCCAGCCCTGATCGTCGGTCAGGTGCAGGTGCAGTGCGTTGAACTTGAGGGATGCGGCCCGGTCGATGTAGTCCTCGACGACCTCCACGGGGAAGAAATGACGTGCGACGTCAAGCATGACCCCGCGGTAGGCGAACCGCGGTGCATCGTCGATGACCTGCGCGGGGACGGTGCGGGATGTCGCCAACAGCTGCACGAGTGTCTGGATGCCGTAGAAGACCCCGGCCGCATCGGCGCCGGCGATCAGAACGCCGTCGGCGCCGACGGTCAGCCGGTACGACTCCGCGGCGCCGGTGCCGGTGATCTCCAGCACGACATCAGCGCCGGTCCGGCCTTCGGCGGCGATCTCCAGCGCGCGGCCGGCGACCGGAGACAGTGCCGTCACCGCGAGCCCCGCGGTGGCCCGGGCGTCGGGGCCGGCCACGATGCGCGACGTCTCGGAGAGGGTGAACGGCGTGGCGGCGGCATCCACCGTCTGTGCGGCCGGGGCCGGGACCAGGGTTGTCATGTAAGGAACGCTAACAAACTCCCGGGCGGTGTGCCAGGGGTGGGATCGGGTATGCTCGGATGGTCGCGACTGGCGTTGAGGTGGACCACCACCGGGGAGCGACCGACCGGCATTCGACCGCACGCCTGGGCCGATGTGATTTCCGATCCGCTGTGCATTGCCGAGTCGAGGAGACGCCATGACCGACCGCTACTTCAACGCACCCCTGTCCGAGGTCGATCCCGAGATCGCCCAGGTGCTCGAGCGTGAGCTCGAGCGTCAGCGCGGCTACCTCGAGATGATCGCCTCGGAGAACTTCGTGCCCGTGTCTGTCCTGCAGTCGCAGGGCTCGGTGCTCACCAACAAGTACGCCGAGGGCTACCCGGGCCGCCGCTACTACGGCGGCTGCGAAGAGGTCGACGTGGCCGAGGAGCTGGCCATCGCCCGCGCCAAGGAGCTGTTCGGTGCCGGGTTCGCCAACGTCCAGCCCCACTCCGGCGCCACCGCCAACGCCGCGGTGCTGCACGCGATCGCCCGCCCCGGCGACACGCTGCTGGGCCTCTCGCTCGACCAGGGCGGCCACCTCACGCACGGCATGAAGATCAACTTCTCGGGCCGGCTGTACGACATCGTCGCCTACGGCGTCGACCCCGCCACCAGCCTCATCGACATGGACGAGGTGCACCGCCTCGCCGTCGAGCACAAGCCCAAGGTGATCATCGCGGGCTGGTCGGCGTACCCCCGCCACCTCGACTTCGCCCGCTTCCGCGAGATCGCCGACGAGGTCGGCGCCTACCTGTGGGTCGACATGGCGCACTTCGCGGGTCTCGTGGCCGCGGGTGTGCACCCGAGCCCGGTGCCGCACGCGCACGTGGTCTCGTCGACCGTGCACAAGACGATCGGCGGCCCCCGCTCGGGCTTCATCCTCACCAACGACGCCGACATCGCCAAGAAGATCAACAGCGCCGTGTTCCCGGGGCAGCAGGGCGGCCCGCTCATGCACGTGATCGCCGCGAAGGCCACCGCGTTCAAGATCGCCGGCACGCCGGAGTTCAAGGAGCGCCAGGAGCGCGTGCTCTCGGGCGCCGCCATCATCGCCGACCGGCTGTCGCAGCAGGATGTGAAGGATGCCGGTGTCGCCGTCCGCTCGGGTGGCACCGACGTGCACCTCGTGCTGGTCGACCTGCGCGATGCGCCCATCGACGGCAAGCAGGCCGAAGACCTGCTGCACGAGATCCACATCACCGTGAACCGCAACGCGGTGCCGAACGATCCGCGGCCCCCGATGGTGACCAGCGGCCTGCGCATCGGCACCCCGGCGCTGGCGACCCGTGGTTTCGGCGACGCCGAGTTCACCGAGGTGGCCGACGTCATCGCACAGGCACTCAAGCCCAACCCAGACATCGCCGCGCTGCGCACCCGCGTGGCGGCGCTGACGGCGGCGTTCCCGCTGTACCCCGACCTGCAGCAGTAGCACTCCGGATGCCGCGGCCGGCACCCGGCGCTCGCGCCGCGGCCGCGGCATCCACCCCCTTCCGTCCTCTCTCGGTGAGAGTGCAGCTGGTGGACGAAGGAGCGGTTGCTTCCCTATCTCTCGTCCACCAGGTGCACTCTCACGGTGGGGGAGGACGACGAACACGAACGCGTACTCGAGGAGACGACGATGACGGCAGTGAAGCTGGACGGAAAGGCCGCGTCCGCGGCAATCAAGGACGAACTGGCCGAGCGGGTCGCGGCGCTGAAGGCCCGCGGCGTCACGCCCGGCATCGCGACGGTGCTCGTGGGCGCCGACCCCGCGTCGCAGCTGTACGTGGGCATGAAGCATCGGCAGTCCGAGGCGATCGGGATGAACTCGATCCAGGTCGAGCTGCCGGCCGAATCGACGCAGGAAGAGGTCGAGGCGGCCATCGATCGGCTCAATGCCGACCCCGCGTGCCACGGCTACATCGTGCAGCTGCCGCTGCCCAAGCACCTGGACACCGACGCGATCCTCGAGCGGATCGATCCCGCGAAGGACGCCGACGGCCTGCACCCGACGAACCTGGGCCGTCTGGTGCTCAACGTCAACGGTCCCATCACGACACCGCTGCCGTGCACGCCGCGCGGCGTCATCGAGCTGCTCCTGCGCAACGACTACGATCTGAAGGGCAAGCACGTCGTCGTCGTCGGGCGCGGTGTGACGATCGGCCGCTCGATCGGGCTGCTGCTCACCCGTCGTGAGATCAACGCGACGGTGACGCTCACGCACACCGGCACAGTGGACCTGCCGTCGTACCTGCGGCAGGCCGACGTGATCGTGGCGGCGGCCGGTGTCAAGCACATCGTGCGCGCCGAGGACGTCAAGCCGGGCGCCGCGGTGCTCGATGTCGGCGTGACGCGTGAGAACGACCCCGAGACCGGCAAGAGCAAGGTCTACGGCGACGTCGACCCGGCCGTCGCCGAGGTCGCCGGCTACCTCTCGCCGAATCCGGGCGGCGTGGGGCCCATGACCGTCGCGCTGTTGATGACCAACGTCGTCGAGGCCGCCGAGCGCGCCGCCGGCTGACGTCTCGCCGTCACGGCGTCGGGGGCGACCACGCGCGCGTGATGGTGTCGAGCACCGTCGTGTAGGCGGCGTCCCAGTCGAGTCCGGCCGGGCCGAGCCCCGCCAGCTGCAGGCTGACGATGCCGTGCACCTGACCCCAGATCGCGGTCGCGGCGATGCCGACGGGAACGTCGGCCATGCCGCCGGCACGCTGCGCGCGTGCGATGGCCTCCTGCAACGGCGCCATCGCGAGGTCGCTCGCGTCGGGCTCGCGATCGGCACCCCCGGACCCCTCGTCGGGGGCCGACGCGCCGGGCGCCGAGAACATCATCCGGTACAGCTCCGGATGCGCGAGCGCCCACGTGCGGTACGCGATGCCGAGCGCCCGCAGCCCGTCGGGTGCGGCTGCGCGCTGCGCCGCGCCGAACGATGCGAATGCGGCATCCATGACCGCCGCGACGAGTTGCGTCTTGCCTCCGAACAGCGTGTAGACGGCCGACGTCGACGTGTCGGCCGCGGCCGCGACCTCGCGGAGCGCGATGGCTGCCACACCGTTGTGCTCGACGAGATCGGTCGCGGCCGCGAGCAGCCGGGACCGCAGGGCGTCGTCATAGAGCGGAGGTCTTGCCATGTGTCCGAGAATACCGTAACGTCGTTGCGTAACAACGTTACATAACGTGGTTTCGATTGGAGTGGACAGCATGGAGCGAGAGGTCTTTCCCGGGCGCTACACCGCGCGGCCCGAGGGCGAGAGCGTGACGGTCTTCCTGATCGGCATGCGCGCGAACAAGTGGTGGCAGACACGGCGGGTGAGCCGGGTGGCCAAGGAGATGCCGCGGATGCTGCGCCATCTCAGCCGGCATCCGGAGAGCGGGATGCTGGGCTTCGAGTCATGGGTGGGACGTACGACGATCCTGCTCTCGTACTGGGAGAGCCCCGAGCATCTGCAGCGGTTCGCCGCCGACCCCGATGCCCCGCACCTGAAAGCGTGGCGCGACTACGCGCGACGTGCCGGCGACGGCGCGGTCGGCGTGTGGCACGAGACGTACCAGGTGCCGGTGCGCGATATGGAGGCCGTCTACGTCGACATGCCCGACTTCGGACTCGCCGCCGCGACCGGGCACCACCCGGTCGGTGCGGGGGAGCGCACGGCGCGGCAGCGGCTGGGCCGTGACCGGACGAGCTCTCAGCGTGGGGGAGCGGGAAGCGCCTGCACCGCGGCGACCGCGGCGCAGCAGCGGCCCTGACCGGTGCCCTCAGCCGGTCTGCGCGCGCTCCGCGAAGGCCACGACGTCCGACCATGACCAGCTCAGGTCCAGCGGTGGCCACTTCTTCGCGGGGGTGACCGTCGACACCCAGCCGATCGGGACGACGTGGAGGGCCATCAGGGTCACTGGCGAGGGGAGCGGATCGCCGTAGACGACCTGGACGACGGCGGAGCCGCCCGATCCCCACCACGAGGCGGCTCGAGCGCCCGTGCGCAGGAGTTCGGAGGCATAGGGCGTCCGCTCGCCGGTTGGTTCCTCGAGGTCGACGCCGAGCGGTGACCCGTGCCGGTACTCGCCGTCGCTGCGCACGTTCGACCAGATGTGGTGGATGCGGGAGCGCAGCGCATCAGCGTCGGCGGAGTCCCCGTCCGGGTCTGCGGTCCCGGCAAGCGGGACGATCCACGCTTCGCCGCGGGAGAGCGCCGGCACCCCGTCGAGCAGCCAGTGGTCGCGCCGGGGAACAGCGGATACCGGATTCACCAGCGTCTTCTCGACGGCCTCGACGATGTCGCGGCTTTCGATCACGAGCGTGTCACCGCGGAAGCCGATCACGGCCCCGGTGCGGATCGACTCCGGTGCGTATGCCGCAGGTGCGGTCGGCGCGACCGGTGCCGCGGGATCTCGGCTGTCGGTGGTCATCTGTCCATCTTCGTGCCGAAGGGGCCGTTCGGCAGCACCACCGCCCGTTCGCGCGTCGTGAAGCGCGCCGCGAGCGCTGGCTAGCCCAGGTCGTCGAACAGCTTGCGCTGCTCGTCGGTCAGGCCGTCGTCGAGTTCGCGGCGCCCGAGCTTCTCCGCCTCGGTCGGCGCCGCGGGTTCGGCATCCACGGCCTCGCCGCCGGTGGCCCGGTCGTACAGTGCCCCGGCGCCGGCCTCGACCCGGTCGTCGATGACGTCATACACCGCCCATCCGATCAGCAGGATGATCGGCGGCGCGATCCAGCCCCAGAACCACCCCGACACGGAGACGCCCGAGAACAGCACCGTCCCGATCCAGACGATGAAGGCGACCGCGATCGCCAGCAGCGCCTGTACGAGCTTCTCGCCGAGCTTGGTCCGCTCGCTCGCGGACTTCGCCGCCATCGAGCGGAACCAGCGCGAGACGAGCGGTTTCACCCAGATCACGAGCACCGTCATGATGACGCCCGCCCACAGCGCCGCCCAGCCCACGTGCGCGGGCGTGAGCCAGCCGATGATCAGCAGCACCACGATGTTGAACACCAGCAGCGTGACGAACCGCACGATCCATTTCTTCATGGCTTCAGGATGACACGCGTGCCCCGGGCGCGCACCCGTCAGTACGACGCGCGCTCGGTGCGGTCTGCCGCGGGGATGAACCGTGCCGCGAGGCCCTCGGACGCGCGGGCGAGCATCGCGACGTCGGCACCGACCGCGATGAAGTCGGCACCCGCCTGGACGTAGGCCTCGGCCGCGGCCGGGTCGAACGCGTTCACCCCCACCTTCTTGCCGGCGGCCTTCACCGCCGCGAAGGTGCGGTGCACGGCATCCACCACGTCGGGATGCGTCTGCTGCCCGAGCAGTCCCATCGAGGCGGCCAGGTCGGAGGGTCCCACGAAGACCTGGTCGACGCCGTCGACCGCGGCGATCTCGGCCGCGGCATCCACCCCCGCGCCGTTCTCGATCTGGACGGTCAGCGACACGTGCGACGATCCGTCGCCGAGGTAGCCGTCGACGCGGTTCCAGCGGGCGCTGCGCGCCAGCGCGCTGCCGACGCCGCGCACTCCCGCCGGGGGATACCGCGTCGCCGCCACCGCGGCCTCGGCCTCGGCGGCCGACGAGATCATCGGCACGATGATGTTCTGCGCGCCGATGTCGAGCACCTGCTTGATGAACACGGGCTCGTTCCACGGAACGCGCACGAGCGGCGAGATCGGGTACGCGGCCACGACCTGCAGCTGCACGAGGATCGACTCGAGCGTGTTGGGCCCGTGCTCGCCGTCGATGAGCAGCCAGTCCAGGCCCGAACCCGCGTCGACCTCGGCGAGCACGGGGCTGCCCGTGCACGCCCACATGCCCACGAGGGGGCGGGATGCCGCGGCCAGCGCATCGCGGAAGGTTCCGGTCAGACGAAGCGACATGTGATGGTCCCCATCTCTCGGTAGTCGCACAGCACGCTGTCGCCCTTCGAGACCCACATCGGGCGGGTGAACGACCCAGCCAGGATGATCTCGCCGGCCTCGAGCCGTGCGTCGTGCTGGTGGAACTTGTTGGCGAGCCAGGCGACGCCGGTCGCCGGGTGATTGAGCACCCCTGCGGCCACGCCGGTCTCCTCGATCTGCTCGTTGCGGTACAGCATCGCCGAGACCCAGCGCAGATCGATCTGATCGGGACGCATCGGGATGCCGCCCAGCACCATTCCGCCGTAGGCGGCGTTGTCGCTGATGGTGTCGACGATCGTGCGCCCCTCCAGCTCGATGTGCGAGTTCAGCACCTCGAGCGCGGGAGTCACGTACTCGGTCGCGCGCAGCACATCGAACAGCGTGCAGTGCGGACCCTCGAGCGGATCCTTGAGCACGAACGCCAGCTCGACCTCGATGCGCACGTTCGAGAACTGATCGAACTCGATCACCGACCCCGTGCTGTACACCGTGTCGTCGAACATCACGCCGTAGTCGGGCTCGGTGATGCCGGTGGCCTGCTGCATGGCCTTGGAGGTCAGGCCGATCTTGCGGCCGACCAGGCGCCGGCCGCTCTCGAGCATGGTGTCGCGCCACACGCCCTGGATCGCGTACGAGTCCTCGATGGTGGCATCGGGGTAGCGCGCGGTGATCCGGGGGATGACGCTCTTCGCGCGATCGGCTTCGGCCAGCTCATCGGCGATCCGGGCGATGGTCTCGGGGTCCAGCATCCTGTTCTCCCTCTTCGCCTACAGCTGGTGGCCGAGCTTGTACTCGCCCTGCTTCCACTCCGGCATCGACTCGTCGTCCTTGCTGCGGGTGTACGAGAAGCCGTCGGCGCCGATGGTGGCCTCGAGCTCGCTCGCGTCGGTGCGGGCGACGACCGGCTGCGGGTTGCCGTCGAGGTCGAGCACCAGCGAGGCGTCGGTGTACCACGAGGGCACGACCGGGTTGCCCCACCAGTCGCGGCGCTGGTTGTCGTGCACGTCCCAGGTGACGACCGGGTTGTCGGGGTCGCCGGTGTAGTAGTCCTGCGTGTAGATCTCGACGCGGTGCCCGTCGGGGTCGCGCAGGTAGAGGTAGAACGCGTTCGAGACGCCGTGGCGGCCCGGTCCCCGCTCGATGCAGTCCGACAGGCGGAGCGCGCCGAGCTTGTCGCAGATCGCGAGGATGTTGTGCTTCTCGTGCGTCGAGAAGGCGACGTGGTGCATGCGCGGGCCGTCGCCGCCGGTCATGGCGGTGTCGTGCACGGTGGGCTTGCGGCGCATCCAGGCGGCGTAGACGGTGCCCTGCTCGTTCTGGATGTCCTCCGTGACGCGGAAGCCGAGGTCCTGCATGAACTTCGTCGCGCGCGGCACGTCGGGGGTGACCTGGTTGAAGTGGTCCAGACGCACCAGGGCGCCCGGCGTGTACAGGTCGTAGCGCCAGGCGAGGCGCTCGACGTGCTCGACGTCGTGGAAGAACTCGTAGGGGAAGCCGAGCGGGTCGGTCACGCGGACCGAGTCGCCGATGCCCTTCGTGTAGCCCTCCGCGCGGCGCTCGACGCGGCATCCCAGCTCCTCGTAGAACGCGACGGCGCGGTCGAGGTCCTCGGGCGTGCGCACGCGGTAGCTGAACGCGGCCACCGCCGCGACGGGGCCCTGGCGCAGCACCAGGTTGTGGTGGATGAACTCCTCGAGCGAGCGGAGGTAGACGGTGCTCTCGTCCTCCTCGGTCACCGTCAGGCCCAGCACGTCGACGTAGAAGTCACGCGAGCGCTTCAGGTCGGTGACCACGAGCTCCATGTACGCGCAGCGCAGGATGTCGGGGGCCGGGGCCGACGGTGTGGGAGTGGGGTTGTCACAGCTGATCGGGGCCTCTTGGGATACGTAGAAGCCCGAGGAGGTCAGGGTCATGTCTTTGCGGTCGGTCATTTCAGCGTCCTTGCCTTGGGAGGGATGAGTTCAGCGGGGGTCGGGGTCGTCGAGGTCGACCTCGGTGTGGTGCTCCTGCTTGCCGAAGGTCGGGTTGTGCACCTTGCCCAGCGTGATGTGCACGGCCTGCTGTTCGGTGTAGAAGTCGATCGAGCGGTAGCCGCCCTCGTGCCCGAGGCCCGAGGCCTTCACGCCGCCGAACGGGGTGCGCAGGTCGCGCACGTTGTTCGAGTTGAGCCACACCATGCCGGCGTCGATCGCCTGCGCGAAGTTGTGGGCACGCTTGAGGTCGTTGGTCCAGACGTAGGCGGCCAGGCCGTACTTGACGCCGTTGGCCAGTTCGAGCGCCTCTTCATCGGTGTCGAACGGGGTGATTGCCACGACCGGGCCGAAGATCTCCTCCTGGAAGATCCGGGCATCGGGCTTGACGTCGGCGAACACGGTCGGGGCGATGAAGTTGCCCTCGGGGAAGCCCTTGGGGCGTCCGCCACCGGCGACCAGACGTGCCTCCTGCTTGCCGATCTCGACGTAGCTCATGACCTTGTCGTAGTGCTCGGGGTGCACGAGCGCGCCCACCTCGGTGTCTGACTCGTGCGGGTAGCCCACCTTGACGCGCTTCGCCTGCGCGGCGTACCGCTCGACGAACTCGTCGTAGACCGAGCGCTCGACGAGGATGCGGCTGCCGGCCGTGCAGCGCTCGCCGTTCAGCGAGAACACGCCGAAGATCGTCGCGTCGATGGCGGCGTCGAGGTCGGCGTCGGCGAAGACGACGGCCGGCGACTTGCCGCCCAGCTCCATCGACAGGCCCTTGAGGAACGGTGCGGCGTTGCCGAAGATGATCTGTCCGGTGCGGCTCTCACCCGTGAACGAGATGAGCGGCACATCGGGATGCTTGACGAGCGAGTCGCCGGCGAAGCCCTCTTCGCCGTAGCCGTTGACCAGGTTGAAGACGCCGCGGGGAAGCCCCGCCTCTTCGAAGATGCCGGCCCACAGCGACGCCGACAGCGGCGTGAACTCGGCCGGCTTGAGCACGACCGTGTTGCCGGTGGCCAGCGCCGGCCCCAGCTTCCACGACTCGAGCATGAACGGCGTGTTCCACGGCGTGATCAGACCCGCGACGCCGATGGGCTTGCGGTTGACGTAGTTGATCTGGCGGCCGGGCACCTTGAAGGTGTCGTCGGCCTGGGCGACGATCAGGTCGGCGAAGAAGCGGAAGTTCTCGGCCGCCCGCCGCGCCTGGCCGAGCGCCTGGGTGATCGGCAGACCCGAGTCGAACGACTCGAGCTCGGCGAGGCGTGCGTCGCGCGACTCGACGATGTCCGCGATCTTGTGCAGCACGCGCGAGCGCTCACGCGGCAGCATGCGCGGCCACGGGCCCTCGTCGAACGCCTTCTTGGCGGCGGCGACGGCGCGGTCGATGTCGGCCTTCTTGCCGGAGGCCGCCTTCAGATAGACATCGTTCGACACGGGGTCGAGCACGTCGAAGGTGTCGCCGTCGAGCGAGTCGACGAACTCGCCGTCGATGTAGTGCTGCAGGCGGGTGGGCAGGTCCGCGGGGACGTGCCGGGCGGTGACAGCGGTGTCGGTCATGGGTTCTCCCTAGTGGTGGGTGTCGGGGTGGCGGGCCTCGAGGAACTGGTCCAGGGTCCGCAGGCGGTGGTTGCGCGCGGCCAGCTCGATCTCGAGCGGGTCGGCGCCGTCTTCGATGAGCCGCACGATCTCGTCGTGCTCGTCGACCGAATGGCCGGCGCGCTCGGGGATGAACGTGAAGGTCGAGTCGCGCACGCCGGGCAGGCGCCGCCAGCCGCGGTGCACGAGCTCGAGCAGGTGCGGGTTGGGGCAGCGCTCGAACAGGATCGTGTGGAAGCGCTGGTTCAGGCGCGTGAACTCGTGCGGGTCGAAGTGCTCGATGAGCTGCCGCATCTGCGTGTTCACCTGCCGGGCCTCGGCCAGATCACTGCCGGTCAGCAGCGGCGCGGCGGAAGAGATCGCGGATCCCTCGACGAGGCTCAGCACCTCCATGGTGTTGACGTACTCGCTCTCGTCGGGCACCGCGACGCGCGCGCCGACATTGCGCTCGAACGTGACGTATCCCTCGGCCTCGAGGCGGCGGATGGCCTCGCGCACGGGCACGACGCTCATGTCGAGCTCGTCGGCGATGGTGCCGAGCACCAGCCGGTACCCGGGGGAGTACTGGTGGCGCGTGATGCGCTCGTGGATGTAGTCGTACGCGCGCTCGGACTTGCTGGCGATCGCGGTGTCACTCATGCTCGGTCTCCTGCGCATAGCGCCGTGCCCACTCGGCGTTCATCGGGAACAGGCCCTCGATGCGGTTGCCCTCGGCGACCCGGTCGGCGATCCAGGCATCCTTGTCCTCCTGGGCGAGGGTGGCGTCCACGACCTCTTCGACCAGCGCCGGTGGGATCACGATGACGCCGTCGCCGTCGCCGACGATCACATCGCCCGGCTGCACGGTCGCGCCGCCGCAGCCGATGGTCAGATCGCGGTCCCAGGCGACATGACGCCGGCCGAGGACGGCGGGGTGCGAGCCCTTCGAGAAGACCGGCAGGCCGACGGCCGAGACCGCGTCGTAGTCGCGGACGGCGCCGTCGGTGACGATCCCCGCGGCGCCCGCGGCGTTCGCGCGGATCGCGAGCACGTCGCCGAGCGTGCCGGCGGTGGCGTCTCCGCGGGCCTCGATGACGATGACCTCGCCCTCCTTCACCGCGTCGAAGGCCTGCTTCTGCGGGTTGTAGCCGCCGCCGTGGGCCGTGAACAGGTCTTCGCGGCCGGGGACGAAGCGCAGCGTCTTCGCGGTGCCGATCAGCTTGGCCTCGGGGTGCATGGGCTGCAGCCCGTCGATGAGCACGGTGTTCAGCCCGCGTTTGCGCAGCTGCGCGGACAGGCCGGCGACCGGGGCCTTCTCGAGCTTCGCCCGCAGCTCGGGCGTCAGCGTGAACGCCGGTGCGAGGCCGGCCGCCTCGCGGGAGCCCCAGGCGTCCTCGCGCTGCGCGTCGTCGGCGGCGGGCAGTGAGCCGAGCGCGGCGTCGAAGCCGTGCGCGCCCTGCACCACGGTGGTCACAAGACGCCCCGAGCTCGGCGCGCCCGCGGCGGAGGGGGCATCCACCTCCACCTCGACGACGTCGCCGGGCACGACCACCGACGAGCCGGCGGGTGTGCCGGTGAGGATCACGTCGCCGGGCTCGAGCGTGAAGTGCTGCGAGAGGTCGGCGACGAACTGCGCGAGCGGGAAGATGAGGCCGCCGGTCGTGTCGTCCTGCGCGAGCGCGCCGTTGACCCAGGTGCGCAGGCGCAGCGCCGACGGGTCGACCGTGCGGGCGTCGATGAGGTGCGCGCCGATCGGCGTGTAGCCGTCGCCGCCCTTGGACCGCACGTTCGATCCCTTGTCGTTCGCCCGCAGGTCGTACACGCCGAAGTCGTTCGCGGCGGTGACGTAGGCGACGTGGTCCCAGGCCTGCGCGAGCGGCACGCGGCGCGCGGGGGTGCCGATGACGAGGGCGATCTCGCCCTCGAAGGCGAGCAGCTCGGTGCCCGCGGGGCGCTCGATCTGCGCGCCGGTGGCCGAGACCGAGCTCGACGGCTTGAAGAAGTACGAGGGGGATGCCGGGCGCCGGCCCCGCTGGTCAGCACGCGACGCGTAGCTCAGGTGGATCGCGACGATCTTGCCCGGTCGGCCCGGAAGGCCGGCGAAACGCGGGTCTGCGGCATCCGTCGTCGGTGTACTGTCAGTGCTCATGAGCTCCCTCGCCTGGTGAGATATCTGAAATCGTATACAATCCCAGACGACTTGGCAAGGGGCATTCGCCCGCTCCTTCGCGTCGCTCTGGTCGCGAGAGAACAACGGACGGACGAGAGCACGGGGAATACCCGCACTCTCGTCCGTCAGATGTACTCTCGCCGGGGCGGCGAGGGGGAGAGGGATGCCGCGGCTCAGCGCACCTGCACCGTGATCTGGCCGGTGTAGGTGTGTCCGGCCCGCAGCGTCGTGGGCACACCGTCGACGGTGACCGTCAGGTGCCGGCCGCGCGCGGC
Source organism: Microbacterium sp. KR10-403 (assembly GCF_040196215.1). Lineage (NCBI taxonomy): Bacteria > Bacillati > Actinomycetota > Actinomycetes > Micrococcales > Microbacteriaceae > Microbacterium > Microbacterium sp. KR10-403. Next base: position 485,964 of record NZ_JBEGDC010000002.1, on the reverse strand, counting down.
CGCCACGTGCGAGGTTGCGTCGATCGACAGGCTCGTCAGGTACGACGTGCCGGTCGGGGTCCAGCTCGCGCCGTCGGTGAGCGCCAGGATCGCGCCGTTGTTGACCGCCGGGCTCACGGTGTTGGTGACCTCGCTGATCTGCTTCCAGTCGGCGTCGGTGATCGTGTCGATCGCGTGCTTGGTCGTCGACGAGCTGACCACGCCGCGCAACGAGGAGTGGTCGAGGTTCACGACGAGGTTGCGCCCGTCGCGCATGCCGTTGTAGAAGTCGCCGCGCAGCGCGATGTCGGAGAAGTTCGTGACCGCATCGGTCTCGTGCGCGACCGTCGTGTCGAACGACGCGTTCTTCTCGATCGCGGCGGTCGGCTCGTGGTACACGCCCTTGTTGACCAGCGCACCGTCGACCATGACGGGGCCCGGGTCGTCGCTCTCCATGAGCTGGAACAGCACGCCGTTGCCGGTCTTCAGGCTCGCGCCGTCGGACCCGTCGACGTTCACCACGACCTGCAGGCCCTTGTCGACGAACGTCGTCTCGCCGGTGCGGATCTGCGTGCCGCCGTCGATGCTGACCGTGCCCGCGTCGATGTTCGGCTGCCCGCCGCCGTGCCACATGACGCCGAACCGGTCGGAGTCGATGGTCGTGCGCTGCGTGCGGATCGCGCGCAGCTCGCGCGCGGTCAGGCCGAGGTCGAGCTCGTCATCGAGCGCCGCCACCGCCGAGCGGGTCGAGTCGCCGAACTCGATGGTGCCCCCGGTCGAGATCGCGCCGTAGTCGGCCACGTCGAAGCTCGTGCCGAGGAACCGGTCGAGCACGGTCTGCCCGTCGGCATAGGTGCCGTACCCGGTCGAGCCGGTCTTGACCTTGGTGTTGATCGCGGTGAGCTTGCCGTTCTGCGTCGAGTCGGTCGAGAGCACGCCCCACCCGGTCGAGTACACGGACGAGTCGATGTACGTCGCCGTCGTGTTCGGCCCGACGAGGTTGGTCGCGCGCACATTGCCGGTCACGCCCAGCATCCACGGCGCGGTGCGCATCTGCCCCGGGAAGAGCGTGGGCGTGAAGTCGCTGGGCAGCGTGCCGTCGTGCGTGGCGATCGTCGAGTCCTTCACGATCACGTTCGCGCCGTCGGTCGCGATCACGGCGGTGCGCACGGCGCCGGTGTTCCTGATGTCGGCGTGGTCGACGACGAGGCGGGTGTCGTCGCCGGTACCGACGATCGAGGCGCCCGCGCCGGCGAAGTCGTAGCGGCCGTTGCCGGTCATGCGCACGACCGCGTCCGCGATCGTGTAGTCGCCGCCCGCGGCCCAGACGCCGTTGAAGTCCTCACCGGTGGACAGCAGGTGGATGCCGCGGGCCGCGGCATCCGTCACCTTCCCGCCCTTCACCGCCGCCGTCGCCGACTTGTCGGCGACCACGCCGTCGTCCACGTACAGCGCCTGCCGGAGCGGGAAGACGGTGCCGAACCACTCGGTCGAAGTCGCCGTCGCGATCGTCAGCACGACGTCGCCGCGATATGTACCCGGCTGGATCGCGGTGTCGACGCCCGCGGTGGTCACGAGCTTCTGCCCGGTCTCGACGCCGTCGACGGTGAGCGTGATGCTCTTGCCGTCGGGGGCCACGACCTGGGCGCCGTCCTCGACGACGAGCTTCGACAGGGTGGTGGTCTGCTCGACGGTCCAGGTCGTTCCCGCGGCCACGACCTTCGTCACGGCGTGCCGGTGCGTGGCCGTCAGGGGAGCGGCCTGCGCCGCCATCGCCGGCGCGCACAGGCCGAGGGCCAGCACGCCGGCGAGCGTCGCGGCCGTGCGCGGGCGCCGGAGGAAGGATGCGGGCGCGGCGGGGGATGCCGCGGCGAAGGGCTGTTCGGTGCGTGTCATGACGATCACATGTCTCCTTTGATCCGCGCACGGGCGTCGTCGCCCGTGCGGGTGGGAGTCAATCAACCGCGGCGCAGCGGCAGGAAGGGATGCGGGCCGATGCGAGGGATCGCCGCGGCGGATACCCGGTTCGTGGCAGGAAGAGCCGGCACGCTGACCGCGAGAGCTGTAGGGGAGGGGATGCCGCGGGCATCGCGGGCGCGGCGAAGGAGGTCGCGGCCCTTGCGTTGTATCTGAAATCGTATATAATCCTGTTACTATGGGCGGTGTTTCTCCACCTGTAGGACAAAGTGGTCCCACCAGACACAGGAGTCTCCAATGAGTGCACCCTCACCGGATCAGTCCCCGGGCCTGACCCCCACCGGCACGATCGCGTCGCCGGCAGATCGTCGCAGAGTCGTCTTCGCCACCGTCATCGGCACCACCGTCGAGTGGTACGACTTCTTCATCTATGCGTTCGCGGCCGCCACCGTGTTCGCCGCACTGTTCTTCGAGCCGATGGGCGAGGAGTTCGCGCAGATCGTCTCGTTCTTCAGCGTCGGAGTCAGCTTCCTCTTCCGGCCTCTCGGCGCGTTCCTGGCCGGGCACTTCGGCGACAAGATCGGCCGCCGGCCGATGCTCGTGCTCACCCTGCTGCTCATGGGTGCGGCCACGACCCTCGTCGGCCTGCTGCCCACGCACGCGGCGATCGGGGTGTGGGCGCCGATCCTGCTCATCTTCCTCCGCGTCGTGCAGGGCATCTCCGCCGGCGGCGAGTGGGGCGGCGCGGTCCTGATGGCCGTCGAACACGCTCCGAAGAAGAAGCGCGGCCTGTTCGGCGCGTCGCCGCAGATCGGCGTGCCGATCGGTCTGCTGCTGGCCTCGATGGTGCTCGCGGTCGTCGAGGCGATCTTCCCGGGCGTGCCCGCGGGCAGCGACATCCCGCTCGCCGACACGGCCTTCGGGCAGTGGGGCTGGCGCATCCCGTTCCTGCTGTCGATCGTGCTGATCGGCGTCGGCTACTGGGTCCGTCGTCGCGTCGAAGAGAGCCCGGTGTTCGAGGAGATCGCCGAGCGCAAGGCCGAGACGCGCATGCCCATCGTGAAGCTGCTGCGTCACCACCTGCTGCTCGTCGTCGTCGCAGCCCTCGTCTTCGCGGGCAACAACGCCGTCGGCTACATGACCACCGGCGGCTACGTGCAGCACTACGCGACCGACCCCAAGGGTCCGCTCCAGCTCGACCCGGGCCCCGTCTTCTGGATCGTCGCCGTGTCGGGAGTGACCTGGCTCGTGTTCACCTGGTTCGGCGGATGGCTCTCCGACAAGATCGGCCGCCGCAACACCTACATCGTCGGTTGGATCTCGCTGTTCATCGGGGTCTTCCTGCTGTTCCCGCTGACCAACATCGGCACGCTCTGGTCGCTGCTGGCGGCGCTCGTGATCCTCACCGTCGGGCTGGGGCTCACCTATGGACCGCAGGCGGCGCTGTACGCCGAGCTGTTCCCGGCCTCGATCCGGTTCTCGGGGGTGTCGATCTCGTACGCACTGGGCGCTGTGCTCGGCGGCGCGTTCTCGCCGCTGATCGCGCAGGCGATCTTCCAGGCGACCGGGTCGACGATGGGCATCACTTGGTATCTGGCGGGTGTCGTCGTCCTGGCGTTCATCGCGACGCTGCTGCTGCGTGACCGCACGGGCATCCCACTCGACCCCGAGCACGAGGAAGAGCAGGCCCGCGGGCAGATCTACGGCATGAAGCGCGCCTGACGCGAGAGGTGAAGGGGCGGGATGCCGCGGGCCGGGCCGGCCGCGGCATCCCGCCCCTCACCCTTCCCGAGCCGTGAGACTGCAACGGGTGGGTGAGAGTGCGGGAAGCAACCGCTGCCTCGTCCGTCAGATGCGGTCTCACCGGGGAGCGCGCGGGGCGGCGCTCAGCCGCCGATCGAGGTGCGGATCGCGTCGGCCGCCTGCTGCAGGCGCGCCGCGAGATCGGCCGCGCGGCGCTGGTCGCCCAGCGACACCACGGCGATCGCCGCGGGCGCGTGGCCGCGCAGCGGCAGCGGCACCGCGACCGCGTGCAGGTGCGGGATGACCTCGTCGTTGCTGACCATGTAGCCGACGGCCTCGGCCGTGCGCAGCTGCTGCTCGATCTGCGGGGTGATCGTGTCGGGCCACTGCGCGCGGGGGAGCAGGCTCAGCACCGCGCGGCCCGGTGCGCCGATGCCGAGGGGATGCCGCGACCCGGGTCGCTGCGCGACCGATGCCCCGGCGTGCCGGGGCTCGATGCTGGTCAGGGTCACGCACTCGTCGCGGTCGAGCACCACGAGGAAGCAGGTGAGCCCGACGTCGTTGGCGACGGCGGTGAGCTCGGGCAGGGCCTCGGACTGCAGGTCGCGCGCGACCCCGGCGGCAAGGGCCGCAAGGCGTGCGCCGAGCTCGATGCGTCCGGCGTCGGTGCGCGAGGTCAGCCCGTGGTGCTCGAGGGTGCGCACCAGACGGTAGGCGACCGAGCGGTGCACGCCGAGACGGTGCGCGACCTCGTCGATCGCGAGGGGCTCGCCCGCGTCGCTGAGGATCTCGAGAATGCGGATGCCGCGGCTCAGCGTCTGGCTGGCGGGGGCGTCCGTGGTGGTGCCGGCCATGCTCCTCCGATCGCGGGTCTTGCCCGATGCCCGCCGTTCGTATACGATCGTGTTCAATAGTAGAGTGTCGCGTTCCAATATAGAACACCGATGTCAGCGGCGACACCCTCAACGCCGAGGAGAATCCATGCAGTTCCATCACAACGGTTACGTCTCCGGCGAGCCTCGCGTGCTCCCCGCCGCCGGCACCGGCATCGACCGCCCTGCCGATCTGCCCGACGAGGTCGACGTGCTCATCGTCGGCTCGGGTCCCGCGGGAATGCTCCTGGCCGCCCAGATGTCGCAGTTCCCGACCGTCACGACGCGCATGATCGAGCGGCGCGACGGGCGCCTCGCACTGGGGCAGGCCGACGGCATCCAGCCCCGCAGCGTCGAGACGTTCCAGGCGTTCGGCTTCGGTCCGCACATCGTCGCCGAGGCATACAACATCGCCTGGATGAACTACTGGACGCCCGACCCGCAGCATCCCGAGAACATCATCCGCACCACCCGGCAGGCCGACTATGCCAAGGACATCAGCGAGTTCCCGCACCTGATCGTGAACCAGGCGCGCGTGCTCGACTACTTCGCCGAGGCAGCGGTTCGCGGCCCCGGCCGCATCACGCCCGATTTCGGCATCGAGTTCGTGGACCTGACCGTGCACGAGACGGGGGAGTACCCCGTCGAGGTGAAGCTGCGCTACGTCGCGGGCGCGCGCGAGGGCGAGGAGCGCACGATCCGCGCGAAGTACGTCGGCGGCGCCGACGGCGCCCGCAGCCAGGTGCGCGAGTCGATCGGCCGCAAGCACATCGGCAAGTTCGCCGCCCACGCCTGGGGCGTCATGGACGTGACGGTCGAGACCGACTTCCCCGACTGGCGCACCAAGTGCGCGATCAACTCCGAGGCCGGCAACATCCTGCACATCCCGCGTGAGGGCGGGTACCTGTGCCGCGTGTACGTCGACCTCGGCGAGGTGCCCGAGGACGACCATCACCAGGTGCGCCAGACGCCGCTGGAGACGACCGTCGCCAAGGCCAACGAGATCCTGCACCCGTACACGCTCGAGGTGAAGCAGGCCGCCTGGTACAGCGTCTACGAGGTCGGCCACCGGGTCACCGACAAGTTCGACGACGTGGACGTCGACGCCGATCACGCGCCGCACGTGTTCCTCATGGGCGACGCCTGCCACACGCACTCGGCCAAAGCGGGTCAGGGCATGAACGTGTCGATGCAGGACGGCTTCAACCTGGGCTGGAAGCTCGGGTCTGTCCTGACCGGCCGCAGCCCCGAGTCGCTGCTGTCGACGTACTCGGCCGAGCGGCAGCCGGTCGCCCAGCAGCTCATCGACTTCGACCGGCAGTGGTCGTCGCTGATGGCCCGCAAGCCCGAGGAGATCGACGACCCGCAGGAGCTGGCGAACTTCTACATGGCCACCAGCGAGTTCCCGTCGGGATTCATGACCCAGTACACCCCGTCGATGATCACGGGGGATGCTGCGCACCAGGACCTCGCGGTGGGATTCCCGATCGGCAAGCGGTTCAAGTCGGCCGAGGTCGTGCGCGTCGCCGACGGCAACATCGAGCACCTCGGCCACCATCACCTCGCCGACGGACGTTGGCGCGTCTACGCGTTCGCCGACGCGGCGGCGCAGGGTGAGGCCTCGGCGCTCTCCGACTGGGCGGAGTGGATGCAGAGCTCGCCCGATTCGCCGATCGTGCGGTACACGCCGGCCGGGGCGGATGAGGACGCCGTCTTCGACGTGAAGGTCGTCTACCCGCAGTCGTTCGAGGAGATCGACGCGCTGGCCGCGCCCGAGGTCTTCCGCCCGCGCTGCGGCTCGCTCGGGCTCATGAACTGGGAGAAGGTCTACGCCGGAGGCTCCGGCACCGACATCTTCGCCGAGCGCGGGCTTTCGCGTGACGGCGTCGTGGTCGTCGTGCGCCCCGACCAGTATGTGGCCGCGGTGCTGCCGCTGCAGGCCACCGACGAGCTCGCGGCCTTCTTCGCGCAGAACATGGTGCCCGCGGCATCCTGACCCGGCTCGTGTCGGCGCCGGTGCGTGTGCGCACCGCGCATTCGTCGAGACCGGGGATTCTCCGTGAGACCGAGGGCGTCGCCCTGTGGCTCGCGGGGAATCCCCGGTCTCGCGGTGGGGTCGACCCTTCTGCTGACGGCACGTGCTGCGGTTGGCTGGGGGCATGACACCGCCCCTCTCTGCCGCCGACTTCTTCGCGGCCAAGCTCGCCTTCGAGACCGACCCCTCCGACCTGGCGGCAGCCCGCGCCGCGGGTGCCGCACCTGTGGTGATCGACGTGCGCGACGCCGCCTCCTGGGGCCAAGGACGCATTCCCGGGGCCGTGCACATTCCCCACCCGCAGTTGCCCGACCGCATCGCCGAGGTCGCTCCGGCGCTCGACACCGAGATCGTCGTGTACTGCTGGGGTCCCGCCTGCAACGGCGCCACGCGCGGCGCGCTGACCCTCGCCCGCCTCGGCTACACGCGCGTGCGCGAGATGATCGGCGGCTTCGAGTACTGGGCGCGCGAGGGCTTGGCCGTCGTCACGGATGACGGGCGCACGCGCCGCGCGCCCGACCCGCTGACGGTGCCGGCAGGGTGACCGAGGTCACGAGTTCACGCGGATGACCTCCTGCTGGTACGGCGCGATCACGTGCGGTGAGACGCGACAGTCCAGCAGCAGGAAGGGGCGCTCGGCCGCCGGTCGTGCGGCCCACGCGGCCAGCCGGTCGAGATCGGCGAGTTCCCGCACCACGACGCCCTCGGCGCCCAGTGCGCTCGCGAGGCCGGCGAAGTCGACGTCGGGGATCAGCATGGGACCGGTGGCCAGCCCCTTCAGCCCGTAGAGGTTGATCTCGGCGCCGTAGGCGCCGTCGTTCCAGACGACGGCCATGCCCCGCCCGCCGGCCGTGCGCACGGCGGTCTCGAGGTCGGCGACCGCCATGAGCCCACCGCCGTCGCCGGTGGTGAGCACGACCGTCGAGTCGGGCTTCGCGGCTGCGGCGCCCGCCACCGACGGGAAGCCCAGCCCGATCGACTGGAACGCCGTGCCGACCATCATCATGCGGTCGGGTGCGGCGACCGGCCAGTACATGTTCGCCCAGCCGATGAAGTGCCCGCCGTCGGAGACGACGACCCGGTCCTCCGGCAGCAGCTCGCCGATGCGGCGGGCCACCGAGCGGGGGTCGAGGCGTCCGTCGGCGGCGAGATCGTCGCCGCTCTCGCGCGTCGTGAGCGCCGCGAGGTCGATCTGCTCGCGCCATCCGCTGGGTGCGGCACCGAGCGCGTCGAGCTCGTCGACGAGGGTGGATGCCACGACCGCCGCATCGCCGCGGATGAACGTGCCCACGTGCGGATGCGTGGCGGTCGGCGCGGTGTCGACCTGCACGACGCGCGTGCCCGGCGCGAACAGGTCGCCGAACCGCATCGTGAACTGGTTGAGGGATGCCCCGAACACGACGGCGACATCGGCCTCGCGCACGAGGGCCATCGCGCCGTCGGCGCCGAAGCCGCCGGTCACGCCCAGGTCGTAGCGCGCGTCGGGGAAGACGCCCCGGCCGAGGGCGGTGGATGCCGTGACCGCGCCGGTCCGCTCGGCGAGAACACCGAGCGCCTCACCGGCGCCGGCCAGCCACGCCCCGCGACCCGCGAGCAGGAAGGGTCGCTCGGCCCCGGCGAGCGTCCGCGCGAGCGCTCGGATCTCGGCGGCGGCGAACGGCGAGGGTCGCAGGGGAGCGGGCAGCACCGGCTCGGGGGCCGCCGGCACGGGACCCGCCTCGAGGGCGGCGACGTCGTAGGGGATCGCGAGCACTGTCGGGACCCGGTAGGCGAGAGCGTGCTCGATCGCGATGACGGTCGTGGCCGCGGCATCCGACCGTCCGACGGTGTAAGTGCGGGCGCCGACCGCTGAGGCCATCGCGATCTGGTCGACGTCCCAGGGGCGCGGGCCGCTCGTCGGCTCGTCGCCGACGACGAGCACGAGCGGCACGTGTGCCTGCACCGCCTCGGCGAGGGCCGTGAGGGTGTTCGTGAAGCCGGCGCCGTAGGTCGCGGTGGCGGCCGCGATGCGGCCCGAGGCACGGAAGTGCGCGTCGGCGGCGACGACCCCGCCGGCCTCATGGCGCACGGCCGTGTAGGTCGCTTCGGTCTGGTGCTCGAGTGCATCCAGGAAGTAGGCGTTGCCGTTGCCCATCACCCCGAAGACGTGGTCGATGTGGCGGGCGAGGGTCGCGGCGACGTGGGCGGAGACGGTGGGCATGGCGAAGGCCTTTCGAGACACGGAGATTTCAGGATCCGTATGTGTCTCGCCCGCGGCGTCGCGCGCTTCGTGCCCCTTTTTCGAGCACCGGCCGGGCGTGGGCCGCGCGATCGCGCGGGCCGGCCGGACAGTGCGAGTATATCGGCGCCGGGGACGGTCTGACGTCGCGGTCAGTGCCCGATCGGCGCCAGCGCGGCCACCTGTTCCGGCGAAAGCGGGCGGGTGCGGTGGCCGGCGAGGAGGAAGAAGAGGCGGGCGTTCTCCTCGATCTCCTCCGCGGCGTCCATCGCCGCTCCGATCCCCGCGGCCGCCACGATCGGCCCGTGATTGGCCAGCAGCAGCGCGCGATGGTCGCGCGCGAGCTGCTCCGCCGCGTCGCCGAGGCCGCGGTCGCCGGGCGGGAAGTAGGGGATCAGCGGCATGGTGCCCACACGCATCGCGTAGTAGGCCGTGTACGGCGGCAGCGCGTCGGCCGGGTCCAGATCGGCCAGGCACGACACGGCGGCCGCGTGCGTGGAATGCGTGTGCACGATCGCGCCGGCGCCGGGCCGTGCGCGCAGCATCGCGAGGTGCAGGAACGACTCCTTCGTGGGCGGCGGGCCGCCGAGGTGCCGGCCGGACAGGTCGACCACCGACAAGTGGTCGGGGGCGACCGTGCCCAGGCTCACGCCGGTCGGTGTCATGAGCACACGGTCCCCGACCCGCACGCTGATGTTGCCGGTGGACCCGTGCGTGAGGCCGCGGGCGAACGCGGCGTGCGCGGCCGCGACGAGCGTGTGGCGGATCGCGTCTTCTTCGCCCATCGGATCCGGGCTCATCGGGTCCGGGCTCGTCGGGTCCGGGCTCATCGGATCCGTGCTCATGGCTGCACCTGGGCGGCCCGCACCAGCAGATCGGCGTCGCCGTAGTTGCCCGACTTCAGCAGCACGGCGAGAGGAGCGGGCGCATCGGTGAAGATCCACGGCACGCCGGGGGCCGCCTCGGCTCCGACCCGGCCCTGGCCGATGCCGAGTGCGCGCACGACCTCGCCCGACGTCTCGCCGCCCGCCACGATCAGCCGATCGACGCCTCGGCGCACGAGGCCGACCGCGACGAGTCCGAGAGCCGTCTCGACGATCTGGGCGGCGCGCGCGGTGCCGAGCGCGGCCTGAGCGCGGTGGAGCGTCTCAGGGTCGGTGGTGGAGTAGATCAGCGCGCCGCCGTCGGGCACCGCGTCGAACCAGGCCAGCGCGCCGTCGGCGAGCGCGGCACTGTCGGGCGTGGCCACCGGGTCGAGCCAGAACGCCGGCCGCGACTCCCGCCAGCGGGCGACCTGCTCGCGGGTGCGCGCCGAGCAGCTGCCGGCGAGCGCGGCGACGGTGCGGGCGGTGCTCAGCCGCGCGTCGGTGTCGAGATCGTCGTCGGCCCTCGTCGCGGCGGAGGCATGCGCGCGGCCCAGCGCGCAGGCGAGTCCGGCGGCGCCGGTGACGAGCGGGCTCGTGCGCACGGCGGCGGCGATCGCGTCGAGGTCGCGGTCGTCCACGGCGTCCACGATCACATCGTCGATGCCGAGCGCATCGAGCCTGGCCAGCTCGGCGGCGACTGCTGACCCGCCCTCGCGGACGGTCTGCAGCGGGATCGACCCCACGCGCCGTGCCGTCTGCGCCTGCAGCACACGCCGCAGATCGGGGTCGGTCATCGGGGTGAGCGGGTGGTCGCGCATCGGCGAGTTCGAGAGCAGCATGTCGCCGACGAAGAGGTGCCCCTGGTAGACCGTGCGACGCTGCACCGGCGTGGTCGGGGCGAACACGACCGGTCCGGCCGAGAGGTCGTCGGCGAGGGCGTCGGACACCGGCCCGATGTTGCCGGCCGGCGACGAGTCGAACGTCGAGCAGAACTTGAAGTAGATCTGGCCGCAGCCGTGTGCGCGCAGCGCCCGGGCCGCCCGCGACGACTGTGCGACGGCATCGGCCGCGGGCACGGTACGGGTCTTGAGGCCCACCACCGCAGCGTCGAGTCCCGCGACGTCGGCGTCGGCGTCGATGCCGTCGAAGTACAGCCCGACACGGAGCCCTGCCGAGCGGAAGGCGGCGGCGATGTCGGTCGCCCCGGTGAGGTCGTCGGCGATCGCTCCGATCACGATGCCTCCGGCAGCAGTGCTTCGCGCAGCCGCGCGGCGGCGCGGACGGGGCCGGCGAGCACCGGGATCCCCAGCCGTTCGCCCAGCGCTTCGGCGGCCGGCGAGACGGAGTACTGCGCGAGCAGTACGGCATCGAGGTTCGGGATGCCGCGGACGGCGGCCTCGACGGCAGCGGTCAGGGCCGCGGCATCCCCCCTCACTTCCGCAGCCCTCTCGGCCAGCACGTCGACGATGTCGAGACGTACGCCGCGCTCGGCGAGGAAGGCGTCGAACCGCGTGCGGGCATCGGCGAGGGGCAGCGGCAGCGAGGCCACCAGGGCGATGCGCGAGAAGCCGCCGTGGGCGGCGTCGGCGAACGCGGCGTCGTCGGAGGCCAGCACCGGCACGGGCAGGCGCGCCGCCGCGGCGTGCGCGACCGGGCCGTACATCGAGCACGTCAGCAGGACGCCGTCGGCGCCGCGCGACACCGCGTAGTCGATGAGCGACGCCATGTCACCGGCCAGCTCGTCGGTCACGCCGCCCGCGTCGAGCGCGTCGGCGATGAGGCGGTCGTCGAGGATGTTCCAGGTGCGCGCCTCGGGGAACGCCGTGGAGAAGGCGGCCTGCGCCGGCGGCGCGGCGGCCGCCACGGCGCCCACGAGGGCGATCTGGGGTGCCGACGCGGTCATGTCAGAGCTCGACGACGACGCCGTCTTCGTCGGCGTGCACCATCGCCCCCGGCCGGATGGCCGCACCGCCGATGCGCACCTCGACGTCGAGTTCGCCCACGCCGCCCTTGCCGCTCTTGCGCGGGTTCGTGCCCAGCGCCTTGATGCCGATCGGCAGCGCGACCAGAGCAACGCTGTCGCGCACCGCACCGTTGATGATCACGCCGTTCCATCCGTTGGCGACAGCGAGCCCCGCGATGCGGTCGCCCATCAGCGCGCAGCTGAGCGACCCCGCGCCGTCGACGACCAGCACCGCACCGTCGCCGGGCGTCTCGAGCAGATTCGCGAGGACCACGTTGTCTTCCAGGCAGCGCACCGTGCGGGCGGGACCCGAGAAACGGGGCTGCGCCCCGAAGTCGCGGAACTGGGTGGTCAGAGAGGCCAGCTCGGCTCCGCGCTCGTCCCACAGATCGGCCGTGGATGTCGTCATGTCGTTCCCCTTCGTCGGTTCGGGTCTCGTCGTCTCATGCATCGTCGTCACTGAGCAGCTGCGCAGCGGTCACCGCGAGGCTGGATTCGATGTGCAGCCGCATCACCTCGGTGGCGCCGGCGGTGTCGCCGGCGATGACGCACATCATCATGCGGTGGTGCTCGGCGTCCTTCTGATGGAGCTCGTCGTCGCTGCGATCGCGCCGCAGACCCGCCAGGCGATAGCGGTCGGACTTGTCCCACAGGGAATCGAGCGTCGAGACGAGCACGTCGTTGTGCGACGCACGGTAGATCGCCTGGTGGAACCGGCGGTGCCGGACGAGCTGATCGATCGAGGGATGACCGGGGAGGGCGTGGATGTCGGCGGCGGCGCGGATCGCGGCGATGTCGTCGCGGGTGCGGCGCTCGGCCGCGAGGCCCGCCGCCAGCGGATCGAGGGCCAGGCGCATCTCGAGCAGATCGCGGGCCTCTTCGACGCTGAGGCGGGTCACGACGGCATCCCGATGCGCGCCCAGTTCGACCAGGCCCTCGGACTGCAGCTTGCGCAGGGCCTCGCGCAGCGGGGTCGTGCTGATGCCGAGTTCGAGGGCCAGGCTCGCCTGGTTGAAGGTGCCCCCCGGAGGGTACTCATGCGTCAGGATGCGGTCGCGCACGACCGCGTACGCGAAGTCGCTCTTGACCGAGTAGTCGGAGGTGAGTGCGCTCATCGGGGGCCCATCGTCGGGAGAAGTTGTTCCTCCGTTATAACATACGATGGAGCTTGGTTATAACGAGTGAGTGCTCAAGATCGTTGATTTCCCGGGGGTCGTGAGCAAAACGCACGAAAGTAGCGGAAAATACACGAAACTCTGGAGGCTGTTGACGAGGTTTAGTTATAACCGTAGTCTGTTCGCGTTCCGGGGCGGTGACCGTCGCCCCGACCGTGCATCACAAGGGAGTGAAACCATGAACCGTCTGTCGCGTTCGTCACAGCCGAACCGCGTGCGCCGCTGGTCCACGCTCGCCGTCGCCTCGGTGGCGGTCTTCGGGCTCGCAGCCTCGCTGAGCGCATGCTCCGGAGATTCCGGCTCGAAGGCGCCGGTGAACAAGATCGAGCAGGGCACGTGGCCGAGCTACTACCCGTCGGACTACGGCACCATCGTCGACGCCGCCAAGAAGGAGGGCGGCGAGCTGACGATCTACTCGAACACCGACCAGGAGAACTGGGCGCCGATCTTCCGCGACTTCCAGAAGAAGTATCCGTTCGTCACGAAGATCTCGGCGAACAACCTCGACAGCGACGAGGTCTTCCAGAAGCAGCTCAGCGAGATGTCGACGGGCAACGCCCCGGCCGACATCCTCGTGACCAACGCTGTGCAGGCCTGGGCGAAGTACGCCAGCGAGCCCGATCGCGTGCTGGACTACACCTCGCCCGAGATGGCGAAGCTGCCCGACTACGCGCAGCTGATGCCCGGCGTCGCCGCCATGTCGATGGACCCGGTGGGCCTCGCGTACAACTCCTCGCTGCTGGGCAGCGACCTGACCAGCGTCGCCGACCTCGCCAAGCTCGTGCAGGCAGACCCCGCGAAGTTCAAGAACAAGATCACCACGCGTGACGTCAGCGGGTCGTTCGGTTTCACCGTCTCGAAGGGATTCGTGGACGGAGACCCCGACGCGTGGACCACGCTCGAGAAGATCCTGCCGTCCGCCCGCCCCGAGACCTCGTCGGGCACGCAGATCGACAAGATCACCTCGGGGGAGTACCTCGCCGGCTTCTTCATCTCCAGCGCCGTGGCGTTCCCGCAGGAGGAGAAGGCCTCGGGCATCTTCAAGTTCATCTTCCCCAAGGACGGCACCGTGGTGCTCGGCCGCGGCATCGGCATCGCGCCGAAGGCGCCGCACGCGAACACGGCGAAGCTCTTCCTCGACTTCGTGCTCTCGGAGGAGGGCCAGAACGCGGTCGCCGAGGGCGGACTGACCGCATACCGCGACAGCGTCAAGCAGGTCGAGGGGCGGCACACCTACCAGGAGATCGTCGACAAGGCGGGTGAGGACGCCATCATCCGCGTGCCGTACGAGATCACCGCGGACGCCGACGTGAAGGCCTTCACCGACAAGTGGAACGGCCTGCTCGGCAAGTGACCCCGGTCACCGACATCCCGAAACGGAACTGACGTCATGACAACTCTGACAAACGCCCGCGACACGGCGGCGTCAGATCGGACGGCGGGCTTCCCGGCGCCGAAGTACCCCCGGGTCTTCGGCGTCGGGCGGGACCGCCTCGTGCAGTACGCGGTGCTCGTCATCGTCGCGCTGTTCGTGGTGGCCCCGATCGCCCCGATCCTCTACCAATCCGTGCGCAGCAAGCCGCTGTACGACGCGACCGGTGTCTTCTCGTTCGACGCGTACGTGAAGCTGTTCACCGAGGCGGGCTTCGGCCAGGTGATCCTCAACACGGCGATCTTCGCGGTGTTGACCACCTTCCTGACGCTGCTGTTCGCCATTCCGATGGCCGTGCTCGTGGTCCGCACGAAGCTGCCGTTCGGGCGGATCCTGGCGGGCTCGATGCAATGGCCGTTCTTCGTCTCGTCGCTGCTGCTGGGCTTCGGCTGGATCGCCCTCTACGGCCCCGCCGGCTTCATCAGCGTCGAGGTGCAGCGGTGGATCGGCTTCGTGCCGTGGAACCTGTACTCGATCCCAGGCATGGCGCTGACCGAGGCCGTCGGCCTCGCTCCCATCGCCTACGTCTTCTGCGCCAACGCCCTGCGGCAGTCCGACGCGTCGCTGGAGAGCGCCGCGCAGGTGTGCGGATCGGGCCCGCTGCGCATCCTTTTCCGGATCATCGTCCCGCTGCTGCGGCCGCCGATCGTCTACGCGTCGGTGCTGATCTTCAGCATGTCGATTGAGACCCTCAGCGTTCCGCTGCTGTACGGCACGCCGGTGCGCATCGAGGTGTTCTCGACGTTCCTCTATACGCACGGGCTGCAGTCCATCCATCCCGACTACGGCGTCCTCGCGTCGGCGTCGACCATCATCCTGTGCGTCACGATCGCGACGGTCGCGCTCCAGGCGAAGGTGCTGAAGAACTCGCAGCGCTTCGTGTCGGTGCGCGGCAAGGCGACCCGGCCCCGCAAGCTCGACCTGGGCTGGCTCAAGTGGATCGCGACGGCGCTCATCGTCATCTACGTGGTCTTCGGCGCCGCGCTCCCGATCCTCGGCCTCGTGCTGCGGTCCTTCACGCTGATCTTCACGCCGCTGCAGAGCCCGTTCAAGACCCTGACGCTGCAGAACTACCAGACCGTGTTCACCTACCAGTCGTACATCCAGTCGATCTGGAACAGCGTGATCATCGCGGTCATCGGCGCGATCCTGGTCAGTGCCCTCGCGATGATCGCGGTCGTGGTGGCCAAGAGATCGACGTTCCGCTTCGCGCGGGCCGTGGAGTACCTCGCTCTCGCGCCGCAGGCGATCCCCGGGATCATCGTCGGCATCGGATTCTTCTGGGCCTTCGCGATCATGCCCGGCGGCAATCTCATCCAGGGCACGCTGACGGCCGTCATCATCGCGTTCGGTCTCCGTGCGCTGCCGACGGCGTTCGGGTCGATCTCGCCGGCGCTCATGCAGATAGCGACCGAGCTCGACAACGCCGGGCGCGTGGTCGGCGCCGACTGGGTCGGCGTATTCGTGCGGATCCTGCGCAAGCTGCTCGTGCCCGCGTTCGCGGGGGCCATGCTGCTCGTGTTCGTCACGATGCTCAAGGAGTACTCGGCCGCGCTGTTCCTGTCGTCCGCGGACTCGAACGTCATCGGCACCACGATGCTCGAGCTCTGGGTGCAGGGCAACACCGGCTCGGTCGCCGCCCTCGCCACCATTCAGATCGCGATCACCGCCGTCGTCGTCGGTCTCGCGAACCTCCTCATGAAAGAGAAGAAGGATGCCTGAAATCCGTGTCTCCCATATGGCCAAGACGTTCGGAGACGTCTCGGTCCTGCACGACATCGACTTCGACGTGAAGGACGGCGAGTTCTTCACGCTCCTCGGCCCCAGCGGCTGCGGCAAGTCGACGACCCTCAACTGCATCGCAGGTCTCGAGGACCCCACCGAGGGCGCCATCGCGATCGGCGACCGCGCGCTCGTGGACCGTTCGAAGCGGATCTACGTGCCCACCGAGGAGCGCAATCTCGGCATGGTGTTCCAGTCGTACGCGCTCTGGCCGCACATGACGATCAAGAAGAACCTCGCGTTCCCGTTGAACATCCGGCACGCCGACCGCGCTGATCGCGACCGGCGCATCCACGAGGCCCTCGACAAGGTCGGCCTCGCCCATCTGGAGGACCGCTACCCGCATCAGCTGTCGGGTGGGCAGCAGCAGCGCGTCGCGCTGGCGCGCGCCCTCGTGTACTCGCCGACCGTGCTGCTGCTGGACGAGCCGCTCTCCAACCTCGACGCCAAGCTGCGCGAGCAGGCGCGGGCGTGGCTCAAGCGACTGCAGTCCGACCTCGGGATCACGACCCTGTACGTCACGCACGACCAGGACGAGGCGCTGACCCTGAGCGATCGGATCGCCGTCATGTTCGACGGAGTGATGACCCAGATCGGGTCGCCGAAGGACATCTACGAGCACCCGGCCACCGCCGCGGTGGCGGCCTTCGTCGGCAGCTGCAACTTCATGCTCGGCACCGTCGAGCAGATGCTGACCGATCACGTGCAGGTGCGTCTGCAGGCCACCGGCACCACGGTCACGGTCGCGACCGACACCGACTGGCTGCCAGGGGCCCCGGTGACCGTCGCCGTGCGGCCCGAGCGTCTGGCGATCGTCGTCGACGAGCCGGGCAGTCGCGACCTCAACGTGCTCGACACCGAGGTCGTCACCACGGCGTATGTCGGCTCGCGCTACGAGTACATCCTGCGCCTGGGTGACGTCGCGGTGCAGGTGGTCTCGCCCGACGGGTCGCTGACCGGCGCGGTGCGCCTGGTCTTCGGGCCCGACGACGCGCACGTCTTCCCCGGCGAGTCCGGACCCGGAACCGAAGCCCTCGATCTGATGAAGGTGACAGCATGACAACCCACGACACGTACCGCATCGGCCTGCTCGCCGGCGACGGCATCGGCCCCGAGATCGTCCCCGCCGCCGTGCGGTGCGTGGATGCCGCGGCCCGCGCCGTGGGACTCGCACCGATCGACTGGGTCGAGCTGCCGCTGGGCCGCAGCGCCATCGACACGCACGGGGCAGCGGTGCCCGACGAGACGCTGGCGGCCCTCGACGGCCTCGAGGCGTGGATGCTCGGCCCGCACGACAGCGTCTCGTACCCCGAGCCGCACAAGTCGACGCTGAACCCGAGCGGCACGATCCGCAAGCACGCGGGCCTGTTCGCGAACATCCGGCCGGCCAAGTCGTTCGCAGGCTCTCCGGCGCTCGTGCCGGGCACCGACCTCGTGATCGTCCGCGAGAACACCGAAGGGTTCTACGCGGACCGCAACACGTACCTGGGCACCGGCGAGTTCATGCCGACGCCCGACGTGGCCATCGCGCACGGCATCATCACCCGCCAGGCGACCGAGAAGATCGCGCGGGCGGCGTTCGAACTGGCCATGCAGCGCCGCAAGCACGTCACGATCGTGCACAAGGCGAACGTGCTCGCGGTGACGACGGGCCTGTTCCGCGACGTGTGCCGCGAGATCGGTCAGGAGTACCCCGAGGTCAGGATCGACGACTTCCACATCGATGCGATGACCGTGCATCTGGTGCGCCGCGCGCCCGATTTCGACGTCATCGTGACCGAGAACATGTTCGGCGACATCCTCTCCGATCTGTCGGGCGAGCTCGCCGGCTCGCTGGGGATCGCGCCCTCGGTGAACAGCTCGCTCACCCAGGCGATGGCGCAGGCCGCTCACGGGTCGGCCCCCGACATCGCTGGGCGCGACATCGCCAATCCGATCGCGATGATCCTGTCGGCGGCGATGATGCTCGAGTGGCTCGGCGCCCGGCACGACGACGAGCGCCTCGTGCGCGCCGCGCGCCTCATCGACCAGGCGGTGAACGAGACGGTGGCCGGCGGCGTCGCCACCGGAGACCTGGGTGGCACGGCCTCGACGAGCGGGTTCGCGGCGGCCGTGGCATCCACCATCGACACGGCCTCGCTCGCCTCAGACGCCGCGCGGTGAACGGCGTGTTCGCGGTGCTGGTGACGATCGACGTCCGCCCCGAGGCGCTCGCCGAGTTCGAAGCGGGGCTGCGCGCCAACGCGGCCGCGACCCGGGCCGAGCCGGGGTGCCTGCGGTTCGACGTGCTGCGCGAGCGCGACGACGCGAGCCGGTTCGTGCTGTACGAGCTGTACACGGACGAGGACGCCTTCTTCACCGGTCACCGCGCCGCCGCGCACTACCCGGCCTGGACGGCGCTGTGCGAGCGATGCGTCGTCCCGGGCGGGCGGCGCAACACGTATGCGGTCCCCGCCTTCGCCGAGGACGTGCCCGATGCCTGAGGTGCAGGAGGAGCTGCTGACCACCACGTTCGGCGCGTACCGGATCACACCGATCGACGGCATCGCGCCCGATCATCTGCCGTACTCGATCCGCATCCTGCTGGAGAACGTCCTGCGCAACCAGGATGGGCACCGGGTCACCGCGCAGCAGCTCGAGGCGCTGGTCGGGTGGGGGTCGCCGGGGTCGTTCCGCACGGCGATGGAGCTCACTCCGACGCGGGCGTTCCTGCACGACACGAACGGCGTGCCGGCGCTCGTCGACCTCGCCGCGATGCGCGACGCGATGGCGGCGCTCGGCGGCGACCCCACGACGGTGAACCCGTCGATCCCGGCCGAGCTCGTCGTCGACCACTCGGTGATCGCCGACTTCTTCGGCACCGCCGACGCGCGCGAGCGCAATGTGGAGCGCGAGTACGAGCGCAACGCCGAGCGCTACCGCTTCTTGAAGTGGGGGCAGCGCGCGCTCGACGGCTTCGAGGTCGTGCCGCCCGGCTCGGGCATCATGCACCAGGTCAATCTGGAGCGCCTGGGCCGGGTCGTCGAGGTCCGGGACGGCCGGGCGTTCCCCGACGTATGCCTGGGCACCGACTCGCACACCACGATGATCAACGGGCTGGGCGTGCTGGGCTGGGGCATCGGCGGCATCGACGCCGAGGCGGTGATGCTGGGGGAGACGTTCGGGATGCTGGTGCCCCGCGTCGTCGGCTTCCGTCTGACAGGTGCGCTGCCACCGGCGGTGACCGCCACCGACCTCGTGCTCACGGTCACCCAGATGCTGCGCGCGCACGGGGTCGTGGGGTCGTTCGTCGAGTTCTTCGGCGAGGGAGTCTCGCACCTCTCGCTGGCCGACCGCGCGACGATCGCGAACATGAGCCCCGAGTCGGGGGCGACGTGCATCTACTTCCCGATCGACGACGAGACGATCCGCTATCTGCGCTTCACCGGGCGCCCGCCCGA
Organism: Microbacterium sp. KR10-403; assembly: GCF_040196215.1. NCBI lineage: Bacteria > Bacillati > Actinomycetota > Actinomycetes > Micrococcales > Microbacteriaceae > Microbacterium > Microbacterium sp. KR10-403. Next base: position 466,542 of record NZ_JBEGDC010000002.1, on the reverse strand, counting down.
GCGCGTCGCGCTCGTCGAGGCGTACGCGAAGCGGCAGGGTCTCTGGCATCGGCCCGAGCACGAGGCCGCCTACACCGAGGTCATCGAGCTCGACCTGGGCACGGTGACGCCGTCGCTGGCGGGGCCGCGCCGCCCGCAGGACCGGGTGCCGCTCAGCGAGGCGCGCGCGTCGCACCGCCGCACGCTGCCCGATCTGCTGCCGGCGGTGCCCGACGGACCGACCGACCCGGCGCAGCGCTTCACCGTCGGGCTGCCGGGCGGGCCGGTCGACCTCGGCCATGGGGCCGTCGCGATCGCCGCGATCACCTCGTGCACGAACACCTCGAACCCTGCGGTGATGATCGCGGCGGGGCTGTTCGCGCGCAACGCGGTCGCCGCCGGCCTGCGCAGCAGGCCGTGGGTGAAGACGACGCTCTCACCGGGATCGCTCGTGGTCACCGACTACCTCGACCGGGCGGGGCTCTCCGCTCCGCTGGATGCGCTCGGGTTCACCACCGCGGGCTACGGCTGCATGACGTGCATCGGGGCGTCCGGGCCGCTCATCCCCGCGGTGCAGGACGCCGTGCGCGCCGAGGGCATCGCGGTGGCCGCCGTGCTCTCGGGCAACCGCAACTTCGATGGACGCATCAACCCCGACGTGCGGATGAACTACCTCGCCTCCCCGCCGCTGGTGATCGCCTACGCGCTCGCCGGCACCATGGACATCGACCTCGCGACCGAGCCGCTGGGGGTGGATGCCGCGGGCCGGCCGGTGCGGATGGCCGATCTCTGGCCGGGCGAGGACGAGGTCGCGCGCCTCGTCGAGCAGGCGCTGAGCCCGGAGATGTTCGCCACCGCCTACCGCGACGTCTTCGCCGGGGACGAGCGCTGGAAGGGGCTCGATGCGCCCAACGGGGCGGTCTTCGACTGGGATCCGGGCAGCACCTACATCCGGCATCCCCCGTTCTTCGACGGAATGGGCGCCGACGCCCAGGAGCCCGGCGACATCCGCGGGGCGCGGGTGCTCGCGCTGCTCGGCGACTCGATCACCACCGACCACATCTCGCCCGCCGGCGCCATCCCGGCGGCATCGGTGGCCGGCCGGTACCTCGCCGGGCAGGGCGTCGCACCGGCGGCGCTGAACACCTACGCGTCACGACGCGGCAACCACGAGGTGATGATGCGCGGCTGCTTCGCCAACGTGCGCCTGCGCAACCGGCTGCTGCCGGGCGTCGAGGGCGGATACACGCGCAACTTCCTCGCGGGCGGAGCGCAGCAGACGATCTTCGACGCCGCGCAGGACTACCGGGCCGCCGGTGTCCCGCTCGTCGTGATCGGGGGCAAGGAATACGGCACCGGCTCGTCGCGCGACTGGGCCGCGAAGGCCCCCGCCCTCCTGGGCGTGCGGGTCGTGCTCGCCGAGTCGTTCGAGCGCATCCACCGGGCGAACCTCATCGGAATGGGCATTCTGCCCCTGCAGTTCCGTCCGGGCGACACCGCCGAGTCGCTCGGACTGGCCGGCGACGAGACGATCGACGTGGTCGGACTGGCCGACCCCGCCGCCGAACGGGTGACGATCCGCGCCGACGGGCGTGCCTTCGACGTCGACGTGCGCCTGGACACCCCGAGAGAGCGCGAGCTGTACCGGCACGGCGGAGTGATGACGTTCGTGCTGCGCCACCAGCGGGCGCGCGCGGGTGTCGCGACGGAGAGCCGCTGATGGCTCCCGGGCGGCGTGGTCTGGTGCTGCTGCTGATCCATGCCGCCCTCATGCAGATCATCATCTTCGGCATGCGTCCGTCGCTGTCGTACGCGGCCCTCGGGCTCGGTGCGTCGCCGGCCGCGCTCGGTGTGCTCTCCGCGTTCTACGCGCTCCCCGCGCTGTTCCTCGCCCTGCCCGCCGGGCGCGTGGTCGACCTCATCGGCGAGCGACGCGGCATGGTGATCGGCGCGGTCACCGTCGCGGCCGCCGCGGGGGTCGCGGTCGCGGGCCACGGATCGCTGGCGTTCCTGATCGCGGCCTCGGTGTTGCTGGGCTGCGGGCAGATGTTCACGGTGCTCGGCGAGCAGTCGTACGTCGGCGCGATCTCCACCGCGGGGCGCTCGGACACGACCTTCGGCATCTACGGCTTCGCCGTCGCGTTCGGGCAGACCGTGGGGCCCGCACTGCTCGTGCTGCCCGGCGGCACACCCCAGATGCCGCCGGTCGGGCTCATCTTCGCGGTGAGCCTGGGATGCGCGGCGCTCATGCTCATCGTCTCGCTGCTGATCCGCAGCCCTGCACGCGCTCTCTCGCCGGAACGGCAGGGGATGCTGCGCGCGGCCCGCGGGGTGCTGTCGACGAAGGGGCTGCCCAACGCGCTGATCGCGGGCAGTCTCGTCCTCGCCTCGGTCGACATCTTCATCGCGTACGCCCCGCTGGTCGGGCAGGAGCGGGGCCTGCCGGCGATAGTGATCAGCGCGATGCTCGTCGCCCGGTCGGGCTTCTCGATGTTCTCGCGGCTGTTCCTCGGGGTGCTCTCGCACGCCTTCGGGCGGCGCTGGCTGCTGGTGGGCAGCATCCTCGCGTCGGCGCTCATGCTCGGCGCGTTCGTCTTCGATCTGCCGGCCGGCGTGCTGATCGCGTTCGCCTGCGGCTACGGCTTCGTGATCGGCATCTGCCAGCCCATCACGATGTCGTGGATCTCGCTCATCGCCCCGCCCGGCACCCGCGCCCTTGCGATGTCGATGCGGCTCGCCGCGAACCGTCTCGGGCAGACGGTGCTGCCGGCCACGCTGGGCGTGCTCGCCGCCGCCGCGGGAGCGGCGGGCGTCCTCGGGGCGAGCAGCATCATGCTGCTCGTCGCCGCTGCTTCGGGACTCGGGGTGCCCTCGGATCCCGAGGCCGGTGCCGTCGCAGAGAAGGAGCCGTCATGACCGTCTGGCCGCCGCGCGTCCTCGTGCCCGCCGATCTGCCCGGTATCGACCGCGGCGGCGGAGCACGGACCGTCCCGCTCGTCACCCGCGAGATCGGGGCGACCTCGTTCCTCAACGGCACCACCGAGTTCGCCCCCGGCGCGTCGATCGCCCACCACAGTCACAACTGCGTGGAGAGCGTGATGATCATCGAGGGCACCGCCATCGTCGACATCGACGGGGTGCGCACGCGGCTGGGCCGGCGCGACACCACCTTCGTGCCGGCGAACATCGCCCATCACTTCGAGAACGACTCGACGACCGAGCCCATGGCCATCTTCTGGACGTACGCGTCGGTCGACGCGACCCGTCGCGTGGCGGCGACCGGTGAGGTCCGCCGTGTCGACGGCGAGGCGGGCGCCGTCGCCGACGGCCGTGCCTGTCGTGAGACGGCGCGTGTGCGCGTGCGAGCGGGCGCCGAACCCGCCTTCGAGGCGGCCGCGACCGACGCTGCGGCGCTGTTCCAGGACGCGAGCGGCTGCCGCTCCTTCGAGGTGCGGCGCTCGCTCGAGGACCCCTCGACGTACCTGGTGTGCATCGAGTGGGACAGCGTGGGCGACCATCTCGAGGGCTTCCGTTCCGGCACCGCGTACCCGCGGTGGCGGGCACTCATCCACGACCTCGTCGTGGGCGACCCCGAGGTCACCCACGACCGTCTCATCATCAAGGGGTTCTGAGGAGGACGCCATGCACACCGACACCGTCGTTCCGCCCGACCGGCTGCGGGACTTCGCCGCGCGCATCCTGGCCGCACTCGGCGTTCCCGACGAGGACGCGGAGCTCGTCGCGGACTCGCTCGTCGTCGCCGAGGAGTGGGGCCACCCCTCGCACGGGCTGCTGCGGCTGCCCTGGTACGCCGCGCGGCTTCGCACCGGCCGCATCGACCCCGTCACCCGCCTGACCGTGCTCGCCGACCGCGGCGCGCTGGTCAGCGTCGACGGCAACGCGGGCGTCGGCCAGGTGGTGACGGCGCGGGCGATGGACCTGGCGGTGGCCCGCGCGAAGGAGTACGGGGTCGGCGCGGTCGGCGTTCGCAACTCGAACCACTTCGGCACGGCCGCGTACTTCACCCGTCGGGCCGCGGCCGCCGGATGCGCGGCGATCCTCACGACCAACGGCTCGCCCGCGATGGCGCCCTGGGGCGGGCTCGACAAGGCGGTCGGGGCGAATCCCTGGTCGTTCGCGACGCCGGACGGACGAGGGGATGCCGCGGTGCTCGACATCGCGAACACCGGTGTCGCGCGCGGCAAGATCTACGCCGCCGCCGAGAAGGGCGAACAGCTGCCGGACGGCTGGGCACTGGACGCGGCGGGCCGGCCGACCACGGACCCCGCGGCGGCCCTGGACGGCGGGGTCGTCCTGCCCATGGGCGGGCACAAGGGGTACGCGATCTCGTTCATGATGGATGTCTTCTCGGGAGTGCTCACCGGCTCGTCGTACGGGCTCGACGTGGGTGGGCCCTGGCAGCCCGATGCGCACAGCGGGGCCGGCCACGTCGCGATCGCGATCGACATCGCGGGGTTCCAGCCGCCGGCGGAGTTCGACCGCCGGATGGGCGTGCTCATCGGTCAGGTCAAGAACGTGCGCCGCGCGCCGGGCGTGGACGAGATCCTCTACCCGGGAGAGCTGGAGAACCGGAATCGGGCGGCGGGCGGCGGCATCCGTCTTCCGGAGAAGACCGTCGCGGACCTGCATTCCCTCGCCACCGACTGCGGGGTCGACATCGCGTGGTGAGACCGCATCGCGACGTTCACTTCGCCGCGATGCGGTACCGGTGCTCGGGGCGGCCGGTGGTGCCGTAGCGCAACCGCATCTCGATGACGCCCTGCTGCGCGAGCGCCGACAGGTAGCGCTGTGCGGTGGGTCGGCTCATGCCGAGGGACTGCGCGACATCGGATGCCGACACATCGCCGGCGGTCGTGCGCAGCAGATCGCGCACCGCGCGCATCGTCTCGGCCGACAGCCCCTTCGGCGGGGTGGCGATGGTGCCGGTGCGCATCAGCTGGAAGAGGCCGTCGACCTCGTGCTGGTCGGCCTCGGCCCGCCGGGAGTCGAGGTCTTCGAGTCGGCGATGCAGATCGCGGAAGGCGGTGAGGCGCTCGGAGAACGCGGCGAAGCGGAACGGCTTGACCAGGTAGTGCACCACCCCCTGGGCGATCGCGGCGCGGACATGGGCGAGGTCGCGCGCGGCGGAGATGACGATCACGCCGGGCGGGGAGGGCTCTTCGGCCAGCCGGCGTATGACGTCGAGCCCCGAACCGTCGGGCAGGTACAGATCGAGCAGCACGAGATCGGGATGGGCCGTGTGCACCTGTTCGAGGGCGTCGGCGGCCGAGTGCGCGATGCCGACGACCTCGAACCCGGGGACCTTCCACACGAAGCCCGCGTGGATCTCGGCGACACGGAAGTCGTCGTCGACGATGAGCGTGCGGATGGGGGCGCCGTCGTCGGTCATGCCGTCGCCTCCGTGGGCACGGCGGCGCCCGCGGCACCGTCGCGGGGCAGTGTCACGGTGAACACGGCGCCGGGACCGGAGGAGACCTCGATCCGGCCGGCATGCTGCGCGACGACGCGATGCACGAGGGCGAGACCGAGACCACGACGGCGCAGACCCTCGTCGGGCTTCGTCGAGAAGCCGTCCTCGAAGACCTCCTCGGCGATCTCGGGCGCGACTCCCGGTCCGCTGTCGCGCACGCGCACGCGCACGCTGTCGCCGATGCACCGCACGTCGACCTCGACGCGGTGCGGGGAGGGTCCCGTGACCGCGGCGTCGATGGCGTTGTCGACGAGGTTGCCGAGCACTGTCAGCAGTGCCCGCGCGTCGGCCTCGCCCTCGGCGAGGTCCGACTCGTCGGTGAGCACGAGCATCACCCCGCGCTCGGACGCGACGACGGACTTGGCGACCAGCAGCCCCACGAGCTGCGGACTCGCGATCTGCCGTTGCAGGCGCGTCGCGAGATCGGTCGCCGTGGCCGAGAGCTCCGCAACGTAGTCGACGGCCTCGTCGAACCGGCCGAGCTCGAGCATGCCAGAGAGGGCGTGCACACGGTTCGCGAACTCGTGCTGCTGCGCGCGGAGGGCGTCGGTGAGTCCGCGGACGCTGTCGAGCTCGCGCAGCAGCCCCTCCTGCTCGGTGCGGTCCGAGATCGTCACGATGTGGCCGAGGTCGCGTCCCTGCATCGACACCGGCATCCGGTTCATCACGAGGCAGTGCTCATCGGTGAGCACCACCAGGTCGGTGCCGGCCACCGCCCCGGTGAGGATGTCGCGGATGCGTCCGGCCGGAGTCGTATCGTCCACGCGTGCCCCGACGTCGGCATCGCCGAGGCCGAGAAGGTGTCTCGCCTCGTCGTTGATGAGGGCGATCCGTCCCGACGGACCGATGCCGATCACCCCCTCGGCGACACCGTGCAGCATGGCCTCACGCTCCTGCAGCAGCGTCGCGATCTCGTTCAGTTCGAGACCGAACGTCTGTCGCTTGAGACGCCGTGCCAGGAAGAGCGAGCCGACGACCCCCACCGTCAGCGCGATGCCCGAATACAGGGCGATGGACGGCAGCAGCCGCCAGAGGCTCGCGGCGATCTCGTCGGCGTCGATGCCGACCGACACCTCGCCCACGATCCGGCCCGCGTCGGTGCGCAGCGGCACCTTCGCGCGCGCCGACAGGCCGAGGGTGCCGTGCTCCATGTTGACCACCGTCTTGCCGGACAGCGCCCCGCTCGGGTCGGTGGAGACGTGCTCGCCGATCCGTTCGGGCACTGGGTGCGAGTAGCGGATGCCGTGGTCGTCGGTGACCACGACGAACAGGGCCCCGGTCGAGCGCCGGATCGACTCGGCGCGCGCCTGGACGACGCCGCTCGGATCGCCGGCCACGACCGCGTCGGCGATGCCGGGGGCGACGGTCACCGTGTTGGCGATGGCCAGCGCACGCTCTTCGAACTGGTGGACGAGCAGCTCGTGCGACTGCCACAGCGACAGCCCGAACGCGACCAGCAGTGCTCCGAGCAGCACGGCGATCTGGGTGCGGAGGATGTTCGTCGACAGGCGAATACTGCTGCGTGCCATCCGTCTCTCCTGCTTCGTCGCGGGCGGGTTCGGGTGCACACCGGTCGTCGGCGGTCGGGTGTGCGCCGAGGGCAATTGTCGCACCGGCGGCTGGACGGCGACCCGTTCGCGCCCGCGCACAGAACGCACGAAACGCGCGTTCCTCTGTGGCGCTCAGCCCACCGAGATCTCGATGCCGCCGTCCACCCGGCGGGCGCGCACCTCGGTCAGGTCGGCGACGACGGCGGCGGCTCCGAGGCCGCGGGCGCGCTCGCCGACGCCGATGACGGTCGTGCCCGCGGCCAGCGCCGCGGCGATTCCGGCGCCCGAGTCCTCGAACGCGATGCAGTCCTGCGGGGCCACGCCCAGAATCTCCGCTCCGCGCACGAAGCCCTCGGGATCGGGCTTGCTGCGGCTCACGTGCTCGGCGGTCACGCGCACCTCCGGCACGCGCAGTGCCGCGGCATCCATCCTCGCCGTGGCCAGCCGCTCGTCGGCCGAGGTCACCAGTGCGTGCGGGGTGCTCAGAAGAGCGTCGAGAAGAGTGGATGCCCCGGGCACAGCGACCACGCCCTCGGTGTCGACGCCCTCGGCGGTGAGCATTCGCGCGTTCTCGGCGCGGTTGATCGCGGGGTCGCGGTCGGGCAGCAGGATCGCCATGCTCTCGTGGCCCTGCCGGCCGTGGATCACGCTGAGGACCCGGTCGTCGTCGAGCCCGTGCTCGGCGGCCCACTCGAGCCAGAGTCGTTCGACGACGGCGGTGGAGTCGACGAGCGTGCCGTCCATGTCGAGGAGCACGGCGCGGGCGGTGAAGGTCTGCGGCATGCCCCCATCCTCTCGTGCCGGGCTGAAGGCGCGATCAGGCGGCGGTGAGTCGGCGCTCGGTGCGGTAGACGGAGGGCGTCACGCCGGTCTCGCGACGGAAGAAGCGGGAGAAGTACGACGGGTCGTCGAACGCGAGCGCGGCGGCGACCTGCGCGCAGCTCATCGTCGTGCGGGTGAGCAGGCGCTGCGCCTCCAGCAGCACGGCGGCGCGGATGATCGCCCCCGGAGGACGACCCGTGTCGGCGGTGACGACCTCGGTCAGATGGTTCGGCGTGACGTTCAGCGCACGCGCGCTGCCGGTGACCGTCAGCGCGGCGCTCAGGTGCGCATGCACGTGGTGCTCGAAGGCGACCGCCAGCATGTGGCGAGGCTGTGCGGGCGACACCATCGCGCGCGAGCACACGCTCAGCAGCGCCGACAGCTGGTAGCGCACGACGGTGTCACGGTCCGACGCGGCGCCCGCCAGCTCGATCTCCAGCTCGCGGAGCATCCGATCGATCCGCTCGCCGGTCGCCGCATCGGGCACGGCCATCCCTCCGTCCCAGACGCGGGCGGGCAGCCCGCCGGGACCGGTGAGGAACTCCTCGCGGAACAGCACCAGCGTGCCGTCGAGCGGTGTCGCCGCGGGCGTCCAGAAGTGCACCTGACCGGGAGCGACGATGTGCAGCGTGCGCGGCCGCGCGGGAAACTCCGAGGTGTCGATCGTGTGCGTTCCCGACCCCGACGACAGCCAGATGAGCTCCACGAAATCGTGGCGGTGCGGCACGGTGGTGTGGGGACCCGGCCCGTCCTCCACGAACGAGCCCACCAGCGCGGAACCGCGCAGGGTCGTCCAGCGGTGCTCGATGTTGTACTCCGCGAATGCTGTGCGCCTGGCCACGGCGGTCCTCCGTCCGGGAGCGTCGCCGATGACGTCCCCGCACTCCACTCTGCGGGAGCGACCGGTCGCGTGGGAGGGATGCCGCGCGCTGCGACGAGCGACGTGCGCGCAGATGCAAGCCCGTCGCCAGTCCCCGTCGCGCGTACGGGAGTGCCATTCGCGGGTGGAAGTGCCATTTCATCCGACATGAGTGCATGGCCGCGGCATCCCGCCTCTTCTTACCGTGGGTTCTCACACAGACCAGCTCTGAAGGAGACAGCGGATGACCGGCACATACGAGCACCTCATCGTGCGGCACATGGGCGACACCAGCGACGACCTCGTCAACGAGGGCGCCGTCGCCACGGGAGAGCCCCGGCCCTCGCACATCGGCGACGCGTTCGCGCTGATGCGCGCCGAAGACGTGCCCCAGTCGAAGGTGCACATGACCTACTCGTGGATCCTGCCCACCGAAGAGGGCAGCCACTGGGTCAACGAGCACCAGCACGACTACGACGAGGTGCTCGTCTTCCTCGGCAGCGACCCCGACGACCCGCACGACCTCGGCGGTGAGGCCTACCTGTGGATCGAGGGCGAGAAGTACACGATCAACAGCTCGGGCGCCGTCTACATCCCCGCGGGCACGCGGCACTGCCCGCTGGACTGGGGCACGATCACGCGCCCGATCCGCTTCAACGCGATCTCGCTGTCGGGCGACGGCAACTACAACTCCGACGAGAACGTGCCGAAGGCCTGAGGGGCTCGCAGGTATGCCGCGGTGGCGGCTGCGCCGCCGCCGAGACAGGGGATTTCTGCTGAGACCTGGGGCGTCGCCCCGTGGTTCGGCGGGAATCCCTTGTCTCGGTGAGACGGCGTTCCGGAAGAGCGGCGGGCCCGTGGTGTTCTCGGCCATCCGATCATGACGTCCGCCGATTGCCGCGGACGGGGAAGAAGGTCGCCACGGTCTCGATGACGGCTGCAGGGAGATAGAACCCGCCGATGCTGAGCGCGCCGGCGATCGCGAATGCGACGAGCAGGGCCGCCACGATGACGGATGCCACTATCCACGCGCGCCCGCGCAGGAACAGCGGGATCAGCGTGACGACGACGGGGATCAAGAGCACGACCAGGAATGCCGGGCCTTGGACCTGGAGAAGACTCTGGGTGGTGATCGTCTCGTGGCCTGAGGAATCCGTCGTGACACTCTCGAAGCTCGGGAGAATGCCCGACACGATGCTTGCCGCAGCGGCGAGGACCGCACCGACGATCTGCAGGGCACGTTTGGCGTTCACAGAGCGGTGAGCCACACGCATCGCACCTCCGAGCGGATCGGGCGACGGCATCCCGTTTCGTCGCCCATTCTAGGGCGACCGTTCGCGGGCGGACGAGGCCCCTGCGCTGGCAGTCAACCTCGCCGCCCTGCGGCGACGGACAATGAGAACAGGTGCGGCCCGCCGCCGGTGCGCACACGACGTCGTCACGAAGGAGACACCGATGTCCGATTCCCCGCTCACCCCCGAAGAGACCGCGCTGCTCGACCGCGTGCAGGCGCCGGAAGGCACGGGCCGTGAGATCCTCGATGCCGCCACCCGCGAGGTGCTCGGCCGCGCCCCTGAGCAGACCGTCGCCGACCTCGACGACGCGATCGCGCGCGCCAAGGCCGCGCAGCCGGCGTGGGAGGCCCGCGGTCACGACGAGCGCCGCGAGCTGCTGCTGAAGGCCGCCGATGCGATCGACGCGAACGCCGAGACGCTGGCGCGCATCCTCTCCCGCGAGCAGGGCAAGCCGCTGAACGGCCCCAACGCCCGCTTCGAACTGGGCGCGTGCTCGGGTTGGCTGCGGTCGGCCGCGACGACTCCGCTCGAGCCCGAGGTGCTCGTCGACGACGGCGAGACCCACGCCGAGCTGCACTACCGCGCGGTGGGCGTGGTCGGTGCGATCGGTCCGTGGAACTGGCCGCTCATGATCGCGATCTGGCAGATCGGCCCGGCGCTGCGGATGGGTGACACCGTCGTCGTCAAGCCCAGCGAGTACACCCCACTGAGCGTGTTGGCACTGGTCTCCGTGATGAACGAGGTGCTGCCCGCCGACGTGCTGATCGCCGTCTCGGGCGACCGTGAGGTCGGCGCACGGCTGGCCGCCCACCCCGATGTCGACAAGGTGATGTTCACCGGCTCGACCGCCACTGGCCGCAAGATCATCGAGAGCTCGGCCGGCAACCTCGCCCGCCTGACCCTCGAGCTCGGCGGCAACGACGCCGGCATCGTGCTGCCCGGCGCCGACCCGGCCGCGATCGCACAGGACCTCTTCTGGGGCGCATTCATCAACACCGGCCAGACCTGCGCCGCGCTCAAGCGCCTGTATGTGCACGACTCGATCTACGACGAGGTCGTCGACCAGCTCGCGCAGATCGCCGCGGCCACGCCGATGGGCAACGGCCTCAGCGAAGACAACGTGCTCGGCCCGCTGCAGAACAAGCAGCAGTTCGACATCGTCAACCGGCTCGTCGAAGACGCGAAGGCCCACGGCGGCCGCGTCGTCACCGGCGGCGCGCCCGCGACCGAGCTGGGCGAGCTGTTCTACCCGATCACGCTTGTCGCCGACGTGAGCGACGGCACAGCGCTCGTCGACGAGGAGCAGTTCGGGCCGGTGCTGCCGATCATCCGCTACACGGACGTCGACGACGCGGTCGCACGGGCCAACGGTCTCGACGCGGGCCTGGGGGGCTCGGTCTGGGGCGACCGCGACGCGGCGCGCAAGGTCGCCGCGCGCATCCAGTCGGGCACCGTGTGGATCAACTCGCACGGTGGCCTGCACCCCGACGTTCCGTTCGGCGGCGTGAAGGGCTCGGGCTACGGCCAGGAGTTCGGCGTCGCCGGCCTCAAGGGCGTCTCCGTTCCGCAGGTCATCAACGGCTGAGGCACCGCGATGACGACCAATGCATCGGTGATCGTCGTCGGCGGCGGATCGGCGGGCTGCGTCATGGCCCGCCGTCTCGCCGATGCCGGCGCGCATGTGACACTGCTCGAGGCCGGGGGAGAAGACACCAACCCCGCCATCGACGACCCGAGCCGTGCCGGCGAGCTCTGGCACTCGCCCGACGACTGGGACTACCGCACCGTCCCGCAGGAGCACGCCGCCGGGCGCCGGCTGCACCTGCCCCGCGGCAAGGTGCTCGGCGGTTCGCACGCCCTCAACGCGATGATCTGGGTGCGTGGCGCACGCAGCGATTACGACGGGTGGGCGCAGGTCGCCGGACCCGAGTGGTCGTGGGATGCCGTACTGCCCGTCTACCGTGACATCGAGGCGTTCGGACGCGGGGCATCCGAACTGCACGGTGCCGACGGCATCCTGCCCGTCACCGACGACTACCCGCTCGTGCCTATTCAGCGGTCGATTCTGGATGCCGCGGTGCAGGAGGGGCTGGAGCACAACCTCGACTACAACGGGGCGTCGCAGGACGGCGTCTCGCAGGAGCAGGTCACGCTCGTCGACGGACATCGCGTCAACACGTGGACCGCGTACCTCAAGCCCGTGCGTTCGCGCATCGATCTGCGCACGGGATGCCACGTGCACTCCGTCATCATCGAAGACGGACGCGCGGTGGGCGTGCGGTACCGGCAGGACGGCGAGATGCGCGAGCTGCGCGCCGACCAGGTCGTGCTGTGCGCGGGTGCGCTGGATTCGCCGGCGATCCTGCTGCGGTCGGGCATCGGCCCGGCGGCCGAGCTGTCGGCGCTCGGCATCGACGTCGTGCGCGACGCGCCGGCGGTCGGCGAGAACCTGCACGACCACCTGCTGTCGCCGGTGATCTTCCGCACGACGGTTCGGCCGGTCGGGGCGCCGGTCTCGGGGGTGTCGGTCACGCAGACGCACGCGTTCTGGCGGTCGAAGCCCGAGCTCGACGAACCCGACACGCAGCCGATCCACTTCTCGGTGCCGATGTACGGCGAAGACCTCGAGCCGGTCGGCGACGACGGCTTCTCGCTCATGGCGGGCATCGTGCGGCCGGCCTCGCGCGGGCGGCTGCGGCTTTCCGGGCCGGGGCTCGACGACCCCGTGTCGATCGACCTCGCGGCGCTCGAAGACGCCGCGGACGTGGCATCCCTCGTCGCCTCGGTGCAGCAGTGTCGGCGTATCGGCGCGCAGCCCGCGCTGGCCGACGAGTGGGGCGCCGTCGAGGTGTACCCGGGCCCGTCGGTGGGTGACGACGAGGTTGAGGACTACGTCCGCCGCACCGTCGTGACATACCACCACCAGGTCGGCACGTGCCGGATGGGATCCGGCGACGACGCCGTCGTCGACCCGCGCCTGCGCGTGCGCGGGGTGTCGGGGCTGCGGGTCGTCGACGCGTCGGTGATGCCGCGCATCACGACCGGCAACACGAACGCGCCCGCGGTGCTGATCGGCGAGCAGGGCGCGCGCTTCCTGCTGGAGGAGCTCGGCGCCTGACCCCGGCCGTTGTTCGGCAGTCGATATCTGCGGGTCTTCGCGCGGCGGGGTTGCAGATATCGACTGCCGAACAGTTGGTGGACGGGCGGACAGGGTGGGGTGCCGAGGCGGGGTGGATGACGCGGCGCGGCCCCTCACGCGCCGCGGGCTTTCATGCGGCGCGGCCTCTCACGCGCCGCGGCCTCTCACGCGGCGCGGCCTCTGATGTTCGGCAGTCGGTTTCTGCGGGTGTTCGCGACGCGGGGTTGCAGAAGGTGACTGCCGAACAGATGGTGCGGGATGCCGCGGGCCCGCGCCGGAGGCGCAGCCGCGGCATCCCGCATCGCACGTCAGGCCGCGTAGACCTGCCGGCCTGCGAACCAGGTCTCCCGCACAACGCCGTCGATGATCGCGTCGGCGGGGCCGGCGATCACGTCGCGGTCGAGGATGACGAAGTCGGCGGACTTGCCGGCGACGAGCGATCCGGTCTCGGCGTCCAGCCCCATGGCCGTCGCCGCGTTGAGCGTGAACACCTGCAGCGCCTCTTCGGCGGTGATCGCCTGCTCGGGCGCGAGCACTCCGGGCGCCCGGCGCAGCGGGTCGGCGCGGGTCACCAGGCCCTGCATGCCCTCGAGGGGGTTCGGCGACTCCGAGACGGGCCAGTCCGATCCTCCGGCGACGAGCGCGCCGGCGTCGATGAGCGCGCGGTTGGGCTGCAGATGGCTGACGCGTTCGTCGCCGAGCACGTCGGCCAGGGCCTGCGGGATCACTCCGGGGAACCAGATGAACGGCGAGATGTCGGCCGTCACGCGCAGCCGCGCGAGCCGCGGGATGTCGGACAGGGCGAGGAACTGCCCGTGCGCGATGTGGAAGCGCGCATCGGCGAAGCCCTCGTCGCGCAGCCGCTCGACGGTGTCGAGCACGAGGTGCGCCGAGCCGTCGCCCGTGCAGTGGATCTTCGCACCGCGACCCTCTTCGGCCACCAGACGCAGCCAGCCGTAGAGCTCGTCGGGCCCCATCGTCGTCGTGCCGTGGAAGTGCGCGCCGTGCGCGTCGTCGGGCAGATACGGCTCGAGGAACGACGCCGTGCGTGCCGGCGGCACCCCGTCGAGGAAGATCTTGACGAAGTCGGGCCGGTGGTGTGCGGTGCGGAACTCCTCGCCGCGCGCGAGCAGCTCGCGGCCGAGCGGGGCGAACCCGAAGATCTCGTCGTTGATCAGCAGCGACGAGACGACCCAGCCGTTCAGCTCGCCGGCGGTGTCGAGGTCGGCGAGCGCCGTCAGGATGTCGACCGAGACGCCCGCGTCCTGGAAGGCGGTGATCCCGTACGAGTTCGCGATCTCGACGCCGCGGCGCGACGCGGCGCGGTGCTGCGCGGCATCCAGCCCTCCGCTGCGGTCATAGGCCTCCTGCACCGGGATGCCCGCGGCCTCCAGCAGTACGCCGGTCGGCGTGCCGTCGACCGGGTCGAGCACCGTCACTCCGCCGGCCGGCACCGACCCGGCGGTGATGCCCGCGAGCTCGAGCGCACGCGTGGACGCCCAGCGGTTGTGCCGGGAGTCCTCGACGATCATCACGGGGCGTCCGCCCGCGGCCTCGTCGAGCCGCTGCCGGATCGCGGTCGAGCCGAGCGTCGGCAGCAGCGTCGAGGCGACGGCCCCGCCGATGATCCAGGCATCGGCGGGCAGGGTCTGCGCCTGTGCGCGCACACGGTCGAGGATCTCGTCGAGGCCGAGCGCGGGCGGCAGGGCCAGCTCGAACAGGTCGGTGCGCCCGGCCATCGCGTGGTGGTTGTGCACGTCGACGAAGCCGGGGTAGACGGCGGCACCGGCAAGGTCGCGGACCTCGGTGCCGGGGCCGCGGTGCGCGAGCACCTCGGCGGCGGTGCCAACGGCGAGGATGCGCCCGCGCCCGATCGCGAGGGCCTCAGCCATGGGCCGATCGGCGTCGACGGTGCGGACCACGCCGCCGGTCAGGATGAGGTCGGCGGCCATGTCAGCGGTCCTCCTCGGGTGCGTGCGCGAGCCCAGCGGCGCCGGCCGCAGCCGGCGCGGCGGCCGCGGCATCCCACCCCGCCTCTCCCCGCAGCGCGGGGTCGTAGACATCCGGATGCACGGTGTTCGAGAGCAGCCGACCGTGCGCGCCGAACGTGAAGTGGGTCTGGCCGGTGCCGGCCTCGTCGACGCCGAACAGCACGCCGTGCGAGCGCAGTGCGCGCTGGTCGCGGTGGTCGGCGACGGTCACCGACGCGCAGGGGATGACCTTCTCGCGCCACGCGAACACGCAGATGCCCGGGCGCAGCCGCCAGGTCGTCTGCTCATCGGTGTCGGCCAGGCCCTGCTCGGGGCCGGCCAGGCACTGCCAGGTGTACCAGTGCGGCGAGAGGTAGACGTGCTCGTAGGCATGCTCGCTCGAGTACACCCACAGCGCGCGGCGGCCGATGAGCTCGGTCGTGGGGGCGGGGGCGGCGCCCGTCTGGTCGAGCTCTTCGATGCGCCCCGGCGCGAAGATCTGCTGCACGGCCGTGCGCCCGGGTGCCGCCGCGCCGATGTCGCTGATGACCGCGAGCGCGTGCCCGCTGCGCAGGTCGAGGAAGAGCGAGACCGCCTCGTGCGGCAGGTAGTCGTGGTGGAACTGCGCGTAGAAGAGGTCGTCGTCGACCTCGAACACCTCGCACGCGTCGGTCTGTGCCGCAGGTGTTGTCGGGTCGGACGCCCCCGGCTCGTACACCCATGACACGCTGCCCTCGCCGAACGTGTGCGCGATGCGCGTGCCTCGGTCATCGACGACCGTGAACGTGCGGCCGTCCAGCGCGTGCGAGAGGGGTGCCTTGTTGGCGTCGAATCCGGGCGCCAGTCCGTCCAACGGCAGCCAGGTGCTGGTGTCGGAGAGGTTCGTTTCGGTCACGTGTGCTCCTTCGCTCGCGGGTCCGTCTCCATCCTCGCCCGCGTGTTCCTCCGGATGTTGACGCAGCGCGCGGGCGGCTGTTTCGACAGCGCAGAGAACGTTCGCGCGGGGCGGGCCTGCGGCGATGATGGCAGGGCGATCGAGGAGGAACGACATGGATCTGCGCATCGGCTCACGCGCCGCGCTGGTCACCGGTGCCGCCGGCGGCATCGGGCGTGCGGTGGCCGCGGCACTGGTCGCCGAGGGCGCGCGTGTGGTGCTGGTCGATCGCGACAAGGAGGCGGTGCGGGATGCCGCGGCCGCTCTGGGCGCGCACGCGCTGGCCGCCGACGTGACCGATGAACGGCAGGTGGATGCCGCGGTCGCGGCCGCGGGCGAACTGCTGGGCGGTCTGGATCTCGTGGTCCTGTGCGCGGGAGTCTCCGGACCCGTCGGCACGCCCCTCGCGCAGACGCCCGTCGCCGACTGGGACGCGGTCTTCGACGTCAACGCGCGCGGCGCGTTCCTCGTGCTGCGTGCGGCGGTTCCGCAGCTGAAGCGGTCGGATGCGGCATCCGTCGTCGTCATCGCCAGCGACTCGGCGTTCGTGGCCGCTCCCGGCATGGCGCCCTACTGCGCGTCGAAGGCGGCGCTGCTGCAGCTCGCGCGTGCCGCCTCGGTGGAGTGGGCGGACGCGGGCATCCGCGTGAACGCGGTGTGTCCGTCGGTCGTCGACACCCCGATGAGCCGCGGCGACCTGGGGCTCGCCGAGGGGTTCGCGGGCCAGGACTTCCCCGTGCAGACGGCCGAGCAGGTCGCCGCGCAGGTCGCCTTCCTGTGCTCGCCGGTCTCGCGGCCGGTCAACGGCACCGGGCTCGTGAGCGATTTCGGATACAGCGCGCGGTCGGCGTTTCCGGCCTGAGACGAGGAGTCCAGATGACGTTCCCAGGGAACAACGGCGCCGGGCGCGTCGTGCTCATCACCGGCGGCGGCACTGGCATCGGCGCTGCGGTCGCCGAGCGATACGCGGCCGAGGGGGCGCATGTCGTGGTCGTGGGGCGCCGCCGCGAGCCCCTCGACGCGGTGGCCGCCGCGATCGGTGCGACCGCGATCGTCGCCGATGCCGCCGACACGACGGCGGCGCGCGCGGCGGTCGAGCAGACCCTCGCGCGCTTCGGGCGGCTCGATGTGCTGGTGGCCAACGCCGGCGGGCACGGGTTCGCGCCGGTCGGCGAGACGGACGACGACGCGTGGGAGAGCGCGCTGCGCGCGAACCTGACCACCGCGTTCACGATGGCGCGCGAGGCGCTGCCGGCGCTGGTCGAGTCGAAGGGCCAGATCGTGATCGTGTCGTCGCTGGCGGGCCTGTTCGCCGGGCCCTCGGTGGCCGGCTACACGGTCGGCAAACACGCCCTGATCGGACTGACCCGCACCCTCGCGCGCGACTACGGGCGCTCGGGGGTGCGCGTGAACGCGGTGTGCCCCGGATGGGTGCAGACCCCCATGGCCGATGAGGAGATGGACGAGTTCGCCGAGCAGGCGGGCCTCGACTCGCGCGAAGAGGCGTACGGCGCCGTCACGGCGGATGTGCCGCTCGGCCGGCCCGCGCATCCGTCCGAGATCGCGTCGGTCGTGCGCTTCCTCGGCTCGGGGGAGTCCTCGTACATCACCGGCGCGGTGCTGCTCACCGACGGCGGCGCGCACATCGTCGACGTGCCGACGCTGGCGTTCGACCACGCCGGGATGTAGAGACGGGTGGATGCCGCGGGCCGCCGGCTGCGGCATCCACCCTCGTCCGTTACGCGGCGCGGCCCAGATATGCCTCGTGCAGGATCGTCGGGTCGTCGCGCAGCTGCTGCGCCGTGCCCTGGTACGTCACGCGCCCGCCGGCGACCACGAGCGCCTCGCGGGCAAGGCCCAGGGCGAGGTTCGTGAACTGCTCGACGAGCAGCACGCCGACGCCCGACTCGGCCAGCGTCGAGACGATCGGCAGCAGCCGGGTGAACACGACCGGCGCCAGCCCCAGGCTCATCTCGTCGATGAGCAGGAACTTCGGCCGGGCGGCGAACGCACGCGCCAGCACCACCATCTGCTGCTCACCGCCCGAGAGCAGGGCGGTGGGGGAGTCCCAGCGCTTCTCCAACTCGGGGAAGTGGTCGAGCGCGGCCTTGGCCTCGGCATCGGTGCGGGCCGTCAGCGACAGGTTCTCACGCACCGTGAGCGACGGGAACACCGCCCTGCCCTGCTCGATGTGCACGATGCCGCGCCGCGCCCGCGCGACCCGCGACAGCCTGCCGATCGAGGTCTCGCCGATGCGGATGTCGCCGCCGGAGTGCGCGATCACCCCCGACACCGACTCGATGAGGCTCGTCTTGCCGGCGCCGTTGGGTCCGACCAGCGCCACGACCTCGCCCGGGGCCACCCGCAGGCTCACGTGCGAGATGACCGGCCCCGCGCCCCGGCTGACGGTCACGTCGTCGAGGATCAGGCTCTCTTCCATCACAGCATCTCCGTCTCGCCCATGTAGGCCTTCATCACCGCGGGGTCGGCGAGCACGTCCTCCTGCGGGCCGGAGGCGAGTACCCGACCGAAATCGAGCACCGTGAGCCGCGGGCACACCGAACGCACCAGGTCGAGGTCGTGCTCGATGATGACGACCGAGATGCCGAAGCGCTCGGGCAGCTCGCGGATGCGCGTGGCCAGGGCCAGGTGCTCTTCGTGCGAGAGACCGGCCGCTGGCTCGTCGAGCAGCAGCACGCGCGGGCGCGCCAGCACGTTCGCCGCCACCTCGACCAGCCGCCGTGTGCCCACGTCCACGCTCGAGAGACGGGTGTGCGCGGGCGGGCAGCCGAAGAACGCGAGGGTGCTCTCGACGTCTTCGGCGTCGAGCCGGCGCCGCGCGACGAAGCGCGCGTACGCGTCGATCGTGAGAGCCGGCGGCACGCGGTCCTGCTGGAACGTGCGGCGCAGGCCGAGGCGCGCCCGCCGGGTCGGTGAGAGGCCGGCGAGGTCGTGACCGTCGAGCAGCACGCGCCCGCCGTGCCCGCGCAGGAACCCGCTGATCGCGTCGACGAACGTCGACTTTCCGGCGCCGTTGGGGCCGATGAGGCCCATGATCGACCCGGCCGGCACCTCGACCGACACGTCGTCGAGCGCCTTCAGCGCGCCGAACTGCACGGTCAGCCCTTCCACGGTGAGCACGGCCGGCCCGGTCGGCGCGCCCTTCGCGGTGGCGACGGTGGTCGTGGTCACCGGATCGGCGATGCCCTCGAGGGCGCTCTCCGGGATCGTCTCGGCAGGGTGCGCGGTCGCATGCCGGCGGCCCTGTCGGCGCCAGATCAGGTTCCGGATGCCCTGGCCGAGGTTCGTTCCGCTGGTGAGGGCCTGCACGCCGAGCACGCCGAAGATGACGAATCCCCAGTCCTGCGGCACACCCCATCTCTTCAGCAGCTCGGGAACGAGCACCCAGAGGATGCCGCCGAACACCGCCATGTCGATGAGATGGGCGCCGCTCATGATCGCCAGCACGTACAGGGCCAGCGACTGCAGCGGGCTGAAGCTCGACGCCAGGGGCAGGCCCACCTGACCCGCCAGCAGGCCGCCGGACACGCCGCCGAGGGCGGCCGACACCGCGAAGGCGGTGAGCTTGGCCGACTGCACGCTCTGCCCGGCCGCGGCCGTGCCGCGCTCGGAGAAGGCCACGCTCTTCCAGCTCGAGCCGATGCGGCTGCGCTGGAGGTAGAACACCGCCAGCGCGCACACGACGAGCACGATGATGCTGAAGAAGAAGTACGAGCGGTCGTTCTGGAAGGCCCCGGGCCGGTCGATGCCGATGCCGTCCGCCGAGCCGGGGAACTGGATCTGCACGAGCGTCACGTCGGCGGCCGCGGCGAACCCGAGGGTCACCACGGCGAGGTTGACGCCGCGCAGCCGCAGTGCCGGCAGGCCGACGAGCACACCGGCGACGCCGGCGGCGGCCGCTCCGATCACGAGCCAGACGATGAAGCCGCCGGGGGCATGGATGATGTTCAGCCCGGCGACGACCCATGCGCCGATCGCGGCGAAGGTCAGCTGGCACAGCGCGATCATGCCCGCCGATCCCGTCACCACGCCCAGTCCGAGGATGGCGATGGCGGCGGTGACGGCACTGACCGCGAGGAAGACGAAATACCCGTTCAGGCCGACGCTCAGCGCGTAGCCGACGACGATCGCGGCCACGCCGACGAGCAGCGGCCAGCCGGCCCGGACCCAGCGGTTCTCAGCGAGCGGCATCCCACACCTCCTTGCGCTGCGACCACAGCAGCAGCACGACGATGAACAGGAACGGCAGGAAATTGCGGACCGCGGAGACCTGGCCGATCTGAGCGACCAGGCCCGACAGCATCCCGAGCACGAGACCCCCGATCACGGTGAGGTCCAGGCGCCGGAAGCCGCCCAGGAGAGCGGATGCCGCGGCCGGGACGATGAGCATCGACAGGCTGGTCGCGTCGTTGGACTGGGATGGCGCGATGATGATGATCACGATCGCGCTGACCAGGCCCGTCGCGAACCAGACGGCGATCGACAGCGGGCGCGAGCGGATGCCGATCAGCTCCGCGGTCGTGGGGCGCTCCGACAGGGCGCGCAGCCGCGTGCCGATCCTGGTGCGTGCGAGCAGGAAGTGCACGCCGATCGCGACGACGACCGCCAGCCCGACGGTGGCGATCGTCACCTGGCTGATCACGACGCCGCCGACGCTGAAGGCCGGACCCGCGATGATCGGAGCGAACGGCTGCGGCTTGTTGCCGAAGAGGATGAACGACAGCGAGATGAGCAGCAGCAGCGGCCCGACCGTCATGGCCGACCGGGTCGTGGTGTCGGCTTCGCTGAGCCAGGTGGCCGCGATCCAGCCGATCGCCGCCGAGAGCAGGCCCCCGATCAGCACGCCGATGACGGATCCGAGCCAGATGGGGAGTCCGGCGTGGGTGACCAGCCACACCGCGCAGAAGGCGCCGAACATGCCGGTGGCGGCTTGCGAGAAGTTGACGACGCGCACGAGGCGCGACATGAGCGTGAGGCACACGCCGAGCACGGCGTACAGGCCGCCGGCGGCGAGGCCCGCGAGGGCTCCTTGGATCATGGGTGCTCCTTGGGAAGGGGCGGCCCGGCCGCAGCCGGGCCGCCCGAGGGATCAGTTCTCAGGGATCCGCAGCCAGTCGTCGGCGACCTTCTCCCAGGCGTTGGTGCCGCTCTTGAGCACGATCGGCCAGCCGGCGGTGTTGTCCACGCCGAAGTGGTAGTCGGTGCCGATCATCTTGTTCTCGATCGGCGTCATGTCCTTGAGCGCCTTGGTGACGGTCTCGCGGGTGATGTCGCCCTTCATCGTCTTGAGCACGGTGATGAAGTGCTTCGCCGCGAGGAATCCGCCCTGGCTGAACGCCGTGAGCGGGATGTCGTTCTTGTTCATAAGGTCACGCCACTCCTTGTTGATGTCGTTGTCCTCGGTGAACGGGTAGAACTCCGCAGGCACGTAGATGCCGGCGCCCGCGTTGTCGATGGCCTTCGCGAAGTTCTCGCTGTAGACGCTGGTCAGGTACAGCCAGGTCACGTCGTCCCAGCCCTGTGCGTTCGCGGCCTTGACCTGCCCGATGGCGTCGGGTTCGACGGGGTTGATCGCGAGCGCCTTGCATCCCTTGTCGCGCGCCTTGACGATGTACGGCGTGTAGTCGCTGGCGCCGTAGGGCACGGTGTCGTCGATGTACAGCGGCTTCTTGCCCGTGATCTGCGTCCAGCGGTCGATCGCGGCCTGATAGGTCGGCCGTGTCGAGCCGGCGATCTCGAGCAGGACGCAGATGTCATCCAGGTGCAGCTCTTCCGAGCCGTACAGCAGCGTCAGCGTCATGTCGTTGAACGGGCCGACATTGGCGGGGGAGATGTTGTCACTGTCGAAGCAGCCGGTGTCGACGCCGATGCCGGGGATCGACAGGATCCCCTCCTGTGCGTAGTACTTCGCGTTCAGCTCGCATTCGATCAGGCTCGCGCCGCCCACGAGCGCCACGGCCTCGTCGCTGGCGACGAGCTCGCGCGCGTCGGCCGTGGCGGTGGCCGGGTCGCCCTTGTCGTCGAGCGCCTTGTAGCTGATCTTGCGGCCGTCCAGCCCGCCCGCCGCATTGAACGCGTCGAAGACGGCTTGCGCCGCCTGCGACGCCTCGGGGAAGGTGGCCGCGCCGCTCTTCGTGTTCACCGACCCGACGACGATGTCGCCGTCCGAGCCGCCGGTGCCCGCGCAGCCGCCGAGCGTCAGTGCGCCGGCGACGGCCAGGGCCGCCGCGGCGAGGAATTTCCTCTTGTCCATGTGTTGCCTGCCTCTCTCAAACGACGCACCGCCGTGGTGCATCGTGGTGCCGGAGTGCCCGGCTCAGTCGCGCAGTGCGCGCGCGACGAGTTCGGTGTCGCAGAACTGCTCGAAGGCGGTGACCCGCCCGTTCTCGAGTCGCCACACGTGGGCGACGCGCGCCGCGAAGAAGCGACCCGTCTTCTTGTAGGTGCCCGAGTAGGTGCCCACGCCCACGACGCTGTCGCCGGCATCCAGCACCTCATCGATCGCGACCGTGTAGTCGTCCCACTCGTCCTGAATGCGCCCGAACACGTTCTCGGCGACCGCCTGCGGGCCCACGTAGGTGCCCGCGTAGGGGAAGCCGGCCGCCTCGGTCCACCGGATGTCGTCGGCGAACGGGGCGAGCATGCCCTCGAGGTCGCCGCGGTCGGAGGCCGCGTAGTGGGCCCGGATGATGTCTGCGTTGCTCAACGGGGGTTCCTCTCAGACGGGCTGGGCGTCGGGGTACGCGACCGAGCCCAGCGGGTAGATGTGGCCGCCGCCGCGGGAGTGCTCGCTCTGCCCCTCGCCGTTCAGGCCGAGGAAGACGCCCGTGGTCATCAGCTGGTAGCCGAGGTCGTGCAGCCAGACGCTCGCGACGGCGATGCGGAACTCGCGGAAGCAGAACAGGTACAGGCCGTCGGCGAACTTCCAGACCGTCGACAGGTCCATGTCGCCGTGGCCGCGCTGCACGCCCTCGAGGCACTGCCACGCGTAGCGCTGGCTGGAGATGTAGACGTGCTCGTAGAGGTGGTGCGGGCTGTAGCGGTAGACGTTGCGCTTGCCGATGAGGTCGCGGCTCGGGCCGGGCACCTCTCCGGTGGGCTCGCCCTGGTCGGTGACCCCCGCGAAGAAGCGCTGCGACACCCGGGGGGTGCCCTCGACCTCGTGCTCGTCGATGTGCGAGACGACGGCCAGTGCGCGATGGGTGGTGGTGGAGTACACGAGGGTCAGCGCCTCGCGGTCGCTGCTGGTGCGCGGCAGATTGACGAAGAGGACATCGTCACGCACGGCCACCGCGTCGTACGGGTCGACGGTGTCCTCGGGGGCGGTGATCGATCCGGTCGCCGACCAGGTGACGGCATCCTCCCCGAACGAGAGCGTGACGACGGACCCGTCGTCGAGCGTGATCGTCAGGGCGGTGCCCGCCAGCGACGAGTTCGGCAGCCGGTACGTGTCGATCCCGGCCGAGAAGTCGTCGTAGGTGCGCCACTCGTCGAGCGCGGGATCGGTGGGTGAATCGGTCATCGGTGTCTCCTTCGATGGGTGGATGCCGGGGGCCGGCCGGTGCGGTCAGGCGCTCGGGTCGAGCACGGCCTTGAGCACGCCGTCGCGGCGCCCGCGGATCGTCTCGAACGCCGTCTCGACGTCGTCGAGGCCGAAGCGGTGGGTGACGAGCTGTTCGAACGGGAACGTGTCGCGGGTCAGCAGCGCGATGGCGGGTTCGAATCCGCCGGCCGACAGGAAACTGGGCAGGAGGTCGGGCTCGCGGGTGAGCAGCTCCTCGTCGGCGAGGAACGTCACCGGCACGGCGGCTCCACAGGCGCCGGCGAGTACGACGCGTCCGCCGCGGCGGACGAGGCGCACCGCGTCATTCTGCGCGGCGGCGACCCCGGCGATCTCGATGACGACGTCGGCGTCGGCGCCGCCCAGAGCCGCGCGCACGGCCTGGGCGAGGTCGTCGCTCGTGCGGCTGTTGACGACCGCATCGGCGCCGAAGCGGGTGGCGAGGGCCAAGCGCTCGTCGCGTGTGCCGACCATGACGACGCGGCCGGCGCCGGCCGCGCGCGC
Source organism: Microbacterium sp. KR10-403 (assembly GCF_040196215.1). Lineage (NCBI taxonomy): Bacteria > Bacillati > Actinomycetota > Actinomycetes > Micrococcales > Microbacteriaceae > Microbacterium > Microbacterium sp. KR10-403. Next base: position 442,417 of record NZ_JBEGDC010000002.1, on the reverse strand, counting down.
CGCTGCCGTGGTGAGGATGCCGACCGGCCCCGGTCCGATCACCACGACGCGGTCGCCGGGTGCGACCCGGCCGCGGGCGACCGCCCGGTGAGCGACGGCGAGCGGCTCGACCAGCACGGCCCGCTCGAACGGCAGGTCGGCCGGCAGTCGGTGGACGATCGCCTCGGCGGGCACGTGCAGGTACTCGGCGTAGCCGCCCCACAGGCCGGGCTCGACCGTGCGCGGGATGTTCACGCCGTATTGCCGGCCGCGGGGCAGGCCCGTCGCCATGTCGTCGCGCTCGCAGAGGTTGTAGCGGCCCTCGCGGCAGCGGGCGCACGAGCGGCACGGCAGCAGCATCTCGACGGCGACGCGGTCGCCGACGGCAAGGCCGCGGTCCGCCGCCGCGCGCTCGCCGAGGGCGGCCACCTCGCCGACGAACTCGTGGCCCGGCACGAGCGGGAAGGGGTCGCCGATGTGCCCGGCCAGCAGGTGCAGATCGGTGGCGCAGATGCCGACGAGCGCGACGCGCACGAGCACATCGTCGGGCCCGGGCGCCGGTACGGCGGCGGTCAGGACGCTGATCTCGTCACGCGCGGGGAAGACGACCTGGCGGGCGGTTTCGGGCAGTGCGGTCACCACGACGATGCTCCTTTGCCGGACACCGCGTCAGTGCGGCGTCCCGAAGGCCCATGTTTCGCGGAGCCCCCCGGAGTTTCAACGCTTGTGGCGGCATCGCGCGCCGAGAGTCAACCGCCGTGCCCTGCGGGGCAAGGAGGCCGCTCGCTCAGTGCGCGGCGCGGTACTCGCTGGGGGAGATGTCGTAGGCCGCCTTGAAGGCGCGGCTGAAGTGCGCGGCGTCCACGAACCCCCAGCGCGCGGCGACGGCGGCGACCGGGCGGTCGGCGTACACCGGGTCGATGAGGTCGCGGCGGCACTGCTCGAGGCGGCGCGTGCGGATCCACGTGGAGACGGTCGCGCCCTGTTCCTGGAACAGTCCGTGCAGGTGCCGGGTGGAGATGAAGTGCGCGGCGGCGATGGATGCCGGAGACAGGTCGGTCGACGCCAGGTTGCGGTCGATGTGGGCCCGGATCCGCTGCATGAGTGCGCGGTGCGGGTCGGCGCCGGCCTCGTCGAGGCCGAGCTCGCGCGTGAAGACCGTCGTGACCAGGTCGAGCGCGCTGTGCGCGAGCCGCGCGCCGGTCGAGCCCGCCAGCTGATCGAGGTTGACGGCCAGCTGGCTCAGATACGGCACGACCACCGCTCCCAGCCCCTCGTCGCCGGCGATGCGCACCGCCGTCAGCTCGCCGACGAGATCGGGTGGCAGCGTCAGCAGGTGCCGCGGGAACATGACGATCATGGTGCGGAAGTCGTCGTCGAACACGAGCGAGTACGGGCGGCTCGTGTCGTAGACGGCGAGGTCTCCGGGATTCAGCACGGCCTCGCGGCCGTCCTGCACGAGCAGGCCGGTGCCGCTGAGCATCAGGCTGACCTTGAAGAAGTCACGGTCCCCGCGCGAGATCAGCTCGGGGGTGCGCTCGACGACGTGCGGCGTCGCCCGCAGATCGGTGACGTGCACCTCGTCGACGCTGGCGGCGCGCATGAGGCTGCGGAAGTGGTCGGGATGCGAGCTGCTCACCTGCAGCGGGACGAAGGAATCGCTCACGGCGGCACGGAAGTCGCTGATCTCACGCGTCACGGTCGTCGCGACCGTCGCCGGGAACAGGGTGGCAGACACAGGCATCATCACCTCGCGGTCTCAAAGGATGTTTGCATTGTATACGATCCATCCGGCAAGGCCCAGCCCCTCGTTCTGCGGGGCCGGACAAGAACCGTGCAGCCCTGGCCATGTGGCGGCGCGCGGCGATGGGGAGGATGAGCAGATCGGGCCTCCCGAGCCCGCTCTGAACGAAGGAGTCCCTCCATGTCCGCACCCACCACCTCGACGACGCGCACCGACGCGCATCGCCGGCTGGGCGTGTTCGCCGTGGCGTTCATGATCGTCGCGGCGTCGGCGCCGCTGACGGTCGTCGCCGGCGGCGTCACGAGCTCGCTGTCGGTGACCCATGTCACCGGCATCCCCTTCGGCTACATCCTGCTGGCCGTCGTCCTCGGCGTCTTCGCCATCGGCTACGCTGCGATGAGCCGCTTCATCACCAACGCCGGCGCGTTCTACTCCTATGTCGCCCAGGGCGCCGGCCGGCCGGTCGGCATCGGATCGTCGGTGCTCGCCCTCATCGCGTATAACGCGATGCAGATCGGCATCTGGGGCATGTTCGGCTTCCAGGTCTCGTCGTTCATCGAGCAGAAGACCGGCTGGGCGAGCCCCTGGTGGTTGTGGGTGCTCGTCGGCATCGTCGTGGTCGGCGTCATGGGCGTGAACCGCGTCGACCTCTCCGCGAAGGTGCTGGGAGTACTGGTCGCCCTCGAGTTCCTCGTGGTGATCGTCTTCGACGTCGTCTCGTTCGCGAACCCCGCCGAAGGATTCACGGCGGCGCCGATGACCCCCGGCGCGCTGTTCGTCCCCGGGGTGGGCGCAGCCCTCGCGTTCGGCATCGCCGCCTTCATGGGCTTCGAGTCGGCGGCGATCTACGGCGAGGAGTCGAAGGACCCCAAGCGCACCATCCCGCGCGCCACCTTCCTGGCGGTGAGCGTGATCGGCGTCTTCTACGCGATCTCGTCGTGGGCGCTCACCCTGGCGGTCGGCCCCGAGAAAATCGCCGACCCGAACGGCATCAGCGCCGAAGAGGCCGGCCCGCCGATGTTCTTCGACTTCGTCGGCGCGCACCTCGGGGTGATCTGGGTCGACATCATGTCGGTGCTGTTCATCACGAGCCTGTTCGCGGCGCTCGTCAGCTTCCACAACGCGGTGGCGCGCTACTCGTTCTCGCTGGGCCGCGAGGGGGTGCTGCCGGCGGTGCTCGGCACCGTGCGCGTGCGCAGCGGGGCCCCGTGGGCCGGATCGATCGCGCAGAGCATCGCCGCGGTCATCGTCGTGATCTGCTTCGCGATCGGCGAGAGTGGGTGGGACCCCGCCAACGGCCCGTTCGCCGTGCTGACGCTGTTCACATGGTTGACGAACCTCGGCGCCTTCGGCCTGGTGCTGCTGATGGTGCTCGTCTCCATCGCGGTGATCGGCTACTTCCGCCGCGATCCGCGCGACGTCGGCGTGGGCGGTCGCCTGGTCGCCCCGATCATCGCGATCCTGGCGCTGGGCACGGTGTGGGTGCTCATCCTTCTGAACTGGAATGTGCTGCTGGGCCAGACCGAGTCGAACGCGACGACGTTCGTGCTGCCGGCGGTGCTGCTCGTGCCCGCGATCGCCGCCGTCTTCTGGGGGCTCTGGCTGCGGCGCGCGAAGCCGGAGGTCTACCGGCAGATCGGCCACGGCGTCGAGCAGCCCGAGGCCACGCACCTGGGGTGACGGACGATGGATGCCGCGGCCCGGGAGCACTGCGGCCGCGGCATCCACTCGTCATCGTTCAGGCGGCGCGGACCTTCAGCCACTCCTCGCGGCGCAGCGCCTGCGCGTCGGGGTCGGCGACCGGCGAGGCCTTCAGCAGCCGCTGGCTGTAGGGGTGCTCGGGCGTCGTGGTGATGACGGCGCCCGGGCCCTCCTCGAGGATCTCGCCCTTGTACATCACGGCCACGCGGTGGCAGATGCGCCGCACGACGCCCAGGTCGTGTGAGACGAAGAGGTAGGCGACTCCGGTCTCGCGCTGCAGGTCGATGAACAGGTCGATGATCGCTGCCTGCGTGGTCAGGTCGAGCGCCGAGACCGGCTCGTCGCAGATGATCAGCCGCGGCCGGCGCACGAGCGCCCGCGCGATGGCGATGCGCTGCCGCTGCCCGCCCGAGAACTCGCTCGGGTACCGGTCGACGCTGTCGGCGGGCAGGCGCACCCGGCCGAGCATCTCGACGATCGTGCTCTTCGCCTCGGACGACGAGACCCCGGCCACGCGCAGCGGCTCGGCGAGGATCTGGCCGACGGTCATGGCCGGGTCCAGGGAACCGTACGGGTCCTGGAAGACGACCTGGATGCTCTTGGCCAGCGCCCGGCGCGCGCGCCCGCCGACGTGCGTGATGTCGGTGCCGTCGAAGGTGATGGTGCCGTCGGCGACGTCGGCGAGGCCCAGGATGGCCTTGCCGAGCGTCGACTTGCCCGATCCCGATTCGCCGACCAGACCCATGCACTCGCCGGGGGCGATGTCGAGCGAGACCTTCTTCAGCGCCTGGAACTTTCCGTAGCGCACGTCGACGTCGCGCACCTGCAGGAGGGGGGTGGATGCCGCGGTCATGCGGGTGCTCCTTCGAGTTCGGGGCGCGCATCCAGCTGTGCGTCCAGTTCCATCCGGCTCTCGGCGCCGTCCAGCGACGCGTCGATGAGTTCTCGGGTGTACGGGTCGGCGGGCGACGAGAAGATCTCGCGCACCGTGCCGGACTCGATGACCACGCCGTCCTTCATGACGGTGACGTCGTCGCAGATGTCGGCGACCACGCCGAAGTTGTGCGTGACGATGATCAGCGCCATGTTCTCCTCCGCCTGCAGCTCGCGCAGCAGCTCGAGGACCTCGGCCTGCACCGTGACGTCCAGGGCCGTGGTGGGCTCGTCGGCCACCAGCAGCTTCGGGCGGCCCGAGAGGGCGCCGGCGATGAGCACGCGCTGGGCCATGCCGCCCGAGACCTCGTGCGGGTGCAGCCTCATCACGCGCTTCGGGTCGTTGATGCCCACACGCTGCAGCAGCTGCACCGCGTAGTCGTGCGCCTCGCGCCTGCCCATCTTCAGGACCGCCCGCATCGGCTCGGTCAGCTGCCTGCCGATGGTGAACATCGGGTCGAGGTTGGTGATGGGCTCCTGCGGGATGTAGGCGATCTCGCGGCCGAGCAGGGCGCGCCGCTGGGCGGGGGCGAGCGTGAGCACGTTCACCCCGTCGATCCAGATGCCCTCGGCCTCGGGGATCGCGTTGCCGGGGAGCAGGTCGAGCAGCGCGAACACCGACTGCGACTTGCCCGAGCCGGACTCGCCGACGATGCCGAGCACCTTGCCGGCGTGCACCTCGAAGTCGACGCCGTGCAGCACCTCGGTCTCGTGCTTGGCCAGCGCGTAGGTGACCTTCAGGCCGCGCACGCGGACGGCGACGTCCTTCTCGGGTGCGGCCAGGGACGTGGTCTGGGCGAGCCTGCGCACCGCGGTGCGCTCGGCGCGGGTCACCCGGCGCGTCTTCTCGCTGCGCGTGCCGGTGATCTGGCCGAGGGTCGAGCCCATGATCGCGAACGATGCGATGACGATGCCCAGCACGAACGCCGGCGGCACCATGAGCCACGGGTTGGTGAGGATGCTCTTCATGCCGTCGCTCATCATGCCGCCCCAGCTGGGGGCGAGCGTGTCGCCGATGCCGATGAACTGCAGGCCGGCCTGCATGCCCAGGGCGACGCCGGCGGTCAGCGCGGTCTGGATGATGATGGGCGCTGCGATCACGCGCAGGATGTGCGAGCCGACGATGCGCGAGTGGCTCGCGCCCGACACTCTCGCGGCGTCGACGTACGGCTCGTTGCGCACGACGATCGTGGCCGCGCGGGTGAGGCGGTAGTAGCCGGGCGCCATGAACACGCCCATGACCGCCATCAGGATCAGCATGTTGCCGTTGGTGCCGCCCGCGACGATCAGCAGGACGATCATGCCGGGGACCGACATGAGGGCGTCACTGACCCAGCTGAGCCCGCTGTCGGTCATGCCGCCGAAGTAGCCGCCGAACAGTCCGGCGGGCACGCCGATGCCGATGCCGACGACCATCACGATCAGTGCGCCGAGGAAGGCCTCCTGACCGCCCCAGATCAGGCGTGACCAGATGTCGCGGCCGATCGCGTCACCGCCGAGGATGTGCTGCCAGCTCGGCATCGCGTTGACGAGGTTGTAGTCGATGAACGCGGGATCGTGCATCTGGATGAGGGGCGCGCAGTACGTCGCCACGATGACGATCAGGACGATGATCGTCGGGATCAGGCCCCCGGGGTGGGTGAAGAAGCGACGCGCGACGCTGCGCGAGGTGATCTTCTTCTTCGGGCGCCCGGCGTTCGCCTTGCTGTAGATGACTCCGGTGCTCATCGGATCCTCGCCTTCGGGTTGATCCAGCCCAGCACGAGGTCGAGCAGGAAGTTGACGACGACCACGAACACGACCGTCGTGACGGTGATCGCCAGCAGCATCGGGATGTCGCCGACCTGTGACGCCTGCTGGGTCGCGATGCCGAGACCCGGCAGGTTGAAGACCGTCTCGAGCACGATGACGCCGCCCAGCAGGCTCACGAACATCAGGGCGAGCACGGTGACGGCGGCGGGGGCGGCGTTGCGCAGCAGGTGCATAGCGATGCGGAAGGTGCCCAGCCCCCGGCTGCGCAGGGTGCGCACGAAGTCGCTGGAGCCCGCGGTGACGATCGCGTTGCGCAGCTGCTCGGCGATCATGACGATGCCGCCGAGGGCCAGTGAGATGGCGGGCAGGGTGATCGACGACAGCCAGCGCGTGACCGAGACGTCGGGGCGCACGTAGCCGAGCGCGGGGAACCAGCGCAGGTGCACCGCGAACACGATGATGAGGATGACGGCGATCCAGTAGCCGGGAACGGCGAAGAGGACGACCGAGCCGGCCTTGGTGATCCGGTCGACGAGGCTGCCGGGGCGCAGGCCCGCGGAGATGCCGAGGATCGTGCCGAACACCGCGCACAGGAGGAGGCCGAAGACGACGACCGACATGGTCACCGGGATGCGGATGCCGAGGTCGGTGAGGATCGGGGTGTTGGTCCGCCAGGAGAGGCCGAAGTCGCCGTGCAGGAGGCCGGTGAACCAGTTCCAGAACTGCGTCATCAGCGGCTGGTCGAGCCCGATGCGCTCGCGCAGCGCCGCGATCTGGTCGGGGGTGGCGGTCTTGCCGATGAGGGTGGCGGTGGGGTCGGGGATGGCCGCGTGGGCCATGAAGAAGGCGCCGATGGCCATCGCGAGCACGAGCACGATCGCGCTCAGGACTCGTCGGGTGACGAAGACGATCATTGCTGTCCGATCTGTTCGTACGGGGAGGGGCGGGTCGCGCCCCTCCCCGTGGGGTCCGGCCTGGGTCAGCTGCCGGCGGGCAGGAACTGCTCCAGGTTGGGCACGTACAGGCCCTGGACCGGACGGATGGTGATGCCGGGCACGGTCACGTAGTACGACGCGCCGTGGTTCCACACCACGAACCAGGCGTTCTCGGTCGCGTAGGAGTTGAACTTCTGCGCGATCGCGTCGACGTCGGCGCCGGCGGTGTGCAGGTCGGTGAACAGGCTCTGCAGCTCGGGGATGTCCTTCGCCGAGTCGAACGGGTTCGACATGCCGGGGGTGAAGAAGTCGGCGATCGTCTTGGTCGGGTTGCCGTACAGCTGCAGGAACGCCATGTAGACGGGGAAGTTGCCCGCGAACACCTGCTGGTTGTACGTGGCCGGGTCGAGGTTCTGCACCTCGACCTTGATGCCGATCTGCTCGAGCGACTGCTTGACGGTGGCCGCCGTCGAGGCGAACAGCGACATCGTCGGCAGCGTCAGCGTGAAGCCGTCCGGATAGCCCGCCTCGGTCAGCAGCTGCTTGGCCTTGGCCACGTCATACGGGTACAGCTTGTCGAGCTCGGGGTCGATCGTCGAGAACACCTGGTTGGTGGCCACGCCGTTCGGGTCGTTGGCCGCCTTGGTGATGGCGTCGCGGTCGAAGGCCATGTTCAGGGCCTGACGCACCTTGAGGTTGCCCAGTGGCGTGAACTTGTCTCCGGTGCGGTCGGCGAGCATGAGGCCCGACCAGCCGCTCATCACGTCGGTGATGGTCCAGTTGTTGGCATCCGCGTCGGCCTTGAGCTGGTCGCTCCACGAGGCGAACTCGACATTGATGACGCCCGTTGACATGGCGTTCGACATGGCGGTGCTGTCGGCGATGACGTGGATCTCGACCGACTCCCACGGGAACTTGTCCGCCTGCCAGGCGTCGGGGTTCTTCGTGAAGTAGTAGTCCTGTCCGGCCGTCGACTTCGAGGCGTCGAACGTGTACGCGCCCGACCCGCCCTCGGGTGAGGTCTCCTGCGTGTACTTGGCGTCGGAGAGCACCTTCGGCGAGACCATGTAGCTGTTGCCCAGGCCCAGGTTGAAAAGGAACCCGGGGTCGGGCTTGGTCATGGTGACCTCGACGGTCGCGTCGTCGACCTTCGTGGTCTTGGCGACGTTGACGTAGGCGGGAGCGGTGTAGGCCGACTTGCGCAGGTAGTCGAAGTTGGCGATCGCCGCATCGGCGTCGAACTTCTCGCCGTCGCTGAAGGTCACGCCGTCCTGCAGGTGGAAGGTGTAGGTGAGCTCGTCGTCGGAGGTGTCGATGCTCGTCGCGAGCTGTCCGTACGGCTTGCTGTTCTCGTCGATGAGAACGAGCGAGTCGTAGACGGCCGAGAAGAACGGGGCGTTGAAGCCGGCGCCGCTCTGGCCGATCTCCCACCCGGTCTTGTCGAAGACGGTGCCGATGCTGAGCGTGGTGGGCGCCGATCCGTCGCCGTCGCCGGTGGTGCCCGCGTTTCCGCCGCCGCCGGTGCAACCGGTCAGCGCGAGGGCGGCCGCAGCGACCATTGCTGCGATCCCCCAGATGGTCTTCTTCTTCATCTCACTTCTTTCCGTGAAGGATGGTGAACCGAGCGACCGCAACGTGTCTGCGGTGACCCGTGGTTCTGTGATTCTACAGATGTTGACAAACTACGCAACACGGATTTCCCAATCGTCTCCGGGTTGTGACAACCGTGTTGCAGGAGCGCACGATCCTTGTCTCAGACCGCGCGCGCGAGCAGGATCCGGGGGCTGCCCGGCACGTCGACGTAGCCCTCGAACTCCCAGCCCGCGTCGACCAGCCAGGCCTTCACGACCTCTTCGGGCCAGACCACCGTGCCGTCGAAGTTGAAGTACTCGGCGGCGTGGCGCGCGTCGAGCACGCGCTGCTCGGCGAGCAAGTCGAGGAAGAAGTCGAAGACCGCGAGGGTGCCGCCCTCAGCGGCCGAGGCGCGCAGGTTCTTGACGATCTGGCGGTTCTCTTCGTCGCTGAAGCGGTGGATGACGTGGATCGCGAGGATCAGGTCGTGCTCGCCCCCGGGAACGGCGGTGGTCGTCTCGCCGGCCTCGACCGTGATGCGGTCGGCGAGGCCGGCCGCCTCGATCTCGGGGGTGAGCATGGGGCCCGACTCGGCCGGGTACACCAGGCGCGCGGTCAGCTCGGGGTTGCGCGTGGCGAGTGCGATCGACCAGCCGGCCGTGAAGCCGCCGAAGTCAAGCACGCTGGTCGGGCCCGAGGTGGCGAACTTCTCGCCGAACCAGTGCGCGTGCAGCCCGTTGTACTGCATGACGCCGGCCATGAACATGCCCCAGCCGGCCTCGTCGAACTCGAGGGTGCCGCCCTCGTCGGCGTCGACGGTGTGGCGGTAGTGGCCGAACGCCTCGAAGCTGCCGAGCTCGAGGAAGTTCAGGAACGCGGTCAGGTCGCGCTCGCCGCCGGTGAGGTAGTCGGCGGCGTCGGCGGCGAGCTCGTAGCGGCCGTCGGTGCGCGTGAGCAGGCCTGCGGCGGCGGCGCCGTCGAGCAGGATGCGCACCTGGCGCTCGGGGTGCTCGGTCGCGGCGGCTATGTCGGCGGGGGTGTGCGCGCCGTCGGCGATCGCGCGGAACAGCCCGATGCGCGCGGCGTTGAACAGCTGCTTGGACGCCATGTAGCCGGTGGCGATGTCGAGGATGCGGGTGGGATCGGCGGTCATTGCGGTTCTCCTGTGGTGGATGTCACGACGTTGTTCTCCACGTCGAGTCGGGGCTTGCCGTCTCGAGTCTGGATGCACAACTCTACAAGTGTGGAAAAAAAAATCACAACCCGCAATGATGGACCCATGACCAACACCCTCCTCACTGTCAGGAACCTCCCGGGCGACTCCCCGGTGCTTCTCGTCCACGGGCTCGCGTCGAACGGTCGTGCCGACTGGGAGGACACCGGCCTCGTCGATGCGCTGGCTGATGCCGGGCGCGGGGCGATCGTCGTGGACCTGCCCGGCCACGGTGACGGCCCGTCGCTGGTGCGGGGCGCAGCGACCACGAGCGACATCGCCGCCGCTCTGGCCGACGCCGTCGCCGATGCGGGCCTGGAGACCGCCGACGTCATCGCGTACTCGCTGGGTGCCCGGCTCGCCTGGGCGCTCGCCGGCAGCGGACGCGTGCGCCGCCTCGTGCTCGGGGGCCTGAGCCCCATGGACCCCTTCGGCATGATCGACGTCGACGCGCTGGAGGCCACCGCGCAGGGGGCCGCCCCCGCCGACCCGATGATCGGGATGTTCGCCTCGATGCTGCACGCGCCGGGCGTCGACGCGCCCAGTGTCGTGGGCCTGATCGACGCCCTGCATGCCGAGCCGTTCGACGCGGGGGTGGATGCCCCGACCTGCCCGACGCTGTTCGTCTCGGGGTCCGACGACCCGATGGCTCAGGGGGTCGACGCGCTGGTCGCGGCCGTGCCGGGTTCGACGCTCGTGCGTGTGCCGGGCGACCACCTCGGCGCGCTCGCCTCGCCCGAGTTCCGCGCGGCCGCGGTCGGGTTCGTCACCGCGCCATAGCTCCCGCCCCGCGAGGTCGCACGGCATCTCGCGAGGTCGCACGGCATCTCGCGAGGTCGCACGGCATCTCGCGAGGTCGCACCGCATCTCGCGAGATCGCACGGCATCTCGCGAGGTCGCACCTGCTGTCGGACGGCGGGGCTCTCAGCCCGCCGGCGCGACGAACCCCAGAGACGCGTACAGGGCATGCGCGGCAGGGGACGTCCCGTCGCCGACGCGCAGCGAGAGCGTGAGGTCTCCGGCCGCGCTGCAGGCGCCGATCGCCCGCTGTACGAGCGCTCGCCCGACGCCCTGGCCCTGCCGCCCGGGCTCCACGAACAGGTCGATGATGAAGGGGCCTGGCAGGCCCTCGTCCCAGATCGAGTGCGTGGTGACGAGGATCGCGCCGATGATCACCCCGCGGTCGTCGAGCGCGACTCCACTCGCATCATCACGGAGCACGCCGTGGTCGCCCGTGAAAGTGGCATCCATCTCCGACCGTGCCTCGGCGAGGTCGGCGGCGCCGACCTGCGGGGGATAGGCCGACAGATAGATGTCCGCGAGCCGGTCGCGGTCGGCGGGTGACAGGGCGCGGATGGCGATGGATGCTGCGGCCGAAGGGCCGGGTGCGGGAAGCGCGATGATGCGCAGATCGTTCGTGTACATGGTGTTCCGTTCTTCGCGTGAGGGCATGACTGAGCGCACCGGACTCTCGCCGGCACGTCGACTCACGGACGGAACATGCCTCCCAGCATGTCAGAGGCGAACGGTCCCCGCTTGACGTCGTCGGTCCGTGGGCGCGTCAGCTCGCGGGATCGGGCGCGGGCGCCGGCGCCGCGCCCCCGGCGATGCCTCCGGGCGGGAACCACGTGCCGTCGGGGTTGACGTCGCAATCCAGCCAGAGGTCGGCCGCGGCATCCCGGATCTTCTCCGCCCCCACCCGCTCGAGCAGCGCGAGCGCGCCCAGGGCGTCGTCGAACTGCGCGATCGAGCGGCATCCGAACAGCACGTTCGCGGTCGCCGGGTTCGCGAGGCAGTAGGCGATGCCGAGCTGGGCGGGCGTGGCATCCAGCCCCTCGGCGATCTTCTGCACGGTCGGCCACGCCGCCACGATCTCGTCGCGGATGCCGCCCACATCGGCGCCGATCTTGCGCTCGGGCGCGGTCTTGCCGACGAGGATGCCGCCCTCGAAGACATCCGAGGCCTGCAGCCCCAGGCGGCCGTCGGCGAACAGCCCGCCGTAGAACGGACCCTCGGCCATCGATCGGCGCACGAGCGAGTACTTCAGCTGCGCGAAGCTCGGGGGAGTGAGCCCCTCGTCCCGCGCGAACTCGAGCGCCAGCAGCGCCTCTTCGTGCGGCCAGTTGTTGATGCCCCAGCTCGTGAAACGGCCGGCCTCGATCTCGGCGTGGATGTCGCGCACGACCCGGCGGATGTCGACCGGCGCCATGTGGTCGCCCACGACGACGGTGTCGACGGCCTCGATGCCGATGCGATCGAGCGAGGTGCGCATCCAGTCGGCGAAGCCGGTGTTCGGGTAGTCCCAGAGCCAGAGCTTGCCGCAGACGAGGTAGTCGGAGCGCTCGAGCCCGGCATCCCGCACGATCTCGCCGAACAGGATGTCGGTGCGCGCGCCCTCCGCGTGCGGGCCCATGTTGTAGTTGCCGACGTCGAAGAACGCCGCGCCGGCGTCTTTGGCTCGGTGGACGAGGGCGACGGCGTCGTCGCGCTCCATACGGTCCCAGATGTTCCACGATCCGAGCGCGAGCACGGGCACCTCGGGGCCCGCCGGGCCGAGCGTGCGGGTGGGAACGGTGTTGTCGGCCACGATGCCTCCACGGGTGTGCGATTGTTTTTCTACAACCGTATAATATCCAGACGGGGCAATCCCGATCCACCCAGCCGAAGGAGTCACAGGTGAGCACACGCACGGTCCTGATCACGGGCGGGGCAGGCGGCATCGGCCGCTTCCTCGCCGAGGCGTTCCAGTCCGCAGGGGACCGCGTCGTCCTCGTCGATCTGCCGGGGGAGAAGCTCGATGCCGCGGGTGCCGAGCTCGGCGCCGCCGTCGTCGGGGCCGACCTCACCGACGCGCAGGCGGTCGCCGGCGCGGTGACCGACGTCGTGGCCGCGCACGGCCCGATCGACGTGCTCGTCAACAACGCCGGCATCCTGCACCTGCACGGCGACGTGCTGAGCCTGCCGGTCGCCGACTACGAGACGACGATCCGCGTGAACATCCTCGGCACGTTCGCGATGACGCAGGCCGTCGCGAAGCACATGGTCGATGCCGGCACGCACGGGGCGATCGTCAACATCTCGTCGATCGGCGGACGCCAGCCCACCCCCGGCATGGGCGCCTATGAGACGAGCAAGGCCGCCGTCGATGCGCAGACCCGCTGGGCCGCCATCGAGCTGGCCGCGCACGGCATTCGCGTCAATGCGGTCGCCCCCGGCCCCGTCGACACGCCGATGATGAAGATGGGGATGCCCGAGGGCTCGCCCATGCGCGAGGCGTGGCTGGCGCGCATCCCGCTGAAGCAGATGGCCGACCCGGCGCAGGTCGCCGCGGCCGCGGTGTTCCTGGCGTCCGACGGTGCGGCCGACATCACGGGCGTCAGCCTGCCCGTCGACGGCGGTCAGCTGCTGGCCTGATCGCGCCTTCGTGAGGGGGTGGATGCCGCGACCCGCGGCATCCACCCCCTTGCTGTCTGTGCGTGTGGCGTCGGCGCTCGCTGCCCGCGGCGCGCGCCGGAAGATCCCCTCGCCCGAGGCGAGGGGATCTGCTGAGCCGAGGGCCTTTTCGCGCCATCCGGTCCTCGCGCCGGCAGATCTCCTCGCCCGAGGCGAGGGCCTTCCGCCTGCGAGCTCTCAGGTCCCTGAGCGAGCGCGGCGAGACGAAGGGCCGGTGTGCGCGCGAACACACACCGGCCCCGCGCTCCTCACCCAGTGACCCGGGAACCCGGCCTCAGCCCTCGCCGGTCGCGACGGGCTCGGCGGCCGCGTCGTACACGACCTCCCCGCCCAGATACGTCAGCTCGATGTGCAGCCCGGGCAGGCCCTGGGCACCGACGGCGTCGGGGTCGTCGGAGAGCACGACCAGGTCGGCGACCTTGCCGACCTCGAGGGTGCCCTTCCAGTCCTCGGCGTGGTCCTGCCAGGCGGGCACCGCGGTGTAGCGGCGCAGCAGCTCGTGCAGGCGCGCGCGGGGGTCGGCGGCGGGCCCGAGCAGGCGGTCGGCCGCAGCGATCTCGATGCGCCAGTCGGGTGGGAGCACGGGGGCGTCCGAACTCAGCGTGAACGGCACGCCGGCGTCGAGCAGCTCGCGGGCCGGCCAGGCCGGCGCGGGCGCCGGGCCGCCGGTGGCCGCCGCCGCCCACTCCGACGTGACGGCGGCGATGCCCGCCTGGATGGTCGCTCCCATGCCGGCGTCGGCCATCAGCGGCGCGGTCGCCGCGGGCAGCAGATCGGCGTGCACGACATAGTGCCGCAGATCGGCGGGATGCTGCGCGACGGCCTGCCGCACGGCATCCACCACCACGTCGATGGTGCGATCCCCGGTGGCGTGCACGGCCACCTGGAGTCCCGCCTCATGGGCGGCGCTGATCGCGCTGCGCAGCTGCGTCTCGCGCTCGTCGTCGTCAGCGCCGTCGAGCAGCAGTGCGCCGTGGGAGCCGTCCTCGTACTGGCCGTGGATGTAGGCGTTGCGCATGGGCGGGATGCCGTCGCCGAAGATCTTCACGCCGGCGATGCGGAAGCGCTCGGGGTCGCGCACGGCGGTGTCGGCGTCGCGGATGCCGTCGAGGATGTCCTGCGTGCGCGCGGGTCCGTCGATGAGCCCGAACACGAGCAGCAGATTGACGCGGGCGCGCAGCAGCCCTTCGGCGTCGAGTGCGCGGTACAGCGCGAGCACCGGGCGGCCGAAGCTGCCGGTGGGCCCCTCGTCCTCCCCGGGGCCGATGCCCGGCTCGGTGTAGCTCGTGATGCCCAGCGAGGCGATCAGGTCTCCGGCCTTCAGCAGCGCCTCGCGACGCTCGGCGTCGGTGGACACCAGTGCGCCCTCGCGGGGGCCGCCGGGGCCGAACAGCGTGTCGGGCCACATTCCACCCAGCCAGGAGGCGTGCAGGTGGGAATCGTTGATGCCGGGGAGCACGGCGCGGCCGTCGAGCTCGACCACGATCGTGTCGGGCCCGACGCGCTTCTCGATGTCTGCGTCCGCGCCCACCGCAACGATGCGGCCGCCGGCGACGGCGATCGCCTGGGCGCGTGTGTCGGCGGCATCGAGGACGTGGATGCTGCCGCCTCGCAGCACCAGATCCGCGCGGGTGTCGTCATTGATCACGCGTTCCTCTTCTCGCTTGTGTCACGTTGTGTCAACGTATGTAGACTAAACCACACGCCGCGAAGGAGTGACAACTCCTCCGCACCGGAAGAGACCGGAAGAAAAGGAATTGCGATGACGCTTCCCACCTCCACACGAGCCGCCGTCCTCGTCGAGCACGGCGCACCGCTCGAGCTGCAGGATCTGCCGCTGCCCGAGACGATCGAGCCCGGTGCCGCACTGGTGCGGCTGGTGTGCTCGACGCTGTGCGGCACCGACATCGAGATCTGGGAGGGCAAGATGAGCTTCCCCGGCATACTGCCGATGGTGCTCGGGCACGAGATGGTCGGCGAGGTGATCGCGGTGGGCCCGGGAGCCCATGACGCCACCGGACGCGCGCTCGAGGTCGGCCAGCGCATCGGCTGGTCCGAGTCGGTCTGCGGCCAGTGCTACGGCTGCACCGTGCTGCGCGAGCCGGTGTTCTGCCAGCGCCGCGGCTACGGCTTCATGCAGCGCAGCGATGTGCCCCCGTACGCCACGGCCGGGCTGTCGGAGTACGCCTACGTCACCCCCGGCGCGCAGAAGCTGATCCTGCCCGACGAGGTCAAGGACGCCTGGGCCGCCATGGCGGGATGCGCGGCCAAGACCGTGCTGCGCGGCTTCGACCGCGCCGGCGGCATCCGCGTCGGCGACACCGTCGTCGTGCAGGGCGCGGGCGCGCTCGGCGTATTCGCCACCGCGGTCGCGAAGATCTCCGGTGCCTCGAAGGTCATCACCGTCGGCGGTCCCGACCAGCGCCTCGAGATCGCGAAGCAGTTCGGCGCCGACCACACGGTCGACATCTCCGCGGGCAGCGAGGGCATCGTGCAGCAGGTGATGGAGCTCACCGGCGGCGCCGGCGCGAACGTCGTCATCGACGTCGCGGGCGCCCCCAGCGTCGGCCCCGAGGCCATCGGCATGGCCGCCGCCCGCGGCACCTTCGTCGTGATCGGCAGCACCGGCCCGGTCGGCGAGCCGTTCCCGCTCTCGGGGATCATGGGCAAGGAGCTGACCGTCGTGGGCTCGATCAACGGCGACGTGTCGGACTACTTCCACGCCATCGAGTTCTTCCGCGCCTTCGCCGACCGTTACGACTGGGACGCGCTGTTCAGTGCGCCGGTCGGGCTCACCGAGGCGTCCGAGTGCATCGTGCACATGCACGAGCAGACCGAACTGAAGGCCGTCGTCGACCCGCGTCTGGGCTGACGGCACGCAGAGAGGAGACATCATGACCGCGACCGTCCCGCGCCGCGCACTGGGCGACGCCGGCTTCGACGTGCCGGCCCTCGCCCTGGGCTCGTGGCACACCTACGACCGTATGGACTTCGAAGACGCCGTCACGCTGCTGGGCACCGCGATCGAGCACGGGGTGAACCTGTTCGACGTGGGCGTATACGGGTTCCCGGGCATGCAGCCCCCGGCCATCACCGACGTGCTGTTCTCGGCGATCATCCGCGGCGTGGGCGCACCCCGCGAGAGCTGGCTGCTGTCCGAGAAGGTGTGGACCGACGCCTACGACGGCGGCTTCGCGCCGCAGCTCGAGCGCGCGCTGTTCCGCGTGGGAACCGACCACGCCGACCTCGTCGTGCTCGGCGACATCCACCGCGACGACCTGACCATGCGCCAGATCGCCACCGCGATGCAGGAGCTCGTCGACACGGGCCTGACCCGCGCCTGGGGCGTGAACAACTGGTCGGCCGGCAACATCGCCGAGCTGCGTCGCATCGCGGCCGACGAGGGCCTCGTCCCCCCGGCGTTCGCGCAGCTGAAGTACTCGGTCGCACGCCGGTCGATCCCCGACGGCGAGCCGTTCGCGCGGCTGTTCGCCGACGGGTTCGTGTTCGAGGCCTCCGACTGCCTCGAGGGCGGCTACCTCGCCGGGCGCACCGACCTCACCCGTGAGGTGGGCCGTGACCCGGGCGACGTGCGCGCGACGCTGCTCGAGAGTCTGCCCGAGTACGTCGCGACGGCCGAGCGGCTCGGCACCACGCCCGCACGACTCGCGATCGCCTTCACGCTCACGCATCCGGCGAACGTGACGACCCTGTTCGGCGCCACCAAGCTGAGCCAGCTCGAAGACAACCTCGCCGCGTTCGAGCTCGTCGAGCGCATCGGCACCGCCGAGCTCCGCGCGGCGGTCGATCCGTTCTGGGCCGACAAGGGCGTCGTCGACCCCGAAGGACCGTGAGGGGATGCCGGTGCCCGCCGTCTCGGCCGGGCACCGGCATCCCTCATCTTGATCTTCCGGGCCGCACGGCCCGCCCCTGCGCGACGATGCGCACCCGCGGGCGTGCCCGCGTTCTCAGAGTGGAGAAGGAATGACCGAGTATGTGAAGGCGCCGCCGGTGCCGTACGACCCCGCGCTGCTGGCGGGCATGGAGATGATGCGGCAGTTGTTCGAGCCGGTGCCGCTGCGCGCCGACACGATCGTGCCCAGCCGCGAGCACGTCGACCGGATCATCGGCGCCGATCTCGCTCCGATGGTGGGCGACGCGCCGGTCGTGGTCGAAGAGGTGTCGATCCCCGGGCCGTCGGAGGGCGACCCCGAGGTGCGCCTGACGATCGTGCGCCCGAAGGAGCAGACCGAGGGCGCCCCGGGCCTGTATGCGATCCACGGCGGCGGCATGGTGCTGGGCAACCGCTTCATGGCCGCGGGCGCTCTCGTGCCTCTCGTGCTCGAGTTCGGCGCGGTCGGTGTTTCGGTCGAGTACCGGCTCGCCCCTGAGGATCCCTGGCCCGCCGGCGTCGAGGACTGCTACGCGGGCCTGGTCTGGTTCGCCGCGCATGCGGCCGAGCTGGGCGTCGACCCTGAGCGGATCCTCGTGATGGGCTCGTCCGCCGGCGGGGGGCTGTCGGCGGCCGTCGCACTGCTCGCGCGCGACCGCAAGGGCCCGCAGCTCGTCGGCCAGCTGCTGGACGCCCCGATGATCGACGACCGCAACACGTCGGTGTCCACCCGGCAGTACGACCTCATCGGCGTCTGGGACCGCAACAACAACGACACCGCGTGGACCGCGCTGCTGGGGGAGGATGCCGGCACCGACCGTGTGCACTGGTCGGCCGCGCCGGCGCGCGCCGAGGATCTCGCCGACCTGCCCCCGGCGTTCATCGAGGTGGGCGCGGCCGAGATCTTCCGCGTCGAGGCCGTGGACTACGCGTCGCGCATCTGGGCCGCCGGCGGCCAGGCCGAGCTGCACGTGTGGGCGGGCGCGCACCACGGGTTCAGCGGGTTCTCGCCCGAGGCGATCGTCAGCCGCGCCGCGAACGATGCGCGGCTGAGCTGGCTGCGGCGGATCCTCGGTTAGCCCGGTGCGCGGCCGGGCCCGGGAGGCATCAGCTCTCGGACGCGGCCGCGGCCGGCGCACCCAGCCGCTCGAAGAAGCCGTCGATCATCGCCTCGATGCTGGCACGGTCGGCGAAGCCGGGCGCGATGGCGCTGAGCACGGTGGCCCCGACGTTCATGTAGATCATCTCGCGCACGATCTCTTCGTCGCTCGCGTCGGTGTGGATGAGCCCCTGCGCGCGGCACTGGGCGATCAGGCTCAGCGAGTCGGATCGCCACCCGGCGAGGTGCCCCTGGTAGGCGTCGCGGATGTCGGTGGACGACAGTCCGCGCTCCCAGAACGCGAGCAGCACACGCGCCGACTCGCGCGACTCGTCGTCCAGCGGCATCGTCGCCGTGACGATCGCGCGGAACGCATCGATGCCGGTCAGGCCCTTCGTCGACTCGGTGAGCCGCTCGACGATGCGATCCATCGACAGCTGGTACGCGCCCTTGATGATGTCGTCTTTGCCGGGGAAGTAGTGCTTGAGGGCGCCGTTGGCGAAGCCCGCCTCCGAGGCGATCTCGCGCATGGTCGCGGCCTCCAGCCCTCCCTTGACGATCAGCTTCCAGGTCACGTCGATGATGTCGCGGCGGCGCTGATCGTGGTCGATGGCTTTGGGCATGGCGGTGGACGGCTCCGTTCGTGCGCGGTGGTTTCCCAGTGTATGACCGCGTCGCCGCGGAGAGGGGTCCTGTCGCGCCGCGCCGCGGGAACCCTCCCATTCTATTTCCTACACGCGGAGAGGCTGCGCCGCCGGCCTCCGCGCTCCTCGCGGTCGGACGGGGTGCGAGGAAGGTGGGATGGTGCGGGATGCCGCGGCCCGCGGCATCCCGCACCGGCTCAGTGCCCGCAGTGGCAGCCGGCTCCGCCGCCGCAGCACGAGGCGTCGCCGGACGCATGGGCCTGGCTCGACTCGGGCACGTCCATCGCGGGGTTGCGGTCGAGGAAGCCGTAGGGCTTGAACCAGAATCCGGCGTAGTCGACGGGCATGATCGGCCAGTCCTCGGTGCGCGGGATGTGCGTGAGCCCGAACGTGTGCCACAGCACGAAGTCCGTTCCGTCGATGGACCGGTCGCCCGCCGAATAGGCGGGCAGTCCCGCGCCGCCCTGGTGGGCGTTCGGGTAGCGGCCGCCGGGCCAGAGCTGTCCGGGCTCATAGGCCGTCGCCCACACGTGCTTGGTCGCGAAGGTCGCGCGGGCGGCCACCGACGAGGCGGGGTCGGCCATCAGCAGCGCCGTGGGCTGCGGGATCAGGTGGTACGCGGTCGGCGCGCCGGTGTAATTGGTCTTCGAGGCCGACTGCACCTCCCACACGCGCGCGACCGAGGCGTCGGCCTCGCGCTGCGCCTGCTGCTCGGTGGCGAGCGTCGTGGCGGTCCAGGTGAAGGCGTTGCCGAACGGGTTCTCCTCGCCCATCGGGATGCGCGCCGCGTCGATCTCGACGAGACGGTTGTCTTCGCCGTCGATCGCGACGTCCAGCCGCGCGCAGAACAGGTGCTGGTGCACGGGGGCGAACACGCCCGGGGCGATCTCGTTCGCGTGCGGGTTCGCGCTGCCCGGTTCGCCGGCGCCGACGAACACGATGCCGGTGGCCTTCGCCTCGACCTGGATCGACCCGTCCAGGTAGAAGTACCAGTAGAAGCCGTAGTCGTAGTTGCCGACGGTCGAGAAGTACGAGACCACCAGGCGTCGCGAGCGGCGCACCTCGGCGCCGACCGGTCCCTGCTCGGTGTGCTTCCAGAGGATGCCGTAGTCCTCCTCGTGCATGCACACCACGTTCGGGATCTGCACGGCGTGGCCGTGGTCGTCGGCGACGTAGCCGTCGAAGTAGCGGATGACGCCCAGGCAGTCGCAGCCGAGCTCGAGGTGGTTCGCGTTCTTCCCCAGCAGGTACTCGCCGGCGTCGAAGTAGCTGATCCAGAACCGGGTGTTGCTGGTGTCGCCGTAGGGCACCACCATCTCGGGCACGCTCGCGCGTGCGAGCACCGGCCGGTCGTCGAAGCGCACGTCGTGCAGCACGAGTCCCTCGCGGGCGTTGAAGCCCACGCGCAGCGACCAGTTCTCCCACTGCACGTGCGAGCCGTCGACGTGGAAGCTCGGCCCCTCGGGCTGTGTGATCTCGATCGGCTTCAGCGTGGTGCGCACCGGCCCCACCGCGTCGCCGGTGTACTGCCCGCTGCCGGTGGGGACGGGCACGTCGCCCTCGTCCTCGATGCCGATGACCTCGTTCTTGACGAGGTCGATGTGCACGATCAGTCCCTCGACCGGGTGCGCCCACGGGATGTCGTCCTCGCTGTCGCGCAGGAACGTCAGAGAGCGGATGACGCGCCGCCCGACCTCGTTCGCCCGGCCCACGAACCCCGGCGCGAGCGGCGAGCAGAACGCGAGCTCGATGCGGTCCTCGAGGCCGCGCCGGCGCATGGCGGCCTGCCATTCGGGGGAGGCCTTGACGATCCCCTCGGCGCGCTCGTACTCCTCGAACAGATACTGCGGCTGGCCGTAGGGCGCCTCGGATGCGTCGTGCTCGCGCGTGGAGACGACCTCGCCGCGAGTGACCGAGACGACGGCCTCGACGACGCGGCCGGTCGCGGCATCCATCAGCGTCACGTCCACCCGCCGGTCGATCTCATCTCCCGGAGCCCACGCCGCCAGCTCGGCCTTGGTCGGCTCGTCGGGCAGCAGCATCGGCACGCGCCAGGTCTCGCCCAGAAGGCCCGCCGCCACGAGGATCTCGCGGGCGCGATCGATCTCGGCGCCGGTGAGCGGATCGAGGGGATGCTGCGGTGCGGGGCTGTGCTCGGAATGCGTCATTGCGGATCCTCTCCGGAGCGTGCGCGGGCGCGCACGGAAGTTTGAGCGATTGCTCAATAATACTCCGGGTCGGGCGCCGAGGCCACTCTGCCCTCGGCGCGAGCGGGCATCCATCGCCGGTCGGCAGGCCGTCGTCGAAGGGATGCCGCGGGTGCGGCATGATCGGAGGGTGCCCAAACGCGTCGATCCCACCGAGCGCCGTGCGCTCATCGTCGACGCGTACCTGCGCATCGTCGCGCGCGGCGGGGTCGCCGCGGCCACCAGCCGCGCGATCGCGGAGGAGGCCGGGATCGCCGCCGGTGCCCTCTGGCACCACTTCGACGGCCTCGACGACGTCGTGCGCGCCGCGTTCGAGCGGGTCTACGGGGAGAGCGACGCGCGCATCCGCGCGGCGGTCGACGGGCATCGGGGACTTGCCGCCGTGCACGCGATGATCGGCGAGATCGTCCCGCACGACGCGCAGACCCGCAACGAGGCGACCGTGGTCGTGAGCTTCTGGGGGCTGCTGCCCGCGCACGAGAGCTTCCGCGAGCTCACCCGCCGCGTCGAGCGCGAGTGGGGCGCGGGCCTGGCCCGGCATCTCGACGAGGCGGTGTCCGACGGCGACCTCGTCGCGGCCACGCCCGTGCAGGCGCTCGCCGATGCGCTGCTCGCGGTGTGCGACGCCCTGCAGCTGCGCGAGGTGCAGGCGTCCGACTCGGGGAAGACCCGTCGTCGCACCGAGCTGATCGAGCGACTGCTGGCGGCCTGGGCTGTGGGGCGCTGAGGGCGTGCCGACGCCGGGGCGGAAGCGGATCGTCCGCGCGGTCGAACGGGCGGCCGCACGCGACGGATTCGACCTGGATCCGGGGCAGCGCGCCCTTCTCCACCGGATCGCCGAGCTGGGCGAGCGCCCGGGCGCACGAGGTCTGTACGTGCACGGGGCCCCCGGTCGGGGGAAGTCCTGGCTGGCGGACGCCTTCTATGCCGCCCTTCCGACCGAGCGGAAGACGCGCGTGCACTTCCACGGCTTCTTCGACGCGCTGAACCGCCGCATCTACCGCCATCTCGGCGAACCCGACGCCGTCGAGCGCGCGATCGATGACCTCATCGACGACGCGGTGTTCCTCCTGTTCGATGAGCTGCACGTGCCCGACTCCGGCGACGCCCGGCTTCTGAACCGGGTGCTCGCGCACGTGTTCGACCGCGGGCTCACCGTCTTCGCGACCTCGAACCATGCGCCGGAGGACCTCCTCCCCGACCCGAACTGGCACCACGTCTTCGAGCCGGGCATCGCGCTGGTCACCGAGAACATGGACGTCTGGAAGCTCGACGGCCCGACCGACTACCGCGCCCTCGTGGAGCGCCATGACCGCGGGTTCGCCGCCGGCAGCTGGACCCGTGTGCGGCCCGGTGGCCCGCCGGACGAGCGCGAGGCGACGCTCACGGTCGCCGGACGGACGTTCGCGGTGGTCGCGGCCGACGACGGCGAACTGGTCGCCACGTTCGCGCAGCTGTGCGAGGCGGTGACCGCGACCGTCGAGTTCCTGCGGTGGACGCGGGAGTTCCCACGCTGGACGATCACCGGGATCCCGTCGTTCGACGCCGTCGACCCCCAGGCGCAGCAGCGCTTCCTGAATCTCGTCGACGTGCTCGTCGATGCCGACGTGCGCGTCGACTTCTCCTCGGCCGTCGATCTGCAGGGGTTCCTCGCGGCCGCCGGCGGCCGGCCCGACGCGATCCGGATGGTCAGCCGTCTCCGGCTCCTGCAGACCTCTCCCGCGCCGGACGCCGCTCGCGCCGCGCACGACTGAGCCGCGGCGGGTGCCGCGCCTCCGGGAGCCGAAGGGCGCCTGGCCGGGGCCGGCCCGCGGCATCCCGCCTCAGGCCTCGACGACGGCGATCGGGGCCGTACCCGGTCCGATGCCGCGCGCTGCCGGACGCACCGCGACCCAGGCGACGACGACGCCGACGAGGGATGCCGCGGTCATGGCCGCCGCCATGATGACGGCCGTCGTGCCCCACGACGAGATGATCGGCGCGACGATCGGGCCGACGACGAACGACGACATCCCCATGACCGCCGCGGCCGTGCCGGCGCGCGCGCCGTGGTGGGTGAGGGCGAGCGTCGTGCCGTTCGGTCCCGACAGGCCCACGCAGAACATGAAGAGCACGAGCGCCGCCACGATGAAGCCGAGACGCGCGCCCGCGAGTGCCAGTGCGAGGAGGGCGACGGTGGATGCCGCGGTCGCGGTCGCGCCCAGCAGGTAGACGCGCTGCGGGGTCATCCGGGCGACGATGAGGCGGCTGCACTGCCCGCCGACGATGTTCGCGACGGCGTTCGCGGCGAACACGAAGCTGAACAGCTGCGGGGTGAGGCCGAACTCCTGCTCGAGCACGAAGCTCGACATCGACAGGTACGCGAAGAAGCCGACGCCGGCGGTGGCCGAGACCACGAGCACCGCGACGAACAGGCGGTCGCGCAGGACGGCGCCCACGTGCGTGCGCAGCGCGGCGAAGCCGCCGCCGTGGCGGCCAGCGGGGGAGAGGGTCTCGGGCAGCCCGAAGACGACCAGGGCGATGAGTGCCGTGCCGACGCCGGTGAGCACCCAAAACACCCCGCGCCAGTCCATGAACAGCGCGAGCTGCCCGCCGATGAGCGGGGCGATGACGGGTGCGGAGCCGGAGACGAGCCCCAGCATCGACAGCATGCGCGACAGCTCGACGCCGCGGAACATGTCGCGGGCGACGGCCATCGAGATCACGAGCCCGGCCGACCCCGCGATCCCCTGAAGGAACCGCGCGATCAGCAGGATGTCGATCGACGGGGCCACGGCGCACGCCGCCGACAGCACGGCGAACGCGGCGACGCCGATGACGAGGGGACGGCGCCGGCCGAACCGGTCGCTCAGCGGGCCGGCGATCAGCTGCCCGAGACCGAGCCCGATCATGCACGCCGACATCGTCCACTGCGCGAGGGCATCCGGCGCGTCGAAGCTGCGGGCCAGATGCGGGAGCTGCGGCATGTAGACGTCCATCGACAGCGGACCGAACGCCTCCAGCACGCCGAGCACCAGCATCGCGCGCAGCACCGACATGCGCACCGGCGGCGCCTCCGCCGCGGTCACGAGACGTCGAGGATGCGCCGCAGCCACGACGAGCGCGTGGCCAGGGCCGCCTGCGCCAGCGCGCTGCCGGGCATGTACATGTCGAAGCCGTGCGAGCCGCCCGACCAGACGTGCAGCTCGGCCTGGCCGCCCACGGCCCAGATGCGCGAGGCGTACTCGACGTCCTCGTCGCGGAACATCTCGGCCGACCCCACCTCGATGAACGCCGGGGGCAGGTTCGACAGGTCGGCCGCCCGCGACGGCGCACAGTAGGCGGGTGCGTCGGTCGAGAAGGCGAGGTCGTCGCCGAGCACGCACGACCACGCGAGCAGGTTCGCGTCGCGCTGCCAGGTGCCGATGCCGTCGTACTGCAGGCTCGAGACGGTGCTGTTGGTGTTGTCGATCATCGGGCACAGCAGCAGTTGCCCGGCCATCTGCGGCCCCTTGCGATCCCGCGCCATGAGCGCGACCGCGGCGCTGAACCCGCCGCCGGCCGAGCCGCCCATCACGACGATCCGCTCGGGGTCGACGCCCAGCTCGTCGGCGTTCTCGGTGAGCCACACGAAGCCCGCGTAGCAGTCCTCGGCGCCGGCGGGGAAGGGGTTCTCGGGTGCGAGGCGGTACTCGACGTTGACACCGACGACGCCGAGCTCGGCGACGATGTCGATGACGCGGCCGGCCTCCCACGAACGGTGGCCGACGATCATGCCGCCGCCGTGGATGTTGTAGACGGCAGGCAGCGCCCGGTCCTCGGTGCCGCGCGGGCGGTAGATCGTGACCTCGATGTCGGAGGCGCCCGCCGGTCCGGGGATGACCCGGTCCTGCCAGTCGATCGCCCGGTCCCCGATGATCTCGTCGTTGCCGGGGAAGGGCATCGCCGGCCCACCGCGCAGCGTCTCGCGGGTCAGCGGCGGCATCTGCGGCATGGCGTCGAGCGCGGCCTGGATCTCGGGGTCGAACGGGACGGGAGCGTGCTGCGGGGCGCCGACGGCGACGGGAGTGGTCATGAGGGTCCTTCCTTGGACGCAGATGCCGTGAGACGGATTTTCCACCAGTGTAGACGAAAGTGTCGGTCGGTGAGCGAGCCGAGGGCGAGTCGAAACGCATCGGCACCCCGCAATGTCGGAGCCTCCGAGCACAATGAACCCATGGACCTGCAGCGGCTGCGTGCCCATCGACTCCGTTCGCATCGCCTGACGGCGCCGGCGGCGACGGTGGCGGATGCCGCGGCCCACATGCTCGCGGTGCAGGCGCAGGACTTCTGGGGTGGGCGCTGGGCCCTGGCATCCCGCACCCGAGGCGAGACCACGGTGCGCGACATCGACGCGGCCTTCGACGACGGCACGCTCGTGCGCTCGTGGACCATGCGGGGCACGCTGCACCTGATCCCGTCAGCCGACCTGCGCGGGGTGCTCGCTGCGACGGGCGAGCGGCAATGGCGGCAGGCCGGAACGGTGCGGCGCACGATCGGGCTCGGCGACTCCGAGATCGGACGTGCCGAGACTCTGCTGCGCGCCGCGCTCGCCGGCGGCGGGCGCCTCACGCGTGTCGAGGCGTTCGATCTGCTCGCGGCAGCCGGCCTCGACCCGGGCGGCGGGCGCGGACTGCAGGTGTTGTACGCGCTGTCGGTGCGGGGCGTGCTGGTGCAGGGGCCGGTCGTGCATCGCGAGACAGGGCTCACGCGCGAGCAGTACCTCATGCTGGCGGAGGAGTGGGTGCCGGATGTCCCGGCCCCCGCAGACCCCGTCACCGAGCTGTTCGTCCGCTATCTCGTCGGGCACGGTCCGGCCCGGGCCGATGACTTCGCGTGGTGGGCGGGTCTGCCGGTGACCGTGGCGCGCCAGGCCGTCGCGTGCGCCGACCCGCGCGTGCACGAGATCGAGGAGGGGCTGTTCGCGGCGATCGAGCAGCCGCGGCGGTCATCCGGCGCCGCGCTGGTGCTCGCGCTGCCCACCTATGAGGAGTACGTGATCTCGTACGCCGACCGGTCGGCGGCCGGCCCCGACGACGTGCTGCGCACCGTGATGGCGGGCGGCAACGGC
The DNA here is from genome assembly GCF_040196215.1 of Microbacterium sp. KR10-403. Classification (NCBI taxonomy): domain Bacteria; kingdom Bacillati; phylum Actinomycetota; class Actinomycetes; order Micrococcales; family Microbacteriaceae; genus Microbacterium; species Microbacterium sp. KR10-403. The sequence goes on along the minus strand of NZ_JBEGDC010000002.1, from coordinate 416,204 downwards.
ATGGTGCGCCCGGTGATCCTGGCAGACGGCGAGGTCGTGGGGACGTGGAGTCATTCGCGCGCGGTGGGCCGGCACCTCGAGGCACCGGTCGCCGAGCTGTTCGACGGGCGCGGGCCCGCGGCATCCACCCTCACGGCGGCGCTCGATCGCTACGCCCGCTTCATCGCGGGGTGAAAAGGTGTCACATTTGTCAGAAATGGTAGAATCAAGAGATGAAGGTGATCAGCATCGCGGAGTTGCGGCATGATCCGAATCCCGCGCTTGACGCGGTCGCCGGCGGTGACGAGTTCGTCATCACTCGCTACCGGCGCGAGGTCGCCCGCCTGGTGCCGCTCGTGCGCCGCGCCCCTGTCAGCGGCGCCGCGCTCGCTGCGGCGACGCGCAGCATCGTCGCGGACGGCGAGTGGGGAGATGACCTGGCCGCCCTGCGTCGCGCCGTCGGCGAGCAGTTCGACGACCCGTTCGCGCCGACAGCATGACTTCGGCGCTGCTCGACACCTCGGTCCTGATCGCGCTGGTCACGCCCGACGAGGTCCCGCCCGAGCTCGATGACATCGAGGACACCCGCGTGAGCAGCCTGTCCTGGGTTGAGATCACGGTGGGACTGCACACGGTGAATGATCTGCCGCGCTTCCGCCGACGTCAGGCGGCCTCCGATGTGCTCCGCCGCACGTTGGGTGCCGGCATCCCGTTCGATGACGGGTGCGAAGCCGCCTACGCCGCCATCCTCGACCGCGTCTCGGCACGAGGCGGCTCACCGAAGGCGCACGTCTTCGACCGCATGATCGCGGCGACGGCGGCCGCGCACAGACTTCCGCTCATCACGAGAAATGCCGCAGATCTGCGTGGTCTGGAGGGGATCGTCGAACTGCTCGAGCGCTGAGAGTACGCGGGCCGCCGCCCCTACTCGCCGGCGTGCCGGTCGAGGAACGCGTAGACCTCGCCGTCGTCGACGCCGGGGAAGGCTCCGCTCGGCAGCGGCGAGAACATCTGCATGTGCACGCGGGCGCTCGGCCAGGCTTTGCCCTCCCACCGCTCGGTGAGTGTGGGGTCGGGGCGATGGCAGCACGACTCGTCGGGGCACGTCGAGGTCGCGCGCTGCGGCGTCTCGCGACCGCGGAACCACTTCGCGTCGTCGAACGGCACGCCCACCGTGATGGAGAACTCGCCCTCGGCGGTCGCCCCGGTCTGCGTCGCGCACCAGAAGGTGCCGGCCGGCGTGTCGGTGTACTGGTAGTGCTCGGTGGTGCGGTTCTGCTCGGCGAACGCCGATCGCGCCGAGAACTTGCGGCAGACGACCTGGCCCTCGACGGCACCGGTGACGTCCGCCGGCAGGGGCAGCTCGTCGTTTTCGTACACGCGCGAGATGGCGCCCGACCCGTCCACGCGGAGGAAGTGCAACGGGATGCCGAGATGCTGGGTCAGCAGGTTCGTCATCCGCATCCCGGCTGCCTCATGCGTGACGCCGAACGCGTCGCGGAAGTCCTCGACGGCGAGGTTGCGATCTTTCTTCGCCTGCTGCAGGAACGCCACCGCGGCCGTCTCGGGCATGAGCGCGCACGCCGCGTAGTAATTGATCTCGAGCCGCTGCCGCAGGAAGTCGGCGTAGTCGGAGGGCGGTTTGTGCCCGAGCAGCCGGTGCGCCATCGCCTGCAGCGCCATCGAGCGCAGGCCGTGGCCGCCGGGGATGGATGCCGGGGGCAGGTAGATCCGCCCGTTCTCGAGGTCGGTCACCGAGCGCGCCGAGTGCGGCAGATCGTTGACGTAGATGAGCTCGAAGCCGAGCTGCTCGGCCATGATGCTCACCGTGCGGTGGGTCAGGGCGCCGGTGCCGTGCCCGGCGGCCTTCAGCTGCTTCTCGGCGAGCTTCTCGATGTCGGGCAGGTAGTTGTTGCGGGCGCGCATGCGCAGCCGCAGCTCGGTGTTGGCGCGCCGGGCCTCTTCGGGGGTCGCGATCGCCTCGCGCTCGCGACGCTGCAGCTCGCGGTGCAGCCCGAGGATGGACTCGAGCGTCTCGTCGCTCACGCCCTTGCTGGCCTTGACCGGCGGAATGCCGAGCCGTTGGAACACCGTCGTCGACTGCGCACGGTCGAGCTCGATCTCCAGCGCCGCGCGGCGGTTCGGCGGCTCGGCTGAGAGCAGGTCGGTGACATCGGTGCCGGTGACCTTCGCGATCTGCTGCAGCAGAGAGAGCTTGGGCTCGCGCTTCCCGTTCTCGATGAGGCTGAGGTGGCTGCCGGCCACGCCGACCTGGGCGCCCAGCTCGTCGAGCGTGAGTCCGGTCTTGAGGCGGTGGTGGCGGATGCGGTGACCCAGGGTCGCGAGTTCGACGGTCGAAGCCATTCCTTGATCATATCGAAAGAAGTGTGATTCTTTGCAGTGGTTTCGGCGGAAAGAGTGGGAAGAGTCTTGTGAGAGTGGATGACAGAGACGATCTGATCGCCGCGCGACGACACCGAGGTTCGCGCGACGAGCCCATGACAGACCGATAGGGAGCAGCCATGGCACTTGCCGAGTCCTTCACCCGCACGACGCCGGTCGGCGTCCGTCCGCTTCGCGAACTGCGCGAGTTCGGCGCACGCCCTGACGTCGAGGGCCCCGGCATGCAGGCCCTGATTGAGTGGGTCGATGAGATCGCCGCGCTCACCCAGCCCGACCGCATCCACTGGATCGACGGCTCCCGCGCCGAGAACGACGCGATCCTGCGCGAGATGGTCGACGAGGGCAAGATCATCAAGCTCAATCCCGAGTGGCGTCCGGGCTCGTACCTGGCCCGCTCCGACCCGAAGGACGTCGCCCGCACCGAGGCGCGCACCTTCATCTGCTCGGCGAAGGAGATCGACGCCGGCCCCACGAACAACTGGGCCGATCCCGACGAGATGCGCGCCACGCTGAACGGCGTGTTCGAGGGCTCGATGCGCGGTCGCACGATGTACGTCATCCCGTTCTCGATGGGCGCGGTCGGCGGGCCCCTGTCGCACATCGGCGTCCAGGTCACCGACAGCGCCTACGCCGTGGCATCCATCGGCATCATGACCCGGGTCGGCGAGAGCGTCACCCGGCTGATCGCCGAGGGTTCCCCGTGGGTGAAGACGGTGCACTCGGTCGGGGCGCCGCTCGCTCCCGGCGAGAAGGACGTCGTCTGGCCGTGCAGTGACGAGAAGTACATCGTCCACTTCCCCGACACGCTCGAGGTCTACTCGTACGGCTCGGGCTACGGCGGCAACGCGATCCTCGCCAAGAAGTGCTTCGCGCTGCGCATCGCGTCGGTCATCGGTCGCGACGAGGGATGGCTCGCCGAGCACATGCTGCTCATCCGCGTGATCTCGCCCGAGGGCAAGAAGTACCACCTGGCGGCCGCGTTCCCGTCGGCCTGCGGCAAGACGAACCTCGCCATGCTGCGTCCCACGATCCCCGGCTGGCGGGTCGAGACCCTCGGCGACGACATCGCCTGGCTGCGTCCGGGTGAGGACGGGCGCCTGTGGGCCATCAACCCCGAGGCGGGCTTCTTCGGCGTCGCGCCGGGGACCGGCGAGTCGACCAACGTCACCGCGGTCGAGACGCTGTGGGGCAACACGATCTTCACGAACGTCGCGCTGCGCCCCGACGGCGATGTGTGGTGGGAGGGCCTGACCGACGAGATCCCCGAGGGGCTGACCGACTGGGAGGGCAACCACTGGACGCCGCAGTCGGGCAAGCCGGCCGCGCACCCGAACTCGCGCTTCACGGTCAGCGCCGCGCAGTGCCCGCAGATCGCGGACGACTGGGAAGAGGCGGTGCCGCTGGACGCGATCCTGTTCGGCGGACGCCGTGCGACCAACGTGCCGCTCGTGGTCGAGGCCACCGACTGGACGCACGGGGTCTTCCTCGGATCGAACATCTCGAGCGAGCGCACCGCCGCCGCCGAGGGCACGGTCGGCGAGCTGCGCCGCGACCCGTTCGCGATGCTGCCCTTCTGCGGATACAACATGGCCGACTACTTCGGCCACTGGCTCAAGGTCGGCCAGAAGATGCGCTTCGACAAGGCGCCGCGCATCTTCCAGGTCAACTGGTTCCGCAAGGGTGCCGACGGGCGCTTCCTGTGGCCGGGCTTCGGCGACAACTCGCGTGTCATCGAGTGGATCGCCCGCCGCGTCGACGGCGAGGTCTCGGCCGTCGAGAGCCCGATCGGCCGTCTGCCCCAGGTGTCGGACCTCGACCTCGACGGGCTCGACGTCAGCGACGAGGACCTCGCCGAGCTGTTCGCCGTCGACCCCGCCACCTGGACGCAGGAGGCCGACCTCACCGAGGAGTTCTACGCGACCTTCGGCGGACGCGTCCCCGCGCCGCTGCAGGCAGAGCTGTCGGCGCTGCGCTACCGCCTCAAGCAGGCCGAACAGGCCTGAGCCGCGGGCCCGGCGCTTGCGCCGGTGCCCTGAGCTGCGGGCCCGGCGCTTGCGCCGGTGCCCTGAGCATCCCGTCTGATCCGGCGGGCCGCGACCTCTTCCGCGGCCCGCCGGTTCTGCGTCTGCGGGGATGGGGGATGCCGCGGCATCCCGTTCCGACGTCCACGCGCGCCGTCTGCTGCCGTGTCCGGCCGCTCTTCGTCACGCGAGAACACGTCCGTGCACGCCGCGACGCTCGAGAACCGTGCAGAGGTGTGTTCTCGCGGTGCCGGGCCCGGCGCCGACCCGCTACACGAGCAGCTGGTGCTTGGCCAGATCGCGGTAGAGCGGCGTCGACTCGACGAGCTCGGAGTGCGTGCCCTCGCCGATGACACGGCCGTGGTCCATCACGACGATGTGGTCGGAGTCGACGACCGTCGACAGGCGGTGCGCGATCACGATGAGCGTGCGGCCGGTCGCGACGGCGTCGATCGCCTCGCGCATGCGCTGCTCGTTCAGGCCGTCGAGCGACGAGGTCGACTCGTCCAGGAGCAGGATCGGGGGAGCCGCCAGCAGCGCCCGCGCGATCGCGAGGCGCTGGCGCTCGCCGCCCGAGAGCATGACGCCCGCCTCGCCGACCGGCGCGTCGACGCCCAGCGCGCTGCGGCCGAGCACCTCGCCGAGGTTGACGGCCTCGAGCACGCGCCGGCACTCGTCGTCGGACGCCTCGGGCGAGGCCAGGCGCAGGTTGTCGGCGATCGTGCCCGCGAGGGTCGGGGCGTCCTGCTCGACGTAGCCGAGCTGCGCACGCAGCGCGGTGCGCTCGAGCGTGCGCACGTCCTGTCCGCCCAGCAGGATCGCCCCGGCCGTCGGATCGTAGAAGCGCTCGATGAGCGCGAGGGTCGTCGACTTGCCGGCACCTGACGGCCCGACGAGGGCCACGCGCGCGCCGCGCGGCACCGAGAACGACACCCCGTGCAGCACCTCGCCGTCGGGCGTCTCATCGGCCTCGTCGAGGCCCGACGTGTCGACGCGCGCCGACTCGAGAAGCGCGAGCGCCTCCGACTCCTTCTTGCGCCGCGACTCGACGACGGCGGCAGGGTAGGCGAAGTGGACATCGCGGAACTCGATGGCGGGGGTGGATGCCGCGGCCCGCTGACGCTCGCTCAGCGCAGGTGCCGCGACCCGGGCCGCGATCTCGGCGTCGTCAGCGGTCTCGGTGGGAAGGTCGAGCACCTCCTGGATGCGGCCGAGGGCGCCCAGCGCCTGGTTGACCGACATGATCGCGCCGAAGAAGGTGCCCAGCGGCTGGATGAGGATGAACAGGAACATCACGAACGTCACGAGCGACGCGATAGTGATGTCGCCGTGTGCGACGCGGAACCCGCCCACGCCCAGCACGACCAGCAGTGACACCTGCAGGGCGATGCCGGCGATCGGCACGACGAGCGCGGACGCCTTGGCGACCCGGACCCCGACGTCGTACGTCTGGGAGGCCACCGCGGTGATCGACTCCTCTTCGCGCTCGGCGGCTCCCGACGCGCGGATCGTGCGGATCGACCCAACGGCGCGCTCGACGCCCGACGACAGCTCGCCCACCTTCTCCTGCTGCACGCGGGTGTGCTTGCGGATCTGGCCCGACAGGCCGCCGACCACGGCGACCGAGGCGCCGATCACGACGAGGATCAGCGCGAGCAGCAGCGGGTCGATGATCGCCATGGCGATCATCGCGCCGACGAAGATGAGGGCGTTGCCGACGGCATCCGCCAGTCCCTGGGTCAGCACCGCGTACAGCAGGGTCGTGTCGGTGCCGACGCGCGAGACGAGGTCGCCGGTGCGCCGCGCATCGAACTCGCTGATCGGCAGGTGCAGGATGCGGGCGATCAGCCGACGGCGGCTCGAGTAGACGACCGCAGTGCCGGTGCGCTGCAGCAGATAGTGCTGGTAGCCGGACAGGATCGACGAGACGACGACCAAGGCCACCAGCATCCACACCAGCGTCCCCAGCGCATCGCCGGCCTGCACGCGCGCGATCACCTGGCCGACCACGAGCGGCTGGCCGAGGCTGGCGGCCGCGCCCAGGATGCTGAGGATGATCACGACGGTGATCACGCCGCGATGCTCGAAGATGTAGGGCAGCAGCTGACGCAGGCTCGCGCGCGGGCCGTCGTCCTTGGAACGACGGAACGGCGAGCGGCGTGCGGGGGCGGATGTCGACATGCGGGGTGTCTCCTCGGGGTGAGGGCGCGACGGAAGCGGGCGAGTGCCGCTTATCATCTTCGTCCGTATTTCTTATGGACGGCCTGACGTGTCACGCCCAGGGCGTCGGCGATGGCGACCCATGAGTACCCCTGCGCGCGGGCGCGCCGCACCTGCTCGGCCTCGAAGCGCGCGATCTCGGCGCGTGCGGCCTGCAGCTTGCGCAACGCAGACAGCGGCTCGCCGCCGTCGTCGGTGCCCAGCGCCGTGGGGTTCTGGTCGCTCATGACGTCAACCTTAGTTGACAGTCTGACGCGTGTCAACCTGGGTTGACGTGCGTGCTGTTTCTCGGTGAGAGAACAACTGACGGACGAAAGGTAGGGAAATAACCGCTCTTTCGTCCGTCAGTTGTACTCTCACCGTTTTGCGCGGGGCGCGGAGAGGGGATGCCGCGGCTCAGTGCCCCATCGCGGCGAGGGCGTCGGCGTCGAGGAAGGCGATCGAGCGCGTGTCCTGGAAGTCACGCACCCCCTCGATGCCCTGCTCGCGGCCGAAGCCCGATCCCTTCATGCCGCCGAACGGTGCGCGCAGGTCGAGGCGGGTGGCGCCGTGGTCGTTGACCCAGACGTATCCGCACACCAGCTGCGAGCCGACGCGGTGCGCGGCCTCGGTCGACGCCGTCCAGACCGAGCCGCACAGCCCCGCCCAGGTGTCGTTGGCCAGGCGCACCGCCTCGTCTTCGTCGTCGAACGGGATGATCGGGACGACGGGGCCGAACTGCTCCTGCGTCACGACGCGCAGCGACAGGTCGGGGTCGACGACGAGGGCCGGGCGCACGAAGTTGCCGCCGGCCAGGTCGCCCGCCGGGAGGGTGCCGAACTCGCGCACGTCGGCGCCGGCATCCTTCGCCTCCTGGATGATCTCGTCCACGAACGCCTTCTGCGCCGCGGAGTTCAGCGGCCCCATGGTCGTGCCCTCGTCGAGCCCGTATCCGAGAACCGCCTTCTCGAGGCGCGCGGAGAGCCCCGCGACGACCTCGTCGAGGCGCGAGCGGTGCACGAACACGCGCTTCGCGTTCATGCAGATCTGCCCGGTGGTGTCGAACACGGCCGCGTACAGCCGGTCGAGGTGCTCGTCATCCACGATCGCGTCGTCAAGGAACACGGCCGGGTCGTTGCCGCCCAGTTCGAGCGTCACACGGGTGAGGGTGGTCGCGCCCATCTGCATCATGCGCTTGCCGCCGTTGACGCTGCCGGTGAACGAGACCTTCGCGACGTCGGGGTTCTGGATGAGCCCCGACATGTTCTCGTCCGTGCCGCTCACGACGTTCAGCACCCCCGCGGGCAGCTTCTCGGCGACGCGCTGCACGACGCGGGTGATGGCCAGCGGCGTGGTCGGCGGCGCCTTCACGATCACCGTGTTCCCGGCCAGGAGCGCGTAGGGGAGCGACGCTCCGAGGATGGCGATCGGCCAGTTGAACGGGACGATGATCGACACCACGCCCAGCGGCTGGTGGGCGACCTCGGTGTTCACCGGGATCGCACCCGGGATGGCCGGCAGCGTGGTCGTGGCCTCGACCTGGTCGGCCACCTGCAGGGCGAGGTTCCAGCGCAGCTCGAAGACGAGGGCGTCCACCCAGGCCTCGAGGCGGATCTTGCCGTTCTCCTGCGACAGGATCGCGGCATCCGCGTCGCGATCGTCGGCGACGCCTGCGATCGCCTCGGCCATCGCAGCCGCCCGGCCCGACGCGCCCAGCGCTGCCCACGCCGGGTATGCGCCCTTCGCCGCGGCCACGGCATCGGCGATGTCGCCCGGCGAGGCGGATGCGGCCTCGCCGACGATCACCCCCGGCTTGCCGGGGTCGGCGACCGACAGCACCGCGTCGGTGAATCGCTCCTGCCCGCCGATGTAGAGTCCTGTCCGCACCGTGGCGGACGTCGTGGTCTGAGACATCCTTCGCCTCCGAACTCAACGGCGTCCCGCGCTCGGGGTGGCGGGGTGCGCCGCGGTGCATGATGGCACCGATGGCTTCAGCGTGCCCCACCCGGCGGTGGGATGCAAGACTGCGGTTGGATGCAAGACTGCCGACAAAATCATCACGAATCTCGTCGCCAACCGGCCGTGGGAGGTATTGTGCGAGAAGGGCCGGATGACGGCCTGAAACGGGATGCCGCGACCGCGGCGTCCACCAGGGAGGCGGAGTGTCCACGACGATCGCGACGGAGCAGGCAGTCGGGCCCGACCTCACGCAGCGGTTGCGCGAGGCCATCCAGAGCGCCGAGTTCGCGCCCCATCAGCGCCTCATCGAGGCCGACCTCAGCGAGCGGTACGGGGCATCGCGGGCGTCGGTGCGCACCGCCCTGCTGAACCTCACCAACGAGGGTCTTGTCGAGCGCCTGCCCAACCGCGGCGCACGCGTGCGGGCGATCACGGTCGACGAGGCGGTCGAGATCGTCGAGGTGCGCATGGAGCTCGAGTCCCTCGTCGCGCGCAAGGCCGCCGAGAAGGCCACGGCGAAGGACGAGAAGGCGCTGCGCACGCTGCGCGACCGCATCGAGACGGCGGCCGCCTCGGGCGACCTCGTCGAGTACTCGCGGGTGAACCAGGAGCTCGACCACCGCCTGCGCGAGATCAGCGACCACGCGACCGCGACGCAGCTGCTCGAGCGGCTGCGGGCCCAGTCGGCCCGTCACCAGTTCCGCCTGGCGTTCGTGCCGGGCCGGGCCGCGACATCCGCCCCCGAGCACATCGCGATCATCGACGCGATCCTCGCGCACGACCCGCAGGCCGCCGAGAAGGCCACGCGCGCGCATCTGGCCGGCATCGCCGACCTGCTCCGCTCGATGGACTGACCGCGCCCGGGTTGTCCGCGCCGCCGGTCCGTCCCCCGCGGCCCGCCCCGTCTCCTATGACAAATTCACATGAGTCTGTCGAACGCACATCATTCCGCCGGAGGTTTGATGTGCACGGGACAGTTTCATGTGAATTTGCCCGGGGTGGGGCAGGGGCGCCCGCAGAACGCCGCGCGCGCAGAACGCTGCGCTCGCAGAACGCCGCGCTCGCCGCACGCAGAGGGCCCGGCCCGCGCGACGCGCCGGACCGGGCCCCCGGACACCGAGCTCAGCCGATCTTGTCGACCGTGTCGTAGCCCTTGCCGTTGAACTTCTGGATGACCACGCTCGAGACCGCCGGCTGGTCGCCGGTCGTCGTGTCGACCGAGGTGCCGTCGAGCATGAACGGCGCCGTGAAGTCGGAGATCGACCGCAGTGCCGTCATGAAGTCGTCGCGGGTGGGCGACGTCATCTTCTGGAAGGCCTGATCGAGCACCGCACCCACCTGGTAGCTCCACACGCAGTGCGGGAACGCCGGGGTGTCCTTGTAGTCCGCGTACTCCTTCAGGTCGGACAGGAACTGCGCGCCCTCGTCGGTCGTGGCGAACGTCGGTGACGACGCCGACTGCGCGAACGACACCGAGTACACGCCCGGGTAGGCGTCGGCCTTGCCCGGCTCGAGGATCGCCGAGGGGCTCGACGTGTTCGAGGGCAGGAACCAGCTGGGCTTCCAGTTCAGCTGCTGCGCCTTCTGCAGGGCCGCGATCGCGAGCGGCGTGATCGACATGGCGTTGAAGATCACGTCGGCCTTCGTGGAGGCGAGCTCGGTGATCTGCGCGTCCACCGAGGTGTCGGTGGCCTCGTAGGTCAGCTCCTTGACGACCGTGATGTTCGAGGCGCCCTCGATGCCGGCCTTGAAGCCCGAGACGTAGCCCTCGCCGTAGTCGTCGTTCTGCGACAGGATGACGACCTTGTGGTCAGAGCCCGACGCGGCCAGCATCTTGCCGAACGCCTCGCCCTCGTTCATGTACGTGGGAACGAAGCCGAGCTGCCAGGGGCTCTGGCTCTTGTCGCTGAACGTCGGGTCGCCGGTCATCACGAGCACCTGCGGCACCTTGTCGGCGATGGCGGCCTCACGCCACGCGAGGTTCGTCGGCGTGCCCAGGCCCGCCGTCATGGCGAAGACGCTGCCCTTGAGCTGGTCGTAGTTCGCCTTGGCCTTCTGCGGGTCGTACGCGTCGTCGAGCGCCTTGATCTCGACCTTGCGCGTCTTGCCGTCGCCGAACTTCACGCCGCCGTCCGCATTCTTCGCGCCGAAGTACGCGGTGATGCCGGCGACGGTGCAGGTGCCGGGGCCGGCGGTCGCGCCGCTCAGCGGTGTGGTGATGCCCAGGGTGATCGTCGTGTCGGTGATGCCGGGGCTGGATGCCGCGGCCCCGCCGTCTCCGTTGTCGCTGCTGCCGCCACGGGAGCAACCCGCGAGGGCGAGCGCGAGAACGGAGGCCATGGCGACGATGCCCGCGGCCTTCCGGGTTGTTCTGCGCATGTTCATGCGTGACCTTGCCTCTCTGTTGGGATTCCCTCCGTCGCGGCGGCCGGGTCCGGTTCCGCGATCGGAGTGGTCTGCGGGGTGCGCCCGTGGTCGTCGCCGCTGCGGCGGCGGGCCAGGCGCGTGAGCACACGGGGGAGCGAGACGAGCCCGCCCGGCAGCACGAACAGCACGATGAGCAGGATCGCGCCCTGCAGCAGCGCCGTCGAGTTCGGGTCGACGATGTTCGTCAGCTGCGGCACCAGCACGTAGTAGGCGCCGCCCAGAAGCGACCCGACGATGCTCGCGGCTCCGCCGATGACCATCGCCGCCAGGAGCGAGATCGAGTGGGCGAAGCTCAGCGTCTCGGGGGAGGTGTACTGGATGACCACCATGTAGAGGAAGCCGGCGACGCCGCCGATGAGCGATGCCACGGTGAAGGCGATGACCTTGTACCAGTAGGGGGAGATCCCCATGGAGGATGCCACGGCCTCATTGCCCTTCACGATGGCGAAGGCGCGCCCGTACCGGCCGTGCACGAGGTTGCGGGTGAGCAGGAACACGATGGCGGTGACGAGGATGACGATGTACAGCTGCCACTGATCGTCGTACAGGCCGCTCCAGTCGGGCGCGTCGGAGAACTGCGCCGACAGACCCTGCGAGCCGCCGGTGACATCGCCCAGGCGCTTGGCCAGCGGCACGCCGACGATCGGCAGTGCGATGGTGACCATCGCGATGGCGAGGCCCCCGAGCCGCGCGGCGGCCAGCGCGATCAGCAGACCGACGACGGCGGGGCCGACGAACGCGAGGATGAACACGACGATGATGTTCCAGTCGTGTGTGACCCCGTAGGCGGTGATGTAGGCGCCGAGCCCGACGAAGAAGATCTGGCCGAGCGAGACCTGGCCGGTGTAGCCCATCACGACGTTCAGTCCCAGGACGGCCACGGCGAACACCCCGATGCGGGCGATCGTCTGGTTGGCGAACTCGGGCAGGATCAGCGGCAGCACGATGAGCGCGATGACCACCACGGCGATCGCGACCCAGCGCACCCATGTGCGGCGGAAGAACGAGGTCTCGGACATCAGACGCGCACCACCGACTTCCGGCCGAACAGGCCCTGGGGTCGCACGATGAGCACGACGAAGATGAGGAGGAACGGCACGGCGACCTTGAGGTCGTAGCCGATGAACGGCACGTACACGGCCGCGAGGTTCTCGAGCACGCCGATCAGCCACGCGGCGACGACCACCCCGATCGGACTGGAGATGCCACCCAGGATCACAGCGGCCAGCGCGTAGACCAGCGCCGTGTCCATCATCCCGGGCGTCAGGCTCAGCTGCGGGGCGACAAGGGCTCCGGCGACGGCGCCGAGCACCGCGGCCAGGCCCCAGCCGACCATCAGCAGGCGCCCGACCGGCAGGCCCGAGAATGAGGCCGACTGCGGGTTCACGGCCACCGCGCGCAGGGCGAGACCGAGCTTCGTACCGAGGAACAGTGCCTGCAGCAGCACCATCATCACGACGATCACGACGATCGTGCCGAGCGAGCGCACGCTGATGCTGGCGCCCGCGAACTGGATCGTGTTCAGCGAGAACAGCGATGCGAACTGCTGGTTGTTGTACGTCCACAGCCAGCCGCACAGCCCGGTGATCAGAGTGAGCAGGCCGATCGTGACCACGACGGCGGTGTCGGGGTCGCCCCGCTCGAAGCGGCGCATGAGGTAGCGCTCGATCACGGCGCCCAGCACGAACGACACCACGACCGTGATGAGGATCGCGAGGATCAGCGGCACGCCGAGGCCCGTGAGCCACCAGGCGATGTAGGCGGAGAGCACCGCCATGCCGCCCTGCGCGAAGTTGACGAGGCCGGTGGCCTGGTTCACCAGCACGATGGCCAGGGCCAGCGCGGCGTAGATGGAGCCGGTCGACAGTCCGTCGACGACGAGTTGGATGAACGTCCCCACGGATCAGCCTCCCAGGTATGCGCGTCGGATCTCGTCCATGCCCTTGAGCTCGGCGGTGCTGCCCGACAGGGCGTTGCGCCCCGTCTCGAGCACGGTCGCCGAGTCGACGAGGGTGAAGGCGAGGTTGGCGTTCTGCTCGACGACGACCATGGCGATGCCCGACTCGCGGCGCAGCCGCCCGATCGCCTCGTACACGGTCTTCGCCGTTCCCGGGGCGAGCCCCAGCGATGCCTCGTCGAGCAGCATGAGGCGGGGGGCGGCCATGATCGCGCGGCCCACCGCGAGCATCTGCTGCTCGCCGCCCGACAGCGCCGAGGCGTTGGAGCGGATGCGGTCCTGCAGCTGCGGGAACAGGTCGAGGCAGTAGTCGATGTCGCGGGCGACCGCCTTGTGGTCCTTGCGCAGATAGGCGCCCACCCGCAGGTTCTCGCGCACGGTGAGGTCGCCGAGCGTGCCGCGGCCCTCGGGTACGTGTGCGATGCCCAGGCTCGCGACCTTCTCGGGCTTCAGACCCCGGATGCTGCGCCCCTCGAACGTGATCTTCCCGGTCGCTCGCACGGTGCCGCTGATCGAGCGCAGTGTCGTGGTCTTGCCGGCGCCGTTCGCGCCGAGGATGCCGACGGCACCGCCCTCGGGGACCGTGAGCGACACCCCGTCCAGCACCTGGACCGGCCCGTAGAAGGCCCGCACGTCTTCGAGCTCAAGCAGCATCCGCGGCATCCTTCCCGATGTAGGCCTCGATGACCCGCGGATCGGACTGCGCCTGCGCGGCAGTGCCCTCCATGAGCTTGCGCCCGTGGTCAAGCACGACGACGCGGTCGGTGAGGGCGGCGATCAGCCCCATGTGGTGCTCGACGATGACGACGGTGATGTCGTCCTCGTCGCGGATGCGGCGCACCGTTGCGATGAGCTGCTCGACCTCGGAGTGCGGCAGGCCCGCCGCCGGCTCGTCGAGCAGCAGCAGGGTCGGGCGCATGAGCAGCGCGCGGCACAGCTCGATGCCCTTGTGCAGGCCGTGCGAGAGCTCGTCGGCGCGCACGTCGGCCGCCCAGCCCAGTCCGTTGCGCTCGAGCAGCTCGCGCGCCTCGTCGCGCAGCTCGCGCTCGGCGCGGGCGGTGTGCGGCAGGTGCAGCGCCCATTCGAGCGGACCGCCGGGCAGCCTGCTGTGCGCGCCGAGCATGACGTTCTGCAGCACGGTCTGATTCAGCTGCAGGGCGGGATGCTGGAACGTCCGGGCGAGCCCGTGCCGGGCCAGGGTCGCGGGTCGGGAGCCGCGCACCTCATCGCCGTCGATCGTGATCGACCCGCCGCTGGGGCGGTAGTGCCCGCTGATGCAGTTGAACAGCGAGGTCTTGCCGGCGCCGTTGGGGCCGACCAGTCCGAAGATCTGCCCGGGCTCCACGTCGAAACCGACCTTGTCGAGCACGGAGACGCCGCCGAAGTGCAGGGACACGTCCCCCAGGGTCAGTCGAGTTCCCATCGCCCGCCTTTCCGATTCGTCGCTTCGTCGCAGACGCACACGCGTCCTTGGATAGGGACGCTACGGATTCGCGCTCAGATTGTCAACGATTTTGGATTCATCCTGGCGTGTCTTTATCCAACCGTTGCGTGCGACCCATTCCACCGAAGGGATCGGGATGCCGCACCGGGGCATTCCGTTGAACGGAAGACCTCGATCCGCGGCATCCGCCCGCGCCTAATCTGCCTGCGATACCGACGATGGAGGTCGATGATGACAACCGAATCACTCGCCCAGGCGATCGAGCGCGCGGGCGGTGCCGTGCCGCTGCTGCGCGACCAGGACTGGCCGGCGTTCACGTTCCCGGTCGCGCCCGAGTTCACGAACTGGCGCGACGAGCAGCGCGCGTGGAACACCACCGTCGCGCTGATGGACCAGTCGCACCACATGACGCAGCTGTTCCTGCACGGCGCCGATCTCATCCCGATGCTCTCGACGATCTCGCCGAACACCTTCGGCACGTTCCGTGCGGGCGTGGCAAAGCAGCTCATCTCCGTCAACGAGAGCGGCCACCTCATCGGCGACGGCATCCTCTTCTACAACCACGACGGCGCCGAGGGCCTCGTGCTCATCGGCCATCACCTGCTCATCGACTGGGTGCGGTTCACCGCCGAGAAGGCCGAGGCGGCGGGCAAGGACGTGCACCACCGGCTCGAGGGCAACTCGAACATGCGCTCCGGTCCGCCCACGTTCTATCGGTACGAGCTGCAGGGGCCGCGCGCCGACGAGGTGATGGAGAAGGTCTTCGGCGGTCCCGCCCCCGACATCCGGTTCTTCCACATCGGCGACGTCGAGATCGCCGGCCGTCCGGTCAAGGCGCTGCGGCACGGCATGGCCGGCCAGCCGGGGTTCGAGTTCTACGGGCCGTGGGAGGACGGCGACACCGTCCTCGAGGCGCTGATGGACGCGGGGGCCGCCTACGACATCCGCCGGGTGGGTGCCAAGGCGTACTCGGCCTCGCCGCTGGAGTCGGGCTGGGTGCCCACGCCGTTCCCCGCGATCTTCGACGACGACTTCGCCGAGTACCGCGAGTGGCTGCCCGCCGCCCGGGCGGGCTCGATCGGCGGATCGTTGTACTCCGAAGACGTCCACGACTACTACATGACCCCCTACGACATCGGCCTGGGCAAGTCGGTGCGCTTCGACCACGACTTCCACGGCCGCGCCGCCCTCGAGAAGCACGCCGAAGACCAGCGGCGGCACAAGGTCACGCTGATCTGGGACTCCGACGACGTCGCCGCCGTCGTGCGCTCGCAGCTCGAGCCGGGGATCCCGGCGAAGTTCCTCGAGTTCCCCAAGGCGCGGTACGGGCTGTTCCAGATGGACGAGGTCGTCCTCGACGGCGAACGGGTCGGGATTTCGACGGATGCCGGCTACGTCGCCTTCGACCAGCTGTACATGTCGCTGGCGACGCTGGATGCCGGCATCCCCGACGGCACGGTGGTGGAAGTGGTCTGGGGTGAGGATCCGATCTCGCACAAGCCGCAGGCCGATCAGCACCACCGGCAGGTGCGCATCCGCGCGACCGTGGCGCCCGCGCCGTACCACGAGTACGCGCGCACGGTGTACCGCGCGAACCGGTGAGCGGCGGAACGGTCCGGGGGTGTTCGGGACGGGTTAGCCTTGCGGTCAGGAGGGCGGCATGGCTCGGGCATCCGGCGGCGAATCGGCACTGCGCAAGCACCTGCGCGTGCTCGACGCATTCGACGCGTTCCATCCCTATCTGACGCTGGCGCGCATCGCCGAGATCGCGGGGATGGCGCCCTCGACCGCGCACCGGCTCGTGGCGCAGCTGGAGGCGGAGGGACTGCTCGAGCGCATGCCCGACCGGTCGTACCGGCTCGGCGTGCGCCTCTGGGAGTTCGCAGCCCGCACGCCGAGCGCGCTCGGGCTGCGAGAGCTCGCCCGCCCGTGGATGAGCGGCCTGCACGCGCGCATCCGCCAGCACACCCAGCTGGCGGTGCGCAGCGGACGCGACGTGCTGTTCATCGAGAGGATGTCGACCCCCGACGCCGTCGTGAACGCCACGCTCATCGGGGGCCGCACGCCGCTGCCGGTCTCGTCGAGCGGCCTCGTGCTGCTCGCGCATGCCGACGAGGCCGTCGTCGACGAGGTCATCGCCGCCGGCTGGCCGCGGTTCACGGAGCGCACCCTCCGCGACGGCGCGGCCCTGCGCGAGCGGCTGCGCCACGTGCGCGCGCAGGGATTCGCCGATCTGCCGGGGCACATCCACGACGACTCCCGCGGCATCGCGGTGCCGGTGCGCGGACCGCACGACGCCGTGCATGCGGCCCTGGGCGTGGTGGTCCGCAACGATGCCGCGCCGGTGCAGCCGATCGTCGAGCTGCTGACCGTGGCCGCCGCCGGCATCTCTCGGGCGCTGCAGGACGCGTACCTGCCGGACCAGGGCGCCGAGCATCACCGCGGCGGCCCGCTGATGAGCGGATCACGGGCGTCGCTGGACTACTTCGCCGGGCGCGACGAGCACGATCCCGTCGTGGCCTAGGGTGATCACGTCATGTCGACCATCGCCGTTCTGGGCCTCGGGGAGGCCGGCCGCATCTACGCCCGCGGGCTGATCGACGCCGGCGTGCGGGTGCGCGGCTACGACCAGTCCGCACATCTCACCCTGCCCGGCATCGACCGGGCGCGGACCGCCGCCGAGGCCGCCGACGGTGCCGAGGTCGTGCTGAGCCTGGTCGGCGCGCACGCCTCCGCCGACATCGCGGCCGCGGCACTGCCCGCGGTGGGCACGGCCGCCGTCTACGCCGACCTGAACACCGCGTCGCCGCGGGTCAAACAGGAGATCGGGGCGCTCGCCGTGACCCAGGGGGTCGCGATGGCGGATGTCGCGGTCCTGGCGCCCGTGCCGCGCGCCGGCATCCGCACCCCGCTGCTGGCCAGCGGGCCCGGTGCCGAGACGCTGGCCGACCGCCTGCGACCGCTCGACGTGCCGATCGTGCCGATGCATGCCGCCGTCGGCGAGGCGGCCCGGCTGAAGCTGCTGCGCAGCGTCTTCATGAAGGGGTTGGCGGCCCTCGTCGTGGAGGGCACGACGGCGGCCCGCGCGGTGGGCGCCGAGGACTGGCTGCGGGCGCAGATCGCCGGCGAGCTGGGACCCGACGGCGACGCCCTCATCGACCGGCTCATCGACGGCACGTATCGCCACGCGCACCGCCGGCGCGACGAGGTGGCCGATGCGCTGGCGATGCTGGAGGGCGACGGCGACCCCGCCGACATGACGAGGGCGACGCTGTCGTGGTTCGAGCGCATCATCGATGACGAGGGGGATGCCGCGGCATCCCCTCGCTGAACCGGGCGGCGCCCGCCGGGTCATGCGCCGCGCGCGACCTCGTCCCGCAGCGCGGCCATGTCGACCTTGCCGGTGGGCGTGCGATCGAGCGAGGCGCGGAAGAGGATCCGTCGCGGTCGCTTGTAGCCGGCCAGCCGCTCGTCGACGAAGGCGCGCAGCTCGTCGGCGGTGACCTCGCCGGCCCGTTCCACGACCGCGGCGACGGCCTCGCCGAACCGCGGATCGGGCACCCCCAGCACGACGGCGTCGGCGACGGCGGGATGCTCGAGAAGCGCCTCCTCGACCTCGAGCGGGTAGACCTTCTCGCCGCCCGTGTTGATGACGCCGCTGCCGCGCCCGAGGAACTCGATGTGCCGGTCGTCCTCCACGCGCACCCAGTCGCCCGGCATCACATGGCGTACGCCGTCGATGACCGGGAACGTGGCCGCCGTCTTCTCGGGGTCGCCGTGGTAGCCCAGCGGAAGGGCGCCGCGCTGGGCGAGGATACCGAGCGCTCCCGGGTGATCCTGGACCTCGTGCCGGCCGGCGTCGAGCACGACCGCCGAGGGGAACAGCCGCGGTCGGCCAGGCAGGTCGCCCGCCCCGGTCGTCGTGGTCGCCGCGTACACGCCGCCCTCGGTCGAGGCGAGCATGTCGATGATCGTCATGTCGCCGAGTGCGTGCAGGCCCCGCTTCGTCTCCGGACTGAAGCGCATCCCCGAGCTGATCACGGTCCGCACGGCCGGCAGCCGGATGCCGTGCCGCTCCGCGGCCTCCACGAGCGGCACGGCGACCCCGTCGCCGGCCACGACGATCCGGGTGGCGGATGCCGCGGCCGCGAACGCGACGGCAGCATCGGGGTCGAAGCGGGGAGACGAGGTGACCAGCACCGTGCCGCCCAGCGTGAGCGTGTTCATCGAGGTCGTCAGCGCGGTGCCGTGCAGAAGCGGCGCGAGCGGCAGCGTGATCACGGGCGGGTGCGACGGGTCGGCGGCGATGCGCACCGCCTCGTCGATCGTGCGCGGCCAGTCGGCGCCGATCACCGAGTAGGTGGGGGCCATCTGCGCCTCGAACAGTTCCTGCTCGTCCCAGCGCACCGCCTTGGGGCGGCCGGTCGTCCCTCCCGTGTACAGCCACAGCTCCGCGTCGTCGGGCGGGTGCGGCAGGGCGGCGGCGACGGCCGTCGCACCGGCCCACGAGGGCTCGGCGACGCCCGCATCGGGGATCCACACCACCGTCGCCCCGGCGGCGGCCGCGGCATCCCGTGCCGTCTCGGTCAGCGAGGTGGGAGCCAGCAGCACGCGGGCACCCGCATCGTCGAGGAGCGCCGCCACCTCGTGCGCGCGCAGCCGGTAGTTCAGCGGAACGGGCACGATGCCGGCGGAGAGGCACGCGAACACCGCGATGAGGAACTCCGGCCGGTTGTGCAGCAGCAGCGCGAGGCGATCGCCGGGGCGCAGGCCCCGGTCGGCGAGCCCGGCGGCGAGGGCGCCTGCGTCGTGCGCGAGACGCTCGTAGGTCCAGCTGCCGCCGTCGATCGACCGGATCGCCTCGCGGTCGGGCACGGCGGCGGCCACCGCACGCCAGAGGTCGGCGTAGTGTGCGCGCATCGGCGGGCCCTGGACCTACGCGGTACCGCCCGTGCGCCACCCGCCGTGGTACTCGGTGCGGGCGGTCTCGGCGTAGGGGGCGGGGCTGACGACGGCGCGGACGGCGATCTGCTCGTGCGGTTCGACCGTGGTCTTGCGCGTGCCGCCGTCGGGCTCGCCCCACACCACGCGCACCTCGGCGCCGAGGGGCACGTCGCGTGCGACGGTGGCCAGTGAGAGGCCGCGTCTCTCGTTCGCGGTCACGCCGGTGAACAGCGAGAGTCCCACGGTGTCGCCGGCCGCGTCGATCACGGCGTCGTAGTTGCTCGACCCGTAGTTCGCGTTCGGGATGTCGAAGAACTGGTAGCCGGGGCCGGTGCGATCGATGACCGAGGCGAGGATCTTCGTGAGGTCCTCGTCGTTCCAGGCGAGCGTGACCTTCTTGCGCTGCTGCTCGGGGTCGAGCGCGGCGAGCGCGTCGCGTCCGATGAAGTCGTGGTCGAACTTCACGAACGAGCCGTAGCCGAGGTCCCACGGGTTGAGGTAGTAGTCCTCGATGTCGTCCGAGACGAAGGATCCCGCCAGGGCGTTGATCGCCTCGTAGCCGTTCGCCGGCAGCCACTCGCGGAAGCGGCGCTCGATGTCGCCGCCGGTGTAGATCGCCGGCAGCGGCGAGGGGATCCACCCCGACTCGAGCGTGTTCGACGAGTACGCACGTGCGCCGCACGGCTCGATGCCGAACTCGGCGCCGGCGTCCAGGATCGCGTCGCGGATGGCCCCGTGCTCGGCGTAGGGTCCCCACAGTTCGAGACCCGGGGCGCCCGCCATGCCGTGGCGCAGGGTGCGAACGGGGTGGCCGGCGATGCTCATGTGTCCCATGCGGAAGAACTTCACCTGCTCGACGGGGCCGCCGGCGAGCTTCTCGATGATCTGCCACGCCGCCGGTCCCTGGATCTGGAAGCGGCAGTAGTCGCGATGCACGGCCTGCCCGTAGGGGCGTGACGGCGAGCGGTCGTCGTAGCGGAACTCCAGGTCGTAGTCGCCGGTCTCGGCGTGGAACTGCAGCCAGTTGGCGACGGGGTTGCGTCCGACATAGACGTATTCGTCGTCGGCTTCGTGGAAGAGGATGCCGTCGCCGATGACCCCGCCGGTCGACGAGACCGGCACGAACTGCTTGGCCGTGTCGACGGGGAAGTTCGCGAACGAGTTGATCCCCGTATCGCTGAGCAGGCGCAACGCGTCGGGGCCGGAGACGAAGAAGTTCACCATGTGGTGGGTCTGGTCGTAGAGCACGGCCGTCTCCCGCCATGCCTTCTGCTCGCGTCGCCAGTTCGTGAACTCGGCGGGCACCACCGGGTAGATGTAAGTGCCCAGCTGCGAGTTGCGGAGCATCTCGACGACGTCGCCGTTCTCGTCGAGCAGCTGCTGCAGGTTGTCTGCCATCGTGTCTCCTTCGACCTCGGGCCTGACCCGGCGCCATCGCGGGCCAGTGCCGATCCTACGAAGGAGTGATGCCTATGTCCATAGTGAAGTTGGCTTCGCCAAAATTGTAGACAATTTCTTGACCAATGTCGTCCGTTGTGCTTGTCTGGGAGGGACAGGTCCACACGGCACCGCGCCGCGCACATCGAGGAGTCTCATGGCTGAGAGCGTCCCTTCCCTTCTGGTGGTCAGTGCCCATGCGGGCGACTTCGTGTGGCGGGCGGGCGGCGCGATCGCCGCGGCGGCCCTGCGCGGAGAGCGGGCGACGGTGGTGTGCCTGTCGTACGGCGAGCGCGGCGAGTCGGCGAGCCAGTGGCTGGCCGGCAAGCCGCTGGACGAGATCAAGGCCGTGCGTCGCGCGGAGGCGGAGGCCGCGGCATCCGCCCTCGGTGCCGACATCGAGTTCCTCGACCAGGGCGACTACCCGCTGCGCGAGAGCGACGAGGCGGTCGCGCAGCTCGTGGACGTGTACCGGCGCGTGCAGCCGACGGTCGTGCTCACGCATACACTCGTCGACCCGTACAACGGCGACCACCCGGCCGCGGCGCGCATGGCGCTGCAGGCGCGCGTGCTGGCGCAGGCGATCGGGGTGGCGAACGCCGACGGATCGTACCCGTCCCAGGACGACATCATCGGCGCTCCGCCGGTGTTCTTCTTCGAGCCGCACCAGCCCGAGCAGTGCGACTTCCGCCCGGACGTGCTGCTGGACATCACCGAGGCCTTTCCCCGCAAGCGCGCGGCGATGGAGTGCCTGCCGGCGCAGAAGCACATGTGGTCGTACTACACCGATCTCGCGGTGCGCCGCGGGGTGCAGGTCAAGCGCAACGCGGGCCCGAACCTCGGCCTGCCGCACGAGACGATGGGCGAGGCGTACGTGCGCTATTACCCGCAGGTGACCGGGGTTCTGGCATGAGCGCGGGGCCTGTGGTCGTCACCGACATCGAGCGGGCGGATGCCGCGACCGTCGACGCCCTCGCGGTCCACGGGGTCGCGACCGTGCACGAGGCGATGGGGCGCACCGGCCTCGTCGGCCCGGCGCTGCGGCCCGTCCAGCGGGACGTGCGGGTCGCGGGCTCCGCGGTCACGGTGCTCAGCCACCCCGGTGACAACCTGATGATCCACGTCGCTGTCGAGCAGTGCCGCGCCGGCGACCTGCTGGTTGTGGCGACGACGTCGCCGTCGACCGACGGCGCGTTCGGCGAGCTGTTCGCGACCGCGCTGCACGCGCGCGGCGTGCGGGGCCTGGTCACGACGACCGGGGTGCGCGACACGTCCGAGCTGCGGGCCCTGGGCTTTCCGGTGTGGGCGGCGGCGGTGAACGCGCAGGGCACGGTGAAGAACACTCCCGGATCGGTGAACGTGCCCGTCGTGGTGGGCGGGGTGGTCATCCGCCCCGGTGACATCGTGGTCGCCGACGACGACGGCGTGCTATGCGTGCCGCGCGGCGAGGCCGACGAGGCGCTGGCGGCCGCCGACGCGCGCTTCGCGAAGGAGGAGGCCGACCGCGCCGCCTACGCGGGCGGCCAGCTGAGCTTGGATCGCAAGGGACTGCGCCCGAGCGTCGCCGAGCTCGGCATCGTCTATATGACGCAACAGGAATACGATGCCCGCTGACCCGGTCCGCGACGGCCTGCCGTGCATGCTGATGCGCGGCGGCACCTCGAAGGGCGCGTTCTTCCTCGCCGATGACGTGCCCGCCGACCCCGCGGAGCGCGACCCGCTCATGCTGCGCATCATGGGCAGCCCCGACCCGGCCCAGATCGACGGGATCGGCGGGGCGCACCCGCTGACCAGCAAGGTCGCCGTCGTGTCGCGCTCGGCCGAAGAGGGCATCGACCTGGACTATCTGTTCCTGCAGGTGGCCGTCGACGCGCCGCAGGTCAGCGACCGGCAGACGTGCGGAAACCTGCTGGCCGCGGTCGGGCCGTTCGCGCTGGAGCGCGGGCTGATCACGGTGTCGGGCGATCGCGCCACGGTGCGGATCCGGCTGATCAACACCGGAGATGTGGCCACGGCATCCTTCGCGGTCGTGGGCGGTCGTCCCGACTACGACGGCGATGCGCAGATCGACGGGGTGCCCGGAACGGCATGCCCCATCGACCTGCGACTGGCCGGCTCCGGCCCGCTGCTGCCCACCGGCGACGTCGCCGACACGGTGGCCGGGCACCGGGTGACGCTGGTCGACAACGGCATGCCGGTGGTGTTGATGGATGCCGCGGACTTCGGCGTCACCGGCACCGAGACGCCCGCCGATCTGGAGGAGAACGCGGCGCTGCGCGCGGAGGTCGAACGCGTGCGGCTGGCCGCCGGACCCCTGTTCGGCCTGGGCGAGGTCGCCGACCAGTCGGTGCCGAAGATGCTCCTGCTCTCGCCGCCGCGCGACGGCGGCGCGATCACGACCCGCGCGTTCATCCCGCATCGCGTGCACACCGCGATCGGGGTGCTCATGGCCGCGTCGGTGGCCGCCGGCATCCGCATTCCCGGCGCCGTCGGCTCGGCTCTCGCCCGCCTCGGCGACGGCGACGACACCGTGCTCGAGCATCCCGCCGGCGCCTTCACGGCCCGGGTCGAGGTGGGGCAGGATGTCGATGGAGTCTGGCGCGCGGCATCCACCTCTCTGCGCACCGCCCGCAAGCTCTTCGACGGGCGCGTCTTCGCGCGCCCGCGTCTGTGACCGCCCACGTCAAGGAGGACCCCGCCATGGCACATCAGGAGAACTTCGATCTCGCGCACCTCGGCGCGATCGAGCTGTTCACCCCCAAGTTCGAGGAGAGTCTGCACTTCTTCCGCGACATCTGCGCGATGCGCGAGGTGGAGCGGGTCGGCGACTCCGCGTACCTCCGGTGCTGGGACGAGTACCAGCGCTACACGCTGAAGCTGACGGCGTCCGACACGAACGGCGTCGGGCGCACGCTCGTGCGCGCGACGAGCGAAGACGCGCTGGCCCGCCGGGTCTCGGCGATCGAGAAGTCGGGCCTCGGGCACGGCTGGCGCGACCCCGAGGTCGGCGTCGGCCGGTCGTACGAGTTCGAGGACCCCGACGGGCACCTGCTGGCGATCTACTACGACACCGAGCACTACGTGCCCGACGACGAAGACCGCCCGGCGCTGAAGAACCAGGCCGCGGCGTTCCCCGGTAGGGGCATCAACACCCGGCGGATGGACCACATCAACTACCTCGCCGCCGATGCGCACGCCGCCGGCGACTTCTGGCAGGACGTCATGATGGCGCGCGAGTCGGAGCGCGTGCGGATGGACGACGGGCACTTCTCGGCGCGCTGGTTCCGGTTCCACCAGAAGTCGTACGACGTCGTGTACTCCGAGGACTGGACGGGGGAGCGCGGCAGGTTCCACCACTTCGCGTTCGCGCCCGACAACCGCGAGGACATCCTCAAGGCCGCCGACATCTGCCTCGAGAACGGCATCTACATCGAGTACGGGCCGTACAAGCACGCGATCAACCAGACGTTCTTCCTGTACGTGTGGGAGCCGGGCGGCAACCGCATCGAGTTCGCCAACGCGCAGGCGCGTCTGCTGCTCGACCCCGACTGGCCCGTCGTCGAGTGGAGCCAGGCCGAGCGCGCGAAGGGCCAGGCGTGGGGCATGAAGACCGTCGCGACCTTCCACACCCATGGCACCCCGTTCGTCGAGAACCAGGAGGAGATCGACCGCCGCGCCCTCGAGGGCCACTGACCCCCGCTGGTTCCGCTCCGTTCGCTCTCTCCGCTCCGCTCCGCGCTCCGCGCGCTCCGCGAGGTCGCACGCCTTTTCGCGAGGTCGCACGCCCCACCTCAGCAGATCTGTCGCTCGTGCACGTTCTCCCGCCCGAGCGCGCGCATCAGCGACAGATCTGTGGGCGCGGGTCCGCGCCAACTCCGCGCGCGCATCAGCGCCATCTCAGCGCCCGCATCCGCGCCCGCGGGCCCGACTCGCGCGCGGAGCGGCCGCTCACCGCCCGGGCGTCACGAACCGCCCGGCCTCGGCGTCGGCGGATGCCTGAGCCTTGAGCTTGAAGTGCTGCTTCTTGCCGGTCGCCGTGTAGGGCAGCTCGGTGACGAACGCATAGCGCCTCGGCCGCTTGTAGTCGGCGAGATGCACGCTGGCGCGCAGGAACGCGTCGAGCTCCGCGGCGGCGGCCGCGGCATCCCCCAGCTGTCCGTCCCTCGGCTGCACGTACGCCACCACGAGCTCGCCCCACTGCGCGTCGGGGAGACCCACGACGATCGAGTCGGCGACGCCCTCGTGCCCGGCGAGCACCTCTTCGACCTGCACGGGGTGCACGTTCTCGCCGCCGGAGATGATCATGTCGTCCTTGCGGCCGACGATGGTGACGATCTCGTCCTCGTCCCAGGTGGCAAGGTCGCCGGGGTACACCCAGCCGCCCCGGAACTTCGCCCTCTGCTCCTCGGGGTTGCCGAGGTACGCGTACCCCGACTTCGTGGAGCGCATGATGACCTCGCCGACCTCGGTGCCGTCCTTCGCGGCGTGCTCGTCGGGTTCGGAGACCCGCTCGTCCTGCACGCGGACCACCGCGACGTCGTCGTCCAGGCACGCGCGCCCCGCGGCGCCGGCCGCCCCGGGAAGGTCGTCGGGCCGCAGGTAGGTGTTCCAGAACGCCTCGGTCGTGCCGTAGCCGTTGGCGATGCGGGGCGTGAGCACGCGCTGGTAGCGCAGCGCCGCGTCGTGGCTGAGCGGGGCGCCCATCGTCACGATGCCGCGCAGGCTCGACAGGTCGCGGGGCCGGGCTTCCTGCGCGTCGGCGAGGCGCTCGAGATTCGTGGGCGCGCCGATGACGTACGTCAGGCGGTATTCCTCGACCGCGTCGAGCACGACCTCGGCATCGAACTGGGGGAGCGTCACGACCTCGGCCCCGACGAAGAACGCCGTGTTGGGCCCCGCGCAGTAGTTGCCGCCGCGGTGGAACCAGGGCGACATGTTCATGGTCTTGTCGGTCGGCCCGAGCGGGAAGTGCATGGTCACGTCGTGCGCTGTGAGCATCTCGTTGAGGCTCGTCAGCGGCACAGCTTTGGGCATGCCCGTGGTGCCGCTCGTGTAGAGGCGGCTGGTCTCGTCCCAGGTGCTGGCGCCGTCGGGCGCGTGGAACGGTGCCGCGTCCGCCGCGAACAGGTCGTCGAAAGAGATCGCGCCCTCGATGATCTCGCCGCCGACGGCCGCGACGATGCGCGGCCGGTGCGCGGCGATCTCCAACGCCGTGGCGGTGGCGGCGGCATCCTCTCCGTCATAGATGTACACCGTGGGTTTCACGGTGTCGAGGATGTGCGCGGTCTCGGCCGGCGCGAGACGGAAGTTCATCGGCGAGCTCACCGCCCGCAGCCCCTGCGCGGCGATGTACAGGAAGGCGAACTCGGGTGTGTTCTTCAGCTCGTAGCAGATGATGTCGCCCACGCCCACGCCCTGTGCGCGCAGGCCCTCGACGAGACGCCCCGTGACCTGGCCGAGCTCGGCGTAGGTCCATGAGCGGCCGGTCGGCGGATCGGTGAGAGCGGGGCGGCGGGCGTACCGGTGCGTGTTGCGCGCGAAGGCCGCGGCCCAGGTGAAAGTGCTCTCGAAAACCCGCTGCAGCTCGCTCGGGTCGTACTCGGTGTTGCCGGTCATCTGATCACTCCCTGACATCTCTGTGAGGACGACGTCAGCTTAGCCCCGGCCAGTGGCGGGATGGATGCCGCGGGCCGGCCCACCGCGCGCGTGTCGGCCGGCCTGCGGCTCGCTCTCAAGCGGCGCGCTCCTCGACCGCGCGTCGGCGCAGCTCGGCGTGCAGGATCGGGGGCGTGCGGTAGGCCATGTCGAGGTGGTTGACGTCCACGCCCGGCGGCACGATCTCGTCGATCCGGTCGAGGGTCGCGTCGTCGAGGGTGACGTCGGCGGCGGCCAGCAGATCATCGAGCTGCGCCATCGTGCGCGGTCCGATGATCGCCGAGCTGACACCCGGATGCGCGGTGACGAACGCGAGTGCCAGGTGCGTGAGCGGCAGGCCGGCCTCTTCCGCGACGGGGATCAGCGCCTCCACCGCGTCGATGGCGCGCTCGTCGCCCAGGTAGCGGAACATCGCCGCGCGGCGCAGGTCGGTGGGCCGCCCGCGACGCACCCGGCCGGTGAGCATGCCGCCGGCCAGCGGGCTCCACACCATGATCCCCATCCCATAGCGCTGCGCGACCGGGAGCACCTCGTTCTCGATGCCGCGGGTCAGCAGCGAGTAGGTCGGCTGCTCGGTGCGCAGCCGCTCGAGTCCGCACCGCTCAGAGACCCACTGCGCTTCGACAATCTGCGACGCCGGCATCGTCGACGAGCCGATGGCGCGCACCTTGCCGCTGTGGATCAGATCCGACAGGGCGGAGAGGGTCTCCTCGATGTCGGTGTCGGGGTCGGGCCGATGCAACTGGTAGAGGTCGATGTGGTCGGTCTGCAGCCGGCGCAGCGAGTCCTCCACCGCGGTGATGATCCAGCGGCGTGAGGCGCCTGCGCGATTCGGATCGTCACCCATCGGATTGCTGAACTTGGTCGCCAGCACCACGTCGTCGCGCCGGCTACGTAGGGCGGCGCCCACGATCTCCTCCGACTCGCCGTGCGAGTACATGTCGGCGGTGTCGATGACATTGATGCCGGCGTCGAGTGCGCGGTGGATGATGCGGGTCGCCTCGTCATGGTCGGGGTTGCCCTGGGCGCCGAACATCATGGCGCCGAGACTGAAGTTGCTCACGGTGATGCCGGTGCGGCCGAGTGCTCGGTACTGCATGTCGCGTCCTCCTCTGGCATCGCGGGGATGCCGTAGCATGGGATTATCCGGGACAACGTCCCGGTATGGACGACTATATGGGACAGTGTTCCACTTAGCAAGGGGGATGGATGCCGCGCGCCGACGCACAGCGGAACATCGATGCGCTTCTGGCCGCCGCCAAAGAGGAGTTCGCTCGCACCGGCGTCGACGTCGGGGTGCGCGCGATCGCCGCGCGGGCAGGCGTGGGCACGGCTACGCTGTACCGGCACTTCCCCCTGCGGTCCGACCTGATTTCGGCCGTGTTCCGCCGCGAGATCGACGCGTGCGCCCAAGAGGGGCCGCGGCTGTCGGCCACGCACGAACCCGATCGGGCGCTTGAGCTGTGGCTCGATCGGTACATCGACTTCGTGGCGACCAAGCAGGGGCTGGCCGCGGCGCTGCATTCCGGTGACCCCGCCTACAGCCCGCTGGCGACCTACTTCGAAGAGCGGCTGGGCCCGGTGCTGCAGACGCTGCTGCAGAACGCCGAAGCCGCCGGGGTCATCCCCGGCGGCGTTGCGGCGATCGATCTGCTCGGCACGGTCGCCAACCTCTGCACGCCCGGTGCGGAAGACCGCGCACGGCAGATGGTCGCGCTGCTGCTGGACGGGCTGCGCTACCGCGCAGCATCCACCCCTCCCGCAGCGGCCGACATGAACGCCTGATCAGCCCCAGACGTCGGCGGCGATGTCGACGACCGAGCGGATCTTCGCCCACTGCTGGTCTTCGGAGAGCTCGTTGCCCTCTTCGGTCGAGGCGAAGCCGCACTGCGGGCTCAGGGCCAGCTGCTCGAGCGGCGCGAAGGCCGTCGCCTCATCGATGCGGCGCTTGATGTCGTCGGGGTTCTCCAGCTCGCCCGACTTCGTGGTCACCAGGCCCAGCACGACGGTCTTGTCGCCCTTCGGTAGGTAACGGAGGGGCTCGAAACCGCCGGCGCGGTCGCTGTCGTACTCGAGGAAGTACCCGTCGTACGGCACGGCGCCCAGCAGCTGCTCGGCGACCGGCTCGTAGCCGCCCGACGAGATCCACGTCGAGCGGAAGTTGCCGCGGCACACGTGGGTCGTCACGACCAGGTCGTCGGGCTTGTCGGCGAGCACGCGGCTCAGGATATCGGCGTAGCGCTCGGCGATGCCGTCGGTGTCGATGCCGCGCGCGGCGGCCTTGTCGAGCTCGACCTGGCTGCACAGGTACGCCCAGGCGGTGTCGTCGAGCTGCAGGTACCGGGCGCCGGCGTCGTAGAACGCGGCGATGGCGTCGCGGTAGGCCCGCACGAGGTCGTCGACGATCGCGTCGCGCCCGTCGTAGCCGCCGCCGATGTGGTCGGGCTCGAGGCGGAAGTCGAGCACGGTCGGCGAGGGGATCGTGAACTTGGGGGTCGCGCCCGTGCGTGCGGCGAGCTCCTTGATCGACCGGAAGTGATCGAGGAAGGGATGCTGCGGGCTGAACCGGATCGGGCCGTCGACGGCGACACCGCGGGTCTTGGTCTGCACACCCTGGAACTGGATGCCGTGGTCGAGCGCGACGATGTCGACGCCGTCGAGGCCACCGAAGAAGTCGAAGTGCCACCACGAGCGGCGGAACTCGCCGTCGGTGGCGACCTTCAGGCCGTTGTCGTGCTCCTTCTGCACGAGGTCGGCGATCAGCTCGTCCTCGACCTGGCGGAGCCCCTCGTCGTCGAGGGATCCGTCGGTGTGGCGGGCGCGGGCGTCTTTGAGGGCGGCGGGACGGAGGAAGCTGCCGACGATGTCGGCGCGATACGGGGGAATGCTCACCGGCCGATGCTAACCTGGGGCGCTCGCGCGCGGCATCCCTTCCGTCATAGTGAGTCATTCCGGGTGTCGGATGCCGCGGTTAGAGTGGTCCGGTGCCCGCCGATGTGATCCGAGCCGCGAACCTCGTGAAGACCTACAAGGTCAAGGGAAAGCCCGATTTCCGGGCCGTCGACGACCTCAGCTTCGAGGTCGCGCCGGGGGAGTCGTTCGGCCTCCTGGGCCCCAACGGCGCCGGCAAGTCGACGACCATGAAGATGGTCGGGGCCGTGTCGACGCGCACGTCGGGCGACCTCGAGATCCTCGGGCTCGACCCGAATCGCTACGGCCCCGAGATCCGCTCGCGGCTGGGCGTCGTTCCGCAGGACGACAACCTCGACGGCGAGCTCAACGCCCGCGAGAACCTCTACGTGTACGGGCGCTACTTCGGCATGCCCGGGCGTGAATGCGCGCGCAAGGCGGAGGAGCTGCTGGCCTTCGCCCAGCTCGAAGACAAGGCCAAGAGCAAGGTCGACCAGCTCTCCGGCGGCATGAAGCGGCGCCTCACGATCGCGCGCGGGCTCATCAACGACCCGCGCATCCTGCTGCTCGACGAGCCGACGACCGGGCTCGACCCGCAGGCGCGGCACATCCTGTGGGACCGTCTGTTCCGCCTCAAGGAGCGGGGCACGACCCTCGTGCTCACCACGCACTACATGGACGAGGCCGAGCAGCTGTGCGACCGCCTCATCGTGGTCGACAAGGGCCGCATCATGGCGCAGGGCACCCCGTCGTCGCTGATCCGCGAGCACTCCAGTCGCGAGGTGCTCGAGCTGCGGTTCGGGTCGAGTCGCAACGAGCAGGTGGCTCCGCAGTTGGCGGGCATCGGCAACCGCGTCGAGGTGCTGCCCGACCGCATCCTCATCTACGCGTCCGACGGCGAAGCGGCGCTCGACCGGGTGGTCGCCGCCGGGCTCGAGCCGATCACGAGCCTTGTGCGCCGGTCGAGCCTCGAGGACGTCTTCCTGCGGCTGACCGGAAGGTCGCTGATCGAATGACGGACGTGCGCCCCGGGCCGGAGACTGCCCACCCCTCGCTCGACGAGCTGCGCGCCGAGGCGCTCGCCGGCGGCCGCAAGCCCCGTCGGTACGGCTCGTGGTACGCGGCCGAGCACATGCTGCGCGCCATGCGCGCCTACGGCTGGACGATCGTCGTCGGCGCGCTCGGGCAGCCGCTGGTCTACCTGTTCGGCCTGGCGATCGGCCTGGCGGCCCTCATCCAGCAGGAGATCCCGACCGCCGGCGGCGGGCATGTCTCGTACCTGGTGTTCGTCGCGCCTTCGCTGCTGATGACCGCGACGATCGCCGTCGCCAGCGAAGAGTTCACGTATCCGGTCATGGCCGGTTTCAAGTGGCGCAGGTACTTCTACGGCTTCAACGCCTCGCCGCTGAGATCGCCGCAGATCGCGAACGGCGTCGTGTTCGCGGCATCCGCCCGCATGTTCTTCGCCGCGGCCGCGTACTACCTGTTCATCTGGGGTTTCGGTGCGGTGCTGCCGGTGGTGACCGTACCCGCCCCGGCGACCGCGTGGCTGTCGGTGTTCGTCGGACTGCTGGCCGGATGGGCATTCGGGATGCCGCTGCTGGCGTACGCCGCGTCGCTCGAAGAAGACACGGGCCAATTCGCGCTGGTGCAGCGGTTCGTGTTCATGCCGATGTTCCTGTTCTCAGGAACGTTCTTCCCGCTCACGAACCTGCCGATCTGGCTGCAGTGGATCGGATGGATCTCACCCCTGTGGCACGCGACCGAACTGGGGCGCATGGCGAGTTTCGGCGTGCCCGTGAACGGCGGGATGCTCGCCGTGCACCTGGCGTATCTGCTCGTGCTCACGGTCGGCGGCTACCTGATGGCCGGCCGCATCTTCACCCGGAGGCTCGCGAAATGACCGCGGTCATCGACGAGGTCGACACCACCCGGCGCCGCGGCGGCGTGCGGGCGCTGTGGTCGGGCAACCCGTGGGCGGTCGTGCAGCGCGGGCTGATCGCGGCGCGCTCGTCGAGCTGGGTCGTGATCCTCTCCGGGTTCTTCGAGCCCGTGTTCTACCTCGCGTCGATGGGCATCGGTCTGGGCGGGCTGGTCGGCGACGTGCAGGTGGCCGCGGGAGTCTCGGTGCCGTACGCGGCGTTCATCGCGCCGGCGCTGCTGGCGGTGTCGGCGATGAACGGCGCGATCTACGACTCGACGTGGAACGTCTTCTTCAAACTGAACTACGGCAAGCTCTATGAGGGCATGCTCGCGACGTCGCTGGGCCCGCTCGATGTGGCGCTGGGCGAGATCCTGTACGCGCTGCTTCGCGGGCTGCTCTATGCCTGCGGGTTCATGATCATCATGCAGGCGTTCGGGCTCAACCTGGCGCCCACGGCGATCCTCGCGCTGCCGGCGGTGCTGCTCGTGGCGTTCGGGTTCGCGAGCCTGGGCATGGCCGTCACCAGCTACATGAAGACGTTCCAGCACATGGACTGGATCAACATCGTGCTGCTGCCGATGTTCCTCTTCTCGGCGACGCTGTACCCGATCGACATCTACCCGCAGTGGATCCAGTCGGTCATCATGGCCTTCCCGCTCTGGCACGGGGTCGAGCTCATCCGGGGCCTGACGACCGGTGTGATCACCGGCGCGATGCTCTGGCACATCTTGTACTACGTGGTGATGATCGCGGTCGGCCTCGTCTTCACGACCAAGCGCCTGCGCGCCCTGTTCCTGGACTGAGGTGGATGCCGCGGCCCGCGGCATCCACTGCCCGCCCGTTCGCGAGATCGCACGGGTTTTCGCGAGGTCGCACCCTTTTTCGCGAGGTCGCACCCTTTTTCGCGAGGTCGCACCCTTTCTCGCGAGGTCGCGCCCTTTCTCGCGAGGTCGCGCCATGGTGCGCGTCTCAGCGCACCGTGCGGGACGGGCGCCCCTCGCCTGGGGCGAGGGGACTGGCAGAGGCGAGTACCGAATCGGGCGGAATGCTCCTCGCTCCGGCAGATCTCCTCGCCTCGGGCGAGGGCGCAGGCAGCCGGGATGAAGCAGGGAAGACGAAGGGGGGATGCCGCGGCCCGCGGCATCCCCCTCGAAAGAAGCTCTCAGAGCGAAGCGGTCTCGCCGAGCCCGAGCTCGGCGTCGTCGTAGTCGACGTCCTTCGTCTCGCGCGACAGGAGCAGGGCGATCAGCGTGAGCACTCCGGCGCCGCTGAGGTAGACGCCCACGAGCCACGGCGATCCACCGGCGGCGGCCCACAGGGCGACCGCGATGATCGGCGCGAGCGCGGCGCCGAGGATCGACGACACGTTGTAGGCGACGGCCGAACCGGTGTAGCGCACGTTGGTCGGCAACAGTTCCGGCAGCAGAGCGCCCATCGGACCGAATGTGGCGCCCATCAGGGCGAAGCCGAAGATGAGGAACGCCTGCACGAGGGCTCCCGTGAACTTCGGATCGGCCTGCGGTAGCAGGAACACGTTGAACACGAGGCCGAACACGATGATGCCGCCGGTGATCCACAGCAGCAGCTTGCGGCGGCCGACCGCGTCGGCGACGGGCCCGGCGAGCAGCGTGAAGATGCCGAAGAAGACCACGCCGATGATCTGCATGAGCACGAAATCGATGTACCCGAAGCCGAGGCCGGGCACGTAGCTCGCGGCGTCGAAGGCGGTCCCCGCGGTCTCGGCGGCGGCCTTCGCCCCCTCAAGCGTCGCCTTGGTGCCGTACGACAGCGTGAAGTTCGTCATCAGATAGAACAGCACGTAGGTCGCCAGCATGATGAACGTGCCGAGGATGAGCTGCTTCCAGTGCCGGCGCAGCGTCTCACCGAGCGGGAACTTGCGGATCGCGCCCCTCTTCTCGGCCTTCGTGAACGACTCCGACTCGACGAGCTTGAGCCGCACCCACAGGCCGATGATGACCATGACGGCCGAGAACCAGAACGGCACGCGCCAGCCCCACGACAGGAACGCCTCCGAACGCTGCAGCGCGCCGTCGGGGTGGGGGAGTGCGACGTTGATGATCAGGAAGATCGTGTTCGCGATGATGAAGCCGAGCGGCGCACCCATCTGCGGGAAGGTGCCGTACCAGGCGCGCTTGCCCTTGGGGGCGTTCTCGGTGGCGACCAGCGCCGCGCCCGACCACTCACCGCCGAGGGCGAAGCCCTGCGCGAGTCGCAGCAGGAGCAGCAGGAGGGCGGCCCACCAGCCGATCGACTGGTAGGTGGGCAGACAGCCGATGAGGAAGGTGGCGATACCCATCGTGAGAAGGGATGCCACGAGCGTGGCCTTGCGTCCGAATCGGTCGCCGAAGTGGCCGAAGACCATGGCGCCGATCGGACGGGCGACCATCGCCGCGCCGAAGACGCCGAACGAGGCGAGCAGAGCGGTGGTGTCGTCGCCGGTGGGAAAGAACAGGATGGGGAAGACGAGGACGGCAGCGGTGGCGTACGCGTAGAAGTCGTAGAACTCGATGGTGGTGCCGACCAGGCTGGCCAGGACCACGCGCGAGCGCGGGTTGGCCGGTGCCGTCGTCGCGACGGAAGCAGACATGCAGAAAGGACCTATACAGATAAAGAGCGAGGTCCTTGTGGGACGTGCCGGTGGGGGACGTCCGACGCAGGGGTGACGCGTCGGGCGGGCCGACGCTGGATCACCGGAAACGCCGGCGGATTCGCCGGCGTCGATTCCATCCTAACGTGCCGCGAGACGGGTACGACCGACCTTCAGTATGACGTAAGCTCGAGGTATGGACACCGTCATGACCATCCTCCACGTCGGCACCGCCGTCTTCATCGTCGGCCCGATGGCGATCCTTCCGATGACCGGCCTGCGCGCGCTGCGCTCGGGCAACGCCGGGCAGGTGCACACCCTCGCCCGTTCCACTGCCGTCTTCTCGTGGCTGTCGCTGCTGACGTTCATCTTCGGCTTCGGCGCGATGTCGCTGGCGCCCGAGCAGTACAACCTCAGCATGACCACGCCGTGGATCCTGTGGTCGATCATCCTGTACGCGATCGCGTTCCTGCTGAACGTGTTCTTCGTCGTGCCGCAGATGAACAAGGCGGCCGAGGCCTCCGGCGGTGAGAAGGCGGCGAAGCCCGCCGGCTACGGCGCGATCGCCGCGAGCAACGGCATCTCGGCGCTGCTGCTGGTGGTCGTCGTGCTTCTCATGATCTGGAAGCCGTAGCCCACCCCGCCACACTGAGTGCGACCTCGCGAAAACACGTGCGACCTCGCGAGGTCGCACGTGTTTTCGCGAGGTCGCACGGGATTCGGCGAGGTCGCACGTATTCTCGCGAGGTCGCGTGGGGTGGATGCCGCGGGCCGGTGCGACCTCGTGAGATCTGGTGCGATCTCGCGAGATCCCGTGCGACCTCGGCCCGCGCGGCGCCGCGGCCCGCGCGACTCAGCGGCGCGCGCGCAGTTCCTTCAGCACAGCGACCATGCGCACGGCCGCATCGGCGGCCTCGGCGCCCTTGTCCTCCTGCGAGTCCTCGAGCCCCGCACGGTCCAGGCCCTGCTGCTCGTCGTCGAGGGTCAGCACTCCGAAGCCGACCGGCTTGCCGGCATCCAGTGCCACCCGGTTCAGGCCGTCGGTCGTCGCGTGCGACACGTACTCGAAGTGCGGGGTGCCGCCGCGGATGATGACACCGAGCGCCACGACCGCATCGGCACCGCCCGCGAAGGCGGCCTGGGCGGCCGGCGCGAGTTCGAACGAGCCCGGCACGCGCACGAGCGTGTGCGCGGCGCCGGCAGCCTCGAGCGTGCGCTGCGCGCCGGCGATGAGGCCATCGGTGATGGTCTCATGCCAGGTCCCGGCGATCACGACGACGTTCACGCCGCGCCCGTCGATCTGCTGACCCTCGCGGGGCGCTCCGGTTCCGCTCACGCTGTGGCTCCTTCTTGCTGTCCGTCGCCGTCGGCGCCCTGCATCTCGTGCAGGGCCTCCTCGAGCTCGTCCGC
Organism: Microbacterium sp. KR10-403; assembly: GCF_040196215.1. Taxonomy (NCBI): domain Bacteria; kingdom Bacillati; phylum Actinomycetota; class Actinomycetes; order Micrococcales; family Microbacteriaceae; genus Microbacterium; species Microbacterium sp. KR10-403. The sequence goes on along the minus strand of NZ_JBEGDC010000002.1, from coordinate 380,927 downwards.
GTCGATGATGTGGCCCATCTTGTCCCGCTTGGTCTGCAGGTACTGGTGGTTGTTCGGCCCCACGCCCACCAGCAGCGGCACCTGCTCGACGATGTCGAGTCCGAGCGCACGCAGCTGGTCGACCTTGTCGGTGTTGTTGGTCAGCAGGCGCACCTTCTGCACGCCCAGCTCGGCGAGGATGCCGGCCGCCGCCGCGTAGTCGCGCGCATCGGCGGGAAAGCCGAGGGCCAGGTTCGCGTCGACGGTGTCGAGACCGCCCTCCTGCAGGCTGTAGGCGCGCAGCTTGTTGATCAGGCCGATGCCGCGGCCCTCGTGCCCGCGCATGTAGACGACCACGCCGCCGGAGGCGTCGATGGCGTCGAGCGCCGCCTGCAGCTGCGGCCCGCACTCGCACTTCAGTGATCCGAAGGCCTCGCCGGTCAGGCACTCGGAGTGCACGCGCACGAGCGGTGCCTCCATCGCGCCCAGGTCGCCCGAGACCACGGCGAGGTGGTCGGTGCCGGTGGTGCGGTCCTTGTACGCGAGGAAGCGGAACGTCCCGTGCGAGGTGGGCACGTTCGCCTCGGCGCGCAGGCTCACGCGGCGGCGATGGGCGACCTGCTCGGTGCGGGGCTGGTGCTCGTCGAGGTAGGCGATGAGCTGCTCGATCGTGATGACCGGCACGCCCTCGCGCTCGCCCATCTCGATCAGCCCCGGCAGGCGCATCATGCTGCCGTCGTCGGCGACGACCTCGCCGATCGCCCCGACCGGCGCCAGACCCGCGAGCTTCATCAGCTCGACGGCGGCCTCGGTGTGGCCGCTGCGCTCGCGCACGCCGCCGTCGACGGCGCGCAGGGGCAGGACGTGCCCGGGCCGGATCACCGACGACGGCTTCGAGTCGGGGTTCGCCAGCACGTTCAGGGTGTGCGAGCGGTCGGCGGCGCTGATCCCGGTAGAGATCCGGTCCGCGGCATCCACGCTCACCGTGTACGCGGTCCCGCGTGAATCCTCGTTGTTGGCCACCATCGGCGGCAGATCGAGGCGCTCGGCCCATTCGACGGGCATCGGTGCGCACAGGTAGCCGCTCGAGTAGCGGATCGTCCAGGCGAGCCACTCGGGTGTGGCGAGCTGCGCCGACAGGATGATGTCGCCCTCGTTCTCGCGGTTCTCATCGTCCGCGACGAGCACCGGGCGGCCGGTGCGCAGGCTCTCCAGCGCCTCGGGGATGGTGGACAGGCTCATGCGAGCCTCCCTTCTTCGGAAGTGGATGCCGCACCGGCCGTGCCGGTGAAGGCCAGAAGACGTCGCACATGGCGCGCGAGGATGTCGGTCTCGAGGTTCACGCGCTCGCCCGGCGCGCGTTCGCCGAGGGTCGTGGCGACGAGGGTCTCGGGGATGAGCGACACCTCGAACCACGCCTGCGCGGCGTCGGCGGGGGAGGCCGCGCTGACCGTCAGCGAAACGCCGTCGACGGCGATCGAGCCTTTGTCGACGACGAGGTCGGCGAGCTCGGCCGGCAGCGCGATGCGCAGCACGCGCCATTGGTCGCCGGGGCGCACCTCGAGGACCTCGCCGGTGCCGTCGATGTGCCCCTGCACGATGTGTCCGCCCAGGCGGGCGTGCGCGGCGAGGGCCCGCTCGATGTTGACCCGGCCCCCGGCGGTGACGCCGTCGAGCGTCGACATGTCGAGGGTCTGCTTCATGACATCGGCGGTGAACCAGTCGTCACCGCGGTCGACCACGGTCAGGCACACGCCCGACACGGCGATGGAGTCGCCGTGCCCGGCGTCGGAGACGGCCGTGGGTGCGTGGACGGTGAGACGGATGCCGTCACCCGACGCCTCGACGGCGGTGATCTCGCCGATCTCCTCGATGATTCCGGTGAACATCACGATCCCTTCGTGTCGGTCGTTGAGCGGCCTTCGTCGTACGGTGCTCGGGCGGCAGGCGGCGCCGAGGCGTCGGAACGCCCCGTCGTCGGCCGCGCGATGACCAGCAGGTCGTCGCCGAGCTTCTCGACGGAGGCGATGCGCAGGCGCGGCGCGTCGGCGAGGGTGGCCACGCCGATGTCGGTGAGGGCCAGACGGTCGCCGCCGATGAGCACGGGCGCGATGTAGGCGAGCACTTCGTCGGCCAGCCCCGCCTGTATGACGGCGGAGGCGACGGTCGGCCCGCCCTCGACGAACAGGCGCTGGATGCCGCGCTCGCGCAGTTCGGCGATGGCGCCGTCGAGCGTGTCGTGGAAGAGCGGCGAATGGGGATGCCGCCGGATCGCGGCATCCTCCGGCACCGCCCGCGTGCCGAGCACGACCGGCACCGGCTGGTGCTCGTAGAGCGTGCCGTCGGGGCGGCGTGCGGTGAGCGCGGGGTCGTCGGCCAGCACGGTGCCGGTGCCGACGAGGATCGCGTCGGCGTCCGCGCGCCGCTCGTGCACATCGGCGCGGGCGGCGGGCCCGGTGATCCACTGGCTCGTGCCGTCCGACGCGGCGGCACGGCCGTCGAGGCTCTGCGCCCACTTCACGGTGATGAAGGGGCGGCCCAGCCGCACCGAGACGAGCCAGTCGTCGATGAGCGCGACGCCTTCTTCGGCGAGCACGCCGGCAGCGACATCCACCCCCGCCGCGCGCAGCCGAGCGGCCCCGCCGCCCGAGTGCACGCCGGGGTCTTCGGCGCTGAACACCACGCGCGCGACGCCGGCCTCGATGAGCGCGAGGGCGCATGGGCCGGTGCGGCCGGTGTGGTTGCAGGGTTCGAGCGTGACCACGACGGTGGTGCCGCGCACCTGATCGGCGGACAGCTGCGAGAGGGCATCGACCTCGGCGTGCGGGGTGCCGGCGCCGCGGTGCCAGCCCTCGGCGATGATCTCGCCGGCGGGGGAGAGGATCACGGCCCCCACCTGCGGGTTGATCCCGCGCGGGCCGCGGCGGGCGAGGGCGAAGGCGCGACGCATCGCGTCCCTCTCGGGCCGAGTCACCGGCATCCGCTCTCCTCGCTGTCTGGCTCCGGAGGCGTGCCCTGGCTCGGCGCGAAAAGCGCGGCGCGCGTGCTGCCTCCCATCCGGACTAGCGACGGACCTGCCATCGCATCACCGTCGGTTCCGGAATTCCACCGGATCAGACACGCGGCCCGTACGGGCTGTGCGTCTCGCGGACTGTCACCGCCGGTTCGGATTCTCACCGACCCCGGAGCACGTTGATGCTCCGAGTCTACCCAACGCACAGCATCCCGTCGCATTCCCGGCCTCCCCGTCTCGCCCCGCCCCCGAAACGGCAGATTCACATGAATCCGTCCAACGCACATGAAACCGGCCGGCAGTTCGACGTGCATGGGACGGACTCATATGAGTTCGGCGAGGGGGCGAGGGAGAGCGGCGCGGCGGCGCGGCGGCGCCGGACGTCGGATGCGTCGCATAGCCTGGAGGCGGGGAAGGGGATCGCATGCACGCCGCACTCGCACGTGACGGTCTGGCCGCGCTCGCCGCTCGCCCGTACGCCGACGTGCTCGTCATCGGCGGCGGCGTGAACGGCATCGCGACGTTCCGCGACCTCGCGATGCAGGGCGTCGACGTCGCGCTCGTCGAGCGCGGCGACTTCGCGAGCGGGGCCTCGGCGGCATCCAGCCACATGATCCACGGCGGCATCCGCTATCTCGAGAACGGTGAGTTCCGCCTCGTGCACGAGGCCGTCACAGAGCGCAACATGCTGCTGCGCACCGCTCCGCACTACGTCGTGCCGCTGCAGACGACGATCCCGATCTTCTCGACCTTCTCCGGTGTGCTCGCGGCGCCTCTGCGCTTTCTGCGGCACGGCCAGGGGCGCCCGCACGAGCGGGGAGCCGCCCTCATCAAGATCGGCCTCGAGATCTACGACTCGTTCTCACGCAGTGGCGGGCGCGTGCCGCGGCACACATTCCACGGCCGGCGCGCCTCGCTGCGTGCGCTGCCGGAGCTGAACCCCGACGTGAAATACACGGCGACGTACTGGGACGCCTCGCTGCGCGACCCCGAGCGCCTCGCCCTGGACCTTCTCCGCGACGGCGTCGCGGCGGGGATGGATGCCGCGGCCGGCGATCGTGCGGCGGGGGTGGATGCCGCGGGCCCCGGCGACCGCGCGACAGAGAGCGCCGCGCGCGCCCGCGCGGCGAACTACACGTCCGCGGTCGGCGTGGACGACGGACGCGTCGTGCTCCGCGAGACAGGCGGTGACCGTGAGGTGCGCTTCGCGGCATCCGTCGTCGTCAACGCGACCGGCCCGTGGACCGACCTGACCAACGCGGCGCTGCACGAGCCGACGCGCTACATGTGCGGCACGAAGGGCTCGCACATCGTGCTCGACCATCCCGAGCTGCTGGCCGCCACCGGCGGGCGCGAGCTGTTCTTCGAGCACAGCGACGGGCGCATCGTGCTGATCTACCCGCTGCGCGGGCGTGTGCTGGTGGGCACCACCGACCTCGAGCACGACATGACCGAGCCGATCGTGTGCACCGAGGCGGAGGTCGACTACTTCCTCGACCTGATCGGCGACGTGCTGCCGGGCATCGCCGTCTCGCGCGAGCAGATCGTCTACCGCTACGCCGGCGTGCGCCCCCTGCCGGGGCACGGCGACCTCGCGCCGGGATTCGTCTCGCGCGACTACCGCATCGAGTCGGTGCGCCTGCCGGGCGACGTCGTGATGTTCAGCCTCGTGGGCGGCAAGTGGACGACGTTCCGCGCCTCGGCCGAGCATCTCACCGACCGGGTGCTGACCGCCCTGGCCTGGCCGCGACGCCGCACCACACGCGGTGTCGCGATCGGCGGCGGGCGCGGCTACCCCACGACCGAGCGCGCGCGCCAGCAGTGGATCGCCGACAACGATCCGGGGCTGGGCGCCGCGCGCATGGGCACGCTTCTGGCGCGCTACGGCACGGTGGCGGTGGATGTCGCGGCCGCCGTCGCCGCCGACCCCGACGACGCGCCGCTGCCCTCGGCGCCGGAGTTCAGCACGGGGGAGATGCGGCATCTCGCCCGTGCCGAGGCCGTGCACCACCTCGATGACCTGCTGATGCGGCGGACGGACCTCGCCTTCACCGGCCGCGCGACGCCCGACACCGCGGCGGCCGTCGCCACGGCCGTCGTCCACACGCTGGGGTGGACCGCGGCCGAGACCGCCGCCGAGGTGCATCGTGCGGTGGCCGCCGTGCACGCCGCGGATCCTTGCCGGGGCGGGACGGCGGCGCCGGCGCGGTAGCGTGGCACGACAGCATCCACCCACTGCAAGGAGGCACCGTGGCCGCACATGTGCTGGCGATCGACCAGGGCACCACCTCGACGAGAGCCATCGTCTTCGACGCCGGCGGGCAGATCGTCGCCTCGGCGCAGCGCGAGCACGAGCAGATCTTCCCGCGTGCGGGCTGGGTCGAGCACGACCCGGTCGAGATCTGGACCAACACGCAGTGGGTCGTCGCGCACGCACTGGCGCGCGCACGCCTTTCGGCGCGGGATGTCGCGGGCATCGGCATCACGAACCAGCGCGAGACCGCGATCCTGTGGGACCGTCGCACCGGCCGGCCGATCGGCAATGCGATCGTCTGGCAGGACACCCGCACGCAGGAGCGCGTCGACGAGCTGGCGGCTGCGCACCCGGCGGGCACGCAGCGGTTCGCCGAGGCGACCGGACTGCCGCTGGCGACCTACTTCTCGGCGTCGAAGATCGCGTGGATGCTGCGGCACATCCCCGGCGCGCGGCAGGCGGCCGAGGCGGGCGATGTACTGTTCGGCACGCCCGACACCTGGGTGATCTGGAACCTCACCGGCGGTGGCAACGGCGGCATCCACGTCACCGACGTCACGAACGCGTCCCGCACGCTGCTGATGGATCTGCGCACGCTCGACTGGTCGGACGAGCTGCTGGCCGAGTGGGACATCCCCCGTGCCATGCTGCCCGAGATCCGCTCCTCATCGCAGGTCATCGGCGAGGTGGTGCTGCCTACCGTGGCCCGCGGCATCCCGATCGCCGGCATCCTCGGCGACCAGCAGGCCGCGACCTTCGGTCAGGCGGCATTCGATGCGGGCGAGTCGAAGAACACCTACGGGACCGGCAACTTCCTCATCGTGAACACCGGCGAGCAGATCGTGCGCAGCGAGCACGGCCTGATCACGACGGTCGCGTACCGGTGCGGCGACGATCCGGCGCGCTTCGCGGTCGAGGGGTCGATCGCCGTGACCGGGTCGCTCGTGCAGTGGCTGCGCGACAACCTGGGGATCATCGCGCGGTCCGAAGACGTCGAGACGCTGGCGGCGACCGTCGCCGACAACGGCGGTGCGTACTTCGTGCCGGCGTTCTCGGGGCTGTTCGCGCCGTACTGGCGGCCGGACGCGCGCGGGGCGCTCGTGGGGCTGACCCGCTACGTCAACAAGGCGCACATCGCACGTGCCGCGCTGGAGTCGACGGCGTTCCAGACCCGCGATGTGATCGATGCGGTGGTCGCCGACACCGGGCGGGCGCTGCCCGACCTGCGGGTGGACGGCGGGATGACGCGCGACGACCTGCTGATGCAGTTCCAGGCCGACATCCTGGGCATCCCGGTGGTGCGGCCGAAGGTGGTCGAGACGACAGCCCTGGGCGCCGCGTACGCAGCGGGCCTGGCGACCGGGGTCTGGAGTGGGTTCGACGAACTGCGGGCGCTGTGGCAGGAAGGCCGCCGCTTCGACCCCGTCATGGATGAGGACGAGCGCGAGCGCCGCTACCGGCTGTGGCGCAAGGCCGTCACCAAGTCACTGGACTGGGTCGACGACGACGCCCGCACGCTCATGGACACGCACGACGCCTGAGCTGCCGGCGGGCCAGGATACCGCGGTCCGTGCGCGATCTCGCGAGGTCGCACCGATTCTCGCGAGGTCGCACCGGATCTCGCGAGGTCGCACCGGATCTCGCGGGGTCGCATGGTGCCGGTGCCGCAATGCGTGCGACCTCGGCGAGATGCGTGCGACCTCGGCGAAATCACTTGAGTAGGCGCGAGAGGCGCCGGTCGGCCAGCAGCTTGCCTCCGGTCTGGCAGGTGGGGCAGTACTCCAGGCTGTTGTCGGCGAAGAAGACACTGCGCACGGTGTCGCCGCAGACCGGGCACGCTTCGCCCCGCCGTCCGTGCACGCGCATGCCGCGGCGCTTCGCGTCTTTGAGGTCGGCCGGCGGCTTGCCGGATGCGGCGGCCACGGCATCCCGCAGCGTCTCGATCATGGCCGCGTACAGCCGGTCGATCGCCTCGTCGTCGAGATGCGCCGCCAGCGCGTAGGGCGACATCTTCGCCACGTGCAGGATCTCGTCGGAGTACGCGTTGCCGATGCCCGCGATCACCGCCTGATCGCGCAGCAGTCCCTTGATCTGCGTGCGCCGGCCGGTCAGCAGCGCCGCGAACGCGTCACGCGTGAACGCAGGGTCGAGGGGATCGGGGCCGAGCCGCGCGATGCCGGGCACGTCGGCCGGCCCGCGCACGACGTACACCGCCAGCGACTTCTTGGTGCCGGCCTCGGTGAGATCGAACCCCGAGCCGTCGGACAGCGCGACGCGCAGGGCGATCGGCGTGCGCCCGGGCTTGATGATCGTCGAGGGCAGCGCGTCGTACCAGCGCAGCCAGCCGGCCTTCGCCAGGTGGAACACCAGGTGCGCGGCATCCGTCGACACGTCGATGAACTTCCCGTGGCGTGTCACACCGGTGATGGATGCTCCGCGCAGCGCCTCGATCGGAGGGTCGTACGTCTTCAACGCGGCGATCGCCGCGACCGAGGTGCGGGTGATCTTAAGCCCCGTCACCCGCTCATCGAGGAACGCGACGAGTCCCTGCACCTCCGGCATCTCGGGCATGCGCCCATCCTGCCACGGGGCGCCGACGTGCGCTCAGAGCCCCGCTCAGAGCCCCGCTCAGAGCACCGGCCAGTCCACGGAAGCGCGGTCGTCATCGCGCAGAAGACCGGCGATCCAGCCGTCGTGACGGCCGCGCGGATCGGAGAGCGCCTGGCGCAGCATCCCCTCGTAGCGGAATCCGAGTGTGCGCGCGGCGCGCGCCGAGGGGATGTTGCCGACGACCGCGCGCCACTCGATGCGCGCGAGTTCCAGCTCGTCGAAGGCGTAGTCGATCACGGCGCGGGCCGCCTCGGTCAAGAATCCCCGGCCGCGGGCGTCCGCGGCCATCCAGTACCCGATCTCCGCGTCGCCGCCGTGGTCGAGGTGCGCGAGGCCGATCATCCCGACCCACGCGCCGTCGCAGCGGATGGCCCAGTTCAGCTGCGTGCCCTCTTCGGTCCAGGTCGCGGCACGGGCGATGAAGTCGTGCGCGTGGTCGAGGGTGTACGGCGAAGGCAGGGTCGTCCAGCGGGGCACCTCGGGGTCGGCCGCGGCTGCGGTGATCGCCTCGGCATCGTCGGAGGTCGGCAGGGAGAGCTCGAGCCGCGGCGTGCGCAGGGTGACCGGTTGCATCACAGAAGGCTACCGGCGCGACGCGTCAGAGCACGACGCGGCGCAGCAGCCCCACCTTCTCGTACACGTCGGCGAGCGTGCGGTTCGCGACCTCGGCGGCGCGCTGTGCGTTGGCGCCCAGGACGCGGTCGAGCTCGGCCGGGTCGGCGAGCAGCTCCAGCGCGCGCTCGCGTACCGGGCCGAACTCGTTCACCACGACCTCGGCGAGGCCCTTCTTGAAGTCGCCGTAGCCGCGGCCCGCGTACTCGTCCTCGATCGCCGGGATCTGCGTGCCGGTCAGGGCCGCGTAGATCACGAGCAGGTTCGAGACGCCGGGCTTGTTCTCGCGGTCGTAGCGGACGACGCCCTCGGAGTCGGTGACGGCCCGCATGATCTTCTTGGCCGTCTTGCTCGGCTCGTCCAGCAGCCAGAGCACACCGGCGTCGGTCGCCGCCGACTTCGACATCTTCGCGGTCGGGTTCTGCAGGTCGTAGATGCGTGCGGTGTCTTTCTGGATGACCGGCACGGGCACCTCGAACGCAGTGCCGTAGCGCGCGTTGAACCGTTCGGCGAGATCGCGGGTCAGCTCGACGTGCTGCTTCTGGTCTTCGCCGACCGGCACGATGTCGGTCTGGTAGAGCAGGATGTCGGCGGCCATCAGCACCGGGTAGGTGAAGAGGCCGACCGTCGTGCCGTCCTGGCCGTACCGCTGTGATTTGTCCTTGAACTGCGTCATGCGGCTCGCCTCGCCGAAGCCGGTGAGCGTCGAGAGGATCCAGGCGAGCTCGGCGTGGGCCGGCACATGCGACTGCACGTACAGCGTCGACTTCGACGGCTCGATCCCCGCGGCGATGTACTGCGCCGCGGTGCGCCGCGTCTTCTCGCGCAGCTCGGCCGGGTTGTTCGGCTGCGTCAACGCGTGCAGGTCGACGACCGAGAAGAACGCGTCATAGGTCTGCTGCAGGTTCCGCCACTGCAGAAGCGCCCCGATGTAGTTGCCGGCCTGAAGCGAGTCGGCGGAGGGCTGCATTCCTGAGTAGAGACGGGGCTTGTTCACCTGACAAGTCTATGGGTGGGATGCCGCGGCCCCCGCGCCCGCGTCAGCCCTGGCCCGGCAGCACGGCGTCGCGGATCTGCAGGACCACGTCGGTCAGCGTGTCGAGCCGCTCGTCGATCGCGTCGAACCGCTTGTCGTGGGCGTCCAGGCGCTTCTCGATCGCGTCGAATCGCTTGTCGACGTCTGCGAATCGCTTGTCGACGTCTGCGAACCGCTTGTCGACGTCCGCGAAGCGCTTGTCGACGTCGTCGCGGAACTGCAGAAATGTGTCGGTCAGGGCCCCGACCCGTGCGTCGATGCCGTCGAGGCGCGCATCGAGCCTGTCGAACCGCTTGTCGTGGGCGTCGAGACGCATCTCGATGCCGTCGAACCTGATGTCGATCGCGTCGAATCGTTTGTCGTGCGCGTCGAGACGTATCTCGATGCCGTCGAACCTGGTCTCGATCGCGTCGAACCGCTTGTCGTGCCCGTCGAGACGGTTCGCGTTCGCGGTCGCCATCGCCGTGAGCAGCGCGACGTGTTCGTCCATGGTGGTGATGTCGCGCCTCGCCGCGGCGATGTCGGCCGACACCAGCAGGTGCTGCGACCGGATCGTGTCGCGCAGCCCGTCGACCTGCTTGTCCATTCCGGTGTAGTACAGCCCCGCCGCGTGCATGTGCTCGTTGAGCCGATCGCGGGTCGTCTGCAGCTGCTCCGTCGTCTGATCGAGGCCGCGCGCTATCGCCTCCAGAGTGGGCGCGATGGGGTCGGACATGAGGGTCACGGTACTCCTCTCCAGACCGCCTGCCGCGGTCGGCGTGCGACGAGGGACTTCGCCGGCGCGACCGACGCTAGCGTTTCACAGGCCTGTGGAGGGGGTGCTCACCGTCGAATCTGTGGATGAGGCGTCGGTTGTCCCCAGGCTGTGGAGGAATCGGCGTTCCCGCGATGCGTCCGACCTGTCGTTCGCACCCCGCAGGTGCGGTGACTCACCGGCCGCGGCCGCGTTCAGAGCGCGTAGTCGACGACCACCGGCGCGTGGTCGCTCCACCGGGTGTCCCACGAGGGAGCCCGGCCGATCCAGTACCCGCGCACGCGTTCGGAGAGGGCCGGCGTCGCCACGTGATAGTCGATGCGCCAGCCGGTGTCGTTGTCGAACGCCTTGCCACGACTTGACCACCAGGTGTACGGACCGTCGACCTCGCCGTGGAACCGGCGCCCCACGTCGACCCAGCCGAGGCCCGTGCCGGTCGATCCGTCGACGCCGGTCACCTCTTCGCCTGCGGCGCCGAAGATGCGGTCGAAGTACGCGCGCTCGCGCGGCAGGAATCCCGCGCGCTTCACGTTGCCCTTCCAGTTGCGGATGTCGAGCTCGCGGTGGCCGACGTTGAGGTCGCCCGTGATCAGGGCGAGCGAGCCATCGGCGGCGAGCCGCGGCATCCGCTGTTCCATCGCATCGAGGAACGCCCACTTCGCCTCCTGCTTGGGCGTACCCACCTCGCCGCTGTGCACGTAGGCGCTGACGATCGTCAGCGGCACGCCGCCCAGGTCGGTCTCGACCTCGAGCCAGCGGCCCGCCGCATCGACGTCGTCGCCGTCGAGCCCGCGGCGGGTCTCGGTCACCGGCACACGGGACGCGATCGCGACGCCCGCGCGGCCTTTGGCGAGGGCCTCGTCGTTGATGAGCTCCCAGCCGGGAAGCGCCTCGCGCAGCTGATCGGCGGTGGCGCGGACCTCCTGCAGCGCCATGATGTCGACGTCGGCCTCATCGAGCCAGGCGTGCATGCCGTTGCGCACGGCGGCTCGGATGCCGTTCACATTGATCGAGGCGATACGGAGGGTGTCGGGAATGCGGGAGGGAGCGGGCACGCGTTCCACCCTAACCGCGACCGGCGACACCGCCGCGGCATGGCGGTCGTCTCACGGCGTGGACGGGGGAGTGGATGCCTCGATCTCGGCGAGTTCCTCTTCGGCGTGCCGCACATCGCGGTCGGCCCGCCTGTGTCGCCACCAGGGTGCGGTCCGCCGGGCGGTCTTGGCGTCGCGCAGCCGCACGTGCGCCGCCAGCAGCAGCGCCTCGTGCTCGGCGAGGGCCTTCTCCGCCTCGCTCGGCGTCGCCAGCGGGATCTCGCGATCGGTGGCCGACACGGCGATCCACGAGGCGGCCACGAGGATCACGATCCCGATGAGACGGAACCACAGCAGCAACGCGATCATGACGGAGAACGTCGCCAGCAGAGGGTTCGACGGCGTGTAGGAGAAGAGCAGACCGACACCGAGCTGGAGCACCGCGATCGCGGCGCCGCCCAGGATCGCCCCCGGCCAGATGCGGCGCCAGGGCAGTGAGGTGCCGGTGAGGAACCGGAACAGCGCCGCCAGTGCCACCGAGGTGATGACGAACCCGACCACCCCCGACAGGAGTTTCAGCGACACCTGGAACCAGAGCGAGCGCTCGTCGAGGCCGATCAGGGTCAGCATCGTGTCCAGCGCACCGCTGGCGATCCAGCCGACCACCGCGCCGATGATGAGCGCGAGGCCGAATGCGGCGCCGGCGAGGAAGTCGCGTGCTTTCAGGAAGATGTAGTTGCGGGTGTCGAACGGCAGGCCGAAGATCTCACGTACGGCGCGCCGCGTGAACGTGACGAAGCCGACGGCGGTCCACATCGCGACGACCAGCGCGATCGCACCGGTGATCGCGAGGACGCTGCTCGCGTTGCGGGTCACCGCGCGCACGTCGTCGGGGGTGATGAGGGCCCCGGCCTGGTCACTGATCAGCCCCGGGATGTAGCTGTTGATCAGCCGCACCATCTGGTCGAACGCGGGAGAGCTCGCTCCCAGCCAGATGCCGATCCCGGCGAACGCGACGTACACCACCGCGAAGATCGCGAACAGCGACTGATAGCTGATGCTCGCCGCCAGGAGGAACCCGTTGCTGCGCAGGAAGTGGCGCCACACGCGGATCGGAAACCAGGCGAGCGTGCGCCGGGTCAGCGCGGTGGCCCGGTTGATGGGCTCGTCGAATCTGTCGCGCAGGGAGGTGGCCGCGGCATCCCACCGCTCGCGCAGCGTCTCGTCGTCGGGCGTGCCCGTCTGCGGGATCGCCCGGGCACGGGCGTCCTCCGCCGTCGCCCGCGCACGCGTCTGACTCACAGCACACAGACTAGCGAGCGCCCGCCGGCGTGCCGACGAGCGCTCGCGAGAAAGGTCGAGACCTACCGGCCGCCGCGCAGGATGGCCTGCTTCACCTCGGCGATGGCGCGGGTGACCTGGATGCCGCGCGGGCACGCCTCGGTGCAGTTGAAGGTCGTGCGGCAGCGCCACACGCCTTCCTTGTCGTTGAGGATGTCCAGGCGCACGTCGGCGTTGTCGTCGCGCGAATCGAAGATGAAGCGGTGCGCGTTCACGATCGCCGCCGGGCCGAAGTACTGACCGTCGGTCCAGAAGACCGGGCACGACGAGGTGCACGCCGCGCACAGGATGCACTTGGTGGTGTCGTCGAAGCGTTCGCGGTCCTCGGCGGACTGCAGGCGCTCCTTGCCCTTCTCCGGGTGCGAGTGCGAGACGAGGAAGGGCTGCACGGCCTTGTACGCGTCGAGGAACGGGTCCATGTCGACGACGAGGTCCTTCTCCAGCGGCAGGCCCTTGATCGCCTCGACGTAGATCGGCTTCGAGATGTCGAGGTCCTTGATCAGCGTCTTGCAGGCCAGCCGGTTGCGCCCGTTGATGCGCATGGCGTCGGAGCCGCACACGCCGTGCGCGCACGAGCGGCGGAAGGTCAGGGACCCGTCCTGATCCCACTTGATCTTGTGCAGGGCGTCGAGGACGCGCTCGGTCGGGTACATCTCGACGTCGTAGTCGACCCAGCGGGGCTCGGCGTCGACCTCGGGGTCGTACCTGCGGATGATGAACGTGACCAGGAACGACTGGATCGGCGCCTCGCCCGCCGGGGCAGGCTGGTCGGAGTCGACGACAGTGGACATCAGTACTTCCTCTCCAACGGCGGGTACCGCAGCTCGCCCTTTTCGTTCTTCGTGAAGACGACGGGTTTCCAATCGAGCTTGATGTGATCGGTGGCATCCGAGGAGTGCGGGTCGCCGGTCAGGTACGCCATCGTGTGCTGCATGTAGTTCTCGTCGTCACGCGTCGGGTAGTCGTCGCGCATGTGGCCGCCGCGGCTCTCCTTGCGGTTGCGGGCGGCGTAGACGACGACCTCGGCGATGTCGAGCAGGAAGCCCAGCTCGACGGCCTCGAGCAGGTCGGTGTTGTACCGGCGGCCCTTGTCGTCGACGTGCACGTTCTTGTAGCGCTCACGCAGCTCTTCGATCGTGCCCAGGACCTCGCCCAGCGAGTCGTCGGTGCGGAACACCTGGGCCTTCAGGTCCATGTCGTTCTGCAGCGTCTTGCGCAGGGTCGCGACACGCTCGGTGCCGCTGCTGTTGCGCAGGCCCTCGATGAGCTCGCGGACCTCCTTCGCAGGGTCGTCGGGCAGGTCGACGAACTCGGCGGTCTGCACGTACTCGACCGCGTTGTTGCCGGCGCGCTTGCCGAACACGTTGATGTCGAGCAGCGAGTTGGTGCCCAGGCGGTTCGAGCCGTGCACCGACACGCACGCGCACTCGCCGGCCGCGTAGAGCCCCGGCACGACGTCGGTGTTGGTGCGCAGCACCTCGGCGTTGTTGTTGGTCGGGATGCCGCCCATCGCGTAGTGCGCGGTCGGCATGACGGGCACCGGCTCGACGACCGGGTCGACGCCCAGGTAGGTGCGTGCGAACTCGGTGATGTCGGGCAGCTTGGTCTCGAGGACCTCGGCGCCCAGGTGCGTGCAGTCGAGGTAGACGTAGTCCTTGTGGGGACCCGCGCCGCGCCCGTCGAGGACCTCCTGCACCATCGACCGCGCCACGATGTCGCGGGGCGCGAGGTCCTTGATGGTGGGGGCGTAGCGCTCCATGAAGCGCTCGCCCGAGGCGTTGCGCAGGATCGCGCCCTCACCGCGGGCGCCCTCGGTGAGCAGGATGCCCAGGCCGTACAGCCCGGTCGGGTGGAACTGGAAGAACTCCATGTCTTCCAGCGGCAGCTTGCGGCGCCAGATGATGCCGACGCCGTCACCGGTGAGGGTGTGCGCGTTCGACGTCGTCTTGAAGATCTTGCCGAACCCGCCGGTGGCGAAGATGACGGCCTTCGACTGGAACACGTGCAGCTCGCCGGTGGCCAGCTCGTATGCGACGACTCCGGCGATCTGCGGGTTGCCGTCGGCGTCGGGCACGGTGACCAGGTCGAGCACATAGAACTCGTTGAAGAAGTTGATGCCCAGCTTCACGCAGTTCTGATACAGCGTCTGCAGGATCATGTGGCCGGTGCGGTCGGCCGCGTAGCAGGCGCGGCGGACCGCGGCCTTGCCGTGATCGCGGGTGTGACCGCCGAACCGGCGCTGGTCGATCTTGCCCTCGGGGGTGCGGTTGAACGGCAGCCCCATGTTCTCGAGGTCGATGACCGCGTCGATGGCCTCCTTCGCGAGGATCTCGGCCGCATCCTGGTCGACGAGATAGTCACCGCCCTTGACGGTGTCGTAGGTGTGCCACTCCCAGTTGTCCTCCTCGACGTTGGACAGCGCCGCGGCCATGCCGCCCTGCGCCGCACCGGTGTGCGAGCGGGTGGGGTAGAGCTTCGAGATGACGGCCGTGTTCGCGCCGGGGCCGGCCTCGATCGCGGCGCGCATGCCGGCGCCGCCGGCGCCGACGATCACGATGTCGAACTGGTGGTAGTGCACGCCGTCCTTGACGACGTCGCCCGATGTCTGGGTGCTCACGTGTGGGATGCCTCCGTGTCTGGGTCTCTGCGTAGCGTCTCTATCGCGCCTGGCACATCTGCCACAGCGAGCTGTCGGGGGTCACGCCGAGGCAGGGGTCGAAGGTGAAGACGACGAGGGTGCCGAGCAGGATGAGCAGCGCGGCGACGATTCCGAGCGCCCAGACCAGCACGCGGCGCGTGCCGTTGTGGGTGACGTAGTCGTTGACGATCGTGCGCATGCCGTTGCTGCCGTGGATGAGCGCCAGCCAGAGCATGATGACGTCCCACCACTGCCAGAACGGCGTGGCGTACTTGCCGACGACGAAGGCGAAGTCGATCTGACGCACGCCCTCGCCCAGGACGAGGTTGACGATGAGGTGCCCGAAGATGAGCACGACAAGCAGCACGCCCGAGGCGCGCATGAACAGCCAGCCCCACTTCTCGAGGTTGAGGCCCTTGCGGTGGGGCGGGGCGGCCGGAGTGCGGGGTGCGGCGATGGTGTCGGCGGTCATGTCAGTTGCCCCCGGTGATCTCGGCCATGATGACCATGAACTGGCGCGGGATGAAGCCGAGCATCAGCACCACCCACAGGCCGATGACGCCCCACCACAGCTGGCGCTGGTACTTCGCGCCCCACTTGGAGAAGTCGACGACGATCACGCGCAGGCCGTTGAACGCGTGGTACGCGATCGCGGCGACCAGGATGATCTCGCCGACGCCCATGATCGGGTTCTTGTAGGTGCCGATCACGGCGTCGTACGCCTCCGGCGCCACACGGATCAGTGCCGTGTCGAGGATGTGGACAAGCAGGAAGAAGAAGATCCCGATGCCCGTGATGCGGTGCAGCACCCAAGACCACATGCCCTCATGACCGCGGTACAGCGTGCCGCGCGGCGTCCGGGAAGTGGTTTGGGAAACCGACGGTGTCACGCGTGCTGGTGCAGACACGGCCGTCCTCCAGAGTCGTACTCGAGTAGGGGCGGACAATGCCCCCCGAGGCCGGAAGACCTCGGCGTCACACAAACGGGCGCGAGCCCATCCTATTCCCCTCCTGTGGTCTCAGCGGATTAGGCGGGCCTTACCGCGGGGGCCGTCGGATCCCGCTCAGTGAGAGAGGCGAAGGGCGGTGGCGGGATGCCGCGGCCGATACCCTGGACGCATGTCAGCGCCCGTCTCCGACTTCCATGCCATCATCCCCGCCGGGGGCATCGGCAGCAGGCTGTGGCCGCTCTCGCGCGCCGACGCGCCGAAGTTCCTGCACGATCTCACCGGTTCCGGGCACACCCTGCTGCAGGACACCTGGAACCGCCTCGAGCCGCTCGCCGGCCCCGACCGCATCGCGGTGGTCACCGGCCGCGCCCACCGGGCGGCCGTGGAGAAGGAGCTGCCCGGCATCCCCGACAAGAACGTGATCCTCGAATCCGAGCCGCGCGATTCGACGGCCGCGATCGGCCTGGCCGCGGCGATCCTCGTGCGGCGCGAGCCCGACGTGGTCGTCGGCTCGTTCGCGGCCGACCACGTGATCCGCGTGCCGCATCTGTTCGACTGGGCGGTGCGCCAGGCGATCGAGGTGGCGCGTGAGGGCTACATCTGCACGATCGGCATCCCGCCCACCGAGCCCTCGATCGGCTTCGGCTACATCAAGAAGGCCGGGGAGCTCATCGTCGACGGAGCGCCCGAGGCGGCCATGGTCGAGCGCTTCGTCGAGAAGCCCGACCTGGACACGGCCAAGGAGTACTTCGCCGACCGCTCGTACCTGTGGAACGCGGGGATGTTCATCTCACGTGCCGATGTGCTGCTGGGCGAGATCGCCGAGAACCGCCCGCAGCTGTACGCGGGCCTCATGGACCTCGCCGAGGCCTGGGACGACCGCGACGCCCGGGGGCCCGTGGTCGATCGGGTCTGGCCGACGCTCGAGAAGATCGCGATCGACTACTCGGTCGCCGAACCCGCCGCCGCCCGCGGCAGGCTCGCCGTCGTGCCCGGGCACTTCGACTGGGACGACGTCGGCGACTTCGCCAGCCTCGCCAAGCTCAACTCGCACGGCCGCCCGAACGACCTGGCGATCCTGGGGGAGAACGCGCGCATCCTCTCCGATGCCGCCAGCGGAATCGTGGTGAGCCAGACGAATCGGATCATCTCGCTCATCGGCGTCAAGGACATCGTCGTGGTCGACACGCCCGACGCGCTGCTGGTGACCACGAGCGAGAACGCGCAGCGGGTGAAGGGCGTGGTGGACGCGCTCAAGCTCTCCGGCCGGGGCGAGGTGCTCTGATCGGGCGGAAAGCGCGGGATGCCGCATCCCTTCGTTTCGGCTTTGTAACCATTCCGGCCCACGGGTCGTGCAGATCTGCAAATCACACGTCATACTGGGTAACTTCTTAGGTGCCGCGAAGTCCGCGGTCCATTCCTGTGGAGGCCGAGTTGACCATCTCATCTACTCGCAAGCTCGCCGGCGTCACCGTCGCCGCCAGCCTTGCCCTCGTGCTCGCCGGCTGCGGTGCGGCGCCGGAGGCGACGACACCGACCGAGGGCGGCAAGACCGCGGTCGCCGGTTTCAAGCCCTGCATCGTCTCGGACGACGGCGGCTGGAACGACAAGTCGTTCAACGAATCCGCCAAGAACGGCATCGACAAGGCCGCCAGTGAACTGGGCGTGAAGGCCATCGAGGCCGAGTCGAGCTCGGAGAGCGACTACGGCCCCAACATGCAGAGCATGGTCGGCCAGAACTGCACCCTGATCATCGCGGTGGGCTACAAGCTCTCGGCCGAGACCATCAAGACGGCCAAGGCGAACCCGAACATCGACTTCGCGATCATCGACGACAGCGCCGACGCCGACGGCGACGGCAAGCCCGACGCCCCGAACATCAAGCCGATCCTCTTCAACACCGTCGAGGCCGCCTACCTGGGCGGATACGCCGCGGCCGCGTGGTCGCACCAGGACGGCGTCGACAAGGTCGGCACGTTCGGCGGCCTGCAGATCCCGTCTGTCGCGATCTTCATGGACGGCTTCATCGACGGCGTCAAGAAGTTCAACGAGGACAACAGTGCGAACGTCGCCACATTCGGGTGGAACGTCGACACGCAGAAGGGCTCGTTCACCGGTGGCTTCACCGCGAACGACACCGCCAAGCAGACCGCGCAGGGCATCCTCGACCAGGGCGTCGACGTGATCCTCCCGGTCGGCGGCCCGATCTACAAGTCCGCGGCCGCGGCCATCAAGGATTCCGGCAAAGACACCGTGATGCTCGGCGTCGACTCCGACCTGGCCGTTGCCGACCCGTCGGTCGCCGACGTCACGCTGGTCTCGATCATGAAGCGCATCGACTCGGCCGTGTACGACACCGTCATGTCGGCGGCCACCGGTGACTTCGACGTGACGCCTTACATCGGCACCCTGAAGAACGAGGGCGTGGGCCTGAGCCCGTTCCACGACTTCGAGAGCAAGCTGCCCTCGGGGCTGACGGACAAGCTCGCCGAGCTGCAGAAGCAGATCATCGACGGCACGCTCGAGGTCACCTCGACCAACTCGCCGAAGTAGCAAGACCCATCCGGTCGTTGAGCGGGGCCCCCGCGCGGGGCCTCGCTCAACGACCGTTCGCTGGATAAGGTGCACACTATGAAGCTCGAGCTGCGGGGCGTGACGAAGCGCTTCGGAAGCCTGGTGGCCAACGACCACATCGACCTCGAACTGCGCAGCGGCGAGATCCACGCGCTGCTGGGCGAGAACGGCGCCGGCAAATCGACACTCATGAACGTCCTCTACGGGCTCTATCAGGCCGACGAGGGGGAGATCCTGCTCGACGGCGTCGTGCAGCACTTCCGCGGCCCCGGCGACGCGATCGCCGCGGGCATCGGCATGGTGCATCAGCACTTCATGCTGATCCCGGTGTTCACGGTGGCCGAGAACCTCATGCTCGGTCATGAGGACACCAAGGGCTTCGGCATCCTCGACATCGGCGCCGCCCGGCGCCGGGTGCGCGAGGTCTCCGATCGGTTCGGCTTCCACATCGATCCCGACGCACGGGTCGAAGACCTGCCGGTGGGCGTGCAGCAGCGCGTCGAGATCGTGAAGGCCCTCGCGCACGATGCGAAGATCCTCATCTTCGACGAGCCGACCGCCGTGCTCACGCCGCAGGAGACCGACGAGTTCATGCAGATCATGCGGCAGTTGCGCGACGAGGGAACCGCGATCGTCTTCATCACGCACAAGCTGCGCGAGGTGCGCGAGGTCGCCGACCGCATCACGGTCGTCCGGCTGGGCAAGGTGATCGGCGAGGCGAGCCCGACGGCGACCAACACGGAGCTGGCCTCGATGATGGTGGGCCGCGCCGTCGAGCTCACCGTGCAGAAGGACCCGCCGAAGATCGGCACCGGGGGTGTGGAGGTCCGCGACCTGCGCGTGCTCTCGGCCGACGGCGCGGTCGTGGTCGACGGCGTCGACTTCGATGTGCGGCCCGGCGAGGTGCTGGCCATCGCGGGCGTGCAGGGCAACGGGCAGACCGAACTGGCCGAGGCCATCATCGGCCTGCAGGAGAAGGTGTCGGGCTCGATCACCCTGAACGGCGAGGAGCTCGTCGGCAAGGGCGTGCGCGCGATCCTCGACGAGGGCGTCGGGTTCGTGCCGGAGGACCGGCAGGAGGACGGCCTGGTCGGCTCGTTCACGGTGGCCGAGAACCTCATCCTCGATCGCAGCTCGGATCCGCAGTTCCAGTCGGCCGGCACCATCAAGCGCCGTGTGCTCGACGCGTTCGCGCGTGACCGCATCGCGGAGTTCGACATCCGCACGCAGGGTCCGTCGAGCCGCGCCGGGTCGCTGTCGGGCGGCAACCAGCAGAAGGTCGTCATCGCCCGTGAGCTGACCCGCGAGCTCTCGCTCCTGTTGGCCTCGCAGCCGACGCGCGGCGTCGACGTGGGGTCGATCGAGTTCATCCACAACCGCATCATCCAGACCCGCGACGCCGGCGTGCCGGTGATCGTCGTGTCGACCGAGCTCGATGAGGTCGTCGCACTCGCCGACCGGATCGCGGTGATGTACCGCGGAGGCATCGTGGGCATCGTCCCCGCCGACACCCCGCGCGACGTGCTCGGCCTGATGATGGCCGGCGAGAACCCGACGGAGGACGCCGCATGAGCGACCGTGTACCCGGTGCCGGTCACGAACCGGTCGGCATTCCGCCCGAGCAGCTGCCCGCGGCATCCGGCCCCCTCACCGGCCAAAGCGCTCCGGAGGCCCCCGAGGCGCCCCGCTCGAACCAGCTGATCCGCGAGATCCTGCGCGGGTCGGTGGTGACGACGGTCCTGGCGATCGTCGCGTCGATGATCGTCGGCGGCATCCTCATCGCGGTGACCGACGAGACCGTGCAGAAGACCGCCGGCTACTTCTTCGCCCGCCCGCAGGACATGCTCGCCGCCATCTGGCAGTCGGTCTCCGGCGGCTACTACGCGCTGTTCCAAGGGTCGATCGTCAACCCGGGCGCCACGTCGTTCACCGCGTTCATCACGCCGCTGACGAACACCCTGGGCTTCGCCGCGCCCCTGATCGCGGCGGGCCTCGGCGTCGCGCTCGCGTTCCGCTCCGGCCTGTTCAACATCGGTGCCCGCGGCCAGATGCTCATCGCCTGTGCGACGGCCGCCCTCGTGACGTTCAACCTCGACCTGCCCATGTGGATCCACATGCCGCTGACGCTCGTGGCCGGCATCGCCGGCGGCGCGATCTGGGGCGGCATCGCGGGTCTGCTGAAGGCGCGCACCGGCGCGCACGAGGTGATCCTCACGATCATGCTCAACTTCGTCGCGCTGTACCTCGTGCGGTGGATGATCCGCACGCCGGGCCTGCTGCAGAAGCCCGGCACGAACCAGCCGATCTCGGCGCCGACCCCCGAGACCGCACAGTTCCCCTCGCTGTTCGGCGACCAGTTCCCGCTGCTGAACTGGGGCTTCCCGATCGTGATCGTCGCCACGGTGATCACCTGGTGGCTCGTCGAACACTCCAGCCTGGGCTTCCGGCTGCGGGCGGTGGGCGAGAACCCCCACGCCGCACGCACCGCCGGCATCAGCGTGCAGCGCATGTACGTGTACGCGATGCTGTTCGCCGGCGGCTTGGCGGGGCTGGCGGGCATGAACCAGATCCTCGGCTCGGTGCCCACCGGCTTCGGCGATGCGATCGACGCGGGCATCGGCTTCGACGCGATCACCGTGGCCCTGCTCGGGCGCTCGCGCGCCTGGGGCACGTTCTGGGCAGGGCTGCTGTTCGGCGCGCTGAAGGCCGGGTCGTTCACGATGCAGGTCGCACAGGGCATCCCGGTCGACATCGTGCTCGTGGTCGAGTCGATGATCGTGCTGTTCATCGCTGCGCCGCCGCTGGTGCGCACGATCTTCTTCCTCCCCAAGGATGACTCCGACCTGTCGGCGAAGGGCAAGGCCAAGGCCGCCCGCAAACGCGCCGCGGCGAACGACAAGGCGGTGGCCTCATGACGATCACGGCCTCCACGTTCACACCCGAGATCGTGCGCACGCGGCACATCAAGCTGCCGGTGACGCTCACCGCCGTGACGGTACTGCTGGCACTTCTGTTCGTGTTCTCGCCCGTCAGCGGCGACAGCATCTTCCGCATCAGCGATCGTGTGTCGTTCACCATCGCCGACATCCACGTGGCCGCCGCGCCCACGATGTGGATCTCGTGGATCATCCTCGCCGTGCTCACCGCATGGACGTGGTGGGATGCCGTGGCGTACCGCCGCACCGGGCTGTGGGTCTCCATCGTCTTCGCCGTGATCGCGATGTTCGCGTTCCTCACCTGGGCCGCGCAGGGCGGCGGCGTGGTGCCGGTCGCGGGCACCCTCGCCGGAGCGCTGTCGCTGTCGGTGCCGCTCGTGTACGGCGCACTGGCCGGTGTGATCGGCGAACGCGGCGGCGTGGTCAACATCGCCATCGAGGGCCAGCTGCTGCTGGGCGCGTTCACGGCCGTGCTGCTGTCGAGCATCACGCGCAACCCGTTCGTGGGACTCATCGGCGCCATCATCGGCGGCGTGCTGGTGGCGTTCGTGCTCGCGGCCTTCGCGATCCGCTACCTCGTGGACCAGATCATCGTCGGCGTCGTGCTGAACGTGCTGGTGTCGGGCCTCACCGGCTTCCTCTACGGCGCGCTGCTGGCGCCCAACGAGGCGGCGCTGAACAATGCGGTGACCTTCCCGCGATGGAAGATCCCGCTGCTGGGCGACATCCCCGTGATCGGTCCCGTGTTCTTCAACCAGACGTTCATCGTGTACCTCATGTATGTGGTCGTCGCGATCGTCGCCTGGGGTCTGTACCGCACCCGATGGGGTCTGCGTCTGCGCTCGGTCGGCGAGCACCCGCAGGCCGCCGACACGGTCGGCATCAAGGTGAATCCGACCCGGTTCTGGAACGTGCTGCTGGCCGGCGCGATCGCCGGCATCGGCGGTGCCTACTTCACGCTGGTGTCGGTGCCGCAGTTCACCAAGGACATGACCGCGGGCCTCGGCTTCATCGCCCTGGCGGCGGTGATCTTCGGCGGCTGGGACCCGATCAAGGCGACGCTGGCCGCCCTGCTGTTCGGCTTCGCGACGAGTCTGCAGAACCTGCTGTCGGTGCTGAACACGCCGATCCCGAGCGAGTTCATGCTCATGCTGCCGTACGTGGTCACGATCCTGGCGGTGGCCGGGTTCGCGGGCAAGATCACGGCGCCCGCGGCCGACGGCAGTCCGTACATCAAGGGATGAGCCGCGGCATCCCGCACATCGTGGAGGAGATCGTGACCGACATCGACTGGGACGCGCTGCATGCGGCGGCCCGCGAGGCATCCGAGCACGCGTACGTGCCGTACTCGCGCTACCGCGTGGGGGCGGCGGCACTGGTGACCGATGGGCGGGTGATCGTCGGCTGCAACGTCGAGAACGCGTCGTACGGGGTCACGCTGTGTGCGGAGTGCGGACTCGTCAGCGATCTGCACATCTCGGGCGGGGGCCAGCTCGTCGCGTTCGTGTGCGTGAACGGCGAGGGCGACACGATCATGCCCTGCGGGCGCTGCCGGCAGCTGCTGTTCGAACATGCCGTTCCGGGCATGCTGCTCGACACGGTGTCGGGCATCCGCACCATCGACGAGGTGCTGCCCGACGCGTTCGGGCCGCGCGACCTGGAGACGGTCGGTCGTTGAGCGAGCGTCTCGACACGACCAGGGGGAGAGCACGATGACAGAGCCCTTCGACGCCGTCGACGTCATCCGCGCGCAGCGCGACAAGACCGGGCTGGACCCCGACGCGCTGCGCTGGATGATCGACGCGTACACGCGCGAGTACGTCACCGACGCTCAGATGTCGGCGTTCGCGATGGCGGTGCTGCTGAACGGCATGGGGCGCGACGAGATCCGCGTGATGACCGACGCCATGATCGCCTCCGGCGAGCGGATGAGCTTCGCGGGGCTGGGCAAGCCGACCGCCGACAAGCATTCCACCGGTGGCGTCGGCGACAAGATCACGCTGCCCCTGGCACCGCTGGTCGCAGCCTTCGGCGTCGCGGTGCCGCAGCTGTCGGGCCGCGGCCTCGGCCACACCGGCGGCACGCTCGACAAGCTCGAGTCGATCCCCGGGTGGCGCGCGGCGCTGTCGAACGACGAGATGCGCGCGCAGCTGCAGGGGATCGGCGCGGTGATCTGCGCCGCGGGTTCGGGCCTGGCGCCCGCCGACAAGCGCCTGTACGCGCTGCGCGACGTGACCGGCACCGTCGAGGCGGTGCCCCTGATCGCCTCGAGCATCATGTCGAAGAAGATCGCCGAGGGCACCGACTCGCTCGTCCTCGACGTCAAGGTCGGCTCGGGCGCATTCATGCACGACCTCGAGAAGGCGCGCGAGCTGGCGCGCACCATGGTGGAGCTCGGCACCGACTCGGGGGTGGCGACCACCGCGCTCATCACCGACATGGACACGCCGCTGGGTGTGGCCGTCGGCAACGCCAACGAGGTGCGCGAATCGGTCGAGGTGCTCGCCGGCGGCGGGCCCGCCGACGTCGTCGCGCTCACCGTCGCGCTCGCGCGCGAGATGCTCGCGCTCGCGGGGCAGCCCGATGCCGACGTCGAGGCGGCCCTCGCCGACGGGCGGGCCATGGACGTCTGGCGACGCATGATCGCCGCACAGGACGGCGACCCCGACGCGCCGCTGCCGACCCCGCGCGAGACGCACACGATCGTCGCGCCCTCGTCGGGCGTGCTCACCCGGCTGGATGCGTGGGACGTCGGCATCGCCGCATGGCGGCTGGGCGCCGGGCGCGCCCGCCCGCAGGACGCCGTCGTGCACGCGGCCGGGATCGAGCTGCACGCCAAGCCGGGTGATAGCGTTGTCGCCGGTCAGCCGCTGCTCACGCTCGGTGCCGACGACGCCGCGCGCATCCCGCGCGCGCTCGAGGCCCTCGAGAATGCGTACGGCATCGGCGAGAAGGCCGACCCGCGCCCGATCGTCATCGAGCGCATCA
Source organism: Microbacterium sp. KR10-403 (assembly GCF_040196215.1). NCBI lineage: Bacteria > Bacillati > Actinomycetota > Actinomycetes > Micrococcales > Microbacteriaceae > Microbacterium > Microbacterium sp. KR10-403. The sequence goes on along the minus strand of NZ_JBEGDC010000002.1, from coordinate 356,208 downwards.
CCGCGTGACGCGGCATCCCGAATCTCCAAGGAGCACCCATGGCCATCGACCAGAACGGTGACGCGCGCATCGGCGGCGTCTCGCTGCGCAGCCTGCCGAAGGTCTCGCTGCACGACCACCTCGACGGCGGCGTGCGTCCCGCCACGATCATCGAGCTGGCGGATGCCGCCGGCATCGACGTGCCCGAGCACGAGCCCGCCGCGCTCGCCGATTGGTTCGCCCGGCAGAGCGACTCGGGCTCGCTCGTCGAGTACCTGAAGACGTTCGACCTCACGATCGCCGTCATGCAGACGCGCGAGGGGCTGACCCGCATCGCCCGCGAGTTCGTCGAAGACCTCGTCGCAGACGGCGTGGTCTACGCCGAGGTGCGCTGGGCTCCCGAGCAGCACCTGACCGCGGGGCTGAGCCTCGACGACGCGGTCGCCGCCGTGCAGGAGGGCATCGAGCAGGGGCAGGATGCCGCGCACGCTGCGGGCCGCGACATCCGCGTCGGGCAGCTCATCAGTGCGATGCGCCACACCGACCGGTCGCTCGAGATCGCGAAGCTCGCCGTGTCGTGGCGTGACCGCGGGGCGGTCGGGTTCGACATCGCGGGCCCCGAAGACGGCTTCCCGCCCTCGCGGCTGCGCGAGGCGTTCGACCACCTGGCCGCCGAGTTCTTCCCGGCCACCGTGCACGCGGGGGAGGCGGCCGGGCTCGCCTCGATCCGCTCGGCGCTCATCGACGGGCGTGCGCTGCGCCTGGGCCACGGCGTGCGCATCGCCGAAGACATCGAGACGGTCGGCGTCGACGGCGAAGACGTGCAGGTGCGTCTCGGGCAGATCGCGCAGTGGGTGCGCGACCGCGAGATCCCGCTCGAGCTGTCGCCCAGCTCGAACCTGCAGACCGGCGCCATCGCCGCGTGGGGCAACGTGCTGGCCGATCACCCGTTCGACCTGCTCTACCAGCTGGGCTTCGCCGTGACGGTCAACGTCGACAACCGCACGATGAGCCGCACCTCGCTCACCCGCGAGCTGGCGCTGCTGGCCGAGACGTTCGACTACGACCTGGGCGATCTCGAGGCGTTCCAGCTCAATGCGGCCGCGGCGGCGTTCCTGCCGATCGAGGAGCGCGAAGAGCTCATCGAGCTGATCGCCGCCGGCTTCGGGGAGTAGGGCCCCTTCGCGCGGCGCCGCCGCACGTAGCGACCCGTTCGGCGTGCAGCGACCCGCCGCGCGGCCGCGCGGCATCGTGCTTGCCGGCACGCGCCGCCGCGCGGCATCATGCTTGCCGGCACGCGCGGCGGGGCATCGTGCTTGCCGGCACGCGCCGCCGCGCGGCATCCACCCCGTCCTTCCCCTGCCTCCCTCTCACAGACTTCGGAGGATCGCGCGAACTTCGGAGCCGGGTGCGTGTTCGGCTCCGAAGAAGGCGTGACTCTCCGAAGCCTGTGAGAGCAGGGGCGCGGGCGCTGGCGAGGCGCCCCGCGTCGGCGACGCAGGGGGACAGAGTGCCGCGGCAGCGGCGACGCAGGGAGCAGGATGCCGCGGCATCCGTGACGCAAGATTTCACCCGCGTGCGGGAATACCTTTGCCATGAGGGATGCTGGAACATAACGGTCGGCGGACCACAGCCCACTCACCGCCGAAACCCGTGCCCCAAGAAAGAGGACCCCCCATGAGACGACACCTGACGGGCGCCATCGCGCTCGCAGCGGCCGCGACGCTGGCGCTCACCGCCTGCTCGGGCGGCGGCGGCAGCAGCGCCGAGAAGACGGGCAGCACCGGGGGGACGCTCACGATCCTCACCTCGGCGACCCAGATCAACCTCGACCCCGCGAAGAGCCAGAACCTCGCGATCACGACGCTCGGTCTCATCGAGCGCCGCCTGACGACGTGGGACATCCAGAAGGGCAAAGACCCCAAGGTCGTCCCCGACCTCGCCACCGACACCGGCACGGTCAGCGACGACGGCAAGACCTGGACCTACACGCTCAAGGACGGCCTGAAGTTCGCCGACGGCACGCCGATCACGAGCGAAGACATCAAGTACGGCATCGAGCGCTCATTCGCGCCCGAGCTGTCCGGCGGCCTCGGGTACCACAAGTCGCTGCTGGTCGGCGGCGAGGACTACAAGGGCCCCTACACCGACGGCGACCTCGACTCGATCGAGACGCCCGATGACAAGACCATCGTCTTCCACCTGAACTCGTCGTACGGCGACTGGCCGTGGATCGTCTCGATGCCGGCGTTCGCCCCGGTCCCGAAGGACAAGGACGACCCCAAGACCTACGGTGACGACCCGGTGGCCACCGGTCCGTACAAGGTCTCGTCGAACAAGCAGGGCACCGCGCTCGAGCTCGTCCGCAACACCGAGTGGGACAAGAGCACCGACTCGGTGCGCACCGCAGGCCCCGACAAGATCATCTTCAAGGAGAGCCAGGACGTCTCCACCAGCACCCAGTCGCTGATCACCGACGCGGGCAGCGCGAAGACGTCGTTCCTGGCGACCTACCTCGGTGCCGCCGAGCTGGCCCTGGTCAACAAGAACCCGAGCGCCAAGGAGCGGCTGGCCACCAGCGACGCCGGTCCCATCAACTACCTCGCCATGAACACGCAGCGCGGTGCGCTGAAGGACCTCAAGGTGCGCCAGGCGATCGAGTACGCCGTCGACCCGAAGGCGTTCATCATCGCGCAGGGCGGCAGCCAGGCGGCGATCCGCGCGACCACGCTGATCACCCCCGGCATCCCCGGGCGCCAGGAGTACGACCTGTACCCGTCGGGCGACGACGGCGATGTCGCCAAGGCCAAGCAGCTGCTGCAGGAGGCCGGCCACTCCGACGACCTGAACCTCGTGCTGTGGGCGGCCAACGACTCGTCGAGCCAGGCGCAGGCGCAGGCGCTCGAGCAGGGCATCGAGCGCGCGGGCATCAAGGTCACGATCAAGCCGCTCGACATCAACACGATGTACACCGATGCGACGGGTGACAACCCCGACTACGACCTGATCCTCGGCGGGTGGCAGCCCGACTTCCCGAGCGCGAACGGCAACATCCAGCCGCTGTTCGACTCGAGCCAGATCGGCGGCGGCGGGTACAACCTCGCCCGTTACTCGAACAGCGAGGTCGACGGCCTCATCGACCAGGCGACGGCGGCCACCGACCCGGCGCAGGCGCAGTCGCTGTGGGCGCAGGCCGACAAGCGGATCATGCAGGACGCCCCGGTCGTCCCGCTGACCTACTCGAAGCAGTCGTTCCTGGCCGGCAGCGATGTCGAGAACTTCTTCATCGCGTCGTTCCCCGCCTATCCGAACTACCTGACTGTCACACTGAAGCAGTGAGTTCATCCGGCGATCAGCCGGTGCTGTCGGCGGACGCGATCCGTATCGCGTTCGCCGACGGCCCGCGCAGCGAAGCCCGCACCGTCGTCGACGGGGTGGGCTTCGAGCTGTACCCGGGGCGCGTCCTCGCGCTCGTGGGCGAGTCGGGGTCGGGCAAGTCGGTCACGGCGATGTCGGTCCTGGGGCTACTTCCCCCCAACGCGCGCGTGTCCGGCACCATCCGCCTCGGCGACCGCGAGCTGGTCGGCGCTCCCGCCGGCGTGCTGCGCGCCGTGCGCGGCGGCCGCATCGGCACGATCTTCCAAGAGCCGATGAACGCGTTCGACCCGGTCTACACGATCGAGTGGCAGATCGTCGAGGCACTGCGCGCCCACACGAGCGCCGACCGGTCATCGGCCCGGGCGCGGGTGCGCGAGCTGTTGCGCTCGGTGGGGATCCGCGACGTCGACCGTGTGGCGCGCTCGCATCCGCATGAGCTCAGCGGCGGCCAGCTGCAGCGCGCGATGATCGCGATGGCGCTCTCCTGCGACCCCGAGATCCTCATGGCCGACGAGCCGACCACGGCACTCGACGTCACCGTGCAGGCCGGCATCCTCGAGCTCATCCGCACGATGGCGGCCGAGCGTCAGGTGGCCGTCCTCCTCATCACCCACGACATGGGCGTGGTCGCCGACCTGGCCGACGACGTGATCGTGATGCGCGCCGGCGAGGTCGTGGAGAGGGCGGATGCCGCGACCCTGTTCGCCTCTCCACGGGCCGCGTACACGCGCGAACTGCTGCAGGCCGTGCCGCGGCTCGACCAGGCCGGCGCAGTGACGGCTCAGGAGGCATCCACCCCCCGCGTCGTCGAGGTCGACGACCTGTCGATCGACTACGCGTCGACGGGCTGGGGACGCCCTCCGCTGCACGCCGTCCAGGGCGTGGGCTTCACGATCGACGCCGGCCGCACGTTCGGCCTGGTGGGCGAGTCGGGATCGGGCAAGTCCACCATCGGCCGCGCACTGGCGGGGCTGATCGCCCCGGCCGGCGGCAGTGTGCGGGTAGACGGGAGCGATCTGGCCACGGCATCCCGCCGCCGACTGCGGCGCGTGCGGCGCGGCATCGGCTACGTCTTCCAGGACCCGGCGTCGTCGCTGAACCCCCGGCAGACCGTGGGGCGGGCGATCTCCGAGCCGCTGCGACTGCACACCCGGCAGGGGCAGACCGAGCGGCGCGCCCGCGTCGCGGAGCTGCTAGATGCCGTGAACCTGCCGGCCGCGTTCGCCGAGCGGTACCCGCACGAGCTGTCGGGCGGCCAGCGTCAGCGCGTGGCGATCGCGCGCGCCGTCGCGTTGCACCCGGCGCTGCTCATCGCCGACGAGCCCACCAGCGCGCTCGACGTGTCGGTGCAGGCCACCGTGCTGAAGCTGTTCGTGCAGCTGCAGCGCGACTTCGGGTTCGCATGCCTGTTCATCAGCCACGACCTCGCCGTCGTGCAGGAGGTCGCGCATGACGTGGCGGTGCTGCAGAACGGCCGCATCGTCGAGTCGGGCCCCGCCCGGGCCCTGCTCACCGACCCGCAGCAGCCCTACACGCAGCGGCTCATCGCCGCGGCACCCGTCGCCGACCCCGACGCGCAGCGCGAGCGGCGCGACGCCTGGCTGCAGCTGGCGGCCGACGACGAGGGGGTGAGCGCATGACCACCGCCAACACGATCGAGGGCACCGGCATCCCGTCGCGACGCACCGGATTCCGGCACATCGTGCGCTCCGTCCTGCGCGACCGGTGGGCGACCGCCGGCGCGATCGTCATCATCGTCTTCGTGCTCGCGGCGCTTCTCGCGCCGTTGTTGACCGCCATCACCGGGCAGAACCCGTACACGTACCACGTCGACCTGCTCGACGACTCGGGTGCGCCCGTGGGCTGGGGCGGCGGCATCAGTGCGACGCACTGGTTCGGCGTCGAGCCGCTCACCGGCCGCGACCTGTTCTCGATCGTCGTCTACGGCGCGCGCATCTCGCTGCTGGTGGGCATCAGCGCCACCGTGCTGTCGGTGTTCATCGGCGTGCTCGTCGGGGTGACGACGGGCTTCTTCGGCGGCTGGTACGACAGGATCCTCAGCCGGGTCGTCGACGTGATGTTCGGCTTCCCGGTGCTCGTGTTCATGATCGCGCTGACCGCCATCGTGCCCACGGCGTTCCCCAAGCCGCTGTTCATGATCATCGTCATCGGGTTCTTCGGCTGGCCGTCGATCTCGCGCGTCGTGCGCGGGCAGGTGCTGTCGCTGCGCGAGCGCGCCTTCGTGACGGCATCCACCGCCATGGGCGCCAGCGGCTGGCGCGTGGCGTTCGGCCAGGTGCTGCCCAACGTGTCGGCGACGATCATCGTCTACACGACCATCATGGTGCCCTCGATGATCGGCTTCGAGGCCGCGCTGTCGTTCCTGGGCGTCGGCGTGCCGCCGCCCACGCCCAGCTGGGGCCGCACGATCGGCGAGGCAGTTTCCTGGGTGCAGATCAGCCCGATGTACCTCGTGTTCCCGGGGGCCGCGCTGTTCCTCATCACGCTCGCGTTCAACATGCTCGGCGACGGGCTGCGCGACGCCCTCGACCCGAAGGGAGGCGGCCGGTGACCCGGTTCATCCTGCAGCGCCTCGGCGGCATGATCCTCGTGCTGCTGGTCGTGGCGATCGTCTCCTTCGCGATCTTCTACCTGCTGCCCACGAACCCCGCGCAGCTGAGCTGCGGCAAGCCGTGCACGCCCGAGAACCTCGAGCGCGCGAAGGAGTTCATGGGCACCAACCTGCCCTGGTGGCAGCAGCTCGGCGCCTTCCTGTGGGGCATCGTCGCGGGGCGCAGCTTCGGAACGGGGGATGCCGCGATCTCGTGCGCCGCGCCGTGCTTCGGGTACTCCTTCCAGCTGAACGCGTCGGTCACGGAGCTGATCGCCTCGCGCTTCCCGGTGTCGGCGTCGATCGCCGTCGGCGCCGCGGTGCTGTGGCTGCTGATGGGCGTGGCCGGGGGAGTGGTCGCGGCCCTGCGCCGCAACACCTGGGTCGACCGCACCGTGATGACGTTCGCGATCGCGGGCGTCTCGGCGCCCAGCTACCTCGTCGGGCTGCTGGGGATCCTGCTGTTCGGATTCACGCTGCAGTGGTTCCCGACGGGCGGCTACGTGCCGCTGACCGAGGACCCGCTGCAGTGGTTCCTGCATCTGATCCTGCCGTGGTGCACGCTCGCGTTCATCTCGGCGGCGATCTACGCGCGGCTGACCCGCGGCGAGATGATCGAGACGATGGGGCAGGACTACATCCGCACCGTGCGCGCGAAGGGCGTGGGCGAGGGTCGGGTGGTCGTGCGCCACGGGCTGCGCAACGCCATCATCCCCGTGGTCACGATCTTCGGGCTCGACCTCGGAGGTCTGCTGGGCGGCACCGTCATCGCCGAGAAGGTGTTCTCGATGCAGGGGCTGGGCGCGATGCTCATCGACGGGGTCAACACGCTCGACCTGCAGCTCGTGATCGGGTTCACCCTGTTCTCGGCGTTCTTGATCGTGCTCGCGAACTTCATCGTCGATCTGCTGTACGGGTTCGTCGATCCGCGGGTGAAGGCGCGCGCCTGAGGCGGCGGAACGGCCGGCCGAGCCGCCGCTAGTCGCGCGCGACGCCGGGATGCGACGCGAGGTACGCCTCGAACGCCTCGCGGCTGGTCTTGACCGGGGTGTAGCCGAAGTCCTCGACGAGCGCCCGGTTGGCCAGCACGGGCCGGTGCTGAAGGAAGCCGACGCGCTCAGGCCCGTGCACGGTGAGGCGCAGCATCCTGCCCACCCGCAGGGCGAAGGCGAGCAGGCCCGGCGACAGCACCAGCAGCCTCTTGCGCAGGCGGGCGGCGATCTCGGGAACGGTCATCGCCCCGGAACCTGCCACGTTGTAGATGCCGGGCGGGCCGTCGGTCGCCGCCCGTGCGAACGCCGCCGCGATGTCGTCGACCCACACGAACACGAACGGCGAGTCCGAGCCGCGCACCTGCAGGATGCGCGGGCCGTCCCACAGCGCCGTGATCTGGTTGCGGACGGTGGGCCCGAGGATCGTGCCGCTGCGGAACACGACCTGCTCGAGTTCGGGATGCTGCGCGCGCGTGTCGGCGAGCATCTGCTCGACGAGCTTCTTGTGCTTCGAGTACGTGAACTCGTCGTTGCCGCGCACCGGCTGCGATTCGTCGATCCACTCCGGGCTGTCGGGGTGGTAGCCGTAGGCCGCGCCCGACGATGACACGACCAGGCGGCGCACGCCGGTGGAGACGCATGCGTCGATGACATGCCGCGATCCGTCGACGTCGACGGGGTACTCGAGTGCGGCATCCCGACCCGGATTCACGATCGCGGCGAGGTGCACCACCACGTCGATCTCATGGCGGCGCAGCACGCCCGCCACCGCGTCGGCACGGGTGACGTCGCACTCGTCGTAGACGACGCCGGCGACGGGATGCTGCGGCTGCCGCACATCGCCCGAAACGACCAGCTGCACCTCGGGGTGAGCGGCGAGCACGCTCACGACCTGCGAGCCGAGAAAGCCCGACCCGCCGGTGACCAGCACCCGGGTCATGACGCGGCCTCCGCGGCCGGAATCGTCGCATCGCCCTTCACATCGCCGGTGTGGCGCTTGGTGTGCCGGGCCCACAGGGCCGCCAGCACGAGGCCCGCGACGATGTCCCACACGCCCCACCAGCCGGCGACGATGGCCATGCCGCCGAGGCCGCCGAAGAACGCGAAGATGAGGCCGAGGCCCAGCCCCGAGTTGCGGATGCCCACCTCGAACGTCATCGCCTTGCGCTCGCGGGTGCCCAGGCCCCCGATCGTCGCGGTCGTCCAGCCGATGCCGAGGGCGACGGCGTCGTGGATCGCGACGGCGATGGCGATGAGCCCGATGAACGCCACGAAGTACTGCCAGTTGCCGGCGAGGGCGCCGACGATGAACGCGGCCAGGGCCAGCAGGCTGAACCAGCGCACGAACGGCTGCGTGCGCTTCGCGAACGCGGCGAAGCGCGCGCGGATCGCCAGGCCCACGGCGAACGGCACGCCGATGATCAGCAGGATCTCGAGCAGCATCTCCCAGCCGTTCAGCGACACCGACTGCAGGAGCGCGCGGGTGTCGGGGCGGATGGCGCCCCACAGGGCGATGCTGATCGGCATCGTGAAGATGTAGATGACGTTCGAGACCGCGGTCATCGACACCGACAGCGCGACGTTGCCGCCGGAGCGGTGGGTGAGCACCTGCGAGATGTTGCCCGGCGGGCAGCACGCCACCAGGATCATGCCCAGCGCCATCGAGGCGGTCACCGGCAGGACGAGCGTCAGCAGGAACGTGACCCCCGGCAGCACGATCAGCTGCGCGAGGATCGCGATGATCAGCGGCTTGGGCTTGCGCAGCACGACGCGGAAGTCGGAGGGCGCCGTGTCCAGCGCGATCCCGAACATGATGAGCGCGAGCACCACGTCGAGGATGACGAGGGTGCCCGGCGTGAAGTTCAGGTGGGCGTCGTCGATGGTCATGCCGCGGCCTTCCCCCGAGCCAGTGCCTTCGTGTGCGCGCGCACGGCGCGCCGGTAGGCGTCCTTGTTGACGTAGTACGACATGCGCTCCAGCCCCAGATAGTGGTACCCGCCGGTCAGGTCGGGCCACGACTCGCTGCCTACACGACGGCGGAGGGATGCCTGGGCCGCCGCGTCGGCGGAGAGGTACGCGGCGATCAGCTCGGCCTGCTCGTAGCGCCCCTGCCAGCCGATGCCCGACGCCTCGATCATGCCCATCACGAACAGGCCGTTGAACGACGGCGGGAACACGTTCAGGAAGAGCTTCGGCGACCAGTCGGTCCAGTTCAGCTCCGCGCGGTCGACGAACGGGTAGTCGAGGCGGTAGCCGGTGGCCAGCAGCACCAGGTCGTAGTCGTCGTGCGCCCCGTCGCGGAAGTGCACGGTGTCGCCGTCGAACCGGTCGATGTCGGCGCGGATGCGCAGATCGCCCTGGCCGAGGTGGCCCAGGATGAGCGTGTTGACGATGGGGTGCGACTCGTAGATCCGGTAGTCGGGCCGGGGGAATCCGAACGAGACGGGATCCCCGGTGAACGCGCGCAGCAGCCGGGTGTCGACGGCCTGCTTGATGCGCGCCGGCAGCGGGCGGCCCTGGTTGAGGGTGTCGGTGGGGCGGCCGAGCACATAGCGCGGCACGAAGTAGTAGCCGCGTCGCACGCTCATGTCGACCGCGGCGGCGTGGTGCACGGCGTCGACGGCGATGTCGCAGCCCGAGTTGCCCGCGCCGATGATGAGCACGCGCTTGCCGTCGAGCTGGGAGGCCTTCTTGTAGGCGCTGGTGTGCATGATCTCGCCCGAGAAGGTGCCGGAGAAGGCCGGGATGTTCGGCTCGGCGAGCGTGCCGTTGGCGATGACGACCCCGTCGTAGAGGGTCGATGTCTCGCCCGCCGGACCCTCGGCGCGCAGCATCCACCGTCCGTCGTCCTGCCGCTTCAGGTCGGTGACCCGCGTGTCGAAGCGGAAGTGGGCGGCCAGATCGAAGCGCTCGGCGTACGAGCGGAAGTACTCGTGCAGCACGCGGTGGCCGGGGTAGTCGACGGTGGTGTCCATCGGGAACTCGGCGAACTCGGTCGTCGTGCGCGACGAGATCAGATGTGCCGACTCGTACATCGTCGACCGGGGATTGCTGATGTCCCACAGGCCGCCGACGTCGTGCGACGCCTCGTATCCGTCGAAGCTGAGTCCGGCCTTGCTGAAGGCACGGGCGGCGGAGAGGCCCGACGGGCCGGCGCCGATGATGGCATACGTCTTCGTTGACATGACTCCTCACCGCCCGGCGCGTTCGGGTGTGCGCGCAGGCGGTGACGTCGATGTTATCCGCTGTTAACCCGGATGCGAAACCGAGCGGCGCTCGTTGTTCAGAACTCCGCAGATCTGAGCGGGCCGGACGTCGAACGGGCGCCAGCGCGGCGCCTGCGCGCGGGTCTTGCGGAGTTCTGAACGCATGGCCGAAGCGGCGGGTGCGCGATCACCGCCTTCAGGAGAGTGAGCACGTGGTCCGAGCGGTACAGGATGTCCTCCGCAAGAGGGCGGATGGTGGTATAGCCGAGCGCTGCCGCGGCCATGTCCCGCGCGCGGTCTTCCTTCTGCTTCTCCCATCCTTCGTGGTACTTCTTGCTGTCGCACTCGATGATGAGCCACCCGTCGACGACGAAGTCCACCCGTCCGACACCGCGGATCTTCACCTGCACGTCGAAGCGACAGCGGATGCCGCGCAGCATCAGGCGCATGAGCGTCTCCGGACCGGATTCGGCGCGCTCGTCCAGAAGCGCACGAAGCCGCTGGTAGCGGCGGGGGAGCAGCGCGAAGACGGCATCGATCTTCTCGTCGTCGACGATGCCGTGGTGCCACGCGCTGTCGAGTGTCGCGATCGCCTCGCGCAGGCCCTGACATCGGAACGACTGGGCGAGCGCCTCAACCACGTCCGCGCACAGGTTCTGGCGCTCGCAGGAGGATGAGCGCCAGTGGCGGACGACCTCTTTGCCGGCGGTCGGCAGTCGGGTCGAGCCGTCCTCCACTTGTATATGCGTCTTGTCGTGGGTGTGGACGAACACACCGAGAGCGCGTAGCAGCGAGAGGCAGTCGAGGCGGCCGCCGAGCCTGCCCGCTTTCAGAAGGTCAGCGTGCAGGCCGGTGCGCACGTACCGTCCCTTGCGCAGGCGGATGAGCTCACCCGCTGCGACGCCGTGGCTGATGTCTCTGCTGCGCAGCCCGGCTTCGATGAGTGCATCTCGGCTGAGGAACGTCAGCGGCAGCAGCTCTTCACTCAGCTCAAAGGGTGTCTTCTCTTTCTGCGCCATGACGCCATGACACCGGACGAGCGATGTCCGTGGAGCGGTCCGCCGACATCTGTGCACAACTCGCTCTCGCCCTCCGGCTGGGGAGGAATCGACGAACGGGCGGGTCGTCGCGCGGGAGTCCGTTCAGAGCGGCGTTCAGAGCGGCGTTCAGAACTCCGCAACTCTGCGGCCCACAGGGCGCAGATCGCGCTCTAGAGGTCGATTCTGCGCGGGATGTGCTGAGTACTGAACGCCCCGGCGCCGAAAGGAGCCGGCCCGGCGCGTCGACACTCCACGAAGACCACCACGGCGCGGCCCCCGAAGCCGCTACAGCGCCGCCTGGCGCGCCGCCACCGTGTCGCGCACGCGCGCGTACAGCGGGTGAGACGCCTCGAGCCCGGTCACCTCGGCCGTGAAGGCGTCGGCGTCCTGCTCGTGCAGCATGCGCTGCAGGTCGACCGACTGCGGGTCCTCGTCATCGTCGAAGGCGAGCGCCGCGCCGATGGCGGCGACCAGCCCGTCGACCGAAAGCCCGCGCTCGGCGGCCTCGGCCGCCGGCCCCACGAACCGTTCGTGCCGCGACAGTTTGCGCAGCGGCTGCCGCCCGACGCGCCACACGGTGTCGGGCAGCGAGGGGTTGCGGAACCGGTTCAGGATCGTCGCGCGGTACTGGGCCAGCTCTCCGGCGTCGAGGCCGTGCTTGGCGGCGAGCAGCGCCGAGGTCTCTTCGAGCGCCGTCGCCACATGCGCGGCGATCGCGTCATCGGCCAGCGCGTCCGAGATCTTCTCGATCCCGGCCTGCGCGCCGAAGTACGCGGTGGTCGCGTGCCCGGTGTTGACGGTGAAGAGCTTGCGCTCGATGTACGGCGCGAGGTCGGGCACGAAGTGCGCGCCCGGCAGGTGCGGCGGGTTCTCGCCAAACGGCGGCCGCTCGATCGCCCACTCGTAGAACGGCTCGACCGTGACATCCACCCCCGCCCCTTCGGGCTGGGCGGGCACGATCCGGTCCACGGCGGTGTTCGCGAACACGACCCGATCGGCCAGCAGCGGCCAGTCGTCCGCGGCGATGGCGACGATCTCGTCGCGCAGCAGGTCGGTCGCATTGATCGCGTTCTCGCACGCCATCACCTGAAGGGGGGTGGATGCCGCATCCCGCCGCCGCAGGCCTGCCAGCACGAGCGGCGCCACGAACTTGAGGATCGTCGGCCCGACCGCGGTGGTGACCACATCGGCCGCGGCGACCTCGTCGGCGACCTCGTCGGGGTGCTCGGCGGAGTTGATCGCGCGGAACCCGGTGACGACGGTGTCGCCCCCGCCGTCGCCGACGGCATGCACCGTGTACGAGTCGACGGCGTTGATGGCGTCGACCAGGGCGCCGGCCACGTCCGAGAAGACGAGCTCGTAGCCGCCCTCGTGCAGCAGCAGCCCGACGAAGCCGCGCCCGATGTTGCCGGCGCCGAAGTGGACTGCCTTCATGATTCGTTCACGCTCGCCAGCAGGTCGTAGAGCTCTTCGGGCGTCGAGGCGGACTTGAGCTTCTCGACGTCATCCTCCTCGGAGAACAGGATGGCGATCTGCGACAGGATCTCCAGGTGCTCGCCGCCCTTGCCGGCGATGCCGATGACGAACGTGACCGGCTCGCCGCCCCAGTCCACGCCGCCGTCGTAGCGAACGACCGAGAGCGCCGAGTCGAGGATGGTGTCCTTGGTCTCGTTGGTGCCGTGCGGGATGGCGAGCTCGTTGCCCATGTACGTCGACACGGTCTGCTCGCGCTGCTGCATGGCGTCGTAGTAGGCGCTCGTGACGGCGCCGGCCGCTTCGAGGATGTCGGCGGCCTCCTTCATCGCCTGCTCCTGTGTGGCGCCGTCGGTGTGGATGCGCACCTGCCCGACGGTGAGGACCTCGTGTGCCATGTCGTGTTCCCTTCGTCTGCTGTCGATCCGAGGGCTGCGGGGCCGGGGGCTTCACGCCCGCCCGACCCCGCAGCGGTCCGCGGCCTTCTCCTACTCATCCTGGTGCTGCGAGCGCACCAGGTCCACGACCTCGTCGTACTTCGGCGAGTTCATGAAGTTGTCCACCGACACGTGGATCGCGTTCGGGGACTTCTCCCGAGCCCGGTCGGTGAGCTGGTTCTGCGTGATGATCAGGTCGGCGGAGCCGTCGAGGTTCGCGATGGCCTTGTTGACCACGGTGACCCCTTCGATGCCCGCCTTCTTGATCTTGTTGCGCAGCACGCTCGCCCCCATCGCCGATGACCCCATGCCCGCGTCGCACGCGAACACGATGCTGTTGACCGGACGGGACGCCTCGGCGGCGGGTGCGGCGACGCCGGCCGCCTCGGCGGTCGCGCCGGTCTCGCTGCGCAGCCCCGACAGCGCGTCGGACGACTTGCCCTTGTTCGACTCGGTCTGGCTGATCGCCGCGCTGAACGTGTCGGTTCCGGCCGCCTCGGCGGCGAGGTCCTTCTTGCGCGACGCCCGCAGGATGACCGCCGAGACGAGGAACGTGACCGCCGCCGACAGGATGACCGACAGGATCACCCCGAGATAGTCGGTCTGGAACGTCTGGGCTATCACCGCGATGATGCTGCCTGGTGCCGCGGGTGCTCGCAGGCCCGTGTTGAACAACACGTTCGTGGTCACACCGGTCATGCCGCCCAGGATGAGCGCGATGATCAGCGTCGGCTTCATCAGCGCGAACGGGAAGTACACCTCGTGGATGCCGCCGATGAACTGGATGACCGCGGCACCGGGTGCGGAGGCCTTCGCCGCCCCGATCCCGAAGATCGTGAACGCCAGCAGCAGACCGACACCGGGGCCGGGGTTCGCCTCGAGAAGGAACAGGATCGACTTGTGCGCCGGTCCCGCGGCCTGCTCGAGTCCCAGCGGAGTGAGAACGCCGTGGTTGATGGCGTTGTTCAGGAAGAACACCTTCGCGGGTTCGATCAGGATGCTCGTGAGCGGCAGCAGGTGCGCGCTGACCAGCCAGTTCACCGCGGCGCTGAGGATGTTCATGATGCCGTTGACGATCCACGCGATCGGGTAGAAGCCGAGGATGGCCAGGGCGAAGCCCCAGATGCCCGCCGAGAACATGTTGACGAGCATCTCGAAGCCGGCCTTGACCTTGCCCTCCCAGAGCTTGTCGAGCCACTTCATCGTGTAGCCGGCGATCGGGGCCATGATCATCGCGCCGATGAACATGTGGATCTGACCGAGCTGGTTGTCGGCCGGCTGGGTCAGGTTGTACTGCGCGATGAGGTAGTCCGACCCGGCGATGACGCCGAACGTCGAGATCGCGGCGACCACGGCGCCGCGCATGCCGTAGACCATGTGGCCGCCGGTGTAGGCGATCAACAGGGGCAGCAGGTAGTGGATCATCGGGCCGACGAGGGTGGACAGCGCCGGCACCGGCGTCCATCCGACGTCGATGAAGAATGCGGTGAAGATACCCCAGGCGATCAGCGCCGGGATGTTCGGCATGATCATGCCGGAGAGGAACGTGCCGAAGCGTTGAACGCCGACGCGGACCCCTCCCTTGCCCGCCTTCGCGGGTACGGACGCCGTTGTCATGTCAGTGTCACTTTCTCTCGGTGACGGCGGCTATGCCGCCGTGGTTCGGGATGCCGCGGCCTGGGCGGCCGCGCGGGCGGATGCCGCGTCGCTCGCGGCGAGGGCCGCCTCGGCGATGCGGCGCGCGTCGTCGAGGCCGTGACCGGCCAGCGACGCGCGGACGTCGGCCAGGGCCGACGGTGCCATCGACAGGCTCGTGGCGCCCAGGCCCACGAGCACGACGGCCAGCAGCGGGTCCGCGGCGGCCTCGCCGCAGATGCCCACCGGTTTGCCGGCGTCGCGCCCGGCCGCGCCGACCTCCTTGACGAGCCGCAGCACAGCGGGGTGCCACGGGTCCTGGAACGATGCGACCGAGCCCAGCAGCCGGTCGGCGGCCAGGGTGTACTGGGTCAGGTCGTTCGTGCCGATCGAGGCGAAGTCGGCCACCGCGAGGATGCGGTCGGCCAGCAGCGCGCACGAGGGTACCTCGACCATGACGCCCGGCGTCTTGATGCCCAGCTCGCGGGCCAGCGACGTGAAGTACTCCGTCTCCTCGACCGTGGCGACCATGGGTGCCATGACCCACAGGTCGGCGCCCTCGCCGCGCTCGGTGGTCGCGGCGTCCGCCTGTGCGAGCGCGGTGAGCTGGTCGCGCAGGATCTGCTCGCGCGCCCGCAGCACGCGGATGCCCCGCAGCCCGAGCGCCGGGTTCTCCTCCGTGTCGTCGTTGAGGAAGGCGAGCGGCTTGTCGGCGCCGGCGTCGAGCACCCGCACGACCACCTTGCTTCCGGCGAAGCCCGAAAGGAGCGTCTCGTACGCGGCCTGCTGATCGGCGACGGTCGGCGCATCGGTGGAGTTCAGGAACAGGAACTCCGTGCGGAACAGTCCCACGCCCTCGGCGCCCAGCTCACGGGCGGCGGCGGCGTCCTCGGGCTTGCCGAGGTTGGCCAGCAGCGGCACCGCGGTGCCGTCGGCCAGTGCGCCCGCCGTGAGTGGGGCCGCTGCGGCGGCCCGGCGCGCCTCGGCGCGCGCGGTCGCCTCCGCGACCTGCTCGGGCGTCGGGTCGGTCGTGACGGCGCCGGCCGCGGCATCCACGATCACCGTCTCACCGTCGGCCAGGGACGCCGCCTGCGCGACCCCGACGACCGCGACGATCGACTTCTCGCGCGCGAGGATCGCCGTGTGCGACGTGGGTCCGCCCTCGCTCGTGACGACGGCGAGAACCTGGTCGAGGTCGAGCAGCGCCGTGTCGGCGGGGGAGAGGTCGCGTGCGACGAGGATGAAGGGATGCCCGGGGTCGGGCACACCGGGGGCGGCGACCCCCGCCAGCCGAGCGAGCACGCGCTGCGCCACGTCACCCAGATCAGCAGCGCGCTCGCCGAGGTAGCCCCCCATCTCGGCGAGCGTCTGCTGGAAGGACGCGAAGGCGTCGTGCACGGCTCGCTCGGCTGTCTTCCCCCCGGCGATGCGGTCGTCGATGTCGTCCGCCAGAGACGGATCCTCCGCCATCATCGCCTGCGCTTCGAGCACTTCCTGCGCGGTCCCCCCGGCATGCTCTCCGCGTTCCTCGAGCTCACGGGCCACGGCCGCGAGGGCCTCGTGAGCACGTTCCTTCTCCTCATCGGGCGTCCGCGTGCTCGGCTCGTCAGCCGGCGCCGGCAGCGGATCCGCCATCCGGGCCACGGGGCCGGACGCCACGCCCAGCCCGACTCCCACTCCGGCAAGCGTCGCCATGGTCACTCCGCGTCGAAGTCGGTCGCGAGCAGCTCGGTGAGGGAGTCCACGATTCCCTCGGCGCCGTCGCCGTCGGCCGTCAGGGTGACCTCGTCGCCCTGGTCGATCCCCAGCGAGATCACACCGAGGATGCTCGCCGCGTTCACCGGCTTCGCATCGCCCTTGGCGATCGTCACCGGGATGCCCGCGTTCTTCGCCGCCTGCGCGAAGAGCTTCGCGGGGCGCGCGTGCAGTCCGTGGGCCGAGCCGATCCGCACGGTCTTGGTCGCCTGGCTCATGAGGAGGTCCTCTCGTCGTGGGTGGTGGTGGATCCGTCGGCGGCCTCGGCGAGAGCGAAGGCGCGCTCGCCGTCCCGGTCGCCGAAGATGTCGTCGGGCAGCATCGCGACGCGCACGCCGCGGACCGCGGCATCCCGCCGCACGTCGTCCATGCGATCGGCCAGGTGCGGGCCGACCAGCAGCACGTCGGTGCCGTCGAGGCAGTCGGGGTAGGAGGACAGACCCGCCGCGTGCGCGGTGTGGTCGAGGCCCCGCGTCGCGATGGCGCCGCGCAGGCGCTGGGCGACGAACGTGCTCGACGCGCCGGCCCCGCACATGACGGTGATCCTCATCGGTCATCCTCCTGACGCCCATTGTGCTGAGGTCGCCCACGCGGGACAACCACTTCTGTTTCCGCAGGGGCGGAAAGACGCCCGATCGTGATTGACTGGGATCGCGGCATCCCCCCACCGTGCCGTGAGGAGCGGCCACGATGACCAGAGCGCGACAGGATCGCCTGCTCGGACTGCTGGTGCGCCAGGGCGACTGGGTCACGGCCGGTCGGCTCGCCGACGCCCTCGGGGTGACGCCGCGCAGCGTGCGCTCGTACGTGACCGCGCTGAACGGCCGGGTCTCGGGCGGAGCCGCCGTCGAGTCGGGACCGCAGGGCTATCGGGCGGGCGCCGAGGCCGCGTCGGCTCTGACGGTGCCGACGATGGATGCCGCGGCTCCGCGCGACCGGCTGCACGCGCTGATCCGCGCATTGCTCGACGATGCGACCGGCATCGATGTGCACGAGACCGCCGACCGCCTGCACGTGTCGGAGGGCACGGTCGAGGCGGACCTCGGTCGCGTCCGGTCGCTGCTGACCGGGACGACCCTGGTGCTCTCGCGGTCGGGCTCGCGCATGCGGCTGTTCGGGGCCGAGAGCGCGCAGCGCCGGCTGATGAGCAGACTGGTGCACGAGGAGATGGATGCCGCGGCCTTCGACGCGCACGGCATGCGGCGCGTGCTCGGCGAGGACTCGCTGGGCGCCGACGTGCACGGATCGTTCGAGACCGCGCTGCGCTCGGCGCTGGGAGCCCGGGGCTACTTCATCAACGAGTTCGGCATCGCCGACGTGCTCATGCACATCGCCATCGCCGCAGACCGGGTCGCGCACGGGCGGGCGCTCGACACGGCGGGCGAACCGTCCGGCGAGGCGGCCGACGAGATCGCCGACCTGATCGGCACGCTCGTGCAGGAGCATCTGGGCGTGAGCCTCGGGCGCGGCGACCGGCAGCACCTGGCCATGCTGATCCTGACCCGGGTCGTGACGCCGGGGCCGGGCGTGGCATCCGCGCCCCTGCTGGATCCCGAGGTCGAGGACGCCGTGCGCGACCTGGTGACGGCGGCCGCCGAGGAGTTCCTCGTCGACCTCGTGCACGAGGACTTCATCCGGCGGCTGGCGATGCACGTGCAGAACCTGCGGCGGCGGGCCGCGGCCGAGGCGTGGTCGCGCAATCCGCTCGCGCGGTCGCTGAAGTCGACGTACCCGATGATCTTCGACATCGCCGTGTCGATCGCGGGAGGCCTGGGCGAGCGGCTCGGCATGACGCTGCCCGACGACGAGATCGCGTACATCGCGATGCACGTGGGTGGGAGGCTCGAGCGCAGCCGGCGCGCCGAGCAGCTGCTCACGGCCACGATCGTGTGCCCCGGATACTACGAGCTGCACGAGCTGCTGCGCTCGTCGGTCGACCGCTCGCTGGGTCAGGCGATCGAGGTCGTCGACCTGCAGACGCGCATGGATCCCGACTGGGCCGCGATCGACACCGACCTGGTGCTCACGACCGTCGACGCGCCGCCCGCGGTCGAGCGCGCGGTGCGCATTCAGCCGTTCCTCACCGACGCCGACGTCGAGCGCGTGCAGGCGGCGGCCTCGCGCATCCGTCGCGGACGGCGGCTCGCCCGCCTGCGCCGCGAGCTCGAGCGCTACTTCGACCCGGCGGCGTTCACGCCGTCGCTGGCGGCGCGCAGCGAGGAAGAGGTCATCCGGTCGCTCGGTGCCCGCCTCGTGGCGCTGGGCGTGGTCGACGACGACTACGTCGCGCGTTCTCTGGAGCGCGAGCGGCTCTCATCGACCGCGTTCACCGACGCACTGGCCGTGCCGCACGCGATCGGCATGACCGCGTCGCGCACCGTGATCGCGGTGGGCATCGCCGACCCGTCGATCCCGTGGGGCGACTCGCGCGTGCAGGTCGTGGCGATGGTCGCCTTCTCGGAGGCCGACCGCGAGGCGTTCCAGACCGTGTTCGAGCAGCTCGTCGAGGTCTTCAGCGAGCATGAGTCGGTGGCGCGCATCGTGCGCCGCGCGGGCGACTTCTCGTCGTTCCTCGACGAGCTCGTCGCCGTCATCGACGGGTAGTCGCGGCCCGCCGTCTCGCCCGCTCGCGCTGTCGTGTTCGGCTCGCGCTGCTGCTTCTTGCTCGCGCGGGTGTCTTCGCGTGGGCGGTTCTGCTCGCGCGGGGGTATTCGTCGGCAGTCGATCCGTCGCGCTATCGTTCTTCGCCGTCGCGCCTGCGAATCTCGGGCGCGGACGTCGGAAACGGGCGCGCGAGCGCGGCCGCGGCATCCCGACCCGTCGTCTGGTGGGTCAGTACCGCTCGAGCTTGGCGAGCAGCCCGCGCCGCACGGCCGGCCACTCGTGGGGGAGGATCGAGTACATCACGGTGTCGCGCAGCGTGCCGTCGGCCAGGATGCGCGCGTTGCGGCGCACCCCGTCGAGCTTGGCGCCGAGGCGCTCGATCGCGGCGCGCGACTGGCGGTTGTGCCAGTGCGTGCAGAACTCCACGGCGATGGCGTCGCACTGCTCGAACGCGTGGGTGAGCAGCGCGAGCTTCGCGGCCGTGTTGACCTCGGTGCGCTGCGTCTCGATGCCGAGCCAGGTGTGACCGATCTCGACGTGGCGGTTCGGCTGGTCGATGTTGCAGTAGGTCGTCATGCCGACGATGCGGCCGGTCGCCAGGCGCCGCACCGCGAAGGGGTTCATGTGTCCCTCGTCGCGCCAGCGCAGGCGCTGGGCGATCTCCGCCGCGACCTCCGACGGCGCGGGCACGCTCGTGTACCAGGCCGTCTCGAGCCCGACGGCCGCCTCGGTCAGGTCGCCGATATGGGCCTCGCTGAGCGGCTCGAGGCGGACGAACGGATTCTCCAGGGTGACGCTCTGCGCGAATTCCACGCCCCGATCCTATTGCGCCGAGGTCGCACGAGAATCCGCGAGATCGCACGTGTTCTCGCGAGATTCGGTGCGACCTCGCGAGATTCGGTGCGACCTCGCGAAATACCGTGCGACCTCGCGGAGGGGCAGCGCGCGGGGCACACGGCGTGAGGGCGCGGAGCCCACGGCGCGCGGGGCGCACGGCGCGCGGGGCGCACGGCGCGCGGGGCGCACGGCGCGGGGCGCGGGGCGCACGGCCCGGAGCGTGAGACGCGTCAGCGCGCGTGCGCGTCGAGCAGCGCCGAGACCGCGTCGCGGAGCGCCGCGAGGCGGGATGCCGCATCCTCCGCGGCATCCCCCTGCACATCCAGGTACGCCTTGAGCTTGGGCTCGGTGCCCGACGGCCGCACGAGCACGCGCCCGGCACCGGCGAGCCGCAGCCGAAGCATGTCGGTCGGCGGCAGCCCTTCGAGGCCCTCGGCGAAGTCGTCGACGCCGTCGACCTCGACCGTCCCCAGCCGGAACGGCGGATCGGCACGCAGCCCCTGCATGATCCGGCCGATCACCGACAGATCGTCGACGCGCAGCGACACCTGATCGCTCGCGAACGCGCCGAACGTCTCGTCGAACTCCTCGAGCAGCTCGGCGAGCGTGTTCCCCTCGGCGCGCGCCTCGGCGGCGAGGTGCAGTATCGCGACCGCCGCCGAGATGCCGTCCTTGTCGCGCACGACCTCGGGATCGACGAGGTAGCCGAGCGCCTCCTCGAAGCCGTACAGCAGCCCGGGAGAGCGCGAGATCCACTTGAACCCGGTCAACGTCGCGTGGAAGGCGAGTCCGTAGTGCTCGGCGACGGCCTTCAGGCCGGGTGACGAGACCACCGAGCAGGCGAGCGAGGCGCCGGCCGCGGCATCCACCGCCGCCGCGGCGCGGGCGGCGCGCCAGCCCAGCAGCAGCCCGACCTCGTTGCCGCCGAGGCGTCGCCATCCGCCCTCGCTGTCGGGCGAGGGGATGCCGACGGCCAGGCGGTCCGCGTCGGGGTCGTTCGCGATCACGAGCTCGGCGTCGGCGTCGCGCGCGGCCTGGAACGCGAGGTCCATCGCCCCGGGCTCCTCGGGGTTCGGGAACGACACCGTCGGGAACGCGCCATCGGGCTCGATCTGCGCCGACACCGTCACCGGCTGCGGGTATCCCGCGGCCTCGATGACGCGCGACGCGGTCTCCCATCCCACCCCGTGCATCGCGGTGTACACCCAGCGCAGGCCCTCGGCGCCCGACGGCGCGGGACCGACCGCCGCCGTCGCGGCGACGTAGTCGTCGAGCACGCTCTCGGGCGCCGTCTCGTAGCCGGTCGAGCGCGGCAACTCGCTGACGGTCTGCGCGTCGGCGACGCGCTGGATGTGCGCCGCGATCTCGGCGTCGGCGGGCGAGACGATCTGCGATCCCTGGTCCTCGCCGCCCAGATACACCTTGTACCCGTTGTCGTCGGGAGGGTTGTGGGATGCCGTGACCATGACCCCCGCGTCGGCGCCGAGGTGCCGCACGGCGAAGGCCAGCACGGGCGTGGGCAGCAGCCGCGGCAGCAGGATCGTGCGGAGACCTGCGCCGGCGAACAGCTCGGCCGAGTCGGTGGCGAACACCTGCGAGTTGCGGCGGCCGTCGTATCCGATCACGACGGCGGGCGGGGCATCCGGTCCGCCCTTCTCGTTCAGGTACGCGGCGAGCCCGGCGGCCGCCTGCGCCACGAGCACCCGGTTCATCCGCTTCGAGCCCGCACCGAGCCGGCCGCGCAGCCCCGCCGTGCCGAACACGAGCCGGCCGTCGAACCGGTCGGCGAGATCGGCCTGCGCGTCGGCGTCGCCGCTCGTCGCCTGCTCGATCAGATCGCGCAGCTCGGCGCGGGTCTGCCCGTCCGGATCCTGCGCCAGCCACGCCTGCGCGCGCTGGAGAACCTCGTCGTCCATCAGATCGCCTCCACGACCCGGGCCAGCAGCCCGGAGATCACAGGCTCGGCGTCGCGGCCGGCCTGCAGCACCTCTTCATGGCTCAGCGGTGTCTCCTGGATGCCCGCGGCCAGGTTGGTGATGAGCGAGAAGCCGAGCACCTCCATGCCGGCCTCACGCGCAGCGATCGCCTCGAGTGCCGTGGACATGCCGACGATGTCACCGCCGATGATGCCGGCCATGCGCACCTCGGCGGGGGTCTCGTAGTGCGGCCCGCGGAACTGGCAGTACACGCCCTCGGCCAGGCTCGGGTCGATGGTGCGGGCGAGGTCGCGCAGCCGCTGGGCGTAGAGGTCGGTGAGGTCCACGAACGTGGCCCCTTCGAGGGGGGATGCCGCGGTCAGGTTGATGTGGTCGCTGATGAGCACCGGTGCGCCCGGCGTGTAGCTGCGGTTGACGCCGCCGGCGCCGTTGGTGAGCACCATGATCGACGCGCCCGTGGCGGCGGCGGTGCGCACCGAGTGCACCACCCGACGCACGCCGTGCCCCTCGTAGAAGTGCGTGCGCGCGCCGATGACGAGCACGCGCTTGCCGGACGGGGTCAGGATGCTGCGCAGGGTGCCCGGGTGCCCTTCGAGCGCCGGCTTGCTGAAGCCGGTGACCTCGGTCGCGGGAACGGTGACGGTGGTCTCGCCGACGAGGTCGGCCGCCTTGCCCCATCCGCTGCCGAGGGTGAGGGCGATGTCATGCCGCTCGACGCCGGTGAGCCGGGCGATGTCGGCGGCCGCGATGCGGGCGATCTCGAACGGATCGGCGGCGGGGTCGTCCAACGGGTTGTCGATCATCCCCCCACGGTAGCGCCGGGCACCCCCACTTGCCGAGATCGCATCTGTTTCGCCGAGGTCGCATGGGTTTCCGCGAGGTCGCGCGCCCGCGCGCCCGGTTTCGGCTCAGACGCGATGACTGAGAGAATGGAGGTCATGGTCTTGAGCTTCGAGCGCACCCAGTCCGTCGCGGTCCTCGGCGGTGGTCCCGGCGGGTACGAGGCGGCGCTGGCCGCAGCACGGCTCGGCGCCGAGGTGACGCTCGTCGAGCGCGCCGGCGTCGGCGGGTCCGCGGTGATCACTGACGTCGTGCCGTCCAAGAGCCTCATCGCCACGGCCGACGCGGCGAGTTCGATCGCCCAGGCCTCCGATCTCGGGGTGCAGCTGTTCGCGAAAGGCAAGGAGGGCAAGCCCCTCAAGCCCGAGATCGCGATCAACCTCGCCGCCGTGAACCATCGCCTCCTCTCGCTGGCGCGCCAGCAGTCCGACGACATGCGCGCGGCGCTCGTCGAGGCGGGTGTGCGCATCATCTCCGGGCACGGGCGCCTCGAGGGACGCAACGCCATCATCATCTCGACGGCGCCCGGGGGCACCGACTTCGACCGGGTCGAGGCGGACACGATCGTCGTCTCGGTGGGCGCCGCCCCCCGCGAGCTGCCGAGCGCCCAGCCCGACGGCGAGCGCGTGCTCACCTGGACGCAACTGTACGACATGAAGCGACTTCCCGAGCATCTCATCGTGGTCGGCTCGGGCGTCACCGGTGCGGAGTTCGCCGGTGCCTACATGAACCTCGGTGCGGAGGTGTCGCTGGTCTCGAGCCGCGACCAGGTGCTGCCCGGCGAAGACAAGGACGCCGCAGCGGTCCTCGAGAAGGTGTTCAAGAGAGGCGGGATGCATCTCCTGTCGAAGTCGCGTGCCGAGAAGGTCGTCAACACCGGCGACGGCGTCGAGGTCACGCTCACCGACGGCCGTGTGGTCACCGGCAGTCACTGCCTGATGGCGGTCGGGTCGATCCCGAACACGCGGGGGATCGGCCTCGAAGACGCCGGTGTCCAGATGACCGACTCCGGCCACATTCAGGTCAACCGGGTGGCGCGCACCTCGGTGCCCAACATCTACGCGGCCGGCGACTGCACGACCTTCGTTCCGCTGGCCTCGGTCGCCTCCATGCAGGGCCGCACGGCCGTGTTCCATGCGCTCGGCGACGTCGTGATCCCGCTGGAGCGCCGGCGCATCGCCTCGAACATCTTCACCGCCCCCGAGATCGCGACGGTGGGCTGGCAGGAGGCCGACATCGAGGCAGGGCTGATCAACGGCATCGTGCACAAGCTGCCGCTGTCGGGCAACCCGCGCGCGAAGATGATGGGCATCAAGGACGGCTTCGTCAAGATCATCGCGCGCACCGGCAGCGGCACCGTGATCGGCGGCGTCATCGTCGGCCCGCGCGCCTCGGAGATGATCTATCCGATCGCCATCGCGGTCGAGCGGCGCCTGTCGGTCGACCAGCTCTCGCGCGTGTTCGCGGTGTACCCGTCGCTGTCGGGCATGATCACCGACGTCGCCAACGCCATGCACGTCACCAACTCTCCCGACGAGTCCTGACCCGCGGCTCGGTCGTTCGGGACGGGATGCCGCGGCCGCGGCCGCAACATCACCCGGTGATCGTCACGTCCGACGGGTCGCAGTGACGCGGCACCGCGGCATCCCCTCCTCCCTTCTGTTCAGCAGTCGGTATCTGCAACCTCGTCCGACGAAGAGCCGCAGAAATCGACTGCTGAACCGAGGGACGCAGCTTGCTGAAGCGGCCACTGCGGTGCCGGCATCCACCTGCGTCAGGAGAGTGGACGCCGCGGCCTGCACCGGGCGTCGGCAGAGGCCGAGACCCTCACCGTGAGGAGACTCTCATGATCGCCGCGAGGCCGTGACCGTGGCATCCACGGGCCTCCGCGGACCTCGTGCGGAGAAATACGAAGGAATCTTTACAAACCCCATTGCGCCCGTCTGCTCCCTCCCGGTATCGTGCCCGACAACATCAGATGTCGTTCATCAGATGTCCCAATGTCCGCGGCGTCGTCGCCGCGGACCGCACCGGAAAGAGAGAGCCTATGACGTCTCGCATTCTGAGGGTCGTGACCGCGGGAGCGGTCGCGTGCGCGTTCATCGCACCCTTATCCGCGACCGCCGCACGCGCCGCCGAAACCGACTACACCGAGCAGGTCCTCGCCGTCGGCGTGGGCGGCACGAGCAACCAGACGGCCCCCTGGGGCCAGGAGCTGGGAGCGTTCTACAACTATCGGATCCCCGCCGTCGTGCAGCTGAACGACGGTGACATCCTCGTCTCCTACGACGGCCGGCCGACCGGGGAGGACGCGCCCGGACCGAACTCGATCGTGCAGCGTCGTTCCACCGACGGCGGCAAGACGTGGGGTCCCGAGACGTACATCCACGCGGGCCACGTCGATGACCCCACGGTGTCCGACGACGCGAAGTCGGGTTACTCCGATCCGGCCTACGTGTACGACAAGCAGACGGGCACGCTCTTCAACTTCCACGTCTACTCGAAGGACGCGGGCTTCGTGGCCGGCGGCTACGGTGACGACGACAGCGACCGCAACGTCCTGAGCGCCGAGGTGTCGGTCTCCACCGACGACGGCGAGACCTGGGAGCACCGCCTCATCACGAGCTCGTTCAAGACGGACGACCTGCGCGCCGCGTTCGCCAGCTCGGGTCACGGCATCCAGATCGTGCACGGGAAGTACGCGGGGCGCCTGGTGCTGCAGTTCGCCGGTGCCTTCTCCGACGCGACGCAGAAGGCGTTCTCGCTCTACTCCGACGACCACGGCGCCACCTGGAAGCGCGGCGGCACCGTGGGCACGAACATGGACGAGAACAAGGTCGTCGAGCTCTCCGACGGCACGCTCATGCTCAACTCGCGCATCCACTCGGGCACGAAGGCGCGCTATGTCGCCACCTCAACCGACGGCGGCGAGAGCTGGAGCGAGCTGACGGTGGACTCGACGCTCGTCGACCCGGTGAACAACGCCTCGATCATCCGCAAGAACGCCGACGCCGACCCCGACAGCCGCGAGGCCAAGGAGCTGCTGTTCAGCAACGCGGCCTTCACGACCAGCCGCACGAACGGCACCGTGCGCTATTCGTGCGACGACGGCAAGACGTGGCCGGTCGAGCGCGTGTTCGCGTCCGGCGGCATGTCGTACTCCGACCTGGTCGCCCTCGACGACGGCACCTACGGCCTCTTCTACGAGGGCGAGAACGGTGAGCTTCGGTACGCCTCGTTCACCGAGGACTGGCTCAACCCGTTCTGCGCGAACATCTCGCCGGTGACGCTCGATGTGACCTCGGGCGTGACGGCGACGGCCGAGGTGACCATCCGCAACGACGATGATCGGTCGCTTCCGGCGGGCGACGTCACGGCGACCGTCGCCGACGGCTGGACGGTGAGCACCGCGCACACGCCCGCGCTCGCTCCCGGTGAGCAGGCGAAGGTCTCGCTGGAGATCACCGCCCCGGCCACGCAGCGCGTGACCACCTCGGCGATCCCGGCCGACGTCAAGATCACCGCGGGCGACTACTCGCTGCGCGGCAGTCTCGACGTCAACGTGACGAAGGGCTCGACGGTTCCCGGTGAGAACGGCGACCACGGCGTGCGCAGCTGCCTCGATGACCAGAGCGACCCGGCCGCCGACGCGCCGGTGACCCTGAACATGGTGACCAACTGCAGCTTCGAGACGAACGACTTCGTCTCCTCGGCGCGTGACTGGGAGTTCTTCGGGGCCAGCAAGACGTCGCACCTGGCGACCGAGACCCTGTCGGACGGCACGGAGAACACCTACGCGCTCATCGACACCGGAGCGATCGACAACCACATCTGGCAGTCCGTGCCCACCCAGCCCGGCAAGACCTACGTGGTCTCCGCGGACGTGAAGGTCGACGCCGACGGCGCCCACACCCCCTCGAGCGTCTTCCTGACGGCGAAGGGCCAGAAGCCGGACGGGACGCAGAACCAGGCCGCGACCACGCAGCTGACCACCGCCGAGCTGACCGATGCGACCACATGGACGCGCAAGACGTTCACGTTCACCGCGGTGAACTGGAACACCCTCGTGGGCGTCATCAAATGGGCCGCGCAGGACGCCGAGAAGAACGTGACGAACACGACGATCGCCATGGACAACCTGACGGTCTACGAGCAGGAGTCCTACGACCTGGTGTGGAGCGACGAGTTCGACGGCTCGGCCCTCGACCAGAACTCGTGGGGCTACGAGCTCGGGAACGTGCGCGGCAACGAGCAGGAGCACTACTCGTCTGACGCTGAGAACGTGAACGTGTCCGACGGTGCACTGCACCTGACGGCGACCGATCGTCCGGCGGCCGACCAGTACAAGAACACGGCGCGCTGGGGCACCAACGCCCGCACCGTGAAGTACAACTCGGGTTCGGTGCGCACCGAGGGGCGTGAGGAGTTCCTCTACGGACGCGTCGAGGCGCGGATCAAGGCGCCCCAGGGCAAGGGCGCGTTCCCCGCGTTCTGGATGCTGGGAGCCGATTTCCCCCTGGACGGCCGGGTCAACACGGAGCAGGGGTACGGATGGCCCTCGACGGGTGAGACCGACATCATGGAGATGATCGGCGCCCCCACCGAGCAGCGGGCGGCAGAGGGCGAGACGGCCAAGAGCGGCACCTCGAACTCCGTCGCCTACGGCACGCCGCACTTCTACTACACCGGCGGCGATGCGGACGGCGACGGCTCGTACGCGCCGACCGCGCTGGGCGGCAACCTGACGACGGCCGACAAGCTGGCCGACGGGTACCACGTGTACGGGATCGACTGGACGCCCGACTACCTCGCCTGGTACGTCGACGGGGTCGTGTACAACATCATGTACTTCCCGACCGACGCGACGACGGCCGCCGGCAACCAGGCGTTCGTCTCCAGCGAGGTGGCGCGCTTCCAGGCTGCTGCCGACTCACTGAACCGGCCGCAGTACCTGCAGCTGAATCTGGCGACGGGCGGCAACTGGGCGGGCGACGCGAGCGACCACCTGGGCGAGGACGGCACGAATATGACGGTCGACTGGGTGCGCTACTACCGCAGCGCGGCCCAGACCGAGGCGGCCGACGCCTACTATGCCGACCAGCCGACGATCGACGGCGCGGGCAACCGCGTCATGGTCGCCGGGCAGGCGGCCGACCTCGTCGACGGCGTGACGACCGACGACGGCTACCACGTCGACTACAGCATCGACAACGAGCCGATGTTCGTGAACGGGGGCGTCGAGGGCGGACGCAACGAGGTCACCCTCGTCGTGGACGACGCGACCGACACCGATGCGCTGACCGCGCTCGCGCCGGGCGTGTACTCGCTGCACTACAGCGCGCTGAAGGACGGCGCGACGTACAGCGGGGCCGTCACTCCCGACGCCCGGGCCGCACGCAAGACGGTGCTGCTGACGGTGCTGCCGGCCGACGGCCTGCACGGCGACGAGGGCGATGCGCTCTCGACGGTGGCGCTGCCCGACGGGTGGACGTGGGTCGACGGCGACCAGGTGATCGGCGGCGCCGACGCGTACGACGTCGTCTTCACGCAGGCCGCCGACACCGTCACCGCCCCGGCCGACCGCCGTGCGCTGACCGTGTCGCTGCCCGCCAGTGCCATCACGCCCGCGCAGACGGGAGCGACGCTCGCGATCGACGCGACGGCATCGACCGTCTGCAAGGGCGGGAAGGCGTACGTCGAGGTCCGCGCCGACAACGGGAACGACGCGGTCGTCGATTACACCTTCGACACCGCGTACGGGACGAAGGCCGTGGAGAACGTGAAGAGCGGCAAGAGCGCGTACCACGCGTTCTCCAGCCGGCTCGTCGACATCCCGGCAGGCGCCGTGACCGTGTCGGCCTCGGCCGACATCGACGGCACCACCGTCACCGCGCAGAAGGAACTGTCGGTCGACGCCCGCACCTGCGGCTGACCGCAGCGGTGGGGCGGCCGAGTCGCCGCCCCACCGGCATCCCCTCTTTCCAGAACCAGGAGAACGAAATGAAGAAGAATCTCGTGCGCGCCTGCGCACTGGCGGCCGGCGTGTTCGTGCTCGGCTCCGTCGCGACGGCGGCCATCGCCGACGACCAGCAGGACGGCGGCGACGTCACCGTCAACGTCGCCATCCCGCAGGTCGAGACGCCGGGGGTGCTCGCCCTGAGTGTCGCCGGCACCTCGGCCACGCTCGCCGAAGACGGCTCCACCGCGCTCGTGCGACAGTTCACCGGCACGCTGCCGGCGGTCACCGTCACCGACACCCGGACCGCCGAGCAGATCCCCGACGGGGCATCGTGGTACGTGCTGGGCACCGCCACCGACTTCGTCGGCACCGACGGGCAGGATGCCATCAGTGCCGACCACCTCGGCTGGTCGCCGGTGCTCGTCGACGGCGGCGAGACGGGCCTGGTCGCCGAGGGCGACCCGGCGGACACGGTCCTCGACGGGGGAGCGGGCCTGGTCGACCAGGAGCTGCTCGTGTCGACCGCTGCGTCCGACGAGGTTGCGTCGGAGGGCAGCTGGACGGCCTCGGCCGGCCTGACCCTGCAGACGCCCGCCGACGTGGCGCCGGGCGACTACTCGTCCACGATCACGCTCTCGCTGTTCGAGTGAGCTGCGGCGCGGTGATCACGATGCGCAGCGCACGACGGCACGCCCGGAACCTGCGGGCGCGCGTGATCGCCGTGCTCCTCATACTGGCCGGCGGGATGAGCGGTGCCCTGCTCATCCCGTCGGCCGCGCTCGCGGCCGACGACGGCGACACGACCGTCACCTGGTCGGTGCGCCCGGCCGACGCGCACGGTGCGGACGGCCGCGCGTGGGTCGAGCTCGCCCTCGACCCCGGGACGCGCGTCACCGAGCATTTCGAGATCTCGAACCTCGGCAAGACCACGGCCACCTTCGCGCTGAGTGCCGCCGACGGATATCTCACCGGCACCGGGCGGTTCAACATGCTTCCCGCATCGCAGCCGTCGACGGACGCCGGCACCTGGATCCACGTGCGCGATGCGATCACCCTCGCCGCCGGCGCGTCGGCGGTCGTCCCGTTCACCGTCACCGTGCCCGACGACGCGCTCGCCGGCGACCATCCCGCGGGCATCGCCGCCTCGGTCGTCTCCACCCGCACGGGCGCCGACGGCGAGCGGGTCGGTGTCGTCAGCCGCGTCGGCTTCCGGGTGATGACCCGGGTGAACGGCGTGGTCACGGCTGCGGTCGCGGCGACGAGGGTGACGACGGCATACGACTACTCCTGGAACCCGTTGCGCCCGGGATCGCTCACCGTGCGGATGCACGTGGCCAACACCGGCGACGTCGCGGTCTCTCTCGGTGACGTCGTCACCGGGCCCGGTCATGTCGTGACGGAGGATGCCGCGACCCCGACGGTGCTCTATCCGGGCGACGAGCGCACGGTGGTTCGCGAGCTCGATGACGTGTGGCCGCTCGTGTCGGTCGGCGGCGAGGTCACGCTGCAGGCCACGCCGACCGGGCCGGACGCACCGGGCGCCGAGCCCGTGACCGTTTCCTTCCGGGCGTGGGCGGTGCCGTGGCCGCAGCTGCTCGTGGCGGTCGGTGCCGCGCTCATCGTGTCGGCGCTGCTGATGAACCGCCGGCGCCGCGCCGCACAGGTGCGCCGGCTCGTCGCCGCCGCGCACGAGGAGGGGCGGCGGTCCGCCCAGGGCTGAGCCGCCGCGGCATCCCTCTTCCTGCCATTCAACAGTCGGTATCTGCGCCCTCGCGCGGCGAAGGGGCGCAGAAGTCGACTGCTGAACCGAGGCGTGTGGAGTCACCCGGCGCCGTGGACGGGACCTGCCGCGCGATCGTCAGGGGGCTTGGAGCACGCTGCCCGGGTCGATCCGCACGAGGAATCCGCCCGGTTCGCCGTGGCTGTCGAGCGTCACGAAGAGCCCCGGGTTCGCGAGCGTGACCTCCAGCAGGGCGCTGACCGGGCAGTCGATGTCGGTCGTGGACGCGGGCTCGGAGGCCATGGCCGTGTCGTCGACGTCGCTGACCGGCGCCAGCGTGACGGTGACAACCGGCGCGCCGGCGCACGAGATCTCGACGGTGTGGTGTCCCGCGAGGACGGTCAGGTCAGCGTTCGACACGGTGTAGGTCTGGCCGGGCGGGCCGAACGATCCTGCGTTCGACGAGCGTGCGCCCCCGACGATCCCGCCGTCGTCGATGTCGAAGTAGTCGACCCACGCGTCGCCCGAGGGATCGGGTGCGGGGGTCGCCACGCTGGGCGCGGCGCTCGGCGCCTGGGCCACCGGATGTGTCGCGCGGGCGGCCGCGACGTCGTCCTCGAAGCTCGGAGTCGGTGCGCATGCCGCGATCGACATACACGCGCCGACGGCCACGGCGACGACGAGAGAACGTGCGACGGTGCAGGTCATGCGCACACTCTATCTGCGGTCGGCCCTCCGCAGACGACGAGGCCGCGGCATCCACCTCTCAAGAGAGGAGGGGATGCCGCGGCCTCGAGATCCGCGTGGCGCTACGCGATCGTCAGCAGCTGATGACCGGCCGAGACCGTGGTGCCGGGGGTGGCGTTGATCGCGGTGATCACGCCGTCCTTGTGGGCCTGGATGGGCTGCTCCATCTTCATGGCCTCGAGCACGAGCACGAGGTCGCCCTTGACGACCTGCTGGCCCTCTTCGACGGCGACCTTGACCACGGTGGCCTGCATCGGCGACTTCACGGCGTCGCCGGCCGCGCCCGCGCTGGCGACCGTGGCGTGCGAGCGGCGCGAGGGCGGGGCCACGGCGGGCCGACCGGCCGCGATGGGGGCTGCCGCGATGCGGTCGGGCAGGCTCACCTCCAGGCGCTTGCCGCCGACCTCGACGACCACGGTGTGGCGCGTCTCGACGGGCTCGGGGTCGCCGATCTCGCCGTCCCACGGGTCGATGTCGTTGACGAACTCGGTCTCGATCCAGCGCGTGTGCACGGCGAAGACGCCGTCCTCGGCGGTGAAGGCGGGGTCGCGCACGACCTTGCGGTCGAACGGCAGCACGGTGGGCAGGCCGCCGACCTCGAACTCGTCGAGCGCGCGGCGAGCGCGCTCGAGGGCCTCGGCGCGGTCGCGTCCGGTGACGACGATCTTCGCGAGCAGCGAGTCGAACGCGCCGCCGACGACGTCGCCCGCGGTCACGCCCGAGTCGAGGCGCACGCCGGGGCCGCCGAACGTCTTGAAGACCCTGATGGGGCCCGGCTGGGGGAGGAATCCGCGGCCCGGGTCCTCGCCGTTGATGCGGAACTCGAACGAGTGGCCGACCGGTTCGGGGTCGTCGTAGTCGAGCGTGCCGCCCTCGGCGATGCGGAACTGCTCGCGTACCAGGTCGAGCCCGGTGACCTCTTCGGAGACGGGATGCTCCACCTGCAGGCGCGTGTTCACCTCGAGGAACGAGACCGTGCCGTCGGCGCCGATGAGGAACTCGCAGGTGCCCGCGCCGACGTAGCCGACCTCGCGCAGGATGGCCTTCGACGACGTGTAGAGCACGTCGCGCTGCGCGTCGGTGAGGAACGGGGCCGGGGCCTCTTCGACGAGCTTCTGGTTGCGGCGCTGCAGCGAGCAGTCGCGCGTGGAGACGACGACGACGTTGCCTTCGGCATCCGCCAGGCACTGCGTCTCGACGTGACGCGGCTTGTCGAGGAACTTCTCCACGAAGCACTCGCCGCGCCCGAACGCGGTGACCGCCTCGCGGGTGGCCGACTCGAACAGCTCGGCGACCTCGTCGAGCTCGCGGGCGACCTTCAGGCCGCGCCCGCCGCCGCCGTAGGCGGCCTTGATCGCGATCGGCAGGCCGAACTCGCGCGCGAACGCGACGACCTCGTCGGCACCCGAGACGGTGCCCTGCGTGCCGGGCGCCAGCGGCGCACCGACCTTCTCGGCGACGTGGCGCGCGGTGACCTTGTCGCCCAGCGCCTCGATGGCGTCGGGCGAGGGGCCGATCCAGACCAGGCCCGCGCCGATGACGGCGCGCGCGAAGTCGGCGTTCTCGGCGAGGAAGCCGTATCCCGGGTGCACGGCGTCGGCGCCCGAACGGCGCGCGACGGAGAGGATCTTGTCGATCGACAGATACGTCTCGGCGCTCGTGGCTCCTTCGAGGGCGTAGGCCTCGTCGGCGAGCTTGGCGTGCAGGGCGTCGCGATCCTGGTCGGCGTACACGGCGACGGAGGACTTTCCGCTGTCGCGTGCGGCTCGGATGATGCGTACGGCGATCTCGCCGCGGTTCGCGATGAGCACCTTGGCGATTTCAGGCATGGACTTCAGCCTACCGAGCGCACTCCCCGCTCTTTTGAGTGCACCACACAAGATAACGGTGGAATTATGTCGGACGATCTACGAGGACGTCCACGTATCCGTCCACCGCACCCCGAGCTCGCGCACGAGCCGGCGCAGCGTCGACAGCGACATCCCGACGACCGTGGACGGGTCGCCGTCCACGCGGTCGATGAACGGCCCGCCCAGGCTGTCGATCGTGAAAGCGCCCGCGACCAGGAGCGGCTCGCCGGTCGCGACGTACGCGGCGATCTCGTCGTCGGTCACGTCGGCCGCGAAGGTGACGGATGCCTCGGCCGACGCGTGGGCTTCGGCCGGGGCGGCACCGGGCCGCAGCCGGTAGACGCTGTGCCCCGAGTGCAGGATGCCCGTGCGCCCGCGCATCTGCTGCCAGCGTGCCGTGGCCACCTCGGGCGTGTACGGCTTGCCGAGGATCTGCCCGTCGAGCACGAACATCGAGTCGCCCCCGATCACCAGGCCGTCGAACGACGGGTCGTCCGCGGCGAGGCGCGCGGCGACGTCGGCGGCCTTCCGGCGGGCGAGCAGCAGCACGTACTCCGCGGGCTCGAGCGCGCGGTTCTCCGCCGCCTCGACCGCGGCGACCACCGCCTCTTCGTCGACCTCGGGGGCGAGGGTTTCGGGATCGATGCCCGACTGCCTCATCAGCATGAGGCGGGCGGGAGAGGTCGAGGCCAGGCACACGCGCATGCCCCCACGGTAGCCGTGATGGGTGGATGCCACGGCCCGCGGCATCCCCACATCCCCGTGTGAAACGATCGGAGCATGCAACCCGGCGATCACATCGAGCTCGACATCACCTCCGCGGCCCATGGCGGTGTGTTCGTCGGGCGGCACGAGGGGCGCGTCGTGTTCGTGCCCGACGCGATCCCGGGCGAGCGGGTGCGGGTGCGCCTCACGCAGACCGGCGAGAAGTCGTTCTGGCGCGGTGAGACCGTCGAGGTTCTGGATGCCTCGCCACACCGTCGCCCGCACGTGTGGCGTCAGGCCGACGTCGACGTCGATCCCGAGCGCCGCCCCGGCGGCGCCGACTTCGGACACATCGCCCTCGACCACCAGCGCGCGCTCAAGCTCGAGGTGCTGCAGGACGCCCTGCACCGCATGGGCGGCGTCGACCTGCCCGTGCGCATGGTGACGATCGACGGCGACGACGGCACCCGCTGGCGCACCCGGGTCAGCCTGCACGTCGACGATGAGGGACGCGTCGGTCCGTATGCGGCGCGCAGCCACCGCGTGATCGAGGTCGACGACCTGCCGCTGGCCACCGCGGCGATCGCGCACGCCGCCGACGACGTGGCACCCGAGGCTCCCGGGCGCATCGACCTCGTCGAGCCCGCCGACGGCCGTGTGCGCGTGCTGGCACGCCCCAAGCACGAGAAGCGCGACGACCGCGCGAACGGCGGCCCCCGCGACAAGCGCCGCGCGCACCGCCCAGCCCCGGCGAAGCGCCGCAATCCCGCCCGCGAGACGATCGTCGAGCGCGTCGGCACCCGCGAGTTCCGGCTCGACGCCGGCGGCTTCTGGCAGGTGCACCGGAGCGCCGCGGCGGCTCTGTCCGACCTCGTGCGCCAGACGCTTCCGGCGCTCGACCCCGAGGCCCTGCACCTCGATCTGTACGGCGGCGTCGGTCTGTTCGCGGCGACCCTCGGCGAGGCCGGCGCGACGCGCATCGTCAGCGTCGAGTCCGATGCACATGCCACCGAGCACGCCGGCGAGAACCTCGCCGAGTGGGTCGGCGCGCGCGCCGAGACCGGACGCGTCGACCGCTGGCTGCCGCAGTTCCGCGAGCAGGCGGGGGAACGCGACCTGGCGCGACTGCGCGACGGCGTCGTGGTGCTCGATCCGCCCCGGTCGGGAGCCGGCGGCGACGTCGTGCGCGAGCTGATGGCGCTGGCTCCGGCATCCATCGTCTACGTCGCCTGCGACCCGGTCGCGCTCGCCCGCGACCTGAAGACCTTCGCCGAGGGCGGGTACGCCGCGGCCTCGGTGACCGCGGTCGACCTCTTCCCGAACTCGCACCACGTCGAGGCCGTCGCGCTGCTGACCCGCGTCTGAGCCGGCGGGCCCCACGCGTCGCGCTACCCTGATGGCATGACGCGAGTGGCCCTCATCGACGACCATGAGTCGGTCCGCCTGGGCCTGGAGGCCGCGTGCGCGCGGGCCGGCGACATGGATGTCGTCTTCTCCGGCAGCTCGGTGACCGGCTACCTTGAGTGGCGCACCCGGACCGGCGCCGCCCCCGCAGACGTGGTCGTGCTCGATCTGACGCTCGGCGACGGCACCACCGTCACCGAGAACGTGCACGCGCTCGTGAGCGACGGGTCGAGCGTGATCATCCACAGCGTCGCCGAGCGGCCCGCCGCCGTGCGTGAGGCGCTCGCCGCCGGCGCCGCCGGGATCGTGAGCAAGTCGTCGCCGATCGACGAGGTCATCGTGGCGGTGCAGGCGGTCGCCAGCGGCGAGCCGCTGAACAACGTCGAGTGGGCCAGCGCCGTCGACGGCGACCGGGCCTTCGCCGACGCGCAGCTGTCGGCGCGCGAGCGCGAGGTGCTGCGCCTGTATGCGACGGGGCTGCCGCTGAAGATCGTCGCCGACCGGCTGGGCATCGCCTACTCGACCGCCAAAGAGAACATCACCCGGGTGCGCGTCAAGTACGTCGACGTGGGGCGGCCGGCTCCGACCAAGGTCGATCTGCTGCGCCGAGCCGTCGAGGACGGCATCCTGACCCCCATCGAAGACGCCGGTGACAGCTGACAGCGACAGGGCCGCGATCGATGCGGCGTGGCGACGCGTTCCGCGCTCGCCGGAGAGTGTCGCGCGCGTCGGGGCGTTCACCCGCACCCGCGTCGAGCGCATCCTCTCCCTGGTCATCGCCGTCGGCTGCGCCGTGCTCGGCGTGCAGGGCCTCATCACCTCGCTGAACACGACCGCGGAGCGTCCCGAGTGGCACCCGGCGATGGAGCTCATCGTCTTCCTCCCGCTCGGGCTGATGCTGCTGGCGTGCGTGGTCGGGCGGTTCCAGCGGGCGCTGGCCGCGGTCTTCGTCGTCATCTACACGGGGGCGCTCGTGATCTGGCCGGTGGCGGCCGCCGGAGTGCCCAGCGAGCCCGAGGTCGAGCCGTGGATCTTCTTCCTGCTCAACGTCGCCACGGTCGCCTCGGTGCTGGCCTTCCCGCTGACCTGGCAGATCGTGTGCACCGTGGTGATCCCGGTGCTGTGGGGCGTGGTGCGCCTGATCCAGGCCGGCTTCGACGCCCGGTACGCGGTCCCGGTCGCGCTCGACGTGTCGTTCGCGCTGATCCTCGGCGGCATCCTGGTGGCGCTGGGATGGATGCTGCGCTCGGTCGCCACGAACGTCGACAACGCCCGTGCGAAGGCGGTGTCGTCGTACGCGGCCGCCGCCGCGGCGGAGGCCACCGAGCAGGAGCGCGTGGCCGTCGGAGCGCTCATGCACGACAGCGTGCTGGCCGCGCTCATCGCCGTGGAGCGCGCCCACACCGACCGCGAGCGCACGCTGGCGGTCGGGATGGCCCGCGAAGCGCTGACCCGCCTGGCCAACGCCGAGTCCGACGCCGGAATGGGGTCGGAGGCCCCCGTCGACGCCGAGACCATCGCACACGAGATCGAGGTCTCCGCCGCCGAGACGGGGGCGGCTCTGCACGTCGACCGCTCGCAGCTCGACGGGGTGCGGCTGCCCGGTGTCGTGGCCCGCGCCCTCGCGCTCGCGGCGACGCAGGCGATCACCAACGCGGTGCAGCACGCCGACGGAGCGGGCCTGCGCGTATCGGTGCACTGCGACCGCAATCCGGTGCGGGTGACCGTGCGTGTGTCCGACTCGGGTGCCGGGTTCGATCCTGCCGCCGTTCCGGCCGATCGGCTGGGCATCCGCGCGTCGATCCACGCGCGCGTGGCGGCGGTCGGGGGCCGGGCGCGCGTGGCGTCGGGCCCGGGCGGCACCCGAGTCATGATGGAGTGGGCGGACACCGCATGAAGATGACGGTCCGCGGCATCCTCACCGCACTCGCCACGGCGTTCGCCGTCTACCTCGCCGCACGCAGCCTGGTGTGGGCGGGCGGCGTCGTCGACCACCCGATGCTCGCGGTGGCCGTGACCGGGGTGTATCTGGTGGTCGTCATCCTCTCGCTCTACGTCGAGGGACGGCCGGTGGCCGCTCACGACGGGGAGAGCGACGGCATGCTCACCGCGGGGCGTCGCGGCCCGACGCGGATGCCCGCCTGGGTGTGCATCGTGGTGCTTCTCGCGTCGGCGGTCATTCCGAACACGGCGGCCGCCGCACTGGCGCTCGAATCGCGGGCCACCTCGTTCGGCACCTGGTACGTGGGTGCGATCGGACTCCTGATGATGGTGACGATGGTGCGCCGCCGCCCGTGGGTCGCGTGGGCGGGCATCGTCATCCTCGCGGTGTCGACGATCGCGTGGCTCGGGTTGCTGCCCGCGCTGACGCTCGGCCTCATCGGATCGTCGATGTGGGTTCTGGCCGCACAGCTGCTGCTGATGTCGATGGACCGTGCGGCCCTCGACGCCGCACGACTGTCCGAGCTGCAGCGGGCGGCGTCGGCCTGGCGCGCGGCGCAGCAGGGCAGGCAGCGCGAGCGGCGCATCCAGGTGCAGCGGGCGCTCGCGGTGGCCGGCCCGATCCTGTCGCGCGCGATCGAGCAGGTGGGACTCCTCGACGAGCGCGAGCGCACCGAGGCGCGCATCGCCGAGGGACAGCTGCGCGACGAGCTGCGCGGCGCGCGGCTGCTCGACGACGGAGTGCGGGCGGAGTTGGATGCCGCACGCCGGCGCGGCGCGACGGTGTCGGTGCTCGACGAGGGCGGGCTGGAGGGCCTCAGCGACGCCGAGCTGCAGCGCATCCGTGCGGAACTGGCCGCCGCGGTGCACGACGCCGTGTCGCAGCGCCTGTACATCCGGTCATCGACGCACCCCGAGATCGCGGTCACCGTCGTGGGGCGCTCCGCGGCGGGGACGCTCCCCGATGAAGACAGTGTGGACCTCTGGCGCGAGATCGCGCGCCCCGCGCGCGGCTGAGCCGCGCGCGGGCAAAGAGAAAGGAGAGGGGCGGCGAAGCCGCCCGCCCCTCTCCTGTGTGTGGACAGTTACCCGAAAACCGTCC
The DNA here is from genome assembly GCF_040196215.1 of Microbacterium sp. KR10-403. Lineage (NCBI taxonomy): Bacteria > Bacillati > Actinomycetota > Actinomycetes > Micrococcales > Microbacteriaceae > Microbacterium > Microbacterium sp. KR10-403. The sequence goes on along the minus strand of NZ_JBEGDC010000002.1, from coordinate 318,056 downwards.
ACGGTGGCCGAACCTGTGCTCATCTACCCTGGATGAGCAGGTCAGCCGAACGCAGAAGCGTTCCAGCACATCCAGTATGCGAGGGAAGCAAGGTCCCCGTCTGTAGGTATTTTGGGGGACAAGACCGCCGCATCTGCGGCGAAGTCGCGTCTCTCAGCCCGTGAAGCTGCGCCAGCCGAGCTCGCGGCGCAGCGGCTTGCGCAGGCTGCGCGACGAGATCTCCCAGGCGCTGCGCGAGCCGCACTCCGACGCGGTGGCCGATTCCTCTTCGCGTGCGTATGCCTCGCTGACCACGGCGATGAGCGCCGCGAGTTCCACGTCGGTGGGATTTCCCCGCACCACGTCGATCTGCGGCGGTGCGCTTGTGACGTCCCCCGAGGTCATAGCGGGATGTTACCGTGCTTCTTCGCGGCCGGCGTCACGCGCTTGCCCCGCAGCGCGCGGAGCGATTTGGCGATGAAGACGCGGGTCTGGGCGGGCTCGATGATGCTGTCGAGCTCGCCGCGCTCGGCGGCCAGGAACGGCGAGGTCACTGAGTAGGTGTACTCGTTGGCCAGGCGGGTGCGCACGGCTGCGACATCCTCACCCGCCTCCTCGGCGCGCTTGAGCTCGCCGCGGTAGAGGATGTTCACGGCGCCCTGCCCGCCCATGACGGCGATCTCGGCGGTCGGCCAGGCGACGTTCACGTCGGCGCCGAGCTGCTTCGAGCCCATGACGATGTACGCTCCGCCGTACGCCTTGCGCAGGATGACGGTGACCAGCGGCACGGTGGCCTCGGCGTACGCGTACAGCAGCTTCGCGCCGCGGCGGATGACGCCGGTCCACTCCTGGTCGGTGCCGGGCAGGTATCCCGGCACGTCGACGAGCGTGACGATCGGGATCGAGAACGCATCGCAGAACCGCACGAAGCGGCTCGCCTTCTCACCCGCGTCGATGTTCAGCGTGCCCGCCATCTGGTTGGGCTGGTTGGCGATGATGCCCACCGAGCGGCCCTCGACGCGGCCGAAGCCGATCGTGATGTTCGGGGCGAACAGCGGCTGCACCTCGAGGAACTCGCCGTCGTCGACGACGTGCGCGATCACCTGGTGCATGTCGTACGGCTGGTTGGGGGAGTCGGGGATGATCGTGTTGAGGAACCGGTCGGCGTCGGTGGTCTCCCACTCGAAGCCGCTCTCGTACACCGGCAGCTCGGCGAGGTTGTTGTCGGGCAGGAAGCCCAGCATCGTCCGTGCGTAGTCGATCGCGTCGTCCTCGTCATCGGCGAGGTAGTGCGCGACGCCCGAGCGGGTGTTGTGCGTGAAGGCGCCGCCGAGCTCTTCCATGCCGACGTCTTCGCCGGTGACGGTCTTGATGACGTCGGGGCCGGTCACGAACATCTGGCTGGTCTTGTCGACCATGATGACGAAGTCGGTGAGGGCGGGACCGTACACGGCACCGCCGGCGGCCGGGCCCATGATGATCGAGATCTGCGGGATGACCCCCGACGCGGCCGTGTTCAGCCGGAAGATCTCGCCATACTTGCCGAGCGCCACGACGCCCTCCTGGATGCGGGCGCCGCCCGAATCGAGGATCCCGATGATCGGGATGCCGTTGCGCAGCGCCAGCTCCATGACCTTGATGATCTTCTCGCCCGACACCTCGCCCAGTGACCCGCCGAAGGTCGAGAAGTCCTGCGCGTACACCGCGACCGTGCGGCCGTGGATCGTGCCGACGCCGGTGACGACCGAGTCGCCGTAGGGGCGCGCCTTGTCCATGCCGAACGTGTTCGTGCGGTGCCGCACGTACTCGTCGATCTCGGTGAACGAGCCGGTGTCGACCAGCATCTCGATGCGCTCACGCGCCGTGTTCTTGCCTTTGGCGTGCTGCTTGGTCTGCGCCTTCGCCTCGGCATCGGTGACCGCTTCCTGGAAGCGGGCGCGCATGTCGGCGATTTTTCCGGCGGTCGTGGTCAGGTCCGGTTCCGTCACGCATTCCACCCTAACGACGGCCGCGTCCGAACAGTGAGAGACACTGCACAACGGGTCGTGGCATCCCCTGTCGATTCGCACCAGTGCGGAGTGAGCGATGGATGCCGCGGGCCGGCGCGGCGGCGTGCTGTCGGGGCTGTGCGGGCGGCGCGCGGCGAGGATCTGTCGCTGCTGCGCACGTTTCGGCCGCGCAGTGCGCAACAGCGACAGATGTGCGCGGGCGGGAATCCCGCACGCCGTCGTAGGGTCGGAGCATGCAGACCGACGACTACCCGCGCATCGCCAGTGTGACCCCGCGGCTGCGGGTCGTGGCATCCACCGGTTCGACGAATGCGGATGCCGTGGCCGCCGCCGCGGCGGATCCGGTGGGCTGGCCGCACCTGTCGGTGCTGCTGACCGCCGATCAGCGCTCGGGGCGCGGGCGGCTCGACCGCAGCTGGTCGGCCCCCGCGGGCACGGCGCTGGCGGTGTCGGTGCTTGTGCGCGTCCCGCGCATCCCGGCCGAGCGGCGCGGGTGGGTGCCGCTCGTGGCCGGCGCCGCGATGACCCGCGCGGTGGGCGCGCAGCTGCGCGGATTCGGGCACTCCGTCGGGCTGAAGTGGCCCAATGACGTGCTCGTGGACGGCGGCAAGATCTGCGGCATCCTCGCCGAGGTGGTCGCCGGTGAGCCGGATGCCGTCGTGATCGGCTCGGGGATCAACACGCGGATGCGCGCCGAGGATCTGCCCGTGCCCACGGCGACCTCGTTCGCGGCCCTCGGGCGCGAGGTGGATGAGGACCGGCTCATCGCCGACTACCTCGTCGCGCTCGACGAGCAGCTGTCCGCGCTCGCCCGCGGCGCCGCCGGCGCCTCCGGCGTGCGCGGCGAGGTCGAGGCGCTCTGCCTCACGCTCGGGTCGGACGTGCGCGTGTCCATGCCGAGCGGCGAGGTGCTGCTCGGGCGCGCGCAACGGCTCGACGACGAGGGGCGCCTGGTCGTGGCCTCGGGCGCCGAGGAGATCGCGGTGTCGGCGGGCGACGTCGTGCACGTGCGGCCGGATGCCGCATCCCGCCCCTGACCCCCGCCCTCCGCCCGCGCGCCCTCTCGCCCGCCCGCTCCCGCCCGCCGGCCCTCTCACCGCGAGAGAACATCTGCCGACCGAGGATGCGGGTAATACCCGTTCTCTCGGCGCGCAGTTGTTCTCTCGGCGTCCGGGCGGCGCCGACCGATCGGTGAGAGTGCAGCGGGTCGCCGAGAGATAGGGAAGCAACCGCTCTCTCGTCCACCCGGTGCACTCTCACGGTCGGGCGAGGAGCGACGCGGGACGTCACGCGGCGGCGCGGATACGCGCGATGTCGGCGGTGCCCGTCACAATAGAGAGCATGACGCAGCCGACGAGCATCGGCGGCCGGCCGCTGACGCCGGCCCCGGGCACACCGACGCCCGAGCTGCGTATCGCGCGGATCCGGCCGCACGCGCACCGGTTGCTGTGGTCGGCGCTCGTGCTGATCGCCGTCGCGGGTGCGACCGGCTACTTCTATGACAATCTGCCGGCGCCGTTCGAGAACTGGATGCTCCTCGCGGCGGCTGCCGTCGTCGTCCTCCTGCTGGTCGTGCTGCCGTTCGCGGTGTGGCGCAGCCACGTCTACCTGCTGACCACCGAGCGGCTCATCGAACGCCGCGGCGTGATCGTCACCCATCGCCGCGAGCTTGCGCATGCCCGTGGGTACACGATCACCCTGCGCCGCGGCATCCTGCAGCGTCTGTGGGGGACGGGCACGCTCATCCTCTCCAACGGCGTCGAGGCGCCGCTGCTGCTGCGCAACATCCCGCGGTCGCGCCTGGTGCACGAGGTGCTCGTCGATCAGGTCGAGGTGAGCCAGATCCTCGCGCACCGCGACGGCCAGCTGCCCGGCTGACCCGCACCGCCGTGTGCGGCAGAATGGTGCACGACGGAAGGACGCGGATGACCCTGCGAGTCGGAGTGGTGGGCGGCGGCCAGCTGGCCCGGATGATGATCGCCCCGGCGGTCGAGATCGGCATCGAGCTGAGCGTGCTCGCCGAGCAGGAGGGCATGGCTGCGAAGCTCGCCGCGACCGCCGTCGGCGACTACCACGACGCGCAGACCGTGCTCGACTTCGCGCGCGGCGTCGACGTGCTCACATTCGACCACGAGCACGTGCCGCAGCCCGTGCTGCGGGCGCTCGTCGACGCGGGCGTCGCGGTGCACCCGGGTCCTGACGCGCTGCAGTACGCGCAGGACAAACTCGCCATGCGCGCTCGGCTCGACGAGCTCGGGATGCCGCAGCCCGACTGGGCGGCCGTGTCCGACGTCGCGCAGCTGCAGGCGTTCCTCGACGACCACGGAGGCCGCGCGGTCGTGAAGACCCCGCGCGGCGGGTATGACGGCAAGGGCGTACGCGTCGTGTCGGCCGCGACCGAGGCCGAGAACTGGTTCGCCGCCCTCGCCGAAGACGCGCACGGCGGGGCACTGCTCGCCGAAGAGCTCGTCGACTTCCGCCGCGAGCTGTCGCAGCAGGTCGCCCGCCGTCCGTCCGGGCAGGTCATGGCCTACCCCGTGGTCGAGACCGTGCAGCGCGACGGCGTGTGCGCCGAGGTCATCGCTCCGGCGCCGCACATCAGCGCGCGGCTGGCCGAAGTGGCCGGCCAGGTCGGCGTCGGCATCGCCGAGGGCCTGGAGGTGACCGGGATGCTGGCGGTCGAGATGTTCGAGACGACCGATGACCGTGTGCTGGTCAACGAGCTCGCGATGCGCCCGCACAATTCCGGGCACTGGTCGCAGGACGGCGCCGTGACCGGCCAGTTCGAGCAGCACCTGCGCGCGGTGCTCGACCTGCCGCTGGGCGACCCGTCGCCGCGCCAGGCGTGGGCGGTCATGGTGAACATCCTGGGCGGCCCGGCCGAGGGCACCATCGACGCGCGGTTCGCCGAGGTCATGGCAGAGCACCCCGACATCAAGATCCACACCTACGGCAAAGACCCGCGTCCCGGCCGCAAGGTCGGGCACGTGAACGCCGTGGGCGACGACCTCGACGACGTCGCGTACGACGCCCGCGCCGCGGCGGCGTTCTTCGCCGACTGACGGCGGCTACTCGGGCGGCGTCGACGGTGTCAGTCTCGGCCGCAGACCCGTGGCCAGGAGGAAGGTCCGTTCTTCGAGCCGGCCGATGTCGGTCTTGAGGTCTGCGCGCGTCTCGGCGATGTCGGTCTTGAGTTCGGTGCGCAGAGCGTCGATGCGGCTTGTGAGTCCGTCGACGCGGGATGTGAGCCCGTCGATGCGCGTGTTCGTCTCGTCTACCCGCGCAGCCAGCCCGTCGATGCGCGCGTTGGTCCGTGCCATGCCGGTGCGGAGTTCGCCGACCTCGGTGCGGAGCTCGCCGACCTCGGTGCGGAGTTCGCCGACCTCCGTGCGCACTGCGCCGACCTCCGCGCGCAACTCCGTGCGGAATTCGGTGCGAAACCCGCGCAGCGCGGCATAGAGGGCCAGCCCGACGGCCACGAGGCTGCCGAGCGACACCAGCGTGTCGAGCGACAATGTGATCACCCTTCCAGTGTGCGACGAAATCGGTCTCTCCGCTATCGACGCTACGGGGTGCGCGTCAACAGGCATCGACATTTCTCCGATTCTGTGGACAGATTCCGCAAACCGCACGAAATCGGCCCCTGGGGAGGAACCCCCAAAGCGCGGTTGATCCCGTGCCGTTGCGGGGATCTTCCAGCCACTCGCCCTAGCCTTGACGGGTGACTCAGCCGCTGCACTCGTCCTCATCGCCCCTGGTTGGAGTCGTCATGGGCTCCGACTCGGACTGGCGCGTGATGAGCGACGCCTCCCAGGCCCTCACCGACTTCGGCATCGCGCATGAAGTCGAGGTCGTCTCCGCGCACCGCACGCCCGACAAGCTCTTGACCTACGGGCGCGAGGCGCGGGCGAGGGGCCTGAAGGTCATCATCGCGGGCGCGGGCGGCGCGGCACACCTGCCCGGCATGCTCGCGTCGGTCACGGCGCTTCCGGTCATCGGGGTCCCGGTACCGCTGGCAACGCTCGACGGACTCGACTCGTTGCTGAGCATCGTGCAGATGCCCGCCGGCATCCCCGTCGCGACGGTGTCGATCGGCGGCGCGAAGAACGCGGGTCTGCTCGCGGCACGGATCCTCGGGGCGTCCGACCCCGCGGTCGCCGACCGCGTCGAGGCGTACGCCCGTGACCTGGAAGGCCAGGTCGAGCAGAAGAACCGGCGGTTGAAGGAGTCGTTGTGACGGCGATCGCGCAGGGTTCACACCTCGTCGAGGAGCGGCCGCTGCGGCATCCCGACACCCGATCCGAGGCGATGATGACGCGCCGCGGATGGTGGCTCGTCGTGCTGAACTTCCTCATCCCCGGCTCTGCGCAGGCGCTGGCCGGTAACCGGCGGCTGGGCAAGATCGGCCTGGGCGCGACGATCACGATGTGGGCCTTCGTCATCGTCATGATCGTCAGCGCGCTGTTGTGGCGCACGGCGCTGCTCACCGTGCTGCTCGGCGACGTGTCGTTCTTCGGCCTGTTCACGATCAAGGCGCCGGCCCTGCTGCTGATCGAGGTGCTGCTGATCGCGTACCTCGTGCTGTGGATCATCCTCACCATCGACACCCTGCGCCTCGTGCGCCTGGTCAAGACCGGGCCGAAGGCGCGGTTCGGCATCGCGCTGTTGTCGGTCGCGCTGCTGGTGGTCTCGGGCTTCACCACGGCCGCCGGCGCGAGCAAGGTCGGCAGTCTGCACGGGGGACTGGCCAGCATCTTCGAGGCGTCCGCGCCGATGGCGCAGCCCTCCGACGGCTACTACAACATCCTGCTGCTGGGCGCCGACAGCTCGGCGCACCGCGACTCCATGCGGTTCGACTCGATCTCGGTGGTGTCGGTGAACGCCGAGACCGGCCGGGTCATCATCACCGGCATCCCTCGCGACCTCGAGGGCTTCCCGTTCTCTGAAGACAGCCCGATGCGCAAGTTCTATCCCGACCTGCACGAGGGACATGCCGACCCGACGTGCGGCTGGACCGGCGCGATCAACCAGCTCAACACCGAGCTCGAGGTCTGCCGTGACGGCAGCGCCATCTACCCCGACGCGGAGAAGAACGGGTCGACTCCCGGTGTGGAGGCGACGAAGGATGCTGCGGAGGGCCTGCTGGGCATCGAGATCCCGTATTACGCGTTCATCGACATGAACGGCTTCGCGGCCCTCGTCGACGCGCTCGGCGGCGTCAAGATCACCGTGACCGAGCGGCTGCCCAAGGGCGGGGGCCCGAAGTACGAGGGGCAGTCGGTCAATGAGTGGGCCACCGGCTGGATCGAGAAGGGCACCCAGGTCATGGACGGCAAGACCGCCGAGTGGTACGCGCGGTCCCGCAAGACCACGAGCGACTGGGACCGCATGAAGCGCCAGCGGCAGCTGCAGGAGGCGATCCTCAAGCAGTTCACCCCGGCGACCGTGCTCAGCCGTTTCGAGGAGATCATGAAGGCCGGCGAGCACCTGGTCAAGACAGACATCCCGTCCGGGATGCTGCCGGGGTTCGCCGATCTCGCGGTCAAGGCGAAGGAGCACAAGGTCACGACGCTCGAGCTCACGCCCGCGAACGACGTCAACCAATACACGCCCGACATCGCCGCCGTGCATCAGATGGTGCAGGACGCGCTGCACCCGGCATCCCCGAGTCCGTCTCCGAAAGGGTGAGATGAGCGTCCTGCTGCGGGTTGTGCTCGACCAGCTGATCACCGCGACCGATCCCGATCTCGCGATGGCGTCGGGTGAGCTCACCCGCGCGCTGGTGCAGACGGCGCCGTCGGGCTGCGCGGTCGGGGCGATCGTGCCCACGGGCCGCGAGCTCGAGCTCGACGGCCTCGCCGAGGTGCGTCGGCTGGGCATGGGACGCCGCGAGCTCGCAGCGGCATGGCAGCTCGGCGTCACCGCCGGTGTGGGCGGGGGGCTCATCCACTCGCCGACCCTGCTCGCGCCGCTCGCGCGTCACGACCGGGTCAACGACCACGACCAGACGGTGGTCACGCTGTGGGACCTGCTGCCGTGGGAAGCGCCCGACGAGCTGTCGCGCACCACGGTCGCCTGGCACAAGGGCATGCTCAAGCGTGCGCGCAAGCACGCGGATGCGATCGTCGTGCCCACGCACGCGATGGCGCAGCGTCTCGAGCAGGTGACGGGGTTCTCGGGCCGCACCCGTGTGATCGCGGGGGCCGCGGCCTCCGACTTCAACGTGCCGGTCGATGCGATCGGGCGGCGGCGCACCCTCGGCATCCCCGAGACGGTGGTGGCCCTCGTCGGTGACACCCGGCCCTCCTCGGCGCTGTCGGTCGCGTTCGCGGCGGTCGCGGCATCCGGCATCGATCTTCCCCTTGTCGTGCTCGAGGCGGGGGACGGGCAGGAGCCCGCGATCGTCGACATGGCCGAGGCTGCGGGCATCTCGGGCACGCGGGTGCACGTGCGCGCCGACATCGACGCGGCCGATCGTGCCGCGATCCTCGATGCGAGCCTGCTGCTGGTCGCGCCCAGCAGGCGCGCGGCCTTCCCATGGCGCGTCGTCGAGGCGCTCACGCTCAGCGTGCCGGTGGTCGCCGTCGCTTCGCCCGACCACCGCGAGGTCATCGTCGACGGGGGAGCCGTTGTCGGCGACCCGGAGGACGCGGAATCGGATGCCGCGGCCCTCGGCGACGCCATCGCGCAGGCGCTTGCCACCGGTCGGGATCTGGATCGCCTGGGCGTGCTCTCCGGCGACCGCGGACGCGCGTTCTCATGGCAGGTCTCGGCCGACCGCGTCTGGCAGCTGCACGCCGACCTCTGACGCCTCGGGCGCGTTTCGACTCGGGCGTCCTCGCTCGATGGTCAATCATCGTGCGTCTCGGTCGTTGAGCGAGTCGAGACCTTGCCTGCTCAACGCGCGCTGGGTACCACTTGGGAGGTTGCTCCGATCGGCGTGTCGTGCAACCTGTTTTCAGTTCGGGGTGGTAATCACCCGTCACATCCGCCACAATGTTCACATGTTTGCACGGCGAGGAATGTCTCTGTCCGCGCGTACCCGGGGGTTCGCATTGGTACTGTCGGCCGTTGTGGCGGCGGCGTTACTATCGGTGACCGGGCCGGCGCTGAAAGCCGAGGCGGCAGCCTTGCCGGGCTCGATCATCGACGGCGGGTACATCATCTCCGACGCCGAGTTCTACAACGAGGGCTCGATGTCGCAGGCGCAGATCCAGAAGTTCCTCGACGGCAAGGTGTCCAGCTGCACCAAGGGCTACACCTGCCTGAAGGACTATGAGGGCGACATCACGAAGCGCGCCAAAGACGACTACTGCGCCGCCGTCAAGGCCGAGAAGTCGGTGCCCGCCGCCCGCATCATCTACGTCGCCGCCAAGGCCTGCGGCATCAATCCGAAGGTGCTGATCGTGATGCTCCAGAAGGAGCAGGGGCTGGTGACGATGAACAACCCCGGGTCCACGCGGTACGCGCGGGCATTGGGGTTCGACTGCCCCGACACGCCGCAGGGCTGCGACCCGAAGTACGCCGGGTTCTCGACGCAGGTGTACCTGGGCGCGCGGCAGATGCAGATCTACACGAAGTGGCCGAGCTCGTTCTCGTATCGCTCCGGGCAGTACAACACGATCAAGTGGGCGCCCTCGTCGTCGTGCGGCACCTCGAAGGTCTACATCAAGAACCAGGCCACCGCGAACCTCTACAACTACACGCCGTACCGCCCGAACGTCGCGGCGCTCGCCGCCGGCTGGGGCACGGGCGACAGCTGCTCGACGTACGGCAACCGCAACTTCTACAACTATTACGTCGCCTGGTTCAACCCGAGCGCATCGAAGTCGTCCGGTGCGCCCGCCCAGGTGGCCGCATGCACCAACCCCGCGACCGCCGACGTGTCGACCCGCACCGGCACCGCGACCGTGAACGTCAGTGAGCTGAACGCGCGCACGGCGCCCACGACGCTGTGCGGCAGCGGCCTGAAGACCCTGACGAAGGGCACGAAGGTCACCATCACCGGGCAGTACGGCGCCTGGGATCACATCACCGTCGGCGGCAAGAAGCTGTGGGTCGTCAGCGCCTACCTGAAGGCCACGTCGTCGTCCTCGTCGAGCGGCGGAGCCGCGGCATCCACCGGCTGCGCCACACCGGCGAAGGTGACGGCGGCATCCGGCACGGCGGTGGTGACGGTGAGCAAGCTCAACGCACGGAAGGCGCCGTCGACCGACTGCAGCACCGGCACGAAGACGCTCACGCAGGGGCAGAAGTACACGCGCACCGGCACCTACGGTGCCTGGTGGCGGCTGAAGGTCGGCAGCACCACGATGTGGGCGCACAGCGACTATCTGGCACTCGAGAAGTCGAGTTCGTCCGGCTCATCCAGTTCATCGGGCTCGTCCGGCGAGAGCACGCATACTCAGACCGCAAAGACGACTGCGGCACTGAACCTGCGCTCGAGCGCCAGCCTGTCGGCGAAGGTCGTCACCGTGATCCCCAATGGCAAGGAGGTCACCGTCACGAAGACCAGCGGCCAGTGGAGCAACGTCACCTACGGCTCGAAGACGGGTTGGGTTGCCAACGCCTACCTGACGGGATTCAAGACGTCGGTGCCGACGAGTTCGAGTTCGGGCAAGACGTCGACCACCAAGACCACAAAAGCGACGGTGAAGACGCCGCTGAACCTGCGGGCGAGCGGCAGCCTCAAGGCGAAGATCCTCACCGTGCTGCCGCGTGGTGCCACGGTGACGGTGACCCAGACGACGGGGGACTGGAGCAAGGTCACCTACGGCTCACGCACCGGCTGGGTCGACAACGACTACCTGTCGACGGCGAAGGCATCGTCATCCACTACGGTCACGAAGAAGACCACGGCGGCGCTGAACCTGCGCGCAAGCGGCAGCCTGAGCGCGAAGGTGCTCACGGTCATTCCCAAGGGCAAGACCGTGACGGTGACGAAGACCAGCGGCTCGTGGAGCCAGGTGACCTACGGTTCGCGCACAGGCTGGGCGGCAAACACCTATTTGCGCTGACCCCAGCGGGCAGGAACGCCGCCGCACCCCTACCGTTGCAGACGGTTCCCAGCCGCCGTTCCACTAGGATTACGGGTGGCCCGAAATCGGACGAACGCGGGCACGAGGACTTATCCGTGACACTCACGATCGACAAGAGCGCCTACACCACGCCTGGCACCAGTCGGGGTCTGCTCGACGTCTTCAAGTATCGATATCTGCTTCGGCTTTTGATCGGGAAGACGTCGTCGCTGCGCTACAAGAACTCCGTCCTGGGATGGCTGTGGTCGTATGTGCGACCCACAGTCCAGTTCCTGGTGTACTTCCTGGTCGTCGGTGGCATCTTGGGCGTGAGTCGCAAGGTGGAGATGTTCCCCATCTACATGTTCTCTGGTCTGTGCATCGTGAACCTGTTCAACGAGACGATGACCGCGACGACCCGCTCGATCGTCGAGAACAAGGCGCTCGTGCGTAAGATCTACCTGCCGCGCGAATTGTTTCCGCTCTCAGCAGCGGTGGGCGCTTTCATCCACTTCCTCCCACAGTATGTGGTGCTCCTGATCGTCTCGATCCTGTTCGGGTGGTTCCCGACGCTCGAGTCGATCGGGCTGACCCTCGCGGGCGTGCTCATCGTGCTGCTGTTCGTCTTCGGTGTCGGCTTGGCCCTGTCGGCAATCAACGTCCGCTTCCGCGACGCGCAGAACTTCCTTGAGGTGATTCGCACGATCACCACCTGGGCATCACCCATTCTGTACACGTGGCCGATGATCCACGACAAGCTGAGCAATCACGAGTGGATCTTCCACATCTACATGACCAACCCTGTGACTATCGCGGTGCAGATGTTCCACGAAGCGTATTGGGGGCGAGTCGTGGGAGAGCACGACACACTGGGCTGGCCTCCCGCGTTCGGTTACTACGTGTTGGCGGCGGTCGGAATCATCATTGTGATGCTGGTCGTCGGCCAGCTCATCTTCCGTCGCCTTGAACGAAACTTCGCCCAGGATCTCTGATGACTGACTCCTTCCACAGCGCGACCGTGGCGGCCGCGAGTTCGCACACACCCGGCCCGGCCATCATCGTTGACCACGTGTCGAAGTGGTTCAACAAGCGGTCGACGCAGTCACTTCGGATTGCCTTCATCGACATGCTCAAGCGCAAGAAAGACCGCGGCGGGCAGTTCCAAGCGCTCAACGACATCTCGTTCACGATCGGGGAGGGTGAATGCGTTGCGGTGATGGGATTGAACGGCTCCGGCAAGTCCACAACGCTCAAGCTCGTCTCGGGCGTGCTGCGCCCGGATGAGGGGCAGGTACTCACTCGCGGCCGGGTGGCAGGGCTCATTGAAGTCGGGGCCGGGTTCAATCCCGAGTTGACCGGGCGTGAGAACGTGTTCCTGAACGCGGCGATCCTTGGCATGAGCGAGAAGGAGACCAAGGAGCGGTTCGACGAGATCGTCGAGTTCAGCGGGATCGGCGACTTCATCGAGCAGGAAGTCAAGCACTACTCATCGGGCATGTTCATGCGCCTTGCGTTCAGCGTCGCGATCCATGTGAATCTCGATGTACTGCTTGTCGACGAAGTGCTCTCCGTCGGTGATGCGCCCTTCCGAGCCAAATGCAACGCCAAACTCAAGGAGTTGGCGGGCTCCGGTATCACGATGATGATCGTCAGCCACAGTGCGGGCCAGGTCAAGGAGTTGTGCTCGCGCGGCATCGTCATCCGCAAGGGGTCGGTGATTTTCGACGGGCCCATTGACGAAGCGCTCGCCCGCCTTGAGGGGCGGGGCTGATCCGAACGGCAGCGGGCGCGGATCAGCAGTCGGGTTCGAGGTCATTCGCCCCGTGACCACGCGGAAGATCTGAGGCGCGGGTTGTTTGGCGAAGGGTGATGGAGACCGCCCCGCGGCAAAGCTGGCGAGGCTATTTCCCGCCTGGCGAGGAAGGCGCGCGCTGCGCGACATGGCGCGGAGAACGCGACCGCGGGCCCCGACGGTCGAACCGGAGAGGCCCGCGGTCGCGTGAAGGATCAGTGGCGGTGGCCGGAGGGCCTGTCTGCCTCCTTCAGCACCTTCGCGATCCAGGCCATCGCCTCGGGCACGTCGTAGTTGCCCGCGTGCGGCTGGTTCCAGGCCAGCTGGTAGTTCAGGTCGTCGACGCTGCGATCGGCCGCCAGTGCGCGGTCGAGGTTCAGCCCGACCGTGAACGCGGTGTCGCGGTCGCGGGTGCCGACCCGGATGTACCAGTTCGCGCTCGTCGTGGCCTTCGTGCCGATGTAGTTCATCGGGTCGAGCAGACTCACCTGCTCGGCGGCCAGGCCGTCGCGCTTCGCATACTGCGACCAGGTCAGGCCCGTGTCATCCAACCCGCTGCCGTCGCCGGCGACGGAGTTGTTGTCCCAGCTGTACGCGGTGTAGTTCGAGTACTCCTGGGCTGACGTGCCGAACAGCGTGGACTCGGTGCGGCCGGCGTCCACACCGGTGAGTCCCCATGCATCGAAGGCGGGTACCGTCTTCAGCGTCGCCTGCGTGACCACGAACTGGAGGTACTTCGCCATGTCGAGCGAGACCACGCGGTTGCGGGCGTTGTCGACGTCGATCCAGTCGTTCGTGTACGTGTGCTCCGTCGGCGCCTGACCGAAGCCTCCGGTCGTGTACGTGATCTGCTCGCCGAGGTCGGGGATCGTGTTGGCGGCATCGGCCTTCATATAGGTCTCGGCCGAACGGATGACCTCCTTCTTGATCGCGGCGATCATCGTGTCGGCCGTGAGGTTGCGGCCATCAGCGGTCTTCAGACGCAGGCTTTTCAGATAGCTCGCGTAACGCGACGCCAGCTCGGCCGACACGGCCGGTGCCGGGTCGTTGCCGAGGTCGGCGGTTGCTGCGCGTGTGCCGAGGGTCGTGAACAGCCATTCGTACGCGATGTCGGCATTGCCGAGATCGGTGATCGGGCAGTAGATGTTCACCGCGAACACATCGTCGCGCAGCGTGGACTTTCCGGCCTTCGTGACGCCGGCAGCTCCCACCGCCTTCAGGTAGGGCAGGTAGTCGGTGCTGTTGCCCGACGCGCCGACGATCGCGCCGAGCCCGCCGCCTCCGCTGGTGCCGTTGAGCACGATGCGCTCCGCGCTGCCCGGCATGCGGGCATCGTTCAGCCGCAGGTATCGGATGGCGGCCTTGGCGTCCACGACGACATCGGGCGCCTTACCCGCGTAGCTGCCGTCTGCGGCGACGAGACCGCGGCTGCGGGTTCCCACGTCGACATAGACATATCCGGCCTTCAGAGCGGCGCCGACGTTGCTTGTGGTGCTGTCGAAGTCCGCGCCATCGGTGACCGACGCCCCGACGTAGCTGCTCATCCAGCCCGCGTTGTTCACGCCGAAGTAGATCGCGGTCGACTGATCGCGGAAGGCGCTCTCAGGCACGAAGATGTTCATGCTCTGGTAACCGCAGTCGGGGTTCGCGATCGTGCTGGTGCCGAAGATGCTCGACTGGGTGTCGGCCATCTTCTGCGGGTTCGCGACGTAGCAGACCTCCTTGTACCACCGCACCTTGGTGGGCGACCCGTCGATGGTCACCGTCAGGGTCGTGTACGTGCTGTTGTCGAAGCGCAGGTGCGAGTCGAACGCGCCCCCTGTGCTGCGGGCATGCTGATCGGGCGAGGCGTGGCCGCCGGTCGACGCCATGGCGGGGACGGCGCTCAGGCTGAGCAGCGCGGCGGTGCCGAGGGCGACGGCGACGCGTGCTCCGCGTCGGTGGGGTGAAGGAACGATGCGCGAGGCCTTCCGCGCGACATTGCGTGATGACATCGATGTCCTCTCCATCGGGAAGCGCGGCGGAGGGCCGCGACGTGCCCACGGTAGACCCGTTGGAGCCAGGATCGCAATCAAAATTGTTGACAAAATAATGATGAGAATTGTCACATATGACGTCGGCGTGAAACGACGATGCCCCAGCCCTGTTGGCTGGGGCATCGTCTGCATGGGTTCAGGCGGTGTGAGGGAGACTCCCGATCATGCCCGCGGCAACGGTCTTGTTCGTGCTCTCATCCACGAGGATGAAGGAACCGGTGTCACGGTTCTGCTGGTACGGGTCGACGAACAGCGGCTGCGTCACGCGCAACCGCACGCGTCCGATCTCGTTGAGACCGAGCTCTGTGGCGGCCTCGTCGCGATGCAGCGTGTTCACGTCGATGCGGTAGTTGAGGTCCTTGACCATGGCACGCGCCCAGCGGGTCGTGTGCTTGATCGCGTACTTCTTACCCGGCATCAGAGTGGCGGACTCGTCCATCCAGCACAGTTGCGCGTCGATGTCCTGAAGCGCTGCGGGCGTGTTGTTCGGACGCGCCAGCATGTCGCCCCGCGAGATGTCGATGTCATCGGTGAGGCGCACCGTGACCGACATCGGCGGAAACGCCTCATCAACAGGACCGTCGGCGGTGTCGATGCCGGCAATCGTCGTCTCCAGCCCCGAGGGCAACGCAACGATCGGGTCTCCCGGCCGCATGACGCCGCTGGCAACGGTCCCGGCATAGCCGCGGTAGTCGCGGTGCTCATGCTGGTGGGGGCGGATGACGTATTGCACCGGAAAGCGCACGTCGGTCAGGTTGCGGTCGCTGGCCACGTGCAGTCGCTCGAGGTGGCTGAGCAGCGGCGAGCCGTCGAACCAGGGCATGTTCTCGCTGCGATCCACCACGTTGTCACCGTTCAGCGCCGAGATCGGGATGAACGACAGATCGCGTACTCGCAGTCGCGAGGCGAAGTCGGTGAACTCGGTGCGGATCCGCTCGAAGACGTCCTCGCGGTACTCGACGAGATCCATCTTGTTCACGCAGACGACGATGTGCGGCACGCCCAGGAGCGTCGCCAGGAACATGTGGCGGCGGCTCTGCTCGACGACACCCTTGCGCGCATCGACGAGGATGAGTGCGACATCGGCGGTCGAGGCGCCCGTGACCATGTTCCGGGTGTATTGGATGTGTCCGGGGGTGTCGGCGATGATGAACTTGCGCCGCGGGGTGGCGAAGTACCGGTAGGCGACGTCGATCGTGATGCCCTGCTCGCGCTCGGCACGCAGGCCGTCGGTGAGCAGCGCGAGATCGGTGTAGTCGCTACCCCGGCTCTGTGACACCCGCTCGACCGACTCCAGCTGGTCGCTGAAGATCGTCTTCGAGTCGAACAACAAGCGCCCGATGAGCGTGCTCTTGCCGTCGTCGACGGAACCTGCGGTCGCAAACCGCAACAGGTCGGTTTCCATCAAAAGTAGCCCTCTCGCTTGCGGTCTTCCATTGCGGCCTCGCTGACCTTGTCGTCACCGCGGGTGGCACCGCGCTCGGTGATGCGCACGGAGGCGGTCTCTTCGACGATGGCAGGGAACGTGGATGCCGTCGACTCGACAGCGGCGGTCAGATTGGCGTCTCCGAGGGTCCGGTAGCGCACCGACCGACGCTGCAATTGCTCGCCGTCCTTGAGCGTGATGAAGTCGTTCACCGCGAACAGCATGCCGTCGCGCTCGACGACGTCGCGCTCGGCGGCGAGGTACAGCTCGGGGATGTCGATGTCTTCCTCGGCGATGTACGACCAGATGTCGAGCTCGGTCCAGTTCGAGAGGGGGAAGACCCGGATGCTCTCGCCTGGGTGCACGCGCCCGTTGTACAGGCTCCAGATCTCGGGACGCTGGTTCTTCGGATCCCACTGGCCGAAATCGTCACGGAACGAGAAGACCCGCTCTTTCGCGCGCGCCTTCTCCTCGTCACGACGTCCACCGCCGAAGAGGGCGTCGAAGCCGTTCTTCTCCGCGGCCTCGAGCAGCACCGGAGTCTGGATGCGGTTGCGCGAGCCGTTCGGCGGCTCGGTGACCAGACCCCGATCGATCGCGTCCTGCACCGAGGCGACGACGAGCTGAACGCCCGTGCGCTCGACCCAGCGGTCACGGCAGGCGATCACTTCGGGGAAGTTCAGCCCCGTGTCGACGTGCATGATCGGGAACGGGATGCGCGCCGGTGCGAAGGCCTTCTCGGCCAGATGCAGCATGGTGATCGAGTCCTTGCCGCCCGAGAACAGCAGGCAGGGATGCTGCATCTCCGCGACGACTTCGCGGAAGATGTGGATGCTCTCTGCCTCCAGACTGCGGAGCTGACTCAAGACGTGGGTGTTCACGACTGGGTACCTTCCTTATCAGGAGTGACGACGGTGGTGAGTAGGCCGTGCACATGTGCCTGCAGTGCGGGGTGGCTGACGAACAGGTCGGGCAGCCACGGGTTCGCGCGGTTATAGACGAGGGGCGAGCCGTCGAGGCGCGTGCAGACGAGGCCGGCAGCGGTGGCGACGGCCACGGGAGCTGCGGAATCCCACTCATACTGTCCGCCGGCGTGCAGATAGGCGTCGACGGTGCCATCGACGACAGAAACGACCTTGACACCGGCCGAACCCATAGGAACGAGCTCGATGTCGTCGCGCTCGGCGAGTGCAGCGACGAAGGCGGGCGGCCGGCTGCGACTCGCCGCGATGCGCAGCGGACGGTCGCCCGCGAGCACGGCGGCGGCCGCGGACGCCGCGGACGATTCGGGAGTGGAATCGGTGGCATACACGCGATCGCGTGCGGGCAACGCCACGGCCCCGGCAGTCAGCCCCGGCCCACGTTGCCAGAGCGCGACATGCACGGCGAAATCGGTGCGCCACCTGCCGTCTGTCTTCTCAGCGAACTCGCGCGTGCCGTCGAGGGGATCGATGATCCAGACCCGATCGGCATCGAGACGCGCGGGATCGTCGGCCGCTTCTTCGGACAGCACGGAGTCGTCAGGGCGTCCGGCCGCCAGCGCGTCGGCGAGCCAGGCTTGAGCTCGTGCATCGCCGAGGTCCTTGAATGCCGCTGTGTCGACGAGATCCCCCGCCGCATCGACCTCGGCGCGCAGGCCGAGCAGTATGGCTCCGGCACCGCGCGCGAGCTCAGCCGCGAACGCGTGATCGTCCGCCGCGGACGCAGAGTTCGTCAATGTATTCCTATCGACTTGCTGGGATTTATTTCGCACAGATGACGGGCGACCCGTCAACGAAGTCAGCTCGAGGCTACCATTGCGTCATGTCATCACGCTGCGTCAGCACCTTGGTCGAGCCGTGCTCGGAGTCGCCGGCACTGCGATGAGCATTGACCTCAGCCTCGTCCTCGGTGGCCTGCTCGTCGGGTTCGTCGTCGGCCTCACCGGCATGGGCGGTGGTGCCCTGATGACGCCTATGCTCATCTTCTTCTTCCGCGTGGATCCGCTGATGGCGGTGTCTTCTGACGTCGTCGCGAGCCTGTTCATGAAGCCGGCGGGCGCGTTCGTGCACCTGCGTCGCAAGACCGTGAACCTCAAGCTCGTGGGGTGGCTGTGCCTGGGATCGGTGCCGGCCGCGTTCTCAGGCGTCATCTTGTTACGGGTTCTCCCTTTCGGCGAATCGCTCAATGCGATTCTCAAGATCATCTTGGGAGTCGCATTGCTGATGGCTTCGGCCGGGCTGGTGGTGCGGGCCGTGCTCGGCATGGTCCAGCGCAACACGGCGCTCGGTGAAGGAGCCGCGAAGCCGACACGTCCGGAGGTCGTCGTCAAGCCGGTTCCGACCGTCATCCTCGGCGCGGTCGCGGGCCTGCTCGTGGGCATGACGTCGGTCGGTGCAGGGTCGGTCATCATCGTCGTGCTGCTGCTCATGTATCCCGGGTTGAAGGCGTCGCAGCTCGTGGGCACCGACCTTGTGCAGGCGGTACCGCTGGTGGCTGCGGCATCCCTCGGTCATCTCCTCTATGGCGACTTCTCGCTGGGACTGACCGTCTCGCTGCTGATCGGTGCGATCCCCGGTGCGTTCTTCGGCGCGCGTGTCTCGAGTCGGGCCCCCGGCGGTATCATCCGCCGTATCCTCGCGGTCCTCCTACTTGCGTCCGGGCTCAAGCTCATCGGCGTGCCCACCGAGTGGGTGTTCGGGGTCACGATCGCGGCGCTCGTCATCGGGCCCCTCTTGTGGGTGTTCATCCGGAATCGGTATACGGCGAAGAAAGAGGAAGAGCACCGGATCCATGCGGCGGCGGCGAAATCGCAGGCCCCGCCTGGCGGTGAGCTCACTGACGACGATCCATCGCCACCAGCCGAAGGAAACCGATGAACACCTCTGCGCGCGTCCTCACCGACCCTGAACTCGACATCCTTGAGCTCGCACTGGGTGGCGGCATCCCGACCCCTGGCCTCGACGACCTGCCCGACGGTACAGTGCTGAGCGACAGCGAGAACACCCCGCTCGCACGTGTGGAGGCCGGTACTCTCACGGCGCTCAAGCCGTTCGCGCACACACCCGGCCCGCAGTGGGACCCCGCGGTTCGCGTCGCCCCCGCGCGGCTGGGCGCGCAGATGAGGGATGCGGTGGCAATCATCATCGCGGAACCGCCGACGCGCGATGATGTCGGTCGTCTGCGTGCGTCTCTCAACGGCGTCGAGCAGCCGATTCTCGTCGTCGCACCGGTCTCCCGGGGTGCAGTGCTGGCGGGCCATGTCGGAGCGCCGGGACTCACGCGTGCTGCCCTCGATCTTGCCGACTCTCTGCGCGCCGAGGGACACAACACCCGTGCGGTCGCGGTGCCGTGGCCGGTGTCCCCGCGTGGCGCGACACTGTCATTGGCTGGGGTCACGCTCAATGACATCGTACGCAGATGCGGAGCGGCCTGGGTGCGTCTGGTCACCGAGAACCGCACGGCCGACGAGGACCGCCGCATCGCGGATCTGCCGCGCGTGCGCCGCGACGCCGTCGACGCACTGTATGCGCCGGCACAGGCGGTGGACGTCGAACGGGCACTGGCCGGTGCGGGACACCGCGGTGCTGTGGTCCTGTTCACCGGGCTCTCCGGCTCGGGCAAGTCGACCGTCGCTTCGGCGCTGCGCGGCGAGCTCGAAGACGACGGAATCCGCACCACTCAGCTCGATGGCGACGAGGTGCGCCAGTTCCTCTCTCGCGGGCTCGGGTTCGATCGTGCTTCGCGTGAGGCCAACGTCGAGCGCATCGGCTATGTGGCCTCCCTCGTCGCGCACCACGGCGGCATCGCGATCGCCGCCCCCATCGCGCCGTTCGCAGGTGCGCGCCGGCGCGTGCGCGAACTGGCCGAAACGGCGGGCGCCGTCTTCGTGCTGGTGTACATCAGCACTCCGCTGGAGGTGTGCGAGGCACGCGACCGCAAGGGGCTGTACGCGAAAGCGCGTGTCGGCGAGATCCCCGACTTCACCGGGATCTCCTCGCCATACGAGGTGCCCGATGATGCCGACCTCGTCATCGATACGTCGACCGTCGAGATCGACGATGCCGTCGCCCGCGTGCGTGCGCTGTTGGAGAGTCGTCTCACGGGTCGTTGAGCGGGAGCCTCACTCCGTCTCTTCGCGGTGCAGCACGGTGCCGGCTTTGGTGGTCGCCCGTCGGACGAGCGCTTGAGCGAGTTCTCGAACAGGGATCGCGTCAAGCAGCGCATCTACGCTCGACGGCGCTTTGCCGTCTCGTGACGCGCCTTCGGGAAGGAGCGACTCGAGGACGCCCATCGTCGCTCGGCCCGCGATCTCGGGTGTGATCTGCACGGAAGGCCGATGATCCGGGTCCCAACCGGTAGAGGTCACCGTGAGCAGACTCAGGTCTCCGATGACGTGCACTCCCGAGGCGCGAATGTTCGCGATCATCTCCTCGGCGACGGCTCGCGTACGATCCATCGCCCACTGAGGCGCGGTGATCTTCTGCTCCTCGGGCTCCGGCGTCCGCCGCTTCATGTTGAGAGCGGCCCCGAATCTCATCGCCTTGGCATGAACGGCACGCCCGAGCTGGGTCTTCGAATACTGCTCGTTGAACGCGCGTACCACCTCGATCTCGGGCAGCGTCATCGACCGATTGCTCAGATCGCGATCGGCGACCAGGAGCCCGTCGGTGAGGCCGAGGAGCCGCTCGAACGTGCGCAGGACACCGTCATGGTCGCGATCGTCGACGACGACGGCGGTGATGTTCTCTGCACCCACGATATCGGCCCACCGCTCGATGAGGTGGTCGTGGCGATGGCGGAACCAGAACGACGGCGTGGTCTTCTCCGGATGCGCGCTGAAGATGCCCTCCAGCCACCGCTCCATGTCGGTGCGCAGGCCTCCTTGCACGTACTGCTGCCACTGCGAGGGGATGATCTTCGCGAGCGGCCTCAGCGTGACCGCGATCTGAACACGTGCCGGATCGAGCTCGTCGACGACGCGACGGATGGCATCGGGTCGAGCGTCCGCGAAGAACTCGCTGCTCAGGATCACGCGCGGCTCACGGGCAGAACGGATCTCATGGAGGAGGGCGGTCCACTTGGTGCGCGGAGGTGCCTCCTTCGCCTTTGAGTTCGGCGCGGGCTGTCCCGTGCCGGCGAGTACGGCGGCCATGGAATGACGTGTTCGGCCGGCGACATGCACTCCCTGGCGAGACATCTCCTGGCGGGCCGCGTGCATGGCGGCCTGCACCGTGGTGGTGCCGGTCTTATGTGGACCGATATGCACCAGTCTCGTCCCGACGGGGAGGAGTTCGGACAGCATCGGGTCGGTGTGACTGGCCATAGGAGGACCCTACCGATATCGCCGATGAACCTGTCGGGAACGACGTGCCGGCGACCGTCGGGACATTCGTCGGTCATCGGGCGTGCTATGGCGGCTCATAGTTTCGCGGGTTACCGTCGGAAGAGAGCGGGCGCAGGCCGTATGCACGATCTGACTCGCTGCTGCGGCTGTCCGCTGACGCCAGCCCTCCCCACTTGCGTCGACGTATCTCTGGAGAACCATGCCGGTATTCCGAAAGAACGGTAAGAACATCCTCTTCATCCACGTGCCCAAATGCGGTGGATCGAGTGTGGAGTATTCGTTCCGCGACAGCGGCTACCGTGTCGAATACCGTGACCCCAAGCTCGGGCGGAAGAGTCTGAATCACTTGCGGACGTGCTCGCCGCAGCACATGCATGCCGAGATGCTGCGGCAGACCCTTCGCGTCGAGCGGTTCGAGCTCGTGTTCATGATCGTGCGCGAGCCGATCGCACGGTTCCGCTCCGAATACGTGTATCTGCACCGCAAGCACGAGGCCGTGTCCCGCAAGGCCGCCGACGTCTCGGCATGGGCGCGCAAGGAATTCCGCGCGTATGAGAAGGACCCCTTCGTGCTCGACAACCACCTGCGTCCGCAGAGCGAGTTCTGGATGCCCGAGGCCGTCGTCTACCGTCTCGAAGACGGCTTCGACGCGATGCTCGACGACCTCAACACCCGCTTCCACGTGGGCGTCACCGCGGCCGAGCGGGCCCTGCACTCCGAGAAGGAGGTGGGCTTCCCCAGCTCCGAGGTCGAACTCAGCGACGATCTCACGCAGCACCTGCGGGGCTTCTACCATGATGACTTCGAGAGATTCGGATACGAGCCGGGCGTCAAGCCCGCGGCATCCAAGGTTCCCCTGGCGAACGGCGATCGGTTCCATCGCACCGTGAACCGCCTCGAGCGCCGCACGCGATCGGTTGTCCGCCGCATCCGCCCCTGAACCGGGCGATCAGCTCAGGTAGCCGCGCAGAGCTTCGTCGGCGTCGCCCGGAGCGAACCCCGTCGCCGTGAGCTTCGCCAGATCGAGCACGCTGTTCGCCGGGCGGGGAGCGACCGGGGCGTTCGCCGACGCGAAGTAGTCGGCGCTCAAGACGCCCGTGACCCGAGCCGGATCGTGCCCGGTCAGCGCGAACACGCGTCGCGCGATGTCGGCCCACGTCGCAGGGGCCCCGGCGCCCGTGAGGTTGTACACGCCGTACGGCGCACCCGTGCTGACCAGGTGATGGATGCCGCGGGCCAGATCGTCGGTGAAGGTCAGACGCCCGGTCTGGTCGTCGACGACGTTCGGGTCGATTCCGCGCTCCGCAAGAGAGGCCATGGTGCGCACGAAGTTCTTGCCCTCGCCGATGACCCACGATGTGCGCACGACGTAATGCCGCGGCACCGTCGCGACGATCGCGTCGCCCGCGGCCTTCGTCTGCCCGTACACGCCCAGCGGGCAGATCGCGTCCTCCTCCGTGTAGGGGCGCGCGCCGGTGCCGTCGAACACGTAGTCGCTCGAGATGTGCACGAGCGTCAGTCCGTGCGCCGTGGCGATCTGTGCGACCGCGGTGACGGCGGTGACGTTCGCCGCCCACGCATCGCGCCGGCCCTCCGGCGTCTCGGCGGCGTCGACCGCGGTGTACGCGGCGGCATTGACGATCGTGTCGTAGTCGCGCCAGTGCCGCGCCGACGCCAGATCGGGGGACGTGAGGTCGAGGTCGTCGCGCGCTGCGAACTCGACGTGCGTGGCATCCTTCCACTGTTCCTGCAGCGCGCGGCCCAGCTGGCCGTTCGCGCCGACCACGAGGGTCTTGCGGGGCGGCACCGGCTTCACCTCCGCGAGGCGCGGGTGCGCGGCATCCTTCGCCGACAGCTCCGCCTCATCCAGCGGGATCGGCCAGGCGACCGCCGCGGTCTCGTCAGCGAGGTTCAAGAACGTGTACTGCGCGTCGGGCGACCAGTGGTCGTTCACGAGGTAACTGTAGGCAGTGTCGGGCTCGAGCGTCTGGTAGGCGTTGCCGACGCCGCGCGGCACGAAGATCGCCCGCGATGGATCGATCTCGCACGTGAACACGGCGCCGAACGTCGGCCCCTCGCGCAGGTCGACCCAGGCGCCGAAGATGCGCCCGGTGGCCACCGACACCCATTTGTCCCACGGCTCGGCGTGGATGCCCCGTGTCGTGCCCACGGCGTCGTTGAACGAGATGTTGTTCTGCACCGGCCCGAAGTCGGGCAGGCCCGCGGCGGTCATCTTCTCGCGCTGCCAGTTCTCCTTGAACCAGCCGCGGTTGTCGCCGTGCACGGGCAGTTCCCACACGACGAGTCCGGGAATGGGGGTGGATGCCGCGGCCAGCGCCTTGCCGTACTCCGTGGTCACCCCTACTGCCCCTTCTTCGCGTAGAAGGCCTCGGTGGCGTCCTTCGCGGGTGCCCACCAGCCCTCGTTCGCGAGATACCAGTCGATGGTCGCGGACAGCCCCGCCTCGAAGTCGCGGAATCGCGGCGTCCAGCCCAGTTCTTCCCGCAGCTTGGTCGAGTCGATGGCGTACCGCAGATCGTGGCCGGCGCGGTCGTTGACATGGTCGTAGGCGTCGGGCTCCTGGCCCATCAGGCGCAGGATCAGCTCGACGACGGTCTTGTTGTCTTTCTCGCCGTCGGCGCCGATGAGATAGGTCTCGCCGATGCGGCCACGTTCGAGGATCGTGAGCACGGCCGACGAGTGGTCGTCGGCGTGGATCCAGTCGCGCACGTTCAGACCCGCACCGTAGAGCTTGGGGCGGATGCCGCGGATGACGTTCGTGATCTGACGCGGGATGAACTTCTCGACGTGCTGGTACGGGCCGTAGTTGTTCGAGCAGTTCGAGATCGTCGCCTGCACGCCGAAAGAGCGCACCCACGCGCGCACGAGCAGGTCTGACCCGGCCTTGGTCGACGAGTACGGGGACGACGGGTTGTACGGCGTGTGCTCGGTGAACCGCTGCGGGTCGTCGAGCTCGAGGTCGCCGTACACCTCGTCGGTGGAGATGTGATGGTACCGGGTGCCGTGGTGGCGGGCCGCCTCGAGAAGCGTGTACGTGCCGACGATGTTCGTGTCGACGAAGGGGCGGGGATCGTCGAGGGAGTTGTCGTTGTGCGACTCGGCGGCATAGTGCACGACCGCGTCGACGGTGCTGAACAGGCCGTCGACGAGCTCGGCGTTGCAGATGTCGCCCTGCACGAAGGTGAAGCGGTCGTCGGGCAGGTCGTTGAGCGACGCACGGTTGCCTGCGTAGGTCAGCTTGTCGAGCACCGTGACGTGATGGTCGGTGTTCTCGATCACGTGGTGCACGAAGTTCGAGCCGATGAAACCGGCACCTCCGGTCACGAGCAGCCGGGTCATGCGCGTCCTCTCTTGAGAAGGTCGAGAAGGTAAGAGCCGTAGCCCGACTTCACCAGCGGCTCTGCGCGCTCGCGCAGTTCATCGTCGGTGAGGAAGCCCTGGCTCCAGGCGATCTCTTCGGGGCAGCCGATCTTCATGCCGGTACGGCGTTCCATCGTGCGGACGTAGTCGCCGGCATCCATCATCTGGTCGAACGTGCCCGTGTCGAGCCACGCGGTGCCGCGGGGGAGTACCTCGACCTGCAGCTTGTCGCGCTCGAGATAGGCGCGATTGACGTCGGTGATCTCGTACTCGCCGCGCGGGCTGGGCTTCAGGTTGCGGGCGATGTCGATGACGTCGTTGTCGTAGAAGTACAGACCGGGCACGGCGTAGTTGCTCTTCGCCTCTGCGGGCTTCTCTTCGAGCGAGATGGCGCGGCCGTCATCGTCGAACTCGACAACACCATAGGCCCGCGGCTCGGACACCCAGTACGCGAACACCGCACCGCCGTCGATCTCGCCGAAGCGCGTGAGCTGGCGGCCGAGCCCCGGTCCGTAGAGCAGGTTGTCGCCGAGCACGAGCGCGACCTTGTCATCGCCGATGAAGTCGGCACCGATCGTGAACGCCTGCGCAAGCCCGTCGGGTGAGGGCTGCTGCGC
The DNA here is from genome assembly GCF_040196215.1 of Microbacterium sp. KR10-403. Lineage (NCBI taxonomy): Bacteria > Bacillati > Actinomycetota > Actinomycetes > Micrococcales > Microbacteriaceae > Microbacterium > Microbacterium sp. KR10-403. Next base: position 292,473 of record NZ_JBEGDC010000002.1, on the reverse strand, counting down.
ATATGTCAATGAGACGCCGAACTGCGAGCCGTCGCCGAGAAGCCGCTCGAATGCCGCCGCATCGTGCGGTGTGGTGATGATGAGGATGTCCCGGATGCCGGCGAGCATGAGCGTCGACAGCGGGTAGTAGACCATCGGCTTGTCGAACACCGGGACGAGCTGTTTGGACACACCGAGGGTGATCGGATGCAGGCGCGTGCCGGAGCCGCCGGCGAGGATGATGCCCTTCACAATCTCATTCTGCCAGGTACGGCGCCGTCACCACGAAGATCATCGTCGCAGGAGTCGACGCGCGATCCTCCTCAGTAGCGACTTCCGGGGCGCAGGTTGCTTCGGCTTGGCCTTGGCGACTGTGGGCAGTTTGGGGGCTGCTGCCGCGAGGCTCAACTCGACTCCCTGAGTAGTCCGGGTCAGCACATAGCGGCTCTTGACGGTGCCTGTTGGCGTGCGGAATGCGAGTTGATGACTTCCGGCCGGAAGCTGGGCGTCCAATTCGAGCCGTGCTTCGCCGTCTTCTCCGAGGAGCCGTGCCGCTATGGGAGCGAGGTCAGGACGCGGAGAACCCTCGGTGTCGCAGAGGAGAACATCGACGGCGAGGGCCGTCTTCCCTGTGACAACTACCCGAGGAAGAGCAAGAACTGTGCGCGCACCATCCGGTGCGCCTGTCACGGTCGTCGCCCCGCCATCTGAGGCGACGGAGCGCAACTGCTGTCGAAGGTCGATCGCGAGCCCGCCCTTGTTGGAGCGATATGCGACTGCCGGGGTTCCAGACAGGAGCGCGGGATGCGGCTGCTCCTTCGTTCGGAGGCGCCCTGCACGGCCCAGTCCCGCCCATCGGCAGACCGAGAGCACATCCCACACACCGGGGTCCGCGCGGTCTCCTCCGGCGAGGGTTGCTGGGTCGAACCGAGCATGCCCGGTGATCGTCACGCGCACCCCGTCATCGCCGACGTCGGCCTGGGTGATCTCTTGAGTCAGGGGAAGCTGCCACATGGCATGGTCATCTCGGGACCGCGCCCCCAGATCGAGTGAAAAGCTCTGGATCGTGTCGGTCAGGTCGATCCAAGGAGAATCCAAGATCTCGCTGAACTCCTCGGGCAGCGGCATTCCGATCCGGGTGCCGCGCCGCTCAAGCGTCAGGTGATCGCCGGCCTGACCACGCCAGTGCGCGGTGACGTCGATCTCCAGAACGCCGTCGACCCACGCGACACGTTGCGTCTCGACCGATGCGCTGAGCCCCCCGTAAAGCCTGTGTGCATGGGCGAGTAGATCGGGGCGATCCGCGCGCAGTGCCGCGGCTCGCACGAAGTTCCAGGGGCCGAGGAGCGCATCCCACTCAGGGGGGATGTGCCGCTCCTGCAGCTTCCTGGCGCGTGCAACGGACGCGCGGGTCTCGCTCGCGGTCGCGTTCTGCAGCGCCTTGCCGAGGCGTCCGACGACGCGGCCGCGGTACTGATGCAGGAGGGCTTCGCGATGCTCGCTTTCCAGTTCGGGCTGAGACAGCGTCGCATCGATGAATCGCATGAGGTCATCCATGCGGTCCCAGAACTCCATGTCGAGCGGTCCGTACGACTTCGAGTTGTTGGTCGCTGAAGAGTGCCACACATAGAACGGAGCATCCGCGAGAACGGCGACCTTCTCGGCCTTCGCATAGGCCTCCACATTGAAGTAGATGTCCTCCCAGAGCATGCGTCGGCCTTCGGGATATGTGATGTCGTTCTCCAGGAGAAACTCCCGGCGGTACATCTTGTGCGGCACCATCGGGAGCATGCGGTCGATGCGGTGGTCGGCGCGGATGTCGGCCGCATTGCCTTCGGCCAACGCGGGCATGCACCACCACGCGTCGCTCGTCTTCATCTCTTTGACGTTGAGCACATCTGCCTTCACGTCACGGGCGTATGCGGTGGCGCGACGCAACGCGTCGGGGAAGAGGGAGTCGTCATGGTCCATGTACACCACATACTCTCCGCGCGCCATGTGAGTGGCGATGTTGCGCGGACGGCTCGGCCAGCCCGAATTCTCGATCCGTTCGACGCGGAGATTCGGTCGTGTGCGTGCGAACTCGGTCAGGCGGCCGAAGGTGTCGTCGGGGGAGCCATCATCGATGATGATGATCTCGAACTGATCGGGTGGCAGTGTCTGGGCATCGAGTGAATCGATCACGCGATGGATGCCGTCACCAGGCTTGTATGCGGGAACGATGACGCTCACCTGCAATGTCGACTCGGTCATTTGAACAGGGTACCGGGGCGATCCACGGGCTCGCAGAACACGCGAAGACCTATTCCTCGGTCGCTCAGGTTCGGCAAAGCTCGGGCGATATCCTGGGGAGTCTGCACGGAACCGAGACCGGGAAGGTGGCTCGATGTCTGCGAGCTCTCGTCTGTCGTCGCTACGGGCGAAGTTGAAGATCATCGGCGGCTACGCGATGGTCTGCGACGCCCTTGCCATCGCTGCCGTCGTGGCTGCGCTCGCGTTGGCGCACCTCCCCTGGGCGGCGTTGGTCATCGCATGGGTGACCATGGTGCTTGTCGTCGCTCCGCTGATCTCTGCGCGCACCGCGAAAACGCTCGGCATGTCAGGAACTGCTATCGGCGGTTACACCAATGCTCGTGCGCTCGTCGTGCTGGCATCGCTCGCCGTGCATGTGCGGGTCGGGGCGCAGGTCTGGGAAGCAGTGGTCCTCCTCATCCTTGCAATCTTCGTTTTGGCCGAGCGCGGTGTGCGTAAGTCCGTCACGTCGAGCGCGCCGGTGGCAGTCAACGTCCCGGGTGTGAGCATCCCGCTACCTTCCGTGCCGCTCGGAACCGCAGTCTTCTGGGCCAACACGATCGCGGTTTTCGTAGCGCTCGCGCTCTCGCCGTTGCAGATCGCCCTGTGGCCCGTAGCGCTTGTCCTCATCGCCGCCCTCGTGCTCTTCATCCTGGTCATCACACAGATAGCTCGTTACCGGACGGCGCGTGCACGCTTCGAGGAGAACATCTCACTCATTGTCGAACAGCTCGCTCCGAAGTTCGCGTTCCACTGGCAGGCCCCCGGCGGGACCGCGTACCAAGCGGGTATGTGGCTCCCGTATCTCGACCGAATCGGTGAGCCCTACATCGTTCTCGCCCGAACGGCGGTCAACGTGCGTGAACTCGCGAAGATCACTGATCGACCGATCATCCTCCGCACGGCCCTCACGGATCTGGATGCGATCCTCTGTCCGTCGCTGACCACGGTCTTCTACTGCAACACGGCGACCCGCAATTCCCATATGGTGCGCTTTCCCGAACTGACGCACATTCAGCTCAACCACGGCGACAGCGACAAGATCGCCAGCGCGAGTCCCGTCTTCCGGCAGTTCGACAGGAACTTCGTCGCCGGTCAGGCAGCTGTCGATCGTTTCGAGGCACATGGCATCGAGACCCGTCGGGACCAATTCGTCCTCGTCGGGCGTCCGCAGCTCGACGGAGTGGAGCCCGCTCGTCAGCCCATCCGCGAGATCGACGAACCCGTCGTTCTGTACAGCCCCACTTGGTCGGGGTTCTATGAGGATTCGGACTATAGCTCTCTGCGCGCAGGGACCGAGATCGTGCAGGAGCTGCTCGCACGGGGCTGCGCGGTGATCTTCCGGCCGCACCCGTATGCGCCTCGACACAAGAAGAACGCCAGGGCCTGTGCGGAGATCGCTCGCATTCTCGAGGAAGATGCCAACGCGCACGGTCGCGCACATAGATGGGGGCCGGTGGCAGAGACGGAGATGTCGATTTTCGACTGCTTCAACGCGAGTGACGCGATGGTCTCCGACGTCTCCAGCGTCGTCTCTGACTTCCTCATCTCGCAGAAGCCGTTCGCGATGGCGGCGGTTTCGTCCCACGGAGACGATTTCGTGGAAGAGTTCCCACTGTCACGTTCTGCCTACGTGTTCGATGTGGCCGACTCGAGCACCCATGGCCTCGCTGCGGCGCTCGACGACATGCTCGGAGAAGACTCGCTCAGCGAGGTGCGCCGCGCGGTCCGCAGCCACTACCTCGGCGACGCCACCGGCGAGAACTGCGCGCGGCCGTTCCTCGACGCGGCCCGACATTACGTCGACGGCGGCCGCTGAAACGCGAGGCGGCCGCCTGGCGAATATTCGCCGATGGCGGCCGCCTCACTTGGAGGTGATCGGCGGGATCAGGCTTTTGCCGCCGCCATCTGGGCGACCTGCACTGTCACGATCTGACCGGTGAGATTCGAGGCGGCCACGTTCAGGGCCACGCGCGCGACGTCCACGGGATCGAGGAGTGTGCCTTCGGGCTCCTCCCCGAAAGCGTGCGTGCGCATCGGGGTGTGCGTGCGTTGAGGGTTGATGCAGTTGATTCGCACGCCTGACTCCGCCCATTCCTCGGCGAGCGCCTGCGTCAGATTGACGACCCCCGCCTTGGTCGCCGAGTAGGTGCTGTAGTTCGCCCGTCCGCGTGTGTAGGAACTCGACGTGAACAGCACAACCTGTCCACCGCTCTCCTCGAGGTAGGGGAACGCCTCGCGCGACAGCATCGCGGGCGCGACGAGATTGATGCCGATTGTCTCCTTGATCTCGCGCTTCGGCGCGTCGACGATCGGCGAGATCCTCAGTACGCCTGCAGTGAGGATGACCGTGTCGATCCGCCCGAGTTCGTCGTGCACCGTGCGCAGAGCTCTTCGGATCGCCTTCGCCGACCGAACATCGGTTCCGGTGGTGGAACGGCTGAACTCCTTGACCTGGGCGCCGGCGTCCTGCGCGAGCTCAACGATGCTTTGTCCGATCCCGTAGCTTCCGCCGAAGACCGCGACGACCTTGCCCGTCAGATCGGGAACCGACGAGATGTTCTCGAGAGACAGGCTGTTCGACTGCATCTGGAAGATCTTGTCCGCGATGTGCACATCGATCGGTTCGGTGACCTTCATGTTCTCGGCCGTGCCGTTCACGACGAAGATCGGCGTGTCCGGCAGGTAGGTGAACACCACACCACAGTCGTCAGTGGCTTTGAAATCGACATCCGTTCGGGCGAGCTCGTACGCCCGGCGAATAACCCCGAGCCGGAACGCCTGGGGAGTCTGGCCGCGGCGCAGATAGGAGCGGTCGGGGATGTCGGCGATCAGACCGTTGTCGTCGACACGGATGATGGTGTCAGCCGAGGGGATGGCGGTGTCGACGGCGTCATAGTGGTCGAGCGCTTCGACGCAGTCGCCGATGATGCGGTCGTCGATGAATGGGCGCACCGCGTCGTGGAACAGAACCTTCGTGTCATCGCCCTCGAGCTCGGCGATGGCGAGCTGAGTCGTATCGTTACGGGTCGCGCCACCGGGCAGGACCTTGGTCAGCTTGGGGAATCGATCGTTGCCGAGCAGCGGCTCCAGCTGGTCGATCGCGCTCCTGTTCATCATCACGATGATCTCGTCGATGAGCGGGCTGGCTTCAAGCGCATCGAGGGTGTGCTCGACGATCGCCTTCCCCGCGATCTTGATCAGCTGCTTCGGAATCCCCAGCCCTACCCGTACGCCGACTCCTCCGGCGAGAACGACCGCGACGGTACGTGTGGGATGCGACATGCAGTACTCCTTCTGTTGCTGCCGAGACATGCGTGGCCGACCCCGTAATCCTATGCGAAGCTGTTCCTGCGGCTGCTGGGGACTCAAGAGCTGTCGAGATTGACACTGATAGCATCTCGAGGTGCCAGGCATCCTGATCCACGAGTGGCTGTCGCGTCACGGTGGCTCCGAGAACGTGTTCGAGGTACTGTCCGAGGTCTTCCCCGACGCTGAGCGGTTCTGCCTGTGGAACGACAGCGAGGGTCGATTCGCCGGAGTGCACGAGACGGTGCTCGCACGCACGCCGCTCCGGCACAGCAAAGCGGCAGCGTTGCCGGTCATGCCGCTCGTATGGCGCCATCTACCGCCCCGCGACGCCGAATGGCTGCTGTGCAGCAGCCATCTTTTCGCACATCACGCGCGCTTCGGAGGGGCCGCGCGGCACGCGCCGAAGCTCGTCTACGCGCATACCCCTGCGCGATACATCTGGGCGCCGGAGCTCGACGGCCGCGGCAGTTCTGCTGTCGCGCGGACCGTGTCCACACTGTTGAAGCCGCTCGACCGTCGGCGCGCGGCGGAGCCCGTTGCGATCGCGGCCAACAGCGAGTTCGTCGCCGAGCGAGTCGCACGTGTGTGGGATCGCCAGGCGACCGTGATCCACCCGCCGGTGGACGTGTCGGCGTTCACCGCAGCGCCGGCCGAACTCGCTGGGTCGGAGGCAGCGACTCTGGCGACACTACCGACGGAGTTCCTTCTGGGGGTGTCACGGTTCGTGCCCTACAAGCGCCTCGACCTCGTGATCGAGGCGGGTGCTGCGGCCGACATCCCGGTCGTACTGGCGGGCGGTGGCTCTGATGAAGACCGCCTCCGTGCGCTGGCCGAAGACCGCCATATTCCGGTCGTCATCGTGCACGACCCGTCCACGGCGCTGCTGGCGGAGCTGTACCGCCGCACCAGTGCTCTCGTGTTCCCCGCGGTCGAAGACTTCGGGATCATGCCCGTCGAGGCGATGGCTGCGGGAACGCCCGTCGTAGCGAGCGCCCTGGGTGGCACCGCCGAGACCGTCGTCGACGGCATCACAGGCGCTTTGGTGCGCGAGTGGGTGCCGAGCGAGCTCGCCCGTGCCGTCGATCGGGCCTTGACGGCTCGGCCTGAGGCATGCATCGCACGCGCTCGCGAGTTCGACAGCTCCGTGTTCGCAGACCGCATCGTAGAGTGGGTTGCGGCGTCCACCGGCACGAAGCCCTCGACCGCACACCGCGGGGGCCCCGTATGAGGCCGCTGTACGTCGACGACCGCTACCGCGGCGCGCACGGCATCGGCCGCTATGCCCGCGAGGTGCTTTCGCGTCTGACTCCGGTATGGAGCCCGCTCGGCCTCAACGGGTCACCGCACTCCCCGCGAGACGCGTTCCGCGCACTCCCGGGACTCGACGAGAACGCGGTCGTGTACTCACCCGGGTACGGTGCACTCGTGCGCGCACCCCGGCAGATCATCACGATCCACGACCTGATCCAGTTGCGCTCGCCGTGGCCCGGACGCGCGAAGTTCGCCGCGTATTACGCGGGGCCGGTGCGACGCACGGTGCGCAAGGCCGGGCTGGTGCTCACCGTCTCTGAGACGTCGGCTCGCGACATCCGTGCGTGGCTGCGCGACGACGCCGTGCAGGTGGTCAACGCGGGCAACGGCTGCTCGGCGGCGTTCCAGCCCGACGGGTCGGCGGCCGTGGCCGAAGACCCGTACCTGGTGTTCGTCGGCAACATCCGCCCCCACAAGAACCTCGAGGTCGTGCTGCGGGCGCTGGCACTCGCGCCGGGTGTGACCCTGCGAGCGGTGCTGCCCGAGCGAGAGATCGCCACCGCACAGGCGCGCGCACAGGCGTTGCGCATCGCCGACCGGATGACGTGGCTGCACGGCGTCGATGACGATCAATTGGCGTCGCTGTATCGCGGGGCGGTCGCGACGGTCATGCCGTCGACCGATGAGGGCTTCGGCCTGCCCGCGCTCGAATCGATTGCGTGCGGGGTGCCGGTACTCTTCTGGCGCGACTGCGCGGCCGTCGCCGAGGTCGTGGGCGATCGCGGGTGGGCAGTGGAGTCGGCGAAGGATGCCGCGGAGTGGGCCGCGACAATGATCGCTGCTGCCAGCGCTCTGCGCCGCGTCACGCCGCCGACGGGCGCGCACGACTGGGATCGCACCGCGCGCATCGTCTCCGACGCGCTTGAGCGGGTGCTGGCCTGATCGAGGGCCGCCCCGCTCAGTGACCGGGCAGCCCGAACACGAACTCCCGCAGCGCGTGCGTCTTCGCGTCCCACGACTCGGCCGCTGCGCACCGTACACCGGGCACGTTGGGGGAGGGATGCGCGAGCGCCCGCTCGAGCGCGGCATCGGCGTCGTCGGGGCCTGTGTAGGTGAAGACGCCGTTCGCCTCGTCGGCGCGGATCACCGGTGTCTCGCGGGCGACGACGGCGAGCCCCGCGGCCAGGTATTCGTAGAGCTTCATCGGGCTACGGCCCGCGTTAACGGGATCGTCCGATAGCGGCAGCAGTCCGACGCGCGCACTGCGCAGCAGCTGGGGGAGTTCGTCGTACGGCATCGCGCCGATGACATCGATATTCGGGGCGCGCAGGGTTGCCGGAGCGCCCCCGGGGCCGGCGATCGTGAACCGCACCCGCGGGTGAGATCGGGCCCAGGCATCCACTCGTCCGTCGTCGAATCGGGCGTCGAGCGCTCCCACATACGCGCAGATGTCAGGTCGCGGTTCGTCGTCGTCGTTGGCGGCGAACCGCGTCGCGTCCACGCCGTTCTCGATCACGAGCGTCGCGGCCTGCACCGGACCGAGGGCGTGCAGTACCTCGCTCGAGGTCGCGACGATGCCGTCGACGGATGCCGCGATGCGGCGCTGCAACGTGTTCTTCACGCCGGAGGGGTAGAGATCGGTCGGTCGATACACGAGCCGAGGCGCCAGAGTGGGCACCGACGCGTCCCACAGCAGCGGCTGGTCAATGAGCACGGCGTCGAATGTGGTGTCAATCCCTTCGCGCTTGAGCGCGCGAGCGACGCGGAAGCGCCCGTACGGCGCCGGCGCGAGCGTGCGCGGAATGAGGTGGGTCACCCCGTCGGCGTCGCAGTGCGCGCTGGTCGGCACGACGGCCGCGGCCTCGCGGCTGATGCGGCCGGTCACACGGTGTGCGAGCGAGATCGGCGTCGACAGGTGCACGACGTCGGCGCCCTGGGCGGCGAGCGTGCGCGCGTAGTGGTGACTGCCGACGCGGAACGGTCCGAAGGCGTGACTGTGTGAGAGAAAGAGGATGCGCTCGCTCATGACCGCGCCGCCCGGATCGTCTCGCGCACGTCGGCCTCGAGGGCGGTGAGGCGCTCGACCGCCTCGCGCACGCACTCGGCGGTCTCGGTGCCGCGGCGCAGTTGCGTGCGCAGAAAGGCGGCCATGCCCTCGGCATCGGTCGTCGATGCATCGCACGAGACCGCGGTGAGCCCGATCGTCGCGAAGGCGTCGGAGATCTTGCGTGTCGGGTGCGGCACGAGTTCGGCGGGGGCCGCACCGCTGAGTGCCGCGAGCACGAGAACGTGCATGCGGTCGCTGAGCACGAGTCGTGCGCCGTCGTAGCGCTCGCGCAGCAGAGCCTCTTGCGCGAGAGCGTCGGTGTCGCCCCATGGTTCGAACTCGCCGTCGAGCAGCGCGGCGAGCTCACGGGCGCGCTCTTCGTCTTCGCGTACCTGCACCACGGTGCGAATGCGCAGTCCTCCGGCAGCGGCGGTTGCGCGCACCGCCTGCACCCACGCGTCGTCGGGGAGTGGTCGCGCGCCGCGCAGGCTGATGATGAGCTCATCGCGGTCCGCCCACGGGCGCCCCGCCCGCACACCGGCGACGAAGCCGATGTCGGGCGCGATCGAAGGGCTACCGATGGCCGCGGCGCTCGCCGCGTCTCGCCACAGCGCGATCTGCGAGAGCCGAGCGGCCTGTCTGTGCAGCCAGAGGGGGAGCGCGGTGGGGGCACGGATGCCGCGCGGGGGACGCATGACCACCCCGCCCTTGAGGCGGACGATGGCGGTCTCGGCCAGGAAGACCAGCTCGCGCACTTCATTACCACGATCAAGGGGGATCTCGCCGGCTTCGAAGATCAAGACGGGATGACGCGGCGCCGTCGCCAGCATCCACAGCCAGCGCGGCACGCTGCGCTTCGACCGGAGCACGATGGCATCCGCGGGCACACCGAGCTGTTCGAGCCACGCGTCGGGAGCTTCGCCGACATAAGCGACGAGTACGTCAGACGTGTCACGTGCCCAGTCGAGTGTGCCACGGCGGATCAGCGCATCGCCGATGTTGCCGGCGGGCCCGGTGAGCGAGACGAAGGTGGGGGACGAACGATGGGCGCGTGGGGAGTGTTTGGCGGCGCCGGTTCGCATGCTCTCAAAACCTCCTTCGCGAAGCGATCAGTGTGAGTCCATGGTGCGCGCGGCCCGTCTGCTGCGGTAGGCGGCCATCACGATGCCGGCCAGTTCGACGACGGGAACTCCCTTCGCCTTCTGGTTCAGAGGACGCCACACCGTGACGTGGTTGGGCTCAAGGTCGGGCCGATATTCGACGGGGAGCGCCTTGAGCAGCGTCCGTCCATTGACCGGCACCGGTGTGCGTAGACTCCATGCCGTGAGCATCAGCCTCTGCCGGGGGTTTCCGTCGAGGCGTTTGGTGCGAGATTCGGTCCCCGCGATCCGCAGTGCTGCCGTGCTTGCCGCGAAGTTGTGAACTGTTCCCACGAGCAGACCTCGCTTCAGCAACAGCTCGAACTGCGCGCCCCGTTCGAGCTGCAGCAGATCGACCGTATCGGCTGCAGCAGATCGCACGCGTGTGTGGGCGTCGGCCCAAGACGGCATCGTTGCAAGCGGGATGTACTCGAACTCCAGACCGGGTGCCGCCGCGGTCGCTAAGGCGACGTGATCATCGACGGACTGCGCGATGTGTTTTCCGAATTCGTACGAGATGTCGACGTTCATGTTCGTCGGTGTGGCGAAACAGCTCGTGGGCTCGATGCCGAGTCCTTTTGCCCAAGCTTCCAGCCAGACGTACCCGTCGAAGAGCTGAACGCGATGGTCTTCGGCGTAAGTGTTTACGAACTGCCGCGCCGCGAAGGCGCGCAGATCGTCGGCCTGTTTGTAGCTCCACAACTCGGGCATGGTCACGAACGTGACTCTGATGCCGCGATTCGTGCACCAGCACAACATCCAATCGAGGACGTTCCTGGTCATCGCGAAGTTCGCGAGCCCACCGCGCAGTGCGAGCTGTTCGTCGGGAGTGATCTCGACGACAAGGTGATCGAACGGTTGCCCGCCGATCTCGGAGTCAGCGAGCCGAAACGGCAAGATCGTCGTTTGGCTGTGGGGGAGCGACCCGTTCGCAACGATGTTCAATCCACCGTCGCTGAGCCCATTCGCCAAACCGCCCTGAACGAGCGAGTTCGAGGTTCCGACAACAACTGTGCGCATAGCGGGGACTGCCTTCGATTGGGTGACGATCGACGTTCCATCCTCCCATCCGTCTCGCGAGACGCCACATCCCGACGGATAAAGCGTGCCACGGACGCAGCGGTCGCATCAGATGAGAGCCAGGCATCTGACTCCGACGTGAGGCTGGGTTTCTGCGTTCAGCAAGATGACATAAGGTCGTGGGGTCCGTGTTCAGACATGGTGTGTGATCGAACGCCACAAACCTCCCCCGCGGGTGACCTCGACTCGGTTTACGCAGATCCCCGCGACGAAGACTCTAAGCCGACGAGCGCGCGCCTGCGCAACCAGTGACCAACATCGAACTCGACGTCGTGACCGATTCTCGTGAACGACATGTCAGCAGGAGAAGTCATGGCCCACGCCCGATCCACGCACATGGGCACGCGACCTCGGAGGTCAGGAACACGTCTTCTCATCGCCGTGCTGGGGGCAACCCTCATGCTCGTGCTGCCGATCCTCATGTCCACGCCTGCTCGTGCCGATGCCAGCCCTGATGACGTGGCGCCAGTTGTTTCTTCAGCGGGCTTTGTTCACCCTGGTGTCTTCGTGAATCTTGATGAGTTGAAGACCACCAAAGCCCATGTTCTTGCGGGTGACAAGCCGTGGATCGACAACTTCAATCAGCTACGGGACTCCCCATATGTGACACGCGGCGCTCCCACGTTCAATGAGTTCGATTCTGCAAACGCCGCTGGCTCGCAGCATGAAGCGTGTAGTCTCCACGACCCATCCGGGTGCGTAACGGTCTGTGGCTGGTACAACAATCCCGACGTGGGATGCTCCGCTGAGCAGGCTGATGCGCGCGCGGTATACGGCCAGGCCCTTATGTACTGGTACACCGATGATGACATCTATGCAAGACGCGCGATAGCAATCCTCAACGCCTACGCCGAGCACTTCAAGGGCAACACAGGAAAGAACGGCCCGCTGATGACTGCGTGGACAGCCGAGCAGATGATACGTGGGGCGGAGTTACTGCGATACATCTATTCGCCGACTCCCGGAGGAGCGGAGCTTGACGTCGATCAGTTCAGCGTCATGCTCCGCACAGTCTTGATTCCTACGCTGACCACGTTCGATTACGGTCAGGCTCGGGGAAACTGGCAGCTCTCTGCCGCGGACGGGCTGATGAACACTGCTGTTTTCTTGGACGACCGCGCTCTGTACGATCGAGCGGTCACTATGTGGCGTGAACGCGTGATGTCTTATATCTATCTTTCGACGGATGGGGACCTTCCGATACCTCCCTCAAACTATGCGGCCGCGTATCAAACACCGGCAAGTCTGAGTTGCCTGTGGTTGGCTGACAAAGTGCCGGCGTGTCAATCCAGCCCGCAGACAGATCCAGGCATGACATTTCAAAATGGTCAGAGCGAAGAGACCTGCCGCGATTTCGCTCACACGTCGATGGGGCTCAGCGGCATCATCAACGCCGCCGAGACCGCGTGGATCCAAGGCCAGGATCTCTATGGCGAACAGCAGACGCGGATCATCACCGGCGTGCTCTACACGGTGCAAGTCGCGCAGAATCAGGCCACGCAAGGGCTGCCATCCGGGTTCTGTGACGGTGTTAACGTCCGTGCAGGACGGTCTTCCCTTGCCGAGTTGGCTGCAGATGTGTTCTACAACGCATATGCCGTGCGTAAAGGCGTGAAATTATCGCCGATTTTGATTCCTGGTTACATCACCCCCTCGTCTCGTGAAGACCCCGTGGCGAGATTCATCTCGGAGAACCGTGCAAACGACGGTCACGCCGGAAATCTTGTGACGTGGGATGCGCTGACACACCACCTGGCTAGCTACCCCCTCACAGCTGATGACGAAGGGGCGAGGTCTCAATCCCCCCCCAACACGGCGTCAGCTGAACCCACTCCGTTCATCGAGCCTTCGACCGTCGCGAAACAGACCCTCCTCGGGCCGCTTCTCATTCTTGGCATGGGTCTGGGATTCTTCGTCATCACGCTGGCAGTCATCGGGACCAGGTCACGGCGTCACCATCGTGCCCGCCGAAAGGAAGACGTGTTCGCGCCTTCGGGCGCATCTTCGGAGACGAGTGGAGAAGAGCTCTGGGGGGAGACCAACCTGTCGGAGCGCCACCCCACTGAGCGGCGACTTTAGGGCACGCCGACGGTCGAACCCCTGCACAGAGGGACTCCAAACGCGGACAGGTGTCGATGGGGCCCAACGGGTCCCCTATATGCTGGATCGGGTGCGGTCTTATGGCAGGGATGGCAGACGATATCGGCGATCCTCGTGTTCGCTGCTTCGGTCTGACCAGATCAGCCATGAGCGTTGGCGATGAACGAGTGCCCAGTACTCGGAGGCTGTTCGCCAGCAGCGTTCACTCGTGTTGCGCCTGATGAGGGGTACGGGTCCTGTCGTCGAGAGGTCCCGGGGTGTCTTAGCGCCGCTGCTCGGGGCGCCCCGGCACAAGTCCCTCGTCAACAAACATGAGGTTCGCAGGAGTTGAGCGCTCCGGATCACGCCGGTGGCCGCGCACCATTCGCGGAGTTCTGAAAGGTAGCAAGGATCGATGCAGAGCAGTACGACAACGTCCCTCACGCCGCAGGTATCGATCGTCGTGCCTGTTTTCAACGACGAAGAACACGTTGCGAGCGCGCTTGATAGTTGCTTGGCGCAAACGCTCGGGGAGATCGAAGTCATCGTGGTCGACGACGCGTCGACCGATGAAACAGCCGCGATCGTCGAGCGCTACGCAGCCTCTGATGACCGCATCCGCCTCATTCAACTTGACTCGAACATGACGGCGTTCCACGCTCGCAGGGTGGGCATCGCCGCTTCGACGGCGCCGTTTGTTCTCTTCCTTGATGGCGATGACCTTTTGGTGCCGGAGTGCGCCGCGACCGGGTTGGCGCTTGCACATGACCGCTCGGCGGACGTCGTTGGGTTCGGCTGTCAGGTGATCAGGGCAGACGGCTCGACCGGCAGTCGCCATGAAGCAGGTATGCAGCCGAAGCATGAAGAGCTTCGTGGCATCGAGATCGTCAGGACGCTGTTCCCCGTGGGCGTGACCGCGCAGGGCCAACTGTGGCGTTATCTCTTCGATCGAGAGCTCCTCGTCGCAGCCTACAGTTCGCTCCCGGACTCGTTGAAGCTCGTTCGCGTCAATGACCTTCCTATCGCGTTCTTGGCTTTGATGCGCGCGCGGAAGTACGTTTCGACTCGGAAGGTGCTATATCGGTATTTCTTCCAGCGGGGCGCGAGCGGGCATCGAGTGTCTGATCTCGACGATTACCTCTTCAACGCGTCCGCCATCGACTCGATCGATGCCATCGCCGCTTCAGTCGCCCAAGAGGCCGTAGCGAATTTGGAAGGGGAGCTGCTTGCTCGAACATATGACTCGGTGCGGTTAAGCGTTGTCGGTCGTGTACTTGACTATGTGCGCGATATCGCCGACGATGACCTGCGTATGGTGTGCTTGAACCTGTTGCGGGAACGTGTTGGTCTAGCGGCACTGGCATCTGCGTGCGCGGACTTTTGTGAAAAGGCTCTTCCGATGCTGGCTTCGATCGCCTCACCCGCTCCGCTATCGCGAAGTACGCGTCATGTGCTGTTGCGCACGGGCAACCTTGGAACAGGCGGCGTGCAGGGTGTGTTGGTGTCGCAGGCGGAGTACCTGGTAGATGCGGGATTCAATGTCACCATCGCAGTTGATGCGTCGCCCGACACTGAATTCGACCTCCCTGCCGGGGTCGATCTAAAGCAGATTTTGGGCGATTCACGAGGGCAAAAACTGGCAAGCTTTGTTGAGCTTTGCCGTTCAGAGAACGTCGATGTGATTATCGATCATCACATCCTTTACAACGAACGTTGGCCGTTCTTCGCTCTCGCAGCAAGTGAATATGGAATACCAACGATCGGCTGGCTTCACAACTTCGCACTACGTCCGGTGCTTGACGGCTCCACTCGTACTAGTTTCCTTGATCGTTACCTTCCGACTCTCGCGATGACGGTTGTGCTTTCAGAATCCGATGTTGCTTATTGGAAATTGCTCGGACTGGACAACGTCGCATATTTACCGAACCCGGCCTCGCCGTTCTTGAAGAGCTTGCCAACTCAGCTGGGGCCTCGGCCTACCCCTACGGGTCCTCTCGAAATTGTGTGGTGGGGTCGACTCCAGCAGTCGACGAAGCAGGTCCGCGACCTTATCGAAATTGGTGCGCACCTTCGCGATCTTGACATCTCGTTCCGCCTGACGATTATCGGACCCGACAGCACCGATCTACGTGCGGCACAGCTTCGTGAGGACGCTCGTGCGTGGGGCATCGAAGATAGCGTCGTGACGCCCGGCCCACTGCACCACGAGAGGCTTGTTGACGCGATATCTCACGCTCACGTCTACGTGAGCACTAGCGCGATTGAAGGCTATCCGCTCACTCTCGTTGAAGCACAGACGCTGGGATTGCCTCTGGTGATGTACGACCTGCCTTGGCTCGCGACGCTGCGCGATAACTCCGGCATCGTGAGCGTGGAGCAGGGGGATCGGCGGGCCGCGGCCCTTGCGCTGGCAGCACTTGCAACTGACGGGGCATACTATGCCGAGCTCTCCGAGGCGTCCCTCACGGCGGCCCGGGCCGCCGTGTCCCATGACTTCGCACGACTCTATTCGGACCTCGTCCGAGGTGAGTTGGCTCCGGAGCAGTCTCCTGAACCCACCATTGCCGATGCTCGTTTGCTGATGAGGCAATACCTCGTGTTCACTGAGCGACTCATACGTCGTGAGCGCCGTGCGGTCGATCGTGCGCAGGCGGCCGCGGCCAGGAATGAGAAGAAGGTTCGACAGCTCTTAGGCGACTCGCGCGCCCGCACAGCGAGAGACCGTAAGAATGCCCCTTCGGTCCCACGCACGGGAGTGAGAGGCTGGCTCATGAGAATCTTGCCCACTTCGATGAAGCAATCAAGCTTCTATGCCCGGCATCAATACAACGTGACAATCGACCAGCGGGAACTGTTGCTCAGGGGCCAAGCCCTTATCGACGAGAGGCTTGGTCGTATGAATGCGACTTTAGAAAGACTCCGGGTCGACACGACAAATGTTGCGCCGGCGCTGGAACAGCGAATCCAAGATCGGTTGGCGCGTCTTGAAGCAGCGCTCGTCGAGTCGCAACGTGGAACACATATGGAACAGTCGTAGAAGCCGCTGTCAGTCATAGGCATGTGATGTGAACGATACATCCTATTTGGCGCGGAGGCATTCTGAGCGGTGCAATGACTTAGGTTGTCTGAAGGGCCAGGTTGGTAGAGGCGTGGAGAATCGACGAGACGGTGCTCGTCGGGGGACGTACGAATCGTGGAAGATTTATCCGTTTGTGGCTTTTGGCCGCGTGATTAAGTGTTTTATGGAGGACCGATGCCTGTTTTCCGAAAAAATGGCCGGAACATTCTCTTCATCCATGTGCCGAAATGTGGTGGTACCAGCGTTGAGAACGCTTTCCGTCAGAGCGGCTATAGATCGCTTTACCTTGATGGCAAGACGGGGCCGGGGACGGTGAACTACTTTCGTCCGTGCACGCCGCAACACATGCATGCAGAGATTCTTGAGAAAATCTTCTTGATCGATCGCTTTGATGCGGTATTCATGCTCGTTCGCGAGCCGTTGGCGAGGTTTCGCTCCGAATTCGTGTACAGGCACCGCAAACGGAACTTCGCAGGAGTTGCGCCATCGGCGGAGTATGTTTCGAGCTGGGCGGCGAAAGCGCTCGACAGCCATGCGAGCGACCCATTTCATTTTGACAACCACCTTCGGCCTCAGCACGAATTCCAGACACGGAATGCAGAGGTCTATAAACTTGAGGACGGACTTGACAATGTGTTCAATGATCTGAATCGGCGGTTCGAGCTCGGCCTCAGCGTCCCGCTGGAACGCGGGAAGGACGGTCGGAACTCTGGACTTATGAGTTCGCAGGTCGAGCTCGAGCCTCGGCTGGTGGGCCGCCTACAGGAACTCTACAAGTACGATTACACGTCATTCGGGTACGCGAAATAGCTCGCGATACATGTGCGGGAGTTGAGAGGCAGCGGACCCGGATTCGCGTTGAATATGCCAGGTTCGATTCAGCTTCGGATCATTCGCAGAACTCCACGAGAGTGAGGCGTTTTGCGCCCATCTCCCTCCGTTCCGCGTGGCTAACGGCGGCTATCAGTTTGGGTGGGTCGCGGACGCCGCGGAGCGAAACAGCGCGGCGTAGGCGTCGCGAGTAGCGGCGAGGCTACGCCCAGTCAGATCGGGCTGTCGCGCCCGGTCCGATTCGCGAAGCGCGGCGAACGTGCCGTCAATTGTTTGGGCCGTGAGCGGCCCCTCGCTGAGGAACAGCCAGCCGTGTCCCACTGAGTTCGCAATACTCATCGTGAGATCGGTGCGGGGCGTGAGCACAGGGCGCTCGAGCGAGAGTGCAAGGAAGAGCGTCTGAAGATCAGCGGATGATCGTGCCTTCGGAAGCAGCACCAACTCGGCAGCATCGAACTCTTGCACGCTTGCTCCATCCGAGATGCGCTCGAATCGGGCAGACAGAGTGGAACGGCTTCGAGCCATCGCGGACTGAATCGATTTTCTGAGCGGCCCTGAAGCAGTGCCTGCCAATCGCAGTGTGAGACCGGGGACAGTGGCGACACTGGGAAGGGCAAGGAGAGATATAGCGTCATCGGAGAGCTCGCTTCCGGGGGCGATAATGAGCATGCGCCCTCGAACTTGTTCGCCACGGGGATACCCATCGAACCGTTCACGAAAATGTGGATGCGGGATCACCCGCGCCCTGCTCGAGCCGCGCGACACCAGTGACGTGTCAGCGGCGATGAATATGCTGGTGCTTTTGTCGAGGAGTCGACACGCCAAGCGGGACAGCGTGTGTCGCTCGACGCGACAGGTCGTCTCATCGATTGTCCTCACCAGGGCTATGCGGTGCCGACGAAGATTCCTGGTCAACGCGAGCACTGCCAAGAGTCGGTGCAAGGGTGTTTCACCGCTTGTCCCCAGCAGTAGATCGAGGTTTGCGTCGAGGACGTGGACGACGTCGACATCCAGATCGGTCAGGACGCCCTGAGAGAATTTGTACTCGATCCCCGGATGATTAGTGCCGACGACCTGATCGACGTACCTGAGAAAGGGTGCCGGCGGGCGGTGGATCTCCTGGACGACCAACGGGCCGTTAACTCTTGTTGATCGATTCGCAGGTGGCATTCCTCCATACTAAAGAGACCAGATTGAGGAGGCTGACGGTGCGGGATGTGTTCGTTCACCCATCCGGACAAGACGACAATCTCGGCGATTCGGCATTGCGCGCGGCGTCTCTTGGAGCATTGCAAGGGGCCGGAGTGCGACTCCACGTTTTCTTAGAGGAGCAGTCTTCGGACTACGTCTCCGGTCTGCCGCTTAGTGCACGCGACGCCCTCTACTCGAATCGCCCATCCTGGCTTCGCGCGAGCGAGGGTGTCGAGAAGCCGATCTATGTGGTCAACGCGGGGGAGATCAACCCCCGTGGGGGCCGCGCGTATCCGAATGCGAAACGCGTGCGCGAGATGTCCGGCATTGTGAAGGGTGGGGGCGTGATCCTTGCGACAGGCCTCGGCCTGAAGAACCCTGCTCAGGCCGCGTCAGTGTCCTTTTCTCCGTTGTTGCGCGAGGCGGCTGTCATGTCGTGGAGAGACAGCGTTTCACGGGATGCTGCTGGGTTCGGCGAGGTGGCTCCCGACTGGGCATTCGCACTGGGAAGCTCTCCTTCACGGTGGAGACCGTACGGTGAGCGCCGACTCATCGCCGTCACACTGAGGTTCGACCGGCCCTGGCCTGGTGCTGACTGGATTGACGCGGTCAAGTATTTCGCATATCAACGAGTGGCCGAGGTCGTGACAGTGGCACAGGTGTCTCGGGATGCCCCACGGGCTGTACAACTGGCGCGGGCGCTGGGCGGACGATACCTGGTGGCTCCGAGCACGAGGCACACAGATCTTGAAAGCCATGTACGGTCGGTGTACGCGCGCGCCTTGGCGGTGATCAGCGACCGGGCCCACGCGCTGATCATGGGGGCGACCGAGGGTGCCTACCCTCTGGGAACAGCGTCAGACCCGCAGAAGATCAAGCGTCTTCTCGACGCAGCAGGGATCGGAGCGCTCACGGGCGAGCACGCGACCCTCGCCGAGCGGGCAGCGTATCTCGGCAGAGAACGGCCGATACTCGACGATCGAGTGGAGGCGAGCCGTCGAGAGCTGCGCGCGTTGACCGAGCGGATCCGCGATGTGGTGATGGGACGAACGACATCCCGCTTAGAAAACCTCGCTGTCAGCGTCCCGTGAGCCTTGTCTTCGCCCGGTGGGCGAGGGGCCTCAAGTTTGGGAACAACTGCAGCACCGTGCGACCCAGCGGCGTTGCTGCGCGCCAGACCCGAGAGCGTAGCGATCGTGCTGGCGACGACGAGTGAGCTCCTCGGCGCCCACTGCTTCGAGAGCGCGTCGCCGCTCCTTTTGCGGCATCGCGAACGCCCGCATTCTGCTCCGCGTAGAAGAGGACCAGGCGGAGCAACTGCTGGGCATCTGTGAACGTGGGTTCGGGCGAGTACTTGGACGGGAGAGAGCCCGTGATGACTTGCTCGTAGAGGCGACCGAAATCGTAGGTGAGCTCTCGACGGGCTGCCTCCAGCGATGCACGTGACAACTCGGTATACCGTTCCGAAGAGCACGCAAACTCTGCGATACGGGTCGCCATAGCGGCAGCATCGCCCTGAGGAACGGAGACCACCCCATCGTTCTCTTGGACGAGCGTCAACCATGGCAGCGCATACATGAACACTGGTAGCCCTCGAGACTGGGCTTCGGCGATGGTCAGCTGGTAGCCCTCGATGATGCTCGTCGTCACAAAGATATCGGCGGCATCGATCGCGTCGACGAGGTCCTGGCCGCGCTTCTCCCCGACAGCCTCAACGAGGTGGTCCAGCCCGCGCTTGCGTGCCAGCGTATTGAAGCGACGAGCTGTCCACTCCTGCCAGTCAGGGCCGACGATGGTGAGGTGAAAGTCGACGGCCTCGCCACGGAGCTTGTCGGCCACTTCAAGCAGCTGGGTCACGCGTTTGGTGTGTTCGTCGAGGCGCCCCCACCAGATCAGCTCCAGGCGCCTGTTCTGCAGCGTCTTCGGTGAAGATGCCACCGTGAGCTCAAGAAGGAGAGGTGAGGGAGGATTCGGTACGTACACCGCTTGCGGTACCCCGCAGAGCTTCCAGAACGCGACGTCCAAAGGTGAGAGGCTGACCAACGTGGCGAGCAAGCGAGCGTTCGTCTTGATCAGCTCGTGCAGCCCGTTGAGATCGTAGATCGGGCGGGCCGCGAAGTTGTGGAGCCAGCCGATGGTCGCGACGCCGATGCTCCGCGCGATGAGTGCGTACTCGGGCCAGTCCTGACTGTAAAGGACCTGATGATCGATGATCACATCCACAGAATGGAGTTGACAGATGTCGACCCACTCGACCAGGCGTTCGGCCAGGCCATGCCCCACCATTTCTGTGAATGTGGCGCCGTCGGGGACCGCGGTTGGGTCGCTCCCGTAGCGGCGGGCCACGATGGTGACCTGATACCCCGCGCGCATGAGGAGCGAAGCCTGCGCGAGGACGACGCCCGAGACGCCACCGGTCGTGAGCGTTCGGGTGGTGAGCATCACGCTGCGAACGGGCCGTTCAGTGAGGTCGATCGGCTCGCTATGTGCTTTCAGGGCGTTGAGCGCGTCGGGGTAGAAACGCACTGCGGCGAGGACGATGTCTTGCGCCGGTGCGCAGGAGTGCAGATGCTCGAGCACTTCCGCTCGGAGCTCGTGTCGAGTGTGCTGAAGAAGGTAGGTGCACACGTAACCGATGATTGAAAGTCGGACCGATTCGTAGTTCTCGAGGAGCGCGCCGGGGTCGGCACTGGTGTATGCCACGGCCTTGACGGCTGGGCGGACACTCTCGATGGACTCAATGGCTCGAGCGTAGAACTGGGCTTGTGTCAGGGTCTCGACTGACTGTCCGCTTCCGCCACGACCGTAGTGATATCGGTAGAGACGATCGGGCATGGACACGAAGCTCGATGCAAGCATGGCCGTCACGTACGTGATGGGGAGGTCGTTCACCCGCGGGAGGACCAGGCCTTCAGGTAACAGGGAGTAAGCCTTGCGCAGCAGTTCGGTACGGAAGAGATAGCGCCACAGCTGTCCTTGCGCAGGCTGCCCGACCGGAAAGAGGCCGGCGAGCACGTCGGCACCCGCCAGTTCGGTGTGCTTGGGTGCCAGACGAGACTGGTAGCCGCCGACGACGCCGCCGTCGAGGCTGATGACGTCGACACCGAAACCCACCAGATCAGCCGCGTGTGCGTTTGCCATGGCCAGCGATTTCGCAGCGGCTTCGGGAGCTAATTCATCGTCACCATCGACGAAGAGAATGTGCCCCGCGGCAGCAGCTGAAACGCCGACGCGTCGTGCCTGAAAAGCCGACGAGTTGTGCGCTTGGCGTAGAAGCCGGACGCGAGGGTCGCGTTCGGCGTACTCCGCCACCACTTCGACAGTGGCATCGGTGGACGCATCGTCGATGCAGATGATCTCCACTTCGTGGAGTGTCTGTGCCAGGCAGCTGTCTATGGTCGCTGCGACCGTCGACGCGTCATTGTACAGGGGGAGCACGATGGAAACGCGGGGTGTCGGGTGCATTGGGACTCCGTCGAGGATGGTCGGGCAGTGCAACGCCCGCATTCGCCGACAGGGGCGTGGCGTGTCGCCGACAATCCTATGCGGCTGCCAGAAATGAGCGGTTTCGAACCAACGGCGTGTGAAGCTGAGGGCGCTTTCATGCCGACGCGATAGTATCTCGACGTCAGCCGGGTTGATCTCGGTCGCACGCGCGCGTGGGCGCGAAGAAGAAAGTGGAGAGTCCTTGGCAGACGCGCTCACTCCGCCGTTCACGGATGGTCTCATGCTTGTCGGGCATCGACCTCCGCTCGGAGCGTATCTTGTCGACACCTGGCGTCGGCGGTCTTTTGCTTTCACCTTGGCCAAGTATCGGTTGGTCTCGAGACTGCTTCAGAACCGACTCGGATTGCTGTGGATTGTGCTCAAGCCGGTGTTCATGGCGGCGATCTACGGGACGATCTTTGGCGCGCTGCTGTCCAGTTCGGCGCGTCCGGACGACTGGGTTCCGTACTTGCTCATCGGCGTGTTCATCTTCCAGTTCTTCACCTCCTGTTTCTCGGGAGGGGCGCGGGCTATCACGGGAAACTCGAAACTCGTGCAGAGCTTGGGGTTTCCGCGCTTACTTCTCCCGCTATCGGTGGTGATCGAACACGGACTCGAGTTCGTGCCGGTCGTCGCATTGCTGGCGGTACTCCTGCTGGTCTTCGGCGTGCCCATCGCATGGTCATGGCTGCTCGTGATACCGATCCTTCTGATGATGGCTGTGTTCAATCTCGGTCTGGGGCTGATCGTTGCGAGAATGTCGGTGAGAGTTCGAGACGTGCAACAATTCATTCCCGTCATCAACAGGTTGTTGTTCTACGCCAGCTCGATCTTCTTTCAGCTGGATGAGGCGTTTGCCGACCACCCCACCATTCTGACTATTGCCCATCTCATTCCCACGTATGACTTCATCGCGCTGGTGCGTGGTGTGATGTTGACTGATCATCCGGTGCCGCCACTTGTCATGGTCGCCGCGCCCGCGTGGGCATTGCTGGCGATTGTGATTGGGGTTGTCTACTTCTGGAAGGCTGAGGCGAGGTATGGCCTCACCGACTGAACTGATCTTGCCGAGTGGCGTGAAGAGCGGGCGAGCCGGCGAGGCTCGCCCGATGATCGTCGTCGACGATGCGCACGTCACGTATCGTGTGTACGCGTCAGGTAAACGCGTCAGCGGCCGCGACGGTCTTCCCAGTCTCCGTGGTGCGCTGCGCGGCGGTCGCGGTTTGCAGACCGTGCCGGCCCTTCGTGGGGTGACGTTCACTGCATCAGCGGGGGAGACGATCGGCGTTGTCGGCCATAACGGCTCCGGCAAGTCGACGCTCTTCCGCGCGATGAGTGGGCTCATCCCGACCTCTGAAGGAACGATCTGGGCGGCTGATCGCCCGGTGCTGCTCGGGGTCAACGCCGCGCTCGTTCCGGAGCTGTCGGGTGAGAACAACATCAAGATCGGCCTTCTCGCGATGGGTTTCTCTCAAGAGGAAGCCGCGGCACAAGTCGATGAGATAGCAGAGTTCGCCGAGCTCAACGAGTTCATAAATCATCCCATGCGCACCTACTCATCGGGGATGGGCGCTCGACTGAGATTCGCGATTGCTGCGGCGAAATCGCATTCGATCTTGCTCATCGATGAAGCGCTTGCCGTCGGTGACCGTCGTTTCAAACAGAAGAGCGACAAACGGCTCCGCGAACTTCGCGATAGTGCGGGACTGGTCATGATCGTGAGCCACTCATCGAAATCGCTCCGCGACACGTGCGAGCGGGTTCTGTGGATTCACAAGGGTGAGCTCCGCGCGGATGGGCCAGCGGACGATGTCATCGGTGAGTATCTGAAGTGGACGAAGAATCCGTCGAGCGCGGCTGTCGGAGCAGCCTCGAGCGCCAAGCCAAGAGCGAAGACCCCCACTGAACCATCGGACACGGCGTTGCAGAGAGCGGCATCGGCAGCCGCAATGGCTGCTGCGCAGGGAGGACGGGCGCGAACCATACCGGTTTCCAAAGCGGAGTCGAAGCCCTCTTTGCTGGATGACTTGTTGGGTGAAGTCGGGCTTGCAACCACCCCGATCGCCATCGAGACACCTTCGCAACATGTGAAGGACGCTGGCTCGGGGCGCCCGAGTTCGCGAGACGCTGAGAGGCGCGGGCGCTATATCGCCAGCACTCGTGAGCGGCACCGGAGAAGGCTCTTGACCGTGCTGATCACGGGTGGCGCCATTGTGCTCGCGATTGCGGCTGGCGCCGGCCTGGCGCTGGCAGCCAACCTCTCTGCATCTCCCGATCCACAGAGATCGAACAGCGTGGCCTCTGTCGCGACGGATGAACCTGCCCCGAGTCTGCCGGTGATCGGATCCTTTGCGGCCGCTGCGAAGACGGTGGAGTGCGCGGCAGACGACGCGAAAGCCAAGGTCAAGCTCAGCTGGAAAGTCGATCATGCGGCACTGGTTGCCGTCGTTGCCGGCTCTGTCACAGCCGAGAAAGCCGACTTGTCGCCGAAGACGGTGCTCCCGACCGAGATGAAGGACCATGCCATGGCCTTCGGGTGCGACGCGAGTAAACAGGCTTACACGCTCGTAGCCGAGAACGCCAACGGTGACCGAGTGAGCTCGGTGATCACCGTGACGCGGACGGAGCCCACTCCGACGCCGGTGCCCTCTGCACCGCCGCAGCAGACAATACCCGTCGCGCCGCAACCAGCACCGGTGACGACGTCGAAGCCGGTCAGTACGCCGGCGCCTAGCGAGACTGCTCCGTCTACTGCGCCGTCGACTGAACCGTCGGAGCCGGAGCCGGAGCCGACGCCGTCGTCGGAGCCGACGACGCCAGGTTCGACTGATCCGACGAGTGACCCGGCACCGTCGGCCGAAGCAGGCGGATAGGGAGGCCAGGAGGCGAGCTCTTGTTACCGCACGCCCAACCACTTCTTTGCGCGGTGAGCGAGCGGTTGCAGACCCGGAAGCTGCCTGAGAGCGTTGCGGCCGAGGGGCGCAGCCGAGTGCCACAGCCGCGCGCCCCATGCCGACTCATTGGCTGAGTCGACGCGACGTGCCGCCTGATGCGATCGTGCGGCGAAGAAGACCAGCAGACCCAGCAGTCGTTTCGCGTCGGCGAGGGTCGGTTCAGGCGAGGACTCCGGCGGCAATGTGTCCGTGACCACGCCGTGGTAGAGGCGTGAGAAGTCGTATGAGAGCTCACGCTGTGCAGCGTCCACGGATGCCGTTGAAAGCTGTCGATAGCGCAGAGGGTCGCTCAGCACTTCGGCGATCTGCTGCGCCAGACCCGCGGCGTCACCCTGCGCGACCGACACGACACCGTCGTTGTTCTGCACGAGGGTGAGCCACGGCAGCTCGTACATGAACACGGGGAGCCCCCGCGACTGGGCCTCGGCGATCGTGAGCTGGTAGCCCTCGATGATGCTCGTCGACACGAAGGCGTCGGCGGCATCGATCGCCGCGAGCAACTGTGCGCCGTGGCGCGGTCCGACCGCCTCGACAAGCCCGCCGACACCGCGCCTGCGGGCGCGCGCGTTGAACTTCTTGGCAGTGAGGCCGTCCCACGCGGGGCCGATCGCGGTGAGGTGGAAGTCGACACCCAAATGGCGAAGCTGCACGCCCACCTCGATCAGCTCGGAGACCTGTTTGGTGCGCTGCTCGAGTCGCCCCCACCAGACCAGCTCGATGCGGCCGGTGGGCGACGACTTCGGTGCCGGCGCTGCTGAGCGCGTCAGGAGCGGGGACGGGGGATTCGGCACGTGTGCGACGTGATCGAGGCCGCGCAGCTTGAAGTAGGCGACATCAAGCGGCGAGAGCACGACCAGCTGCGCGAGCGTGGTGCTGCAGCGCTCGATCAGCGTGAGGCGGTCGTTGCCGTCATACACCGGTCGGCCGACGAAGTTGTGCAGCCAACCGACCGTCGCTGCATCTTCGGCACGCGCAGCGAGGGCGAACTCGGGCCAGGCGTCCATGTAGAGGACTTGGTGGTCGATCACGACATCGATCGCGTGGTCATGGCAGATCTTTGACCACTGGGCAAGCTTGCCGGCACGGTCGATCGCCGTCAGCTCGACGAATCCCGTGCCGTCGGGCAGCAGGCCGGTGTCGCTACCGGTGCTGCGAGCAGCCACCGTCACGGTGAAGCCCGCATCGCGCAGATAGCGCGCCTGCGATGCGATCACCGCCGACACCCCGCCCGTGCGCAGCACCGACGTGGCCAGCAGCACGTTGCGCACGGCGCGATCGCCGATGGCCTGCCGATGCGTGTGGAACCGCAGTGTCGACAGCGTGGATGGGTAGAAGCGCACCGCCGCCCGCACGACGTCATGCGCCGGCGTTACCGAGTGCAGGTGGGCGAGGGCGGCATCGAGAACGGCCGCGTCGCTGTTCTCGATCAGCTGCGAGCAGACGTAACCGATGATCGACAGGCGTACTGACGCGTACGTATCGCGCAGAAGTGTCGGGTCAGAGCAGCTGCGGGCCAGTTCGTCCACGGCGGGGTGGATGCTGTCGACGGACGTGATCGCGGACGTGTAGAACACCGCGCGCTCGACGCTGTCGACCCGGTGCCCGCTGCCACCGCGGCCGAAGTGATAGCGGTACAGCTTGTCGGGGATCGACACGTACGCCGTGGCGAGGGCTGCGACCAGGAACATCAACGGAAGGTCATTGACCCGGGCCAGCGCCAGATCGGCGGGAAGCAACGCATGAGCATCGCGCAGCACCCGGGTGCTGTAGAGATGACGCCACAGTTGTCCCTGCGCCCTCGCGCCCAGGGGGAAAAGTCCCCTCAG
Organism: Microbacterium sp. KR10-403; assembly: GCF_040196215.1. Classification (NCBI taxonomy): domain Bacteria; kingdom Bacillati; phylum Actinomycetota; class Actinomycetes; order Micrococcales; family Microbacteriaceae; genus Microbacterium; species Microbacterium sp. KR10-403. Next base: position 265,927 of record NZ_JBEGDC010000002.1, on the reverse strand, counting down.
CACCGCGGTGCCGGTCAATGCATCGTGCACAGGCTGCAGCCGGCGCTCATAGGCGCCACCGACGCGTCCGTCCTTCTCGACGACCGTGACGCCGAAGGCTACCAGGTCGGCTCCAGTCTCATCGGCCGTCGCCAGCGCGCGCTGCGCGGCATCCCGCTCCAACTCATCGTCGCCGTCGAGGAACAGCACGTGGGCGGCGGCGGCGGCCAGCACGCCGGTGCGGCGGGCCTGCATCGCGGTGCGGGTGTGCTCGTGAGTGATCACCCGCACTCTGGAATCACGCTCACAGAACCGGGCGAGAATGGCGGCGGTGCCGTCGGTCGAGGCATCGTCCACGCAGATCACCTCGACGGCGCGCAGTGACTGGTGCAGCGCGCTCTCGATCGCAGCGGCGACCGTCGCCTCGTCGTTGAAGACCGGCATCACGATCGAGACGAGCGGCACAGGTGTCATCGGTGACGATTCTACGGGGAGCAGGTGCTCCCGGCGGTAAGACGGTGTCACTCCGCACAGGGGGCTCACAGATCGACGATAAACTCGAGCCCATGCGTCTTTCTGTCATCGGTTGTGGTTATCTGGGGGCCGTGCACGCCGCGGCCATGGCTTCGATCGGCCACGACGTGGTCGGGATCGACGTCGACCAGGCCAAGGTCGACCGCCTTGTGCGTGGCGAAGCGCCGTTCTTCGAGCCGGGGTTGAACGAGATCTTGGCCGACGGTGTGGCCTCGGGGCGGCTGACGTTCAGCAGCGACATGGCGGCTGCGCGGGGGGCAGCGGTGCACTTCGTCGGTGTCGGCACGCCGCAGCAGCAAGGCGGTCACGGGGCCGACCTCACTTATGTCGATGCGGCGTTCACCTCGCTGGTGTCGCACCTGCGTCCGGGTGACATCGTCGCCGGGAAGTCGACGGTTCCCGTCGGCACGGCAGCCCGCCTGGCCGAGGTCGTCGCGCCGACCGGGGCGACCCTGGTGTGGAACCCCGAATTTCTCCGCGAGGGCTGGGCCGTGCAAGACACGGTGGCGCCCGACCGTCTGGTGGCCGGGGTCCCCGCCGGTGCCGAGGGTGAGCGAGCCGCCCAGATCTTGCGCGAGGTGTACCACACGGCGGTCGCGAGCGACACGCCGTTCATCGTCACCGACTACGCCACCGCCGAGCTCGTCAAGGTTGCGGCGAATGCCTTCTTGGCCACGAAGATCTCATTCATCAACGCGATGGCGGAGATTGCCGAGGTGACCGGGGCCGACGTCACCCAGCTCGCTGACGCCATCGGATACGACGCGCGCATCGGCCGCCGCTTTCTCGGCGCCGGTATTGGCTTCGGCGGTGGCTGCCTGCCGAAAGACATCCGGGCGTTCTCGGCACGTGCCGAAGAGCTCGGCCGCGGCGAGTCGATCGCCTTCTTGCGCGAGGTCGACGCGATCAACCTGCGTCGCCGCGACCGTGCGATCGAGCTGACCGTCGAGGCGCTGGGCGGCTCGGCGTTCGAGAAGCGCGTTGCCGTGCTGGGCGCCGCGTTCAAGCCGCACAGCGACGACATTCGCGACTCGCCGGCCCTCGATGTGGCCGTGCGCCTGCGCGGGCTTGGTGCCGATGTCGTCGTGACCGATCCCGAAGCGCTCGAGAATGCACGGCGCGCGCACCCCCAGCTGCAGTACACCGAAGACCTCGATGAGGCGCTGCGCAGTGCCGACGTGGTCGTCGTCGTCACCGAATGGCCCGAGTACCGTCATGAGCTCGACCCGGCGCACGCCGGCGAGCTCGTGAACGCGCGCGCGGTCGTCGACGGCCGCAACTGCCTCGACGTGCGCACCTGGCGCGACGCCGGCTGGACCTACTACGGCATGGGGCGGCCGCGCGGCTGAGCCGCCCTCCACGGGGTCAGCGCTTCTGCACTGTGGTCGTCGCCGGGTCACGGTCTGCGGCCGCCGGGCGGACGATGACCGGAACGCCCGATACCTTGACACTGACAATGCCGTCGGCGGGCTGGACCACGGTCGTCGTCCCGTCCCACGCGACGACCTCGACAGGGTCCTGGGACGGGAGCGTCGCGGTGGCGGATTTGCCGTTCGATGTCCATACGACGGACACGAGGCTGTCCTCATCGCCGAATGACTGTGCAACCACCCCTGAACCGGCGTCGGCCGTCTCGGCGACGGCTCGACCGTTGATTGATGCGATCAACAGCGCCTGGTCGAAACCGGACGGCTTCGGTGCCAATGCCGAGGTATTCGCACGCGGTGTGTATTCGTACAGGCCGAAGTTCCCCTCGTGATCGGCGGCATTCGACGTTGTGTTCTTCAGGTCGTACCACATAGTGCTGACGGCACCGCCGGCAAGCTCCGAGGACTCGATTTTGAGGAGGAATTGTCCCTGGCTGGGAAGGGTGCGGCCACCAGTTTTGGACGAGGTTCCTGTCTCGGTGATCCATACCGGCAGGGGATCTCCGCCGTTGTACTTTGCGCTGACTTTGTGGGCGTCTTCGATGAGAGCGGCAACCGTCTCCGGATGGCTGTTGGACTCGTACGGGTGGAAGCTCATGCCATCGACGTACGAGAGGCCGCCGAGGCTCCACAGTCGCTCGAACCAGGACGAGGGATAGTTCGCGGTGGCGCCGGCGAGCAGGTCGATCTTTCGGCCGACGGCGCGCACGTTCTTGCTCACCGCCTTCACGAGGGGGAGGTAGCAGTCCGCCGTGACTCCGCAGGCGTTCATGTTGAATCGCTCCTGGTTGAACTCGTTGAAGATCTCGATCGAGGCCGGCTTGTAATGTGAGGCCACAGCGCCCGCATACTCTCCATAGGCGGCGATCTCGGTCGCTCCCGCAGGGACCTTGTCATTTCCGTAGATCGCGTTGCCGTAATTCACGATGGCACTGAGTAACACGCCGTTCGCGGCTGCTCGTGTGAACTCAGACTCGTAGCGCTTATCCCACGTGTAGGTGCCGCGGGTCAGTTCATTCAGCCGCCAGAGAACGTCACTGCGCACGGTGCCGACGCCGAGCAGCCCGGCATACCTAGACTGCCCACGGGAACCCTCTTCCTTGAGATGGATGGTCGTCCCGAAGCGGGGGTCGAGGGGGACGTCATAAGCGGGCGTGTCGACCACCCCGATGCTCGTCGTCGCCGAGCGGTCTTTGGCATCCTTGACGGTGACCGTGTAGTAGCCCTGAGGAACGCCGACGAGCGGGATGGCGGTGAGAGATCCGGATGCCTGCACCGTGCCTTCACCGGTGACTGTGCCATCGGGACGTGTGGCGGTCCAGTGCACAGAGCCGGCCGGCGCGCCCACGGCGAGCGTTGCGTATTGCGCACTCATGATCAACGACGAGTTGTCGACGAGCTCGGTGTCAGACACCTTCTCGAACGACCCGTTCTTCACGACATCCTTCCCGGTTCCGTCCGTGAGTGAGACGTCGTCGATGAGCAGACGGCGGGCGGGAGTGGTCAATGCGATCTTCAGCTGACCGTCTTTGGAAGCGGATGACACAGTGATCGATCCGGTCACCTCAGTCCAGTGGCTCACAGGCAGAGCAGGGGAGGCGACATTCACGTCACCGATCGCCGCGGTGACCGCACCTGCCGCCAGGGACTCGGTCAAAGGTTGCACCTGCGCGCTGAAGGTGTAGGAACCCGCCTTGACGTCCACATCAGTCGTGAGCACCGTCACACCGCCCGACGCGACCACCGGTGCGTCGATCATGGCCGAAGTCGTGCCCGACGCGGCCGCCCCCACCGCAGGGCCGACTTCGCCGACCGCGTGCACACCGGCCTCATCCCAATCGCTGATCGTTCCCGATGCCGCTGCCACCCGCACCGGCTGGCGTTGGGCCGCGGTATCGGCCGTGCTGGTTGGAGTTTGAGCCGGGGTCGGCGAAGATGTGCTCTTCGGCGTCGTGGTCGGCGTGGGAGTCGCAGTGCAGCCGGCCATCATCGTGGCGGCGATGCAGACGGTGACCAGCAGTCCGAAGCCGCGGTGATGCATGAACAATCTCGCATTTCTCGTGGGGATGTGGGGCGGTTACCCACGGTAGCGTGCACCGCAGGCAAGCGCGGTGGCGTACCGCCGGTGCGGGGGAGGATTCTCAGCTTGCGTCTCTTAGGATGGTGGCCATGCCTTCCGAGACCCGACGCAAGGCGCGCGAGCGCGCGCGCGAAGACGACGACTCCGCATCGCTCCTGCCGAACCCCGGCGACCGGCGCTCTCGGCGGCGGCTCCCAATCATCCGGCTCGTCCTGCTGGCGATCGTTGTCGTCGTCCTGGCCCTGGCGGCATGGTTGGTCGTGCGCGTCCTCGGGGTGAAAGCCGATCTCGAGTCGGCAAAGGCCCAGCTGTCGGCCATCCAGGACGGGCGCGAGGTGTCCACCGCGATCGAAGCCATGGGGGACGACGCCGCGAAGGCAGTGAACGTCGCCGGTGACCCGATATGGCGCCTGGCGGAAGCCATCCCTCTTGCGGGAGACAATCTGCGCGCGACCAGACTGGCGGCCGAGACGCTCGACACGTTCGCCAATGATGTCGCGTTACCCGTCCTGGATATGCAGGCTGACGGCAAGGGGGAGTTGCTCCAGCGCGCATTGCCTGTCATCGAGTCGCAGTCCGCAGTCGTGACCTCCTTGCACACCGATCTGACGGAGCTCAGCGACTCCGGCCATCTCATCGGTCCCGTGGAAGACGGAGTGAAGCAGGTCGTTGATGTGCTGGATGTCGCCGCGCCTGTTTTCGCTGTCATGCCGAGCATGCTCGGTACGCATAGCCAGCAAAACTATCTTCTCGTGTTTCAGAACAACGCCGAGTCGCTGCCGCTCGGTGGCAGCTCGGCATCCGAGACGCTCATCACCGCAGACAAGGGTCAGCTGAAGATCGCTGCCCAGGCAAGCAGCGCCGATTTCGACACTCACACGAAGCTCACCACCGTCGACATCCCCTCATCGGCGACGGCCCTCTACGGATCGACGTATGGCACGCGCGGGAACATGGCCGTCACACGCCCTGATTGGCCGAGTGCTGCTCAGCAGCTGATCGCATTCTGGCAACGAGACATCGACAAGAATCAGGAGATCAACGGCGCTCTCTCGGTAGATCCGATCGCGATGGCGCGGATGCTGCGTGCCACCGGCCCCATCACCATCGGTGGGGTGAAGATGAACTCGAAGAACGCGGTGAAGGTGCTCCTCAGCCAGTCCTACACCTGGTGGGACGCCTACAGTAAAGAAGGCGCGGTCAAGTCCGACGCGTTCTTCGAAGCGGTGGCGACGACGATGTTCTCGAAAATCGCTTCGGCAGACTTCGACCTCAAGACAATGATCACAGCGCTGCAGGAGAGCGTCGAAAACGGCGACATCATGGCTTGGAGCGCGGACCCGACGATACAGAAGACCATCGTCTCGGGTCGGTTGTCGGGTGAGTTGCCGACCGACAACGCCACGACGACAACGATCGGCGTCTACTACCGCGATGTCTCAGCGTCAAAGATCGATTACTACCTGAAGACCTCGGCAAAGGTCTCGCGCACCTGCGCGGGCGGAACAGACACCATCGTCGCAACGACGACGCTGTTCCTCGACATCTCGCAAGAGAAGGCCGACGCGCTGCCGCGGTACGTGCAGAGCCACCTTCATGGAGCGGAGTTCTTCAGCAAGCAGGTGTACATCTATGCTCCTCCGGGAATGAAGGTCAAGAGCGTCAAGGTCGACGGCCGCGACGTCAAGCCCTTCCGACAGGGCAACGTCGACCTCGGCCGGGTCGTCGCTCCATTCCAGATGACTCTCAGACCCGGTGAGACTGCCACCGTCACGGCAACATTCACCGGCGCCACCACCGGTACGCCGCTCGAGGTGTGGTCCACCCCCATGATCAACAACACGAAGATGACGGTGGATGACGGTTGCGCCCTCGGCTGACAGGAACCTGACAATAGTCGTAGAATACCGCGGGGTGCATTCACAGGCGGCGTGACTTTTGTCCGGGGGGAGCGATATTGGTAGCGCAGGGGATGAGCACGGTCGCGGAACAGCGCGCATCGGTGGTCAATCGTGTTCCCGTCACACGGACACGCGATGTGGTGCCCTGGCCTCGCCGCTATGCAAACCGCCTGTTCTTCAGTGACGCCATCGTGGTGGGCGCCACCTTGGCGGCTTTCGCGCTGATCTTCTTGACAGACCCCGCGGACGGTCTCGCCTGGCGAGGCGGGCTCGAGGTGCCTTACTGGGTTGCGCTGATCGTCGTGTGGCTGCTGTGGCTCGTGATGCTGGACGTCGTCGACAGCCGGGATGAGCACCATGTCAGCCAGGGCGTCATGGAATACCAGCGTATTGTCCGTGCCTCACTCGGCATGTTCGCTGGAATCATCGTGGTCTGCTTCTTCCTTCGCATCGACTTTTCGCGGGCCCTTCTGCTGATCGCGATGCCGACCGCAACCGTCCTCCTCGTCTTCTCCCGTTGGCTATGGCGCCAGTGGTTGCGCGCACGTCAGCGTGAGGGCAGTTATGTGCACCACGTCGTGGTTCTGGGCGACGCCGCCAAGGTTGCTCACATCGTGCGAACGATCCGGTCGACCTCGGGCACCGGATACGCGATCGTCGGCGCGGTCACGAAGACCGGTTCTCCGCGCAAGGGCGAGAGCGACATCCCGATCAAAGGACGCTACGAAGACACTGAACGGGTCATCGATGAGCTCGGCGCGGACACACTGATCTTCGCAGGGTCAGATGACTTCGAACCCAAGGCGCTGCAGCGACTGGGACGGTCGATGGCCGACAACGACATCAACTGGATCGTGGCACCGGCGTTGACGGACGTCGCCGGCCCGCGGATTCACGCACAGCCGGTCGCGGGTCTGCCGCTCATCCACGTCTCGTTCCCCGAGCTCGAGGGCGCCCGCGGCGTGCTCAAACGCATATTCGACATCGTCACCTCCATGGCGCTGATCATCGTGTTCCTGCCGGTCATGGTCGGCGTTGCGGTGGCTGTGCGGACCGACTCGAAGGGACCGATCCTGTACCGGCAGGAGCGTGTCGGCCGACGCGGCGAGACCTTCGGCATGATCAAATTCCGGTCGATGGTCGCGGGTGCCGACGACCAGCTGTCCTCGCTGCTTGATCTGCAGGGCAAATCCGCGCGACCGCTGTTCAAAGTGACCAACGACCCACGCATCACGAAAGTCGGACGGGTCATCCGCCGCCACTCGCTCGACGAGCTGCCGCAGCTGTTCAATGTGCTGTGGGGTCAGATGAGCCTGGTGGGCCCTCGCCCGCAGCGCGAGGGCGAGGTGGCGCTCTACGACGATGTGGCCCAGCGACGTCTGTTCGTCAAACCGGGCATGAGCGGCCTGTGGCAGGTCAGCGGAAGGTCATCGCTGGAGTGGGATGACGCACTGCGGTTGGACCTGTACTACATCGAGAACTGGTCGTTCACGCAAGACATCCTGATTCTCTTCCGTACGGTGAAAGCCGTGCTGAAGCCCGGCGCCGCGGCGCACTGATTCAGAAGCGTCGAGAAGGTTTTGACCGGCGTCACTCCGACGGGTGGTCAGTTCCGCATCGCATTCAGCACAATCCCCGCGATGGCGTCTGCACAGGGCGCCGTCGTAGAATCAGCCGGCGGCGCCTGGATCCAGCGATCGGCGAAGGCTGCCACGATCGCAGGTGTACTCTGCGACGCGCTGATCGCCGATGCGAGTGCCGGCAGATCGCGAACGATCGGCCCTGGAAGCTCGGATCGATAGTCGAGATAGAAGTCTCGCGACGCTATGTACTCGTCGAGGTCAGGCGCCAGGAAATAGCTGGGTACTCCGAGGACGGCTGCTTCGTACAGTGCCGACGAGTAGTCGGTGATGAACAGATCCGCGATCTGCAGAAGCTGTTGGGTCGTGAATCCCGGTGCGGTATCGATATCAGGTCCGAACGGCACCGTCATGAGCGGGTGGACCTTCACCACCAGATGGATCCCCAGTCCCTCGAGCGTCTCAGCAAGGGCATTGACATCCACAGCGATGGTGCCATCAAGGCGGAAGGTCGGGGCGAACAAGGCCACGCGGCTCTCACGGAGATGGGGGTGCACCCCGAAGATGCGATCCCGGGCCTGCGCCCTCCGCGCGGGATCACGCAGCCTGTCGACGCGGGGAAGCGGCGCAACGCGGGTCTTAGCGATGTCTGTGCCGAAGGCCTCCGCGAACGGGCGTCGGCACTCCTCCGCGCTGGTGAGCACCATATCGTAGCCCTCGTGCATGCGCATGGCGCGGGCAAGGCGCGCGTCACGTCCTTCCTCGCGCCCGAGGATGCTCAAGCCAAACTTCTTGAATGCGCCCAGTGCGTGCCAGATCTGCACCACCGTGAGTCCACCTCCGTGAGGGAGCAGGCTCGCAACCATCGCATAGGTGTCGACGACGAGAACGCGCGCCGTGGCGACATGGTAAAGCTGAGTCAGCATATGGAATGCATACCCGATCTTGCCGACGAGACCGGGTGGCACCATCCGCACCAGATGCACGATCTGAACGGCCGGGTCGGCGCGATGGATGGCAGCGCTGAGGTCCGCGAAGTCGTCGGGGACCGCCGTGTGCTCGCGGCTGATCATCACGACTTTACGACGCCGTCGCAGGAGAAGGCGCATCGGTGCGTATGCGATCCGGAGAGTGATCCGGGCGGCGTGGGCGACCAGCAGTCGCAGAGCCATCGCGCTGCTCGCCCGAGTCGGGCCAAGTGTCGAATCACCGGGAGCTATCTGCTCGGCGCGACCTGGTGATCGAGGAGTCAGGATCAGCTCGCTTGTGATCCTCTCGGACGAATGCCCGTCGCAGGCGCCCATGAAGCGCTGCAAGAAGGTGTCGTAGTCGTCGCCGATGCGGGCACCGAGAATCGCCGTTGCGAGAGCGGCTGTATCGTCGATCACCGGTCCCGTGATGTAGTCACGGAAAGGGTAGTAGAAGTCACGATCTGATGTGTACTGTTCGAGATCCGGGCAGAAGAAGACGATCGGGCGCCGGAGCAGCGCGTACTCGAAGACCGTCGAGGAATAGTCCGTGATCAAGACATCTGCAGCCATCAGCAGCTGTGTGATCTCGCGGTCGGTCGTGACATCGATGACATCTTCGACATCCGGCCGCGCGGCCGATAGAGGCCGCACAAACGGGTGCATCTTCACCAAGACGACCCAGTCGTCGCCGAGTTCGCGGACGAGCGTGCACCAGTCGACGCTCTCGTAGTCGAACGTGGCAGTGAGCTGGCCATTGCCTCGGAACGTCGGCGCGTACAGCGCGATTCTCTTCTCAGGGGGGATGCCGTAGCGCGCTCGCACGTCTTGGTATGCGGCATTCACGAATTCATGGTCGAAGAAGATGTCGGTGCGCGGCACGCCCAACGATTGGACTCTGGCGATGTCGATTCCGAACGCTTCGGCGTAGTCGTGCCGAACTTTCTCGCTGCTGACCGTGGCATCAGTGTAATTGCGGTGACTGATCGATCCAGGAGTGGGACCTCCCGGGAGGCCGGTCCGACTGTAGCCGACCCTCTTGAAGGCCCCGGCCGCGTGCCACACCTGAAGAAGACGTGACTCGTCCCTTATCCGGAACGAGTAGATGACCGGGTAGTAGTCGTCGAGCACAATGGTCTGGGCGGTGGCTGCGAGCCAGGGCAGGCGAAACACGTCACGCCACGGTCGGATGGCTTTGAGGCTCGGTTTGAACACGCCGAGGATCTCGGCATCGGGTGCCTGGCGGATGATTTCGTCGCGCAGGAAGCGGAAGTTCCCCGTGAACCCCGTCCGCGAGTCGGATAGGAACACCGTGCGGTGGGGCCGCACACGCGTGAGACGCGCGAAGACCGCATAAGCCATCGCATAGGGCCCGAACCGCCACCGCTGGAGAAACCCAATTCTTCGCAATACGCGGCGCAGGGTGATCATGCGCACGTGGCCTTCTTTCGGAGTCGGGGGCGAAGAACGAGTCTAGAGGAGAACACTCAGCACTCGATGAGAACGCCGACGTGCCCGCGTCCGCGATGACGATGCGAACTGATAGCACCCGTTCGGCTCTGTCACAGAGTGGCCCCGGTATCCTCGGGTGGTGCCCAAGACCATCCCCTCCGGACGCCATCGCGTCGGCCGCACCGGCCATCACGCGACCCCGGCGCTTCGTCGCCGCTGGCCGTGGATCACCGCATCTGTCGTCGTCGGCGTCTTCGGCGTGTTCGCCGTGGTCGTCGGTGTCTTCGCGATCCAGGCGATCACCGTGAAGAACGATCTGCTCGGCGCGAAGTCGCAGATCTCGTCGATCATGACCTACGTGAAGAATGGGCAGTCGGCCAAGATCACTGCGGCCGGCGACAAGATCACAGCCCTCACCCGTGACGCGAGGGACACTGTCCAGGGGCCGCTGTGGGAGATCGCCGCCGGCATCCCGTTGGTGGGGCAGAACGTCGATGCGGTGCGCAAGGCGACGGAGGCGACGAGCATCGTGGTCGAGGGCGCACTCCCCGCGGGCGTCAAGATGCTCAGCGCCCTGGAGATCGATGACATGTCGGTGTCGGGCGGCGGCGTCGATCTCGCTCCGATCGAAGAGGCCGCGAAGTCCCTGCCCGAGATCAAGAAGACCTTCGCCGAGGCGAAAGCGAAGCTCGATGGTGTGGATCGCGCCAATATCCTCCCGGTCGTAGACAACGCGATCGGCTCTCTTTTCGACATCATGGATGAGGCGGGCCCCGCGCTCGAGCAGGTGGAGCATTACCTCCCTACCTTCCTCTCTGTCGCGGGGGCCGACGAGAAGCGCACCTACATGCTTGTCTTCCAGAACAACGCCGAGATCCGTGCCGCCGGTGGCCTTCCCGCGGCGACGGCGATCGTCAGCGTTGACGACGGCCACATCAAGTTGCAGGAGCAGACGAGCACCTGGACGTTCCGCCGCGACCTCCAGGTCATCTTCCCGCCGGAGGAGACCCAGGCGCTGTATGAAGCCGATACGTTCAAAGGATTCGGCAACTTCACACGCACTCCGAACTTTCCGACGACGGCAGCTGCCTTCGACTCGCTGTGGAACATGACCACCGGGGGGCACCTCGATGGCGTCATCATGCTCGATCCCGTCGTGCTTTCGCACATGCTCAAGGTCACCGGCCCGATCAAGACGGCGGACAACCGAACGCTCACTTCAGACAACGTCGTCGAGGCGCTCCTGTACGACGCATACACCCGATACAAGGGCAACGCCGCGCAGGATGCCTTCTTCTCCAGCGTGGCCGCACGCGTCTTCGAGAAGCTCTCGTCGGGTGACTGGGACGTCATGGATATGCTCGATCAGTTGCAGCTCTCCATCAAGGAAGACCGGCTCAAGGCATGGTTCGCCGACAAGTCTGAAGAAGCGATGTCGACCGAGCTCGGTATGGACGGCAAGATCACCGCCGACAACAAGACCACCACGCAGGTGGGCATCTACCTGAACGACTCGGCGTACAGCAAGCTCGAGTACTTCTTGAAGACGCGGGTCAACGTGACATGTGACGTCGATGCCGGAACCATCACGACCTCGATCACCCTCGCCAACAGCGTCCCGAGCGAGGGGCTGGTCAACTATCAGCTCGGCATCCGCAACAAGCGGTACGAGATTCCGCGGCAGGACTTCGTGCTCGACGTGATGTACTTCGCGCCGCCGGGATCGAAGATCACCGGTTCGGACCCCGCGTACGGCGATGCTTGGGACGGTGCCCGCAGCGGCAGCGAAGACGGTCATGAGGGTAAGGTCATGCGCATCTTCGTCGGTCAGAACGAGACGCGCACAGTGTCGTACACGAGCACGATCCCCACGGGGGAGCGCGGCCCGGTTTCGGTCGACACCTCGCCGACGGTCACCACCACCCCGATCACGATCTCGAAGACGTGCAACGGAGTCGTCAACACGAAGTGAGAGGGCGTAGCTCGTCACTCCACGGGCAACCCCGGATCGTCGCGCGCTACGGACTCCATGCGCTCGCGCCACGAGCGTGACTGGCCGGCGCGCACGAGACAGACGACCAGCAGCAGGAGCCCGGCCCCGAACAGCGTGAAGCTCTCGAACAGCGAGTTGATCACGAGCGTGACCAGGATCAGCGGCGTCCACGCGTAGACGATCGACCGGCGCTCGCCGGCGACCAACCATGAGCGGATGAGTGCGATCCCGACCATCGCGACGAACAGGAACGCGCCGACCCAGCCCACCTGCAGCACGAGGTCGGCGTAGGCGTTGAGGCCGGTCGAGTAGCTCTTGTCGAGCGCGTAGTTGATCGTGATGAACGGATACTGCTCGTAGGGCCACGGCCCGAACCAGCCGAAGCCCTGAATCGGGTAGAACCGCACGAAGATCGACATCATGCGCCAGAGGTTCGCGCGGATCGAGAAGTCTTCGCCGGCCGCGGCGATGATCTGATGGCGGAACAGATAGGCAACGGCGAGCCCGACGACGACGGCCGCTCCCAGGCTCCACTGGAACGTGTTGCGGTTGTGTGGCTGCATGCGGCGCACGATCGCCAGAATGGCCGTGGCGATGCCCACGCACGCCGCCAGCACCAGAACGGTGGGGGAGCGCGACAGCGCGGCCAGCAGGCCGCCCACAGCCACGGAGTAGACCGCCACGCCCGGACGCACCGACGCCGTGCGCCACTCCACCACGAACGTGATGAGCGCCAGCACGGCGACGAAGCCGAGCATGTTGCGTGAGCCGAAGATGCCCTCGATCGGCCCGAGGTCGATGATGTTGCCGTCGATGCCGAGCAGGTGCAGGGGCTCAGGGAGAAGGATGCCGATGATGACCTCGAGCGCGAGCGAGATCGACAGCAGCCAGCGCATGACATCGCCCAGCGCCCGCGCCGTCTGCAGGGTGTCGCGCACGTGCCCGACCACGAGGGCGAGGAACGCGATGCCGACGAAGGAGACCCAGCCGTAGACGGTGTCGGAGGGGGAGTAGCTCCAGAACACGCTGATGCCCAGCCAGATCACGAACACGATCAGGGTGATCGGCACCAGACGCAGGAACGAGAGCTCTCGGCGCCGGGCCACCAGCATCCCGAGCCCGATCACGCACAGACCCGCGATCATGGCGACATACGTGACCTGCCCGGCCATCCACTGCACGGCGTGCGACGAGAAGACCGCGCCGAACGTGACGAGCGTGAATGCCCGTGCCATGCCGGCCGAGCGCAGCAGCTCGGGCAGCCAGCGCAGCTGTGGAGGAACCCTCACCAGTGCGACCTGTTGTCGAGGTGGGGGTCGTCGGCATCGGGGACGAGCTCGCCGCGCTCGATGGCCACGCGCTGCTCGATGCGGCCCATGCCGACGTGCGGCGACTGCTTGATCTTGAACGCGAGCATGACCACGAACATCCAGCCCCACAGCAGCAGCGGCTCGGATTCGGCCAGGCCCTGCACGAGCAGCAGCGCACCGACCAGGGTCGGCAGCAGCGTGATCGCGGAGTACGGGCGGTCGCCGCGCAGATCCCACCGCGGACGGTCGACGGCGAAGAACCACGCCCGCCAGATATATGCCAGATACAACAAGCCGAACAGAATCACTCCGACGATGCCCAGCTGCATGGAGACGTCGATCCACATGTTGTGCGCCTGCATGACGGTCTGGCCGTGGTCGATGATCCAGCCGTCGAAGTGCGGGTCGGTGGGGATCCACGGGGTCGCGAAGCCGTTGCCGATGACGGGATGCTGCGCGGTGCGTGCGAGCACGGACTGCCAGATCCTCTCGCGACCGGTGAGGTCGGACGAGCGGCCGAGCGCGCTGAAGATGCGTTCGCGCAGCAGCCAGATCGACAGGGCGCCGCCGAGGCCCACCACGGCGAAGATGACGTACCACTTGGTGCGGGCACCTGGCCGCTGAGCGGTGCGCATGAGCAGGACGGTGGCCAGCACGACGGCGACGCCGACCGTGGCGAGGTAGATCGTGGCCGACGAGGCGCGATACATGAGGAAGCCGGCGACGACGATCCAGATGATGAGGAACGTGCGTCGCGGGGCGCGCGAAGCGATCCGGATCGCGAAGACGATGATCGCCAGGAGGCACACGGCCGCGAGTGGATTCGCGCTGCCGTAGATGCCCTGGATGCGCCCGTCGTTGAAGAGATTGCCGCGGCACCAGTAGACGATCGGATCGGCGGCGGGGGAGTCGGGGATGACGAAGCCCGGCAGCACCGGTCGGCGGATGAAGGCGGCCACGATGAACTCGAAGAGCAGCGAGAGCCCGAGGCACCATTTGAGCGCAGACGCGATGGCCCGCACCAACTCACGCCAGGTGAGGACGGCGGCCACGAACAGCCCCTGCAGGGCCGTGATGAGCATCAGCACCCAGGTGAGGGCCGACGTGCCCGGCCACTGCGACCATGCGATCGACAGCCCCGCCCAGACCGCGTAGGCGACGGGGAACCAGGGCAGGCGGCGCCACTGCACGGGCGGGCGCACGACGAACCACAGGATCACCGAGACGACGCCGGTGGCGACGGTGAGCACGCCGGTGGCGACCGAGCCGATGGCGTTGATCCAGGCGACGCCCGACAGGGCGAGGAACAGGATGAAGATGCACCACGCGCGCAGCAGCAGGTGCTTCGTCTTCTCGCGGACGGGCGCCGTCGGGGCGGCGGCGACAGGATGCTTCGAGCGGACGGCCATGGTGGGATTCAGGGTACCGTGCCGACCTCTGTGTGACCGGGCGCGAGAGCCGCCCGATATTCCGTCGGGGCGATTCGTTATCGGACGGCGACACGCCGACGGCGCGTCGTGAAGGTTCAACCCGAAGATGAGCCTTTAGTATCTGCGACTTGACCATCTCGAATCACACAGGTGTAATTATCTGCAAGCGCGTTTCGCGTGGGGGGAAAGCAGGTAGGAGAACGAGATGACGGGCGCACAGTACCGCTCAGGCGTTCCCGCAGATTGGTTCGTCGACCCGGTAGACCTCGGTGTGCCGGGTGTTCGGCAACCGGTCGAAGAGGACAATCCGCTCGCATGGCAGGCTGACGCCCTGTGCGCGCAGACCGATCCGGAGGCGTTTTTTCCGGAGAAGGGCGGCTCGACCCGCGATGCCAAGCGCATCTGCACGTCGTGCGAAGTCCGGGCCCAGTGCCTGGAGTACGCGCTGCAGAACGATGAGCGCTTCGGCATCTGGGGCGGCCTCAGCGAGCGCGAGCGCCGCCGCCTCAAGCGGCAGGCGAGCTGAGTCGGCTTCCGGCCCTTCGTCTCGTTTCGCTCGCTCAGGGACCTGAGTCAGCGGCGAGTCGGGGCCGGAATCCGAAGGCGCTCGGCCTAGGCTTGCCAGGTCATGCCCGCCCGAGTCCACGCCCTTCTCGTCGTGCGCCCCGACGCGCACGTGCCCGCCGCACACCGGCTGGAGCGGACGCTGGCCGCGCTCGCCGCGCAGACGCAGCCGATCTCGGCGTTGACCATCGTGCTGTGCGGCGACGATCCCGATGCGGCCGCGTTCGCCGCGGCATCCCACGCCCACGCGGTCATCGACGCGCCGCACGCGACGAGCTTCGCCGAGGCGCTCGGGCTGGCCGCACGCGACCTGCAGGGCGATGCGGTCTGGCTGCTCGCGCAAGACACCGTGCCCGAACCCGATGCGCTCGCGCAGCTGAGCGATGCGCTCGAGATCGCGCCCTCGGTCGGTCTGGTCGCGCCCAAGCTGGTGCGCTGGGACGAGCGCGAGCGCATCGTCTCGCTCGGCGTGACGATGACGCGGCTCGGTCGCACCATCGGCCTGGCCGACGACGAATTCGACCAGGGGCAGCACGACGCGACCGAAGACGTGCTCGGCGTCGACGTGCGGGCCGCGCTCGTGCGCACCGAGGCCTGGAACACCGTGCAGGGCGTCGACCCGGCGCTGGCCGGCGCCGATGAGGGCCTCGACCTCGGCGTGCGCATCCGCCTAGCCGGCGGCCGCGCGATCGTCGTGCCGTCGGCGCGGGTCGCAGTGTACGGCGACGGCGTCGCAGGGCTCGCGGGACTTCCGCCTGAGCGCAGCATCCACCGCACCTACGCGACCCGCCGTGCGCAGCTGCACCGCCGTCTCGCCTACGCGAAGGCGTGGGCGGCGCCGTTGCTCTGGCTGTCGCTCATCCCCGTGGCGCTGTGGCGCGCGGCCTTGCAACTGGTCGCCAAGACGCCCGGACGCATCCTGCCCGAGTGGGGCGCCACCGGCGTGAGCATCGTGCGGCTCGGTGCCCTCATACGGGCGCGCGGGCGGATCCGTCGCGCGCACACCGTGCCCTGGAGCCAGCTGGCGCCGCTGCGCATGACCCGCCACAAGCTGCGGCACTCGCTGCACCCCGATCAAGACGTGCGCGAGGCCCTGTCGCAGCGCGGCGAGCTGCGCTTCTTCACCGGTGGCGGCGCGTGGGCGGTGCTCGGCGCGATCGTGGTCTCGATCGTCATGTTCCCGTCGCTGCTGGTCTGGCCCGCGCTCGGCGGCGGCGCGCTCGCCCCGCTGCGCTCGACCGTGGCGCGTCTCTGGTCGGACGCCGCGTTCGGCCGGTGGCCCACCGGGCTCGGGGAGGTGGGCCCGGCCGACCCGTTCTCGGCCGTGATCGCGGTGCTCGGCAGCCTGTGGCCCGGCGACCCGTCGCGCGCCCTCGTGCTGCTCTGGGTCTTCGCCCTGCCGCTCGCGGTGCTGGGCGGCTGGTTCGCCGCCACCCGCGTCACCGACCGCCCCGTGCTGCGCATCACGGGAGCCGTCGCGTGGGCGCTCGCCCCCACATTCCTCATCGCGCTCGTGCAGGGACGCCCGGCGGCGGTGCTCGTGCACCTGCTGCTGCCCTGGCTGTTCTACGCCGGTGCGGTCGCGCATCGCTCGTGGGGGGCCGCGGGCGCAGCATCCCTCCTCTTCGCCGCCGTCGTCGCGTGCGCGCCCTCGCTCGCTCCGGCGCTCGTGGTGATCTGGCTCATTCTGCTGATCATGCTCTCGACCGTGCATCGCGGTCGCGGCGCTGCACGAGTCGCATGGACCATCGTGCCGGCGCTCGTGATGGCCGCGCCGGTCGTCTTCCGTCAGCTGGCCGAGGGCAACCTGTGGGCACTGCTGGCAGACCCGGGCATCGTGTGGGCGGGGCCTCAGGTGGGGGCGGATGCCGCGGGTCGCGCCCTGCTCGCGGCGGGCTCGCCGACGACCGACCCCGGCGGCTGGGCCGCGCTGCTGCAGTCCGGCGCCTTCGGGCCGTGGGCGGCGACGGTGCCGGCCGTCTGGCTGCTCGTGCTGCTCGCTCCGCTCGGCGTGGTCGCCGTGCTGGCATTGTTCACCCGGCGATGGGTCGCCGGCACCACACTCGTGCTCATCGCACTCGCCGGTCTGTGCACCGCGTTCGCGGCAGTGGGCATCGCGGTCTCGGTCACGGATGCCGACGCCGTCGCGATCTGGCCGGGCAGCGCGCTGAGCCTCGTCTGGGTGGGCGTCGTCGGCGCCGCGCTCGTGACGCTCGACACCGGCTTCGCTCCGCAGGCCTCGCCCGATGCCGATCGCGCACTGACGGCCGGGCGCACGCGCGCCCTCGGCGCCACCGTCGTCATGCTCGCCCTCGTGGTGTTCGCGCTGCCGTCGCTGTCGGCGCAGCTGCGCGGCACGACGACGATCGCGGAGGGGCCGACCTCGACCCTGCCCGCCTACGTCGCGGCCGTCGGCCGGGGCGACGCGAACACGGGCACCGTCGTGCTGCAGCCGCTCGCCGACGGCGCCGTCTCGGCGACGGTCGTGTGGGGTGAGAGCGAGACGATCGGCGGTGCGTCGACGGTGCTCGCGACTCGTACCGCCGCCACACCCGCCGACACGAAGATCGCCGAGCTGGCGGCCGACCTCGTCACCCCGACCTCGACCGATGTCGTCGACCGGCTGCGGGCGGACGGCATCCGCTTCGTGCTGCTGCGGACCGCCACCGATGAGACCGCGCGCGAGCTCGTGCTGACCGCCGGAACCGCGCTCGACCAGCGCGACGGACTCGATGCCGTCGGCACGACCTCGAAAGGGTCGCTGTGGCGGGTGACGGGGGATGTCGCGCCGCGCGCCGCCGCGCCCGCGTCGGTCGCTCCGCTGCGCGGCGGTATCGCACTGGCGCAGCTGGTCGCCGTCGCCGTGGCGCTGCTGCTGGCGGTGCCGACGGCGGCGTCACGTCGGCGTGCACGGTCGACGCCGCGTGTCGTCGGGCGCCGCGCGCCCCGGCGCGTGACGCGGGTCGTCGTCGGCGACGAAGCGGCGGAAGGAGAGCTGCCATGACGCGCGTCGGAGTGACCGCCCGCCTCATCGCGGGCGCCGTGATCGCCGCGGGCGCCGGCGTCGTCGTGGCAGGGGGCATCGCCTTCGACGGGATGCCGCAGAACGTCGTTCCCGTCTCGCAGAAGGTCGCGCCGGTCGCCGCCGACTCCGTGCTCACGTGCGCCGGGCCCCTGCTCGCGATCGGGCGCAACGCCACCGACGCCTCGTCGATCACCGTCGCGGCGACCCAATCGCAGGTGTCGACGGGCGACGGCACGAAGAAGAGCACGCTGAAGGCGCCCGACGTCGACGGCGACGGCGGCCCGCTGCGCCTGATCACCTCGGCGAGCGGCCGGAACACGCCGCAGGCGGCGGCCGCGGCATCCACCACCGTCAAGGCCGACGACCTCGGCGGCTTCGTCGCCAGCCCGTGCGGCCCCGCTCTGATGGACTCGTGGCTGGTCGCCGGCTGGACGACCACGGGCGCCGCCGATCTCATCACGATCGCCAACCCCGGCGAGGTGCCGGCCACCGTCGACCTGACGCTCTACGGCAAAGGCGGGGAGACGCAGCCGGCCGGCGGCAACGACGTCGTCGTGGCGGCCGGAACCGAGCGGGTCATCCCGCTGGCCGGGCTCGGCGTGGGGGAGAACGCCCCCGTGGTCCGCGTGACCGCCACCGGCGCGCCGGTGCGGGCAATGCTGCAGTCGAGCAACAGCGTCGCGCTCGACGTGACGGGCGTCGACCAGACGACCGCGCTGCCGTCGGCCGCGAAACGCCAGGTGATCACCGGCGTGCACGTCACCACCGAGCAGCAGGACAACCCGCTGACCGTCGTGCGCCTGCTCTCTCCCGAAGACGACACCACGGCGCAGGTCACCGTCATCGGCGAGCACGGCAGCACCGGCCCGGGGCAGGAGGTCGACCTCACCGGCGGCACGCCCGCAGAGCTGCAGCTGCCGCTCGCCGTCGGGTCATACGCCGTGGTCGTGTCGGCCGACACGCCGGTGGTCGCCGCCGTCTGGCAGGCCACCGGCATCAGCGGGGGAGACGACTTCACCTGGGCGGAACCGGCCGAGACGCTCGAGGCGGGCGGCGACGGCGCGCTGGTCAGCGTGCCGAAGGGCCCCTCGCCGCGACTCGACCTGCTCGTCGACGGAGACAAGGCCGCCAAGGTCACCGCTACCCCGGTGGGCGGCGGCGACGCGCTGTCGGCGACGGCGACGCCCGGACAGGTCGCGTCCCTGACGCTCGCCGAGGGAACGTCGTACCGCATCGTCACCGATCGCGCCGTGCACGCGTCGGTTGCATTCGTGGGCGACAAGCAGCTGGCCACCTACCCGGTGTCGCCGCCGGCTGCGGCATCCGCCCCCGTCACCGTTTACCGGTGACGGGCGGTCAGAACCGGAAACGTTCTGGCCCGAGATCCCACGGGTCGCGGTTGAGGTACTCGGCGGCGGCGCGGAACACGCACGCTTCGACCTCCATGCGCCGATGCAGATCGTCGACCGCCGGCACGTGGGTGAGCCGCTCGATCGGGATGCGGAACATCACGATGCGATGTCCCTCGCGGTCGGCGAGCCAACGCGGGATCCCTTCGGGGTCGGATGCCGCGGGCATATCGGCGATCTCGAACCGCACGTCGCGCAGCTCTTCCCACGCGTCGCGCAGGAACTCGGCCGCGGTGCCGACGGTGAGATCGAACTTCTCATAGCGGTTCTCGAGCGGCGGCAGCGGCGGGCGGACCACCGGACTGCGCCCCATTCGACCGTGACGGCCGTGGCGGGTCGGGCGTACGACCTGGGGAGGACGGCGCCGCATCATGCGTCCATCCTATGCGGCGCGCCGGTGGCGCAGCGGGCGCAGTGTCGGCGCTACCGTGGAGAGGACATGCGCCAGAGACTGTGTTCAAAGGTGGGCTGCTCGCGTGAAGCGGTCTCGACCTTGACGTACGACTACACCGACCAGATGGCCGCGATCGGCCCGCTCGGGCGCGAGGGCGACCCGCACGCGCACGATCTGTGCGCGATCCACACCGAGCGGCTGTCGGTGCCCCGCGGGTGGATGGTCGTGCGGCACGAGACGCTGCAGGCGTAGCCGCGGCATCCTTCCCACCTTCGTCTTACTGCGCTCGCTCACGGCCCTGACACAGGGGGCACATACGTGGCGTGGGAGAATGGCTGGATGCCAGCATCCACCACCTCCGCACCCGCGCGCGCCCTCGACTACAAGGTCGCCGATCTCTCCCTCGCCGAGGCGGGACGTCACCAGCTGCGGCTCGCCGAGAACGAGATGCCGGGCCTGATGGCGCTGCGCGAGGAGTTCGGACCCTCACAGCCCCTCGCGGGCGCCCGCATCGCCGGCTCGCTGCACATGACCGTGCAGACCGCGGTGCTGATCGAGACGCTCGTGGCCCTCGGCGCGCAGGTGCGCTGGGCCAGCTGCAACATCTTCTCCACGCAGGACGAGGCGGCCGCCGCGGTCGTCGTAGGCCCCGACGGCACGGTCAGTGAGCCGCGCGGTGTGCCGGTGTTCGCGTGGAAGGGCGAGACGATCCCCGAGTACTGGGCCGCCGCCGAGCGCATCTTCGACTGGTCGGCCGAGGGCTTCGACGGCCCGAACCTCATCCTCGACGACGGGGGCGATGCGACCCTGCTCGTGCACAAGGGCGTCGAATTCGAGAAGGCGGGGGCGGTGCCGGATGCCGCGGAGACCGACTCGGCCGAGTACCGGGTGATCCTCGACCTGCTGCGTCGCAGCCTGGCGCGCGACCCGCAGCGGTTCACGCGCATCGCCGACGGCCTGCTCGGAACCACCGAAGAGACCACCACCGGGGTGCACCGGCTGTACGAGCTCGCGGCATCCGGAACCCTGCTGTTCCCCGCGATCAACGTCAACGACTCGGTCACGAAGTCGAAGTTCGACAACACTTACGGCATCCGCCACTCGCTGCCCGACGGCATCAACCGCGCGACCGACGTGCTCATCGGCGGCAAGGTCGCTTTCGTCGTCGGCTACGGCGACGTGGGCAAGGGCGCAGCCGAGGCGCTGCGCGGTCAGGGCGCCCGTGTGATCGTCAGCGAGGTCGACCCCATCTGCGCGCTGCAGGCGGCGATGGACGGCTTCCAGGTCGCACGACTCGAAGACGTCGCCGACCAGATCGACATCCTCATCACGTGCACGGGAGACACCCGCGTGGTCACCGTCGACCACCTGCTGGCGCTCAAGCACCTCGCCATCGTCGGCAACGTCGGCCACTTCGACGACGAGATCGACATGGCGGCCCTCGAGGCGCTGCCGGGAGCCGTCAAGGTCGAGATCAAGCCGCAGGTGCACGAGTGGCGCCTGCCGACCGGGCGCAGCATCCTGGTCCTCTCCGAAGGCCGGCTGCTGAACCTCGGCAACGCCACCGGACACCCCTCGTTCGTGATGAGCGCCTCCTTCACCAACCAGGTGCTCGGCCAGATCGAGCTGTACACGCGGCACGACCAGTACCCGACCGGCGTGTACACGCTGCCGAAGATCCTCGACGAGAAGGTCGCGCGGCTGCACCTCGACGCGCTCGGCGTGAAGCTGACCACGCTCACCGACGAGCAGGCGGCGTACCTGGGCGTGCCGGTCGAGGGGCCGTACAAGCTCGACCACTACCGGTACTGAGGCGGGGCCGGGGCGTTCAGAACTCCGCAAGTTCCCGTCGTGGGGGAGCGAATCGGCGCCGCGCGGCACCCGAATCGCGCAGATGTGCTGAGTTCTGAACCGTGAGGCCCTGGCCCAGAACTCGGCTGAACCGTCCAGCAGTGGCAAAGCAGCTGAGGGGGCGCTGTGTTACTCAGCGGGCTACGGCGGATGCCGGTGCCCGCAGCAGCTGCATGATCTGACGGGCCGACAGCGTGGGCAGATATGCGCGCGTGAGGGCTACGCCGACCGCGCCCAGCACGGCCGGATCGGGGTAGGCCATCACCAGCCGCCGCAGGTGCGGGTGGAACTTGCCCTTGAAGCGCATGAGCGAGGCGAACCCGTAGTGAGGTTCGAGCATGCGGCCGATGGCATCCAGCGCCGACTGCAGTGCCGACGGCACCGGCGTCTGCTGCGAATGCGCCAGCGGCAGCCCCGACAGACTGAGCTCGCGCGCGCCGTCGGCGCGCGCCTGCGCCGCGGCCGATGCAATGAGGAATTCCATCACCCCGGGGGTTGCATCGGGGCGTCGACGCATGAAGTCGAGTGTCCAGCCGATCAGGTGCCCGTCGTGGCGATGCGGCATCCAACTCGTGGCCGCCTCGATGCGCTCGTCTTCGGCGACGGCGAGCATGAGCTTCACGTCGGGGTCGTCGAGCTCGTCGAGGCCGCCGAGGGTGAACGACATCTCGGGCAGGTTCTTGCCCGCGACCCACGACTCGGAGATCTCTGCGAGCTGCGAGCGTTCCTTCAGGCCGAGCGAGCGGTAGTCTGTCCACACGGCACGGAGTCCGGCGCGACGAGCGCGATTGACGGCCGTGCGCACGTCCTTGTTGCGATTGCCGGCCAGCGACCAGTCGGCGAGGTCGATCACGGCCTCTTCTGCAACCGTGATCGTGCGCCATCCGATCGCCGCGAACGCCGGCTCGAGCCGGGCCTCGGCGCTGTAGAACACGGGCGTCCAGCCGTTGTCGTCGCAGAAGCGCGCGAAGCGGGGGAGCGTGCCCGGGTCGTCTACGCCGAACGGGCCGCCTGCGGTCAGGGCGATCTGCGCGATCACGCGGTACGCGATCCCCGTGCGCCCACCCTCGTCGAACCAGTACCGGTTGCCGGGCCACGTCGCTATGTGGGCGAGCGGACCGCCGCCGAGCGTCGTCAGCTCACGCGCACGCACCTCCGGGAGAGCGCGGGCCTCCGGCAGGGAGGCCAGATCGGGCAGCGCACGGGCACGGCGCGCACCGACGGCGAAATGGCGGCGCAGAGCGATCAGCACCAGTGCGAGCAGCAGGGGCACGGCGATCGAGGCGATGAGCGAGGTCGTCGTACGCCAGTAATGCAGGCTCAGACGCGGCGAGGTCGCCGGGAATGCCGGCGAGGGGAGCAGGCCATAGAACACGGCGGCCCAGGCCGCCAACGCCACATTGGCCACGACGGCGGCCCAGAGTGCCGCGCGGCGCCCGCGCAGCATCTGCCAGGCGATCAGCAGCAGCACGATGATCGGGAGCACGAGCGTCAACAGGTGCGCCCCGGTCGCTGAGTGCACGGCGAGGGCGCGGGTGCAGCCTGCGCCCGAGATCCATACGTCGCAGCGTGCGCCGCGCACGGATGGCACGAACTCGCCGTCGCCGAGTGCGGCCATCGGGGAGAGCAGCCCGTAGCGGC
This sequence comes from Microbacterium sp. KR10-403, assembly GCF_040196215.1. Classification (NCBI taxonomy): domain Bacteria; kingdom Bacillati; phylum Actinomycetota; class Actinomycetes; order Micrococcales; family Microbacteriaceae; genus Microbacterium; species Microbacterium sp. KR10-403. Next base: position 242,389 of record NZ_JBEGDC010000002.1, on the reverse strand, counting down.
CGGGAGCGAACGTCGCTGCCCACGGGCCGAGGGCGCTGATGGCCACCGCCGAGGCGGCCAGCACCCGGATCTCATGATGCGAGCTGCGCACCCAGCTCAGCGCCGGTGTGTGCGGGCGCAGCATCCGTCCCAGCGCGAACCCGGTGGCCACTGTCATCAGCCGATACAGCCCGGAGGGATCACCCGCATACAGGATGAACATCGCCGTCACCAACAGCACGATCACCCGCACACGTCGACGCCAGAGCACTCCCATGAATGCGCTCGCCGCTACCGCCACACCCAACGCCGGGCGGGTGGGGTCGAGCGAGCCGAGCCGGGCGACCCGCAGCATCCACTCTCCGTCGCCCCACCCCGCGAGCATCTGCAGGCCGGCCCCGGCGGCAGCCCCGACGAACGCGGTGACGAGGTAAGCGAGCACTGTGCGGGCGGTGCCCATGGCGTGTTCGGCTGCTCCGACGAGGATTCCGGTGAGCACGAGAGACACGATCAGGTCCGCGCCGTCACGGGTGAACAGCGCCGAGGTCACGGGAGTCCACCACAGGCCGTGCGCGAGCGCGGATGGCCCCAGCGCGATGTGCGCGAGCAGGGTCGAGTGGTGCCCGCCGGCGACGGCGGTGACGACACCGCCGGCGATCACCACCGCCAGCAGTGCGAGCGTGAACGGCATCCGTGCCGCTCCGCGCAGAAGGGGAGCGGTGGCGCGGATGCTGGTGTCCGGGCGCGTCGCTCTGGTCTCGGTGGAGGCGACCGGGGTGCTCATACGTCCCCCAGGAGCCGTGCCGAGACACGGGGGAGCTCGTGCGACATCACGTAGCGGACGGTGTTCCAGTCATGTGCGCTGCCCGGTGAGACGATGCTCGACGTGTGCATGCCGGCGCGGGCCGCGGCCTGCTCGATGATGCGCATGCGTGCGGCGTAGACGTGGTCGTTCTGCCCGACGCCGAAGTACGCGGTGGTGTCGGCGTAGGGCGCGTGTGCGGCCAGGATGTTCACCGGCCATGCCGCCCGGTAGGCGGCCTCCGATCCGCCGAAGGCCACCTGGACCGTATCGGCGCCGATCGTGGGAATCGTCTCGCCGGAGATGTCGAGGATCGTGCCGAACAAGGAGGGGTCGGCTGCGCCGAGCTGGATCGAGCAGGTGCCGCCCTGCGAGAAGCCCGCGATCGCCCAGTCGCGCCCCGGCTGCTCGACGTGCAGATGGGTCGTGATCCACTGCGGCACGTCGACGCTCAGATACGTCGCCGAGTCGCCCAGCGGTGAGTCCACGCACATCGGATTGTGCGCGGCGGCCCCGAGCTGGTCGGGAATCACCACGATGGGGGCGAGCCCGTGGTGCGCCGCAGCGTACGCGTCGAGCACTTGGGGCATGCGCGCCGATTGCACCATGTTTGCCGGCATCCCGGGCTGCCCCGACAGGGCGATGATCACCGGCAGCGCGGGCGCGTTGCGCACGAGAGCCGCCGGCGGCAGGTAGAGCAGCGCGCTGCGTGCGGCGAAGTGCGAGGTCGTCGCCGGGATCGTCACCTCGGCCACACGACCGTGCAGTGGCAGGGTGCCGTCGGCGCGCCACGTCGCCAGGTCGGTGGGGGTGTCAGGGGATGCCGCGGATGCGCTTGGCACGAAGACGGGATACTCGGTCAGCCCGAGCGCTTCAGCCGGCGTTGCGAAGGCACCGAAGTCGATGTTGACACCCAGGGCCGCCATCAGCACGAACACGGGCATGGAGGCCGCGGCGATCACGGTGCGCCACCAGCGCGTTCCCCACAGATTCACCACCGCCAGGGTGATGCCCGCAAAGCCGAGGGCCACCCACATCCGTGTGATCGGCGTCAGTTCGATGCCCAGCAGGTTCCAGACATCATCGACGAGCCAGCAGGCGAGAAGACCGAGTGCGGCGCCGAGGATGACGGCGCCGAGCGTATACATCAGCGGCCGACCTGCGCGGTGCGGGGCCTGTGCGCGCGTGGCGCGCCGGTCACCCGCGGAGGGCACGGCCGCGTTGTCGTGACGCCGGGCGCGAGGTGTGCGCCACAGGAGGTAGACCCCGGTCAGGGCGGCGAGCACGTAGACGGGAACGAAGACCCCCGGCGTCTCTACCGGCACATGCAACAACCACGACCCCATCGGACGCCCCTTCATCGGGCCCTCGGCCGACACCGGCGTGTCCCGGGTATCGTCCGGGGGCGTCGTCGTGCCTCGGTCTGGCGGGATTCATCCTCCTCCCACGCGAGCCCCGTCGGATGTGACACACCTATGTTGTTGCTTGGAGTCCGATCCGAGGGGTGAACGGAGAGGAGTCACCGCTCCGGAAAGCCGCGCGGCACCGTCGACGTGCGCTTCAGCAGAGTGCCCACGCGCTCGTCTTCGAGCAGGATCGCCCGGTACTCGCGATCGCGCCGCACCGCGACCACGGCCCGCACGAGCGTCTCGGCGTCGACCTGCGGCAGCGGTGAGACGTACGCGCGCACCTCGGCGCCCAGCAGCGCGGCCTGGCGCACGCGTGAGCCCGGCTCCATGCGGTCGGCCTGACGCACGAACTGCGCGCAGCGGCGCGCGAGCCGGTCGGGCAGGCGCGTGACGTCGGCGACCTGCGACCACTCGCCGAGCACCGGCGGCAGCAGCGGAGCGTTCGGCGGCAGCGCCGGCGTGCGCGTGCGCTGGCTGTAGGTTCCGGCCAGCAGATCGCCGAGCCGCTGCGACCGGGGCGTGAACGCGCCGACCAGCAGCGCGATGGCGCCGAGCGTGAACCACACCTCGAGCACCCCGACGAGCGCCCGGATCAACGCGTGGCGAAAGCCGGCGGCCCCGCCGTCGAATCGCACGATGCGCCCGCCGACGGCCAGCTTGCCGAGGCTGCGCCCGTGCGTCAGCGTCTCGACGGTCGTGGGCAGCACGACGGTGACGAGCACGATCATGACGATGGACAGGATGCCGGAGGCCGAGGTGTCCACGACGTTCTGGCCCAGCATCCACCCCAGTGCCCACGCCAGCAGCAGGGTGAACACGATCGCGACGAGCACATCGATGATCGCGCCCAGCGCGCGCAGGAAGAAGCCGAGCGGCTGCACATCGAGCGCGACCGCCTCGCCGGTGAGGACCTCATCGGGCACGATCGTGATCTGCTCGGCCATGACTACAGTGAAACACATGGACCTCGACGCGCTCGCCGCCGCCCGAAGCCCGGAATGGGAGCGCCTGGACGCGCTCAGCCGCGCTCGGCGCCTCGACGGCGCCGAGGTCGACGAGCTCGTCACCCGCTACCGGTCGGCGTCGGCCGATCTCGCCGACATCAAGACCTCGTCGGGCCGCACCGCGCTGGGCGACCACGTCTCGACGATCCTCGCGCGGGCGCGGCTGCGGCTGACCGGCAGCGGAACGGACGCCCGCAGTGCCCTACCCCGTTTCTTCGGGTCGCACCTGCCGGCGGCCCTCTACCGCCTGCGGTGGACGACCCTCGCCGTTGCCGGGGCGTTCTTCGTGATCGGCTCGCTGGTCGCGCTGTGGCTGATCGGCGACCCGCAGGCACTCGCAGCCCTCGGCAGCAAGGCCGACCTCGACTACTACGCCGAGCACTCGTTCGTCGACTACTACCGGGAGAACCCCGCCGCCGTGTTCGCCGGCACCGTCTGGACGAACAACGCCTGGATCGCCCTGCAATGCGTCATGTTCGGCATCACCGGCATCTGGCCGCTGTACGCGATCATGCAGAACGCGATCGGCGTGGGCTCGTCGGGTGCGGTGATGATCGCGACGGGCCACGGCGACATCCTCTGGCAGTTCATCGTTCCGCACGGGATGCTGGAGCTCACCAGCGTCTTCGTCGCCGCGGCCGCGGGGCTGCAGGTGTTCTGGGCGTGGGTCGCGCCCGGACGCCGCTCGCGCGGCGAGTCGCTGGCCGCGGCCGGCCGGTCCCTGGTCACCGTCGCAGTCGGGCTCGTGTTCAGCCTCGCTCTCTCGGGCGCGGTCGAGGGATTCGTCACCCCGCAGCACTGGCACTGGTCGATCAAGATCGCGATCGGGGCGCTCGCGCTCGCCGTCTTCCTCTTCTACATGCTCGTCATCGGGCGACGCGCGGCGCGGGCGGGCGAGACCGGCGACCTCGCCGAGTCGGAGGCGGGGACCCCGCGGCTCGTCGCCGGGTAGGGGTCGACGGCTCGGGTCGACGGCTTGGGCCCACGGCGCGGTGCCACGGACCGTCTGAGCGACGCGATGCCGATGCGCCGGGTCGCGGCATCCACTTTTGTTTTGATCAAATCAAGACTAGAGTGGGTGTCATGCACGCGCACGAGATCGAGGGGCAGGATGCCGCGACCGCCATCCGCGCTGCGGGCCTGCGTGTGACCGACTCGCGGTCGGCCGTGTTCGACGCGCTGCGCGCCAGGCCGCACGCCAGCGCCGAGGCCGTGTACGCGCAGGTCGCGCCGGTGCTCGAGCACCCCAGCCTGCAGTCCGTGTACAACGCGCTCAACGACTTCGCCGACGCGGGCCTCGTGCGCCGCATCGAGCCCGCCGGGTGTCCGCAGCTGTTCGAGCTGCGCGTCGGCGACAACCACCACCACCTCGTGTGCACCGTCTGCGGTGCCGTCGTCGACGTCGACTGCGTGGTCGGCGAGGCGCCGTGCCTGACGCCGTCCGACTCCGCGGGCTTCGTCGTGCATGAGGCCGAGGTCACCTTCTGGGGGATGTGCGCCGACTGCGCCGCATCCGCCGCCTGACACCACAACCACACAACGACATCGAAGAAGGGATGAACATGACCGACAACGTCACCGAAGAAACCGAGGGCGTCATCCCCACGCCCACGGCCGAGGAGAAGGCGGTCGCCGCCGAGGAGGCCACCTGCCCGGTCATCCACGGCGCCAGCCCCGCCGGTGGATCCAGCGCCCACAACTGGTGGCCGAACCGGCTCAACCTGCACGTGCTCGCCAAGAACCCCGCCGAGACCAACCCGCTCGACGAGGACTTCGACTACCGTGCCAACTTCGAGAACGTCGACCTCGACGAGCTGCGCCGCGACATCGAAGAGGTGCTGACCACCCGCCAGGACTGGTGGCCCGCCGACTTCGGCAACTACGGCCCGGCCGTCATCCGCATGGCCTGGCACAGCGCCGGCACCTACCGCGTGACCGACGGCCGTGGCGGCGGCAGCACCGGGCAGCAGCGGTTCGCTCCGCTGAACAGCTGGCCCGACAACGCCGGCCTCGACAAGCCGCGGCGCATCCTGTGGCCCGTCAAGAAGAAGTGGGGCAAGCAGATCTCGTGGGCCGACCTCATGATCTTCGCGGGCAACGTCGCGCTCGAGCAGATGGGCTTCAAGACCTTCGGCTTCGCGGGCGGCCGCGTGGACGCGTGGGAGCCCGACGACGACGTGTACTGGGGCTCGGAGAACACCTGGCTCGGCGACGGTGAGCGCTACGAGTCGGGCAAGAAGCGCGACCTGGAGAACCCGCTTGCGGCCACCCAGATGGGCCTCATCTACGTCAACCCCGAGGGCGTGGGCGGCAACCCCGACCCGCTCGAGCTCGCCGGCGACATCCGCGAGACCTTCGGGCGCATGGCGATGAACGACGAGGAGACCGTCGCGCTCATCGCGGGCGGCCACACCTTCGGCAAGACCCACGGTGCCGGCCCCGCCGACCTCGTCGGCCCCGCCCCGGAGGACGCCCCGATGGAGCAGATGGGCATCGGCTGGAAGAACTCCTACGGCACCGGCAAGGGTGACGACCAGACCGCGAGCGGCATCGAGGTCACCTGGACCTACCACCCGACGCGCTGGGACAACGAGTTCTTCCACATCCTGTACGCGTACGACTGGGAGCTCATGGAGAGCCCGGCCGGTGCCAAGCAGTGGCGGCCGAAGAACGGCGGCGGCGCCGACATGGTGCCGATGGCGCACGACGCGACCAAGCGCCGCGAGCCGCGCATGCTCACCAGCGACCTGTCGCTGCGCTTCGACCCGATCTACGGACCGATCTCGAAGAAGTTCAAGGACGACCCCGAGGCCTTCGCCGACGCGTTCGCCCGTGCCTGGTTCAAGCTGACGCACCGTGACCTGGGTCCGTCGACCCGCTACCTCGGCAAGCTCGCGCCCACCGAGGCGCTCATCTGGCAGGACCCGACCCCGGCCGCCCCCGCCGAGCTGATCGACGAGGCCGACGCCGCGGGGCTGAAGCAGCAGATCCTCGCGTCGGGCCTGACCGTGTCCGAGCTCGTGGCCACGGCCTGGGCCTCTGCGTCATCGTTCCGTGGCAGCGACCGTCGTGGCGGCGCCAACGGCGCACGCATCGCGCTGGCCCCGCAGAAGGACTGGGAGGCCAACAACCCCGAGCGCACCGCCAAGGTGCTCGACGTGCTGCGCGGCATCAAGGCGGGCTTCGGCAAGGAGGTCTCACTGGCCGACCTGATCGTGCTCGCCGGCAACGCGGGCGTCGAGAAGGCGGCGAAGGATGCCGGCTTCGACGTCGTCGTGCCGTTCCGTCCGGGCCGGACCGACGCCACGCAGGAGCAGACCGACGTCGACTCGTTCGCCTACCTCGAGCCGGTCGCCGACGGATTCCGCAACTACGTCGGCCCGATGGCCTCGGCCGCGGACCTGCCGGCGGAGTTCCTGCTGGTCGACAAGGCAAGCCTGCTGCAGCTGACCGCTCCCGAGATGACGGTGCTGGTCGGCGGCCTGCGGGCGCTGGACGCCAACTGGGACGGCTCGAAGTACGGCGTGTTCACCGACCGCCCGGGCGTGCTCACGAACGACTTCTTCGTGAACGTGCTCGACATGGGCACCGAGTGGAAGCCGGTCGACCCGGGCTCGCACGCCTTCGCGGGCAGCGACTTCGGCACCGGTGAGCGCAAGTGGATCGGCACCCGTGCCGACCTCGTGTTCGGCTCGAACTCCGAGCTGCGCGCGCTCGCCGAGGTGTACGCCGCCGACGACGCGGGCGAGAAGTTCGTGAACGACTTCGTCTCCGCGTGGGGCAAGGTCACCGAGCTGGACCGCTTCGACCTGGAGTGATGCGCTCGGCGCCGCTGAGGGCCTCAGGCGCCTGAGCGAGCGCAGCGAGACGAAGGGCCGGTACTTCCCGCCGCGGGGAGCACCGGCCCCTCGCCGTGCGGGCGTGCCGCGCCGCAGCATCCACTCGTCTCATCCGTGTCGCAGATCTGTCGGCGTTGCGCGTTTCTGCGGCGCTCGGCGCGCAGGAGCGACAGATACCGGGCCGCCGCGGGCGCGATGCGCCCCGCGTAGGCTCGGACCACACGAAGGGAGCACCATGGCACGCATTCTGATCATCGGCGCCCACGGCAAGGTCGCCCTGCGACTGGCCCCGGAACTGGTCGCCCGCGGCGACACCGTGACCGGCGTCATCCGCAATCCCGCACACGAGGACGAGGTGGCCGCCACCGGCGCCGCTCCGCTGGTCGCCGACATCGAGCATCTCGATGAGGACCAGCTCACGAACATCATCGCCGGCAACGATGCGGTCGTCTGGTCGGCGGGAGCCGGCGGTGGCGACCCTGAGCGCACGTATGCGGTCGACCGTGACGCGGCGATCCGGTCGATGGATGCCGCGGCCGCCGCCGACGTGCGGCGCTACGTGATGGTCTCGTACTTCGGCGCGCGCCTGGACCACGGGGTGCCCGAGGGCGATCCGTTCCACGCGTATGCCGAGGCGAAGGCCGACGCCGACGCGCACCTGCGCGCCAGCGGGCTGGACTGGACGATCGTCGCCCCCAGCACGCTCACCCTCGACGAACCGACCGGTCGGATCGATGTGTCCGCGGAGACGTCGGGATCCGTGCCACGGGCGGACGTGGCATCCACCATCGCCGCCGTCCTCGCCGACGCGACGAGCGTGCACAAGACGCTCCGCTTCAACACGGGCTCGACGCCGATCGCCGAGGCCGTCGCGGAGGCGCCCGAGCGCTGAGCGCGGCACTCAGTCCCCGCCCCAGCCGCACCCCCGAAACGGTGAGAGTGCAGCTGGTGGACGAAGAAGCGGGTGGTTCCCTACTCCTCGTCCACCCGCTGCACTCTCACGGGTAGGAGGCGGCGGAGGCCGCCGGGTCTGCTGCGGTCAGGCCGCCTTCGGCTCGGGGAACAGCGCGCGGTGGATGAGGCCCGCGAGCACGCCGCCGACGAGCGGGAAGACGATGAACACCCACAGCTGGGCGAGCGGGCCGACGCCGCCATAGATCGCCGCGGCGATCGAGCGGGCCGGGTTTACCGAGGTGTTGTCGATCGGGATCGAGATCAGGTGGATGAGCGTCAGCGTCAGGCCGATCGCGATCCCCGCGAAGCCGACGGGAGCGCGCTTGCTGGTCGAGCCCGCCACCACGAGCACGAACACGCACGTGAGGATGATCTCGACGAGGATCGCGGCACCCAGGCCCCATCCGCCGGGGGAGTGCTCGCCGAAGCCGTTGCTCGCGAATCCGCCCGACTGCGCCGTGCTCAGCCACTTGTCGGGCCCGAACAGGCCGATCAACACGAGCAGCGTCGAGCCGACGGCGCCGCCGACGACCTGCGCGACGATGTAGCCGGTGACGTCCTTCCAGGCGAAGCGTCCGGCGGTGGCCATGCCGAGGGTGATCGCGGGGTTGAAGTGTCCGCCCGAGATCGGGCCCCACGCGTACACGCCGACGAGCACGGTCAGGCCGAAGGCCAGAGCGACGCCGAGGTGTCCGACGCCGAGCGGCGTGCCCTCGCCGCCGACCGCGAAGTCGGCCGCATACAGCGCGGTGCCGACGCCGCCGAAGACCAGCACGAGCGTTCCGATGCCCTCGGCGACCATGCGGGTCACGAGCGGGGGCGCTGCAGGTGTTGCATCCGACATGGGTGTCTCCTTTGTTCGATGGTGCTGATGGACACATCGATGTCGCGAGAGTATCGGCAGCTGCGGGTGCGTGCGGCGGTGCGACACGCGTTTGCGGGGTTTCGGCGCGCGGGCGGTGGGTGGGTGCGCTCGCGCGTTGGTGGGGTCGGGCGCAGGCGGGGTGGGGCGTGGGCGGGCTGGTGCGCGCGCGGGTGGGCTGGTGCGCGGGTGGACTGGTGCGCCCGCGGCGGGCGCCGTGTCGGTTCAGCAGTCGGTATCTGCAGGCGTCAGACCGGTGCGGTGGTCGAAAGCGCCTGCTGAAACGGGCCGCGATGCTTCAGCAGTCGGTATCTGTGAGTGTCAGGCCGGGGCGGTTGCAGAAGGTGACTGTCGAACAGAGTGGATGCCGCGGCCCGCGGCATCCACCCGGGTCGCTCGGTGGTCGCAGATGACCGTTTTCTCGCGAGAGATCGGTAAGTCGCGACGACCGAACGCGCGGCGGCCGCCCCGGCGTCACAGCCGGCCGGCCGCCTTCAGCTGCAGGTACCGGTCCGCGATGCGCGGAGGGAGCTCTTCGGGGCCGTCGGTGAGCGCGTCGGCGCCCGCGGCGACCACGGCCTGGATGACCCGGTCGGCATCGGCGAGCGTCTGCTCGGCCGCCGCGGCGCGGAAGATCTCGCCCACGGTGCCGCGCGTGCGCGCGCGGTCGGCGAGCCCGGTGTCGGTGACCGTCCCCACGAGCACGTGCGCGCGGGCGGTGAACCCGGCCAGCGTGCCGAGGAATCCCCGCGCGGCCGTGGCCTCGTCCTGCGCGGTCAGCAGCACGACCAGCGACGGCCGCACCGCGAGCGAGCGGACGAGGGCGGTCACGGCATCCCAGTCGGTGTCGATGAGCGTCGGCTCGACGGGCGCCATGGCATCCACGAGCGCGGGCAGCAGCTGCTCGCCCTCGACCCCGCTGACCCGGGCGCGCACGGCGCGGTCGGCCATGATCAGGTGCACGTGGTCGCCGGCCTGCTCGGCCAGCGCGGAGAGGAGCAGCGTGGCCTCCATCTCGGCATCCAGCCGCACGCCGTCGCCGACGCGCGCGGCGGAGGTGCGCCCGGTGTCGATGACGATCACGATGTGCCGGTCGCGCTCGGGGCGCCAGGTGCGCAGCATCGTGGTGCCCGCGCGCGCGGTGGCACGCCAGTCGATCGAGCGCACGTCGTCGCCGCGCACGTAGGGCCGCAGGCTGTCGAACTCGCTGCCCTGCCCGCGCACGAGCACGCTCGTGGCTCCATCGAGCTCGCGCAGGCGCGCGAGTCGCGAGGGCAGATGCCGCCGGGCGGTGAACGGCGGCAGCACGCGGAGCGCGCCGCGTACGTTCCGGCGCGCCTGGCGTCCGGAAAGCCCCAGCGGGCCGACGCTGCGCAGCACGACGAACTCCGAGACGAGCTCGCCGCGCCGCCGCGGCAGCAGCGGGACGTCGATGCGCTGCGGCACCTCGGGGTCGAGGTGCACGGCGGCGCGTGCGTACGGCGCCCCGGCCGTCGGTTGCCAGGCGTCGCGCAGCTGCCCGCGCAGGCGCTGCGGGCCGCGCAGTGTCAGCGTCGTGTGCACGCGGCTGTCGCGCAGCGCGCGCCGGGGAACGGCCCGCTCGACCTGCACCCGACGCGGATCGGCCGCGACCGCGGCATCCACCCCCGCCGCCAGCACGCAGAGCACCAGCCACCCGCCCAGCGTCAGCCACGGGTCGACGCCCGCGATCGACAGCCCGATCACGGGCACCACGCCCGCGGCGAGGAGGAGGGGGAAGCGGCCGGTCAGATACATGTCAGATGGGCACCCGGGTCTGCTGCAGCACCGACGTGAGCACCGCGTCGACCGACACGCCCTCGAGGGCCGCGTCGGGACGCAGCCGGATGCGGTGCCGCCACGTCGGCACGAGCATCGTCTGGATGTGGTCGGGGGTGACGGCCGGGTATCCGCTCAGCCACGCCCACGCCTTCGCCGCGGCCAGCAGCGCGGTCGCGGCGCGCGGGCTCACGCCCAGCTGCACCGACGGGCTCTGGCGGGTCGCACGGGCGAGATCGACGAGGTAGGCGAGCACATCGTCGGTGACGGCGGTGGATGCCGCGGCCCGGCGCGCTGCGCGCAGCCGCTCGGCATCGACCACGGGTTCGATCCCGGCGAGCGTGTGCGGGTCGAAGCCGTCGGCGTGCTGGCGCAGCACCCGCAGCTCGGCGTCGCGCTCGGGGACGGTCACGATGAGCTTGAGCAGGAACCGGTCGAGCTGCGCCTCGGGCAGCGGATAGGTGCCCTCGTGCTCGATCGGGTTCTGGGTCGCCGCGACCAGGAACGGGTCGGGCAGCTCGCGGGTCACACCGTCGGCGGTGACCTGGTGCTCTTCCATGGCCTCCAGGAGCGCCGCCTGGGTCTTGGGCGGCGTGCGGTTGATCTCGTCGGCGAGCACGATGTTGGTGAAGATCGGCCCCTCGCGGAACTCGAACTCGGCCGTGCGCGCGTCGTAGACGAGCGAGCCCGACACGTCGCCCGGCATCAGGTCGGGCGTGAACTGGACGCGCTTGGTGTCCAGGCCCAGGGCCCAACTGAACGCGCGCACGAGCAGCGTCTTCGCGACGCCGGGGACGCCCTCGAGCAGCACGTGCCCGCCCGAGAGCAGGGCGATGAGGAGTCCGGTCACGGCGCCGTCCTGCCCGATGACGGCGCGGCCGACCTGCACGCGCACGGCATGGAGGTCGTCGCGCAGGGCGGCATCGGTGGGGGATGCCGCGGGCGCGGGCTGCGCCGCGGGGCCGGGCTGCGCGCCGGGGGTGGGCTGCACCGCGGGGCCGGGCTGCGCCGCGGGGCCGGGCGTGCTCGGGGTCGAATCGCTCATGGGGTCCTCCCGGAATCGGTGGGCGGGTTCGTGTCGGGGCGCACCGCCTGGTGCGCCCGGCGTTCGAGCTCGCGCAGGCTGTCGCTGAGCGCGAGCAGCGCGCGATCGGAGTCGGGGCGGTCGTCGAGGAGGATGCCGCGGACCTGTGCCCGGGGCATCCCGAGCCTGTCGGCGACCGCGTCGGAGATCTCGTTCGCCGGCGTGGAGCGGCCCAGCCCCAGCAGTCGGGCGAGTCGGTTGAGCGTGCCGATGCGCAGGCGGTCGGCGACGTGCAGGCGGTCGCCCGAGCGCGCGTACAGGCGCGCGCGGCCGTCGGTCGTCTCGGCGGCGCGCACGGTCACCGGCAGGTTCTCGGCGACGAGCGGGCCGAAGCGGCGCCCGCGCCACACCGCGGCGGCCACGCCGACCAGCAGGAGGAGCACGATGACGGGCGAGACCCATCCCGGCGTGAGCGCGCCGAGATCGGGCGGCACCTCTCCGGTGTCGGCATCGCCGGCGGAGGGCACGTACCAGATGAGGTCGGAGTGCGCGCCGAGCAGGTTCACGCCCAGGGCGGCGTTGCCGTCGTCGGCCAGCGTCGCGTTTGTGAAGAGCTCGGTCGCATCGATCAGGGTGACGGTGCGGCCCCCGCGTGTGGCCCGCAGCAGGGCTGCATCGCCGTCGACGGTGTAGCAGGCGGTGACGTCGGGATCCTTCGGGGGAGCGAACAGGGTCCCCGGCGAGATCGACCCGGCACGCTGCGCCGCGGTCAGCGCGCACCCCGGACCGATCGGCTGGTCGGTGCCGTAGCCCGACAGCTCGGCGTCGAACAGCACGCGGGCCGAACGGGCCTGCGGGTCGGGGATCACGACGTCGTCGGCCCCGTCGGCCATCTGCTGGAACGTCGTGTCCGACAGCAGCGGGCTGTCGGGGAGCACGAGCGTGGCCATGGCCGGCAGCCGGTCGGTGCGGCCCGCGGCATCCAGCGCCTCGTCGAGGGCGTGCCGGTCGCGCACGACGTGCACGGCGACGCCGTGCTGATCGAGCACCCGGGCCAGGGCGCGCGCCCCGTCGGCGCCGGTCGACTCGGGGTCGAGCACGTCGCGGCGGCTCCACTGGCCGAGACCCGACAGGATCGTCGCGATGACGCCGACGATGACCACGACCACGCCGATCGACACCCACACCGCGACGCGTCGGCGGCGGGTCGGCGGGGGAGCTGTCGTGACCGCGGTCACCGGACGGGCTCCGGTGACGGCACCGACCGGCCGCGCACGGCGTCGTCGGCCGCGGCCACCAGCGCGTAGCCGTCGGCGGTGCCGCCGCGGCGCAGGTACCGCACGTCGTCGAAGACGGAGGCTGCGGCATCCAACCGCTCCGCCTCATCGGGGAACAGCGCGCCGGCCCGCCGCGCGAACGCATGCACGGTCGCGCCGGGCACGAGCTCGAGCAGCTCGCGCTCGACGAGTCCGAGCGCGAGGGCGCGGAAGCGCAGGATCACGGCCTCGTCGAAATCGCCGGACGAGGCGGCGGATGCCGCGGCGCGTCGCAGCTGCGCGGCGGTGCGCGTCTCGGTGTCGCCGAACAGGTCGTGCGCGGTGGGGGCGGCCCGGCGCGAGAGCCGGGATCGCCCCGAGAAGATGATCGCTGCGACGATGAGCGCCAGCAGCACGACGGCGATGGCGACGGCCAGCCAGAGGCCGAGCGTCGCGTCGACGTCGGAGTCGAAGAGGCGCTGGAAGAACTCCTGCACGCCGCGGGCGATGCGGTCGATCGGCGTGGGGTGCGCGGCGGCGTACGCCGGGTCGCTGAGCTCGTGCTCGGCCCACCGGCGCGCCTGATCGCCGTCGGGCGTCAGCGGCGGCTGGTCGGAGTCGAACGGAAAGCGGATCATTCGGGGGGAGTGGGCCCTCCGGGCGCGGTCCACTGCGTCGGGTCGGGCGGGTTCTGCGCGGGCGGCGCGGGCGGGGCGTACGGGGGGACCGGCCCTTCGTCTCGCTGCGCTCGCTCAGGGACCTGAGGCGGGTACGGCGGCGGGGGATAGGCGGCGGGCTGGCCGTATTGCGGCTGGCCGTACGCCGGCTGCCCGTACGCGGGCTGGCCGTACTGCGGCGGCTGCCCGTACGCGGGCTGGCCGTACTGCGGCGGTTGCCCGTACGCGGGCTGGCCGTACTGCGGCTGGCCATACGCCGACGGGTAGGCGCCGGGCATGTATCCCACGGGCGCGCGCATCATCTCGCGTCCGACGTGGAGGCGATACGGGTCGGGAAGCCCCGTGCCGCCGGCGTCGCGCTGCTCGACGTACGCGAGCAGGTCGAGGTCGAGCCCCTCCTTGCGCATGCGCGCGTCGATGTAGAGGAGCGATGCGGCCGTGGCCTGCACGACCGCCGCGACCGAGCCGATGACCAGCGACACCATCTCGGGCAGCGCGAGGGCGACCACCAGAGTGATGACCGTCTGCGTGTCGGCGTCGCCGGTGGGGGCGATGACGGCGCCGGCGAGGCTCCCGAGCAGGCTGAACGGCATCGAGATCGCGTACGAGACGGCGCTGAAGATCGCCTGGACGATGACGAGCACTCCGAGCATCGGCCAGAACCGGCGGCGGCTCAGCCGCCACGACCGGGCGATGCCGCCGCGGATCGTGGCGTGCTCGATCACGATGACCGGGGCGGTGAGCATCAGCTTCGTCGACAGCCACAGCAGCAGGGGGATCGCCCCCAGCACCGCGAGCACGGTGAACAGGATGCCGGCGACCGGTGAGAGCATGCTCACCCCGATGACGATCCCGACCACGATCGCGATGCCCAGGATGAGGGCGGCGGTGACCAGCAGGGTGTACCCGATCAGGCGCCACAGCACCGGCTTGACGTTCTGCCACAGTTCGCGCAGCGGCGCGCGCTCGGCGACGGCGCCGCGCGCGACATCCTGCACCACCACCGCCTGCACGAGGGTCTGCAGGCCCGCCGCCACCAGGCCGGCGATGCCCGAGACGACGAGGACGATGGCGATGGAGCCGGCCGTGATGGTGTCGTAGTCGGGGGAGGTCGTCGGGATGTTCTGCAGGCGGCTGAACGCCCAGAACGAGGTGCCGGCGACCACCGCGACCACCAGCAGTGTGGCCAGCACCTGGACGACCAGCGCGAACCCGAGCAGCACGCGCGGGTTGTGCCGCAGGGCGCTGAACGATCGGCCCAGCACCGTCCCGAAGCCCAGAGGCTGCAGCGGGATGATCCCCGGGCGCGATGCCGGGGTCCAGGTGGGATAGGCGGTCACAGAGTCTCCTCGTGCTGGGACGGGCCCGAGAACCCATCGTGTCACACCCCCGCGCGGGCACGGACAATCTGCGCGCGTGCTCGGCTACGCTGGGTGCAGGCGGACGGGGACTGCGCCGCCGGTACGTGCCGCGGTATGGCCGCGTCGGATGAAGGACGAAACGCGTTCATATGACTTCTCGGATCCTGGTGGTCGACGACGACACCGCACTCGCGGAGATGATCGGCATCGTTTTGCGCACGGAGGGGTTCGAGACCTTCTTCTGCGCCGACGGCGCCTCGGCGGTCCAGGAGTGGCGGGCGCACCGGCCCGACCTGATCCTGCTCGACCTCATGCTGCCCGGCATGGACGGCATCGAGATCTGCACGCGCATCCGCGCCGAGTCGGGCGTGCCGATCATCATGCTCACCGCCCGCGCCGACACCGCCGACGTGGTGCGCGGGCTCGAGTCGGGCGCCGACGACTACATCGTCAAGCCATTCAACCCCAAGGAGCTCGTCGCGCGCATCCGCACCCGGCTGCGCCCGGGGTCGCAGCCCGAGTCCGAGATGCTGCGCATCGGGGATCTGGCCGTGGATGTCGCGGCCCACGAGGTGCGCCGCGGAGAGACCGCGATCGCCCTGACGCCCCTGGAGTTCGAGCTGCTCGTCGCCCTCGCATCCAAGCCGCAGCAGGTGTTCTCACGCGAGATGCTGCTCGAGCAGGTGTGGGGCTACCACTACAAGGCCGACACGCGCCTGGTCAACGTGCACGTGCAGCGGCTGCGGGCCAAGGTCGAGCTCGACCCCGACAACCCGAAGATCGTCACCACGGTGCGCGGCGTGGGCTACCGCGCCGGCGCCGTCGTCTGAGGCACGGGGTGCGCGCGTGCCCACGGGCTCGGTGAGCGTCGCCGGCCGTCCCGTCACCTGGCGGGACGGAGCCTGGTGGCGGGCACGTGCGGAACGTGTTGCCACGCTGTGGCGGCGCTCGCTGCGGTTCCGCACCGTCGTGATCACGCTCGTGCTGACCGCGGTGACGATCATCGTGGCGTGCGTGTGGATGGCCCTGGCGATCCAGAGCGACCTGTTCGAATCGCGCAAGACGCAGGCGCTCACCGACGCGCGCCGTGCGGTCGACAGTGCGCAGACGACGCTCGACAACGCGGTGGTGCAGGACGACCCGGTGCAGGTGCAGAACCTGCTCACCAGCATCCAGGGTCCTCTCTCGCAGCAGTCGGCGACCGACATGACCCTCGCGATCCGGGTGGATGCCACGCCGTCGCAACTCGCGCCCCCGGGGTTCCGCTCCGGCGGACTGACCGAGAGCATGATCTCGGCCGAGCTGCGCAAGCACGTGCGCGACGACAGCTCGGCCGACAAGCAGTGGGCGCAGTCGATCGCACTGCCCGGCTCGGGCGACACCGTGCGCCCGGGCATCGTGGTGGGTCAGCAGATCGTCGTGCCCGACATCGGGCCGTACGAGCTGTACCTCGCCTACGACCTCGACGACGCGGCCTCGACCCTGAGCTTCGTGCAGGCGACACTGTGGATCGTCGGGTCGGCCCTGGTGGTACTCATCGGGGCCATCGCCTGGTTCACGCTGCGCGCGGTGACGATCCCGATCCGCGACGCAGCCGACACCAGTGCGCAGCTGGCCGCGGGCGACCTCGGCGTGCGGCTGCGCGTGCGCGGCGAGGACGAGCTGGCGACGCTCGGGCGATCGTTCAACGCCATGGCCGACAGCATCCAATCGCAGATCAATCAGCTGGCCGAGCTCTCGCTCGTGCAGCAGCGCTTCGTCTCGGACGTCTCGCACGAGCTGCGCACGCCGCTCACGACGATCCGGCTGGCGACCGACATGCTCAACGACCACCGCGAGGAGTTCGACCCGACCACGGCGCGCGCCGCCGAGCTGCTGCACGCCCAGGTGGAGCGCTTCGAGGTGCTGCTGACCGACCTGCTCGAGATCAGTCGCTACGACGCCGGATCGGTGCAGCTCGAGCTCGAGCCGACGAGTCTCGCGCGGCTCGCCGAGGACGTCATCGCCTCGATGCAGCAGCTGGCCGAGCAGCACGGCAGCGACGTGCGGCTGGTGGCGCCGGGCGGATATTCCCCGGTCGACATGGACCCGCGCCGCATCCGCCGCATCGTGCGCAATCTACTCGGCAACGCGATCGAGCACGGCGAGGGCAAGCCCATCGTGGTCACCGTCGACAGCAATCAGCAGGCGGTGGCCATCGCGGTGCGCGACTACGGACTGGGCATGACCGAGGCCGATGCCGAGCGGGTGTTCGACCGGTTCTGGCGCGCCGACCCGTCACGCAAGCGCACGATCGGGGGCACGGGGCTGGGGCTGTCGATCGCGCAGGGCGACGCGACCCTGCACGGCGGCTCGCTGGCGGTGTGGTCACAGCCCGGGCGCGGGTCGAACTTCGTGCTCACGCTGCCGCGCGGGCCGCATCCGGTCGAGGCGGGATCACCGCTGCCGACCGATCCCGGTGAGCAGAGCGCCGACGACCTGGGGCTGACGCAGCCCATCGCGGTGCTCGGCGACGCGGGCGAGATGGGCGAGACCGGGGGTGCGGAATGAGGCGGGGGATGCTGCGCCGGGCCGCGGCGGTCGCGATGGCGGCCGCGGTGGCCGTGGTGCTGTCGGCGTGCGCAGGCCTGCCGACGTCGGGGCCGGTGTTCGCGGGGCTGCAGCCGGGGGCCGTCGCTCCGCCCGACTTCTCGTACGTGCCGGTCAAGCCGCAGGACGGCGCCTCGCCCGAGCAGATCGTGCAGGGCTTCATCGACGCGGGCATCGGACCCGAGAGCAACTGGGCGATCGCCCAGCTGTACCTCGCGCCGTCGTTCCAGGGCAAGTGGAACCCGAGCGCGAACACCACGATCGACGACCGTTCGGCGCGCTCGTACGTCGCGACCGACGACGGGCAGGTCGTGCTGACGGTCACGCAGCAGGCCACCGTCGACGCCGACGGCGTGTACAAGACGTCCGAGGGCGGGCAGACGCCCCTGTCGTTCGAACTGAAGAAGGTCGACGGCCAGTGGCGTATCAGCAAGGCGCCCGACGGCATCGTGCTGGGCGCCGATCAGTTCACGAGCGTGTTCCACCAGTACCCGCTGATGTACTTCGACCCCGCCTGGCGCTACCTCGTGCCCGACATGCGGTGGTTCCCCTCGATCAACGCGCCTACGCGTATCGCCACGGCACTCATCGACGGCAAGCCCAGCGGCTGGCTGGCAGGCAGCGTGAAGTCGGCGTTCACCGACGACGTGTCGCTCGACCCGGTCTCGGTGGCCGTCACCGGCAGTACGGGACGCGTGGGGCTCACCCGCGCGGCCCTCTCCCTCGACCGGCAGACGCTCGACCGCATGCAGACACAGCTCGTCTACAGCATGGCGGCGGCCGGGCTCTCGGACGTCTCGATGGAGTACAACTCCAGCCCGTTGAGCGCCCAGCCGGTCTCGACGCGGTCCACGCGCATCGACACGCGGGCGCTCGTGCAGACCGCGAAGGCCTTCGGCTTCCTCGCCTCGGGCACCGACGTCGAGGCGGTCAAGGGCATCAGCGACGCGATGGCGAAGCTCCATCCCGTCTCGGCGCAGCTGTCGGCCGACTACACGACGGCCGCCGTCCGCACCGCGCATGGTACGGTCGCCCGTGCCACCTCGGAGGGCGAGGTCGCCGTCATCGACAGGCGCGCGGGGCTGATCGACCCGGTGGTCGACCCTGGTGACGACATCTGGAGCGTGCCCGCGTCAGACCCGCACGCGCTCACCGCGTACACACCCGACGGCGGATCGGTCAAGATCACCGGAGCCTGGTCGAACGCGTCGCGGGTGACGGCGATGGCGCTCTCGCGCGACGGCACGCGGCTCGCGGCGATCGTCACCGTGGGCGGCCGGTCGACGATCGAGATCGCGGGCGTCGTCCGCGACCAGAACGGCGTGCCGACCTCGCTCGGCGACTCCACGACGCTGGGCGTGCTGCCGCACACCGGCGTGTCGCTGACCTGGCTCAGCGACACCGAGCTGGGTGCGGTCGTGGGCACCGGCGGCGACACGACCGTCGTGCAGCAGGTCGTGTCGGGGCCGGCCACCTCGACATCGGCCCCCGATGACGCCGTCGCGATCGCCGGCACGACCGGCACCACGGTGCGACTGCTCGGCGACGACGGCACGCTGTACTCGCAGCGCGGCTCGAACTGGGAGAAGGCGGGCACCGGCGTGCTGGTGCTCGGCGAGGTGCAGGGCATCCCGCCGTCGCAGGGCTGACGCGGCGGGCACGGTGGGCGCGGTTCCTCCCCAGGCTGCCGTTCTCCACAGATTGCGCACCGGGCCGTCACCGGTGCGGTCGCGGAGGCCACGATCGAGGCGTGGGAGAGGTGTGGATGCCGGTGCGCGCCGCCTGCGCGCAGGCCCTGGCCCTCGCGTTCCCGGTCGCGTGCGCGGGGTGCGGGGTGCTCGACGTGGCGCTGTGCGACGCGTGTCGCGCGATGCTGCGGCCGCAGGTCACGACGCGCGCGCTCGCCGACGGGCTCGTGGTGCGCAGCGGGCTGCCGTTCGATGGCGTGCCCGCGCGGGTGCTGCGCGCGCTCAAGGAGGAGGGGCGCACCTCGCTGGCGCGGGCACTCGGACCGGCGCTGGCGGCCGCGCTGGGTGACGGGCGCGGCGTGGTCGTGCCGGTGCCGACCTCGCGCGCGGCGATGCGCCGCCGCGGGTACCGCGTCGCCGAGCTGCTGGCACGGCGGGCCGGGGCGCGTCCGCTGCGGGCGCTGCGGGTCGTGCGCACGACGGCCGATCAGCGGGGGCTGTCGCGCACGGCCCGCACCGACAACGTCACCGGAAGCCTCCGGGCGACGCGGCGACTCGACGGGCTCGAGGTCATCGTGGTCGACGACGTGGTCACGACGGGGGCGACCCTGGTCGAAGCGGCTCGCGCCCTGCGCGCGGCGGGTGCGCAGGTGCGCGCGGCCGCGACGGTGGCGGCGACGCCGCGGCGGTTTCCTGAGTGGTGACGCGGGGTGCTCTCCGGAGGGGTGACGCGGGGGTGCTTTCGGAGGAGCGATGCGGCGGCCACGTCGAGGGATGACGCCGCGGTGATCGCCGAGGACGCGGCGGCGATCTCGGAGGCGGCGGGTCGCGGCATCCACCCCGCATTTGCGGCTCTGGGCGAACGCCGACATTTCTCACGACGATCGGAGGGTGACACCCGAGGGTCAGCGGACTAGGTTGGGGAGTCAACAAGGCGACTCAGGTCCGCCCTTGGCCGGGGGGACCGGAACAAGGAGGTCAGGGATGGAAACCAGCATCGTCGGCGTGGGCGTGAGCGTCTCCGATCGGTTCCGCGGCGTGGTGGGTGAGAAGGCCACCCGCATCGAGAACCTGGCACCGCGCGCGCAACAGATGGACGTGAAGGTCACTCACCGCGCGTACCACAACGGGCGCATGGAAGACTCGACGGTCGAGCTCACTCTGAGCGGCAAGGGCCTGCCCGTCGTGCGGGCAGAGGCCGTGGACGGAGACAAGTTCACCGCCCTCGACCTCGCGGTCGACAAGCTCACCGAGCAGGTGCGCCGCGCGAAGGAGAAGCGCGTGGATGCGCGCCGCCGCCCGCGCGGGGCCGTGCTCGACAAGGGCACCGGGGCGCTGTCGGGCGTCGATCTGCAACCGGCGTCGGCCGATGTGCTGCGCGCCGTCGCGACCGGTGAGATCCCCCTGATCACGGGGGAGGAGACCGAGGAGGACTACACGCCCGTCGTGATCCGCACCAAGCGGTTCGAGCCGGAGTGGATGACGGTCGAAGACGCCGTCGACCGCATGGAGCTGGTCGGGCACGACTTCTTCCTGTTCATCGATGCACGTACCGATCACCCGAGCGTGGTCTACCGCCGCAAGGGCTGGGACTACGGCGTGATCTCGCTGACCACGGCGGCTCCACCGTCGGCAGAGCTGGCTTCCTAGCAGCAACGGGGCGTCCCTTCGGGGGCGCCCCTTCTGCGTGCGCGCTTCCGGGGGTGAAGCGCTGTGCGCGGGAGCGAACGGGACGCGCGGCACAGAGCAAAAGGGCCCGCCCGGTGGACAGGTCACCGGGCGGGTCTTCGGACGCGCGGGCGGCTCGGAAGGGGGTCGCCGCCCGCGCGAGCTCTCACGCCGCGTTGCGGATCAGGATGCGCCAGCGCTCGGGACCCTGGTCGAGGTAGCTCGTGCTGAAGCGGTCCTCATAGCGCGCCTCGAGCTGTGCCAGCAACGGCAGCGGGTTGTGCGACGCCGAGATGATCAGGCCCGCGCCCGGCTTCAGCGCCTCGACGGCGCCGAAGATCGCCTGGTGGCGGATCGCGTGCGGAATCGTCTGCACGTCGAACTCGGGCAGATCTTCGTCGACCTCGCCGCACGTGCACTCCGTGGCGTGGTCGTGCACGGCCGCCTCGGCGGCATCCTCTCGGGTCCGGTGGATCTCGATGTTCGACATGACGTCTCCCGTCTGCTCGGCAATTCGCGAGGGCGTTCGCGAAGTTCGCGCCAAGTTTATTACACTTGATTCCGTGGAAAATCGTCGTGAGGGAGATCGGCCGGCACGGGATGCCGCGACCGCCCGCGCCTCGGTCATCGACGGGCCCGCGCGGCGGCGTCTGTCGGCGTCGGGGCGGCGTCACTCCGAGACGCGAGAGATGGTGCTGCGCATGATCGAGGCGCAGAGCGCCCCGGTGTCGACGGCGGCGCTGTCGACGGCGACCGGGCTGCACGAGAACACCGTGCGCGGTCACCTCGATCAGCTGTACGTCGACGGCTACATCGGGCGGCAGCGCGAGCCCGCATCGGGTCGCGGCCGCCCCGCGTGGCTGTGGACCGCGGCGCGCCCCGACTCGGAGAACCCCTACGCCGCTCTCGCCGGTGTGCTGGCCGATTCGCTCGCACAGGCCGGCGGCGATCCCGTCGGACGCGCGCGCGAGGCCGGCCGTCGCTGGGGGGAGGAGATTGCCGCGCGGCGCGCGGCCGCCGCGCAGACGCCCGAGGCCCCGGCACCAGCACGGAGTGAGGGGCACCGAGACGAAGCGTCCGCACCCTCCGCCCGGCAGACCGTCATCGACGTCATGCGCGAGCAGGGCTTCGCGCCCGACGACCGCGGCGACGACGTGATGCTGTGCCGGTGCCCGCTCATCGAGGCGGCGACGAAGCATCCCACCATCATCTGCGCCGTCCACCAGGGCATGATCGACGGCGTGCTCGCGTCGACGGGGGACCGGGCCGAGACGCGGCTCATCCCGTTCAGCGCCCCCGGCCGCTGCACGCTGCAGCTGCGGGTCGTGCGATGAGCGCCCGCCGTCGCCGCGGACCCTCGTGGCGCCTGATCTGGATTCTGCCCGCGGGGCTCTCGCTGCTGGCGGGACTCGACGCCGCGCTGCTGCTGCTGGGCGTGGCCGCGCCGGTGAGCGCGGCACGACTGCCCGACGTGCACGGCATGCTCATGGTGCTCGGCTTCGTCGGCACCTTGATCGCCCTCGAGCGCGCCACGGCCCTGGCGAAGTGGTACGGGTTCATCGCGCCAGGGCTGCTGGGGCTGGGCGGCATCGCGCTGCTGGCCGACCCGGTGCCGCTCGTGGTCGCGAAGGTGCTGCTGGTCGCGGGCACCGCCGCGTTCACGCTGATCTACATTCCGCTGTGGCGGCGCCAGTACGATGCGCCGCTGCTGGTGCAGCTGCTCGGTGCGGGGCTGGGCTGCGCGGGCGCGGTGATCTGGCTCACGCAGAACACGATGGACCACGTGCTGCCCTGGCTCATCGGATTCGTCGTGCTCACGATCGCCGCCGAGCGCGTCGAGCTGGCCCGCATCACGATGGGGCCGAACGCCGGCAACCGGCTGCTCGTGCACGCGTGGACCATCGCGATCGCGCTGATCGTCGGCGTCGTCTTCCCCGACGCGGGGGCGATCCTGCTCGGGCTGGCGCTGCTGGCCATGGTGGCGTGGCTCATCGTGCACGACATCGCGCGGCGCACCATTCGCGCGAAGGGCGCCGCGCGCTACATGGCCGCGTGCATCCTGTCGGGCTACGTCTGGCTGGCCATCGCCGGAATCGCCCTGCTCTTCGGCTACCCCGACGCGCAGCCGGCGTACGACGCGATCGTGCACGCCGTCTTCCTCGGCTACACGATCTCGATGATCATGGCGCACGCCACGACGATCCTGCCCGCGGTGCTGCACATCGACCTGCCGTATCGCGCCGCGTTCTGGGTGCCGGCCGCGCTCCTGCAGCTGAGCCTCGTCGTGCGCCTGTGGATCGGCGACGGCCTCGCCCAGCCCATCGGCTGGCAGGTCGGCGGCGTCATCGGGGTGATCGCCCTGCTCCTTTTCGTTGTCACGGCCGTCACGAGTGCGATCCTCGGCCCGCCGAAGAAGAATGAGAAGAAGCGGGATGCCGCGCCCGCCCGGGCCGCGGCGGCCGCGCGCAGCGAGCGCGGGCGAGACGCGGCATCCACCACAGATCCCTCCCGCGTGCCGACGACGTCGCGCCCCGCCGCCGACACTCCCGAAGGACAGGAATGAGCTCGCCGAAGCCTCCCGTCGCGCCCAAGAATCCCGATGACAAGGCGCCGAACCGCGGGTTCTGGGCGCTGCGCGACATCCCGACTCTTCTCTGGCTGATCCTCGTCGTCGTGGCGGTGATCACCCACCGCTGGCTGCCGGAACCGCGCTGGCTGATGATCCACCTGCTGCTGCTGGGTGGGGTCACCCACGCGATCATGGTGTGGAGCCAGTACTTCTCGCACGCGCTGCTGAGCTCGTCGCCGACGATCGCCGGTCGCCGGCTGCAGAGCTGGCGGCTGGCGCTGACCAACGGCGGCGCGGTGCTCGTGATCGCCGGCGTCCTCTCGACGATCTGGCCGATCACGCTGGTGGGCGCGGCATCCCTCATCGCCGGCGTCATCTGGCACGGGGCGAGCCTGTACGCACGCTCGCGCAAGAGCCTGCCGGGTCGGTTCGGCAAGACGATCCGCTACTACATCACGTCGGCGGCCATCCTGCCGATCGGCGCGGCGCTGGGCGCGTGGCTCGCGCACGACGACTCGGCGGCGAACCTCGTGCTCTCGCACGCGATCCTGAACGTGCTCGGATGGATCGGCCTGACCGTGGCGGGCACGCTCGTGACGCTGTGGCCGACGATCCTGCGCACGCGTGCCGACGAGCATGCCGCCGTCGGGGCGGCCCGCGCGTTGCCGGTGCTCGCGACCGCGGTCATCGTGGCCGCGGCGGGTGCGGCCGCCGAGCTGCTGCCGGCCTTGGTCATCGGGCTGCTCGGCTACGTCGTGGGACTGTCGATCATCGGGGTGTCGCTGTGGCGCGCCGCCCGTCAGGCCCCGCCGCGCAGCTACTCGGCCCTGTCGATCGGCATGGGCGTGCTGTGGTGGATCGGCTGCGTCCTCTGGCTCATCGTCGCGACGGCTGTCGCGTTCCACTCCGGTGCGGGCTTCGAAGCGGTGCAGGATGCCGTGGACCAGATCGTCCCGTTCCTGGCCGCCGGCTTCGCCGCCCAGGTGCTGCTGGGCGCGCTCAGCTACCTCATCCCCGTGGTGCTGGGCGGCGGCCCCACCCCGGTGCGCATCGGCACGGCGGTGTTCGACCGCGGCGGGGCGCTGCGCATCGCCGTCGCCAACGCCGGACTCGTCGTGTGCGCGCTGCCCGTGTCGAGTCTCATGCGGGTCGTGGCATCCATCCTCTCCTTCGTCGCCATGGCGTCGTTCCTCGTGCTCATGCTGCTCGGCATGCGCGCGCAGGGCCGTGCCAAGAAGTCGGGCGAGGGCCTGGCCGCCACCAAGGCCGGCATGGCGTCGGGCGACCGCCCGCACGGACCGATCACACCCGAGGGCGACAAGCCGCACCGTGCCGGGCAGGCGGTGGCGGGGCTGCTCGCGGTGGTGCTGGCCGTCGCGGTGACCGCGGCGCTCGACCCCGTCTCACTCGGCTGGGGCTCGACGGCGGGCGCGGGAGATGCGAACGCGCCGGTCAAGGTCGTGCAGGTGCAGGCGACGAGCTACAAGTACACGCCGAACACGATCGAGGTGCCCGCGGGCACCCGGCTGAAGATCGAGCTGACGAACGTCGACACGTCGATGGTGCACGACCTCGTGTTCTCCAACGGCGTCGCCGGCCACCGCCTGTCGCCGGGCGAGAGCGAGACCATCGACGTGGGCGTCATCACCGCCGACCTCGACGGCTGGTGCTCGATCATCGGACACAAGCAGCTGGGCATGACCATGACCGTGACGGTGACGGGTGCCGCGGCGTCCACCGCCTCACCGTCGCCGACGGCGACCGACGACATGGGTGATATGGGCGACATGGACATGGGGTCGACCTCGGGGATCGACCTGTCGGCGTCGCCCGGCGCGGGCTTCGAGCCATACAACGCGAAGCTTCCCGCGCTCGAGCAGTCGTCGGGCCCGGTCACGCGGAAGGTGACCATGACCGTCACCGACAAGAAGGTCGAGGTCGCGCCCGGCGTCACGCAGACGCTGTGGGTCTACAACGGCACAGCCCCCGGGCCCGTGCTGCACGGCCGGGTCGGCGACACGTTCGTGGTGACGCTGGTCAACGACGGCGACATGGGGCACTCCATCGACTTCCATGCGGGTTCGCTCGCGCCGGATGAGCCGATGCGCACCATCGCGCCGGGGGAGAGCCTGACGTACACGTTCACGGCGACCCGCTCGGGCATCTGGATGTACCACTGCTCGACGATGCCCATGACCGCGCATATCGCGAACGGCATGTACGGCGCCGTGGTCATCGAGCCGAAGGATCTGCCGGCGGTCGACGAGTCGTACGTGCTCGTGCAGGGGGAGTACTACCTGGGTTCGCATGACGGCGGGTCGGTCGACACCGACAAGATCGCGGCCGACGAGCCCGACCTCGTGGTGTTCAACGGCTATGCGAACCAGTACGACCATGCGCCGCTCACGGCCAAGGTCGGCGAGCGCGTGCGCGTCTGGGTGCTGGATGCCGGGCCGAACCGGTCGACCAGCTTCCACATCGTGGGCGGACAGTTCGACACCGTGTGGAGCGAGGGTCGATACCTCATCGACCGGGCGAAAGACACGGGGTCACAGGCGCTGGGCCTGATGCCTGCGCAGGGCGGGTTCGTGGAGCTGACATTCCCCGAGGCCGGCCACTACCCGTTCGTGTCGCACTTCATGATCGACGCCGAACGCGGCGCCCACGGCATCTTCGAGGTGACGAAGTAGGGGCGGGATGCCGCGGGCCGCGGCCGTGCCGCGGGCCGAACACAGGTCCCTGAGCGAGCGCAGCGAGAGCGCCGGGACCGCGGCATCCCGCCCCCTCCTCGCCTCGGGCGAGGGGATCTGCCGGAGCGAGGGCCGATTCCGCCGAAACGGCCCTCGCTCCGTCCATTCCCCTCGCCTGAGGCGAGGGTGCTGAACTCTGCCGCGCAGCCCCCCGCGCCCCGCGCCCCGCGACCCCCGCGGCCCCCGCGACCCACTCAGGCAGACGCCACGGGCTGCTGCAGCTCGGTGACCCAGTCGCGCTGATCGGCGGACTCTGACCGCAGGTACACCTCGCGGCATGACCCGGACGGCACAGAACCGCGGGTGAGGATCTCTTCGTGCAGCGCCATCCAACTGTCTGCGATACCGTCCATCGATCCGAGGTGCACGGCGCAGACGGCGGATGCCTCGGCCGGCAGCTCGATGATCTCGACGCCCTCGACGGGATCGCCCGTGTAGGCGAAACCCGCGACGATGTGCGTGCCGTCTTCGCGCACCTCATACGTGGCGATCGGAGTGTCCAACGCTGCGCCGGTGGGTGCTATGGCATCGGCGACCGCGTCGAAGAGCGGCCCGATGATCGCGGCGATCGACGGCTGATCCGGGGCGACGCCCCGCCGTGCGGCGAGGCGCACGGCGGGAAGGGTCTTCGCGATGGCTTCGATACGGGACATGTGATTCTCCTCAGTGATAAGACGGAGCCTCCGCTCGACGTCGACGAGTCTCGCGGCCGCGATCCGGTGCTCGCGCTCGACCTCGTCGCGGCGCGCGTGCAGCAGCTCGGTGAGCCTGGCCACATCGACGCCCTCTTCGAGGATCGAAGCCACGTCGTCCAACCCGAACCCGAGCTGGCGCAACGCCACGATCCGGTGCAGCCTCGCGAGCTGCGACGGATCGTACGAGCGGTAGCCGGTGAACTCGTCCACGTGGGCGGGCACGAGCAGACCCTCGGTGTCCCAATGCCGCAGCATGCGGTGGGACACCTGGCCGATCTGTGCGAACGCTCCAATGGACAACATGTATCCGTTCTCCCGCCTTCCACAGTGTCAGAGTCAAGTATCCGGCGGGCGTTCGCGCGGCGCTCACGCGATGGCCGTGCCGTCGTTCGGTCGGGCCCCGACCGGAGCCCGACCGGGGCCCGGACGCCTTACGCGATCGCCGTCCGGCGGGTGAGGTCGGGTGCACGGGGCGGGATGAGCCAGGATGCCGCGGCCATCACCAGCGGCAGACCGAACGCCGTGATCGCGAGCCATAGCCACGGCGTGGCGTCGAATGAGTAGAGGCCGTCTGATGCCTTGGCCAGTGCCCACGCCGACATCGTGCCCGCGACGGTGCCCACGACGGTGCCGATTCCGACCACGACCACCGCCTGCCAGGCCCCGATGCTGCGGCGGATGCGTCCGGACGCGCCCACCGCGGCCAGCGTCGCGTCGTCGGGGCGTCGCTCGAAGCGCGCGAGCCCGAGGCACACCGATCCTGCACCGAACACGAGCACCATGGCCGCGGCGACGATCAGCCAGAGCACCGGGTCGAACGAGGCGGGCCCCTTCTCGGCCTGCACGTTGAGCGTGCCGTCGGTGCCGACGCGGGTGTTCGCGGCGGCTGCCGTGATCTGGTCGACCACCGTCGTCGACGGGATCTTCGGATAGAGCGCATAGAGCGTCTGCGGCTGCAGCGTCATGCCCAGGTGCTGGGCGGTCGCCGTCGAGATCACCACCACGGTGCTCGCCTGCGGGTACTGCAGCGACACGCGCATCAGCGGGATCGAGGTGGTGCTGACGGGCTTCGGAAGGGATGCCGCGGGCGGCTGCGCTTCCGAGTACGCCTTCTCACGGAACTCGGTGAGCGCGCCGGCCTTCCACCGGAAGACGTTCAGCGTCGAGGCCCCGTCGAAGCCACCCCACCGCGCCACCGACAAGGCGGTGCCGTCTCGGAACGCGTCGCGCGCGGTGGCGGGCACGGCGCCCAGGACCGTCTCGAGATCGTCGGGGGCGAGCACCGTGACCAGAACCCCCGAGTCGTATGCGGTCACCGGGTCGTCGGTGTGCGCGGTCGGGGCGGCGAGCGTCCAGTCCGGTGCATTCGGGTCGATCGGGTCACCGTTGTCATCCGTCACCGGCTGCGCGGTCGTCCACGCGGTGGCGGTCGCGGTCGCGCCGGTGCCGGCGACGGCATTCTGCGCGGCATCCACGTATTCGTCGGGATGTGTGGCCACGTCGGTGCCCCACATGCCCACGGCCACGGTGCCCGGGTGTCCCTCCCACGCGTAGTTCTCGACTGTCTGCTTCGCCGTCATGCCGACCACTGAGATCGAGAACGCGGCGACGAACACGCACGCGGCGATCACGGCGAACGCCGGTACGACGCGTGAGGGGTTGGCTGCGGCATCCCGCGCCGCGACACGGGCCGCGAGCCCCCACCGCGACAGCACCTTCGACACCTGCGCGAGGGTGAAGTGTCCGGCGACGATGAGCCCGATCTGGAAGAGCAGCGGCCCGAGGATCGCCGCGATGATCAGTGCCGCATGGAGCTGCCCGGTGGGGTCGACGTCCGTCATGCGGTTGAGCGCGGCGGTGCCGAGGGCGCCGCCGATGGATGCGACCAGTCCCAGCGCCATGATCAGCAGCGCCCACAGCGGGCGACGGACGCTGAGCGTGACCGGTCGGCGCGAGCCGCGGAGAGCGGCAAGCGGGTCGCCGTGCGTCGCCGCACGCGCGGGGGCGATGGCCGAGATCGTGCCGACGAGCACCGCGAACACCACGACGCCGACGATGATGAGCCACGGGATGTCGTAGCTCCAGTGCCCCCAGAACGATCCGGCCACGCCGCGGTCTGTGACGGCGAGCAACGCGAAGGCGAGCCCAATGCCGATGACCGACCCGATCACGCCGCCGACAGCACCCAGCACGGAGCCTTGCAGCAGCACGATGCGGAACACGTCGGAGCGCGATGCCCCCACGCTCACCGCCATCGCCAGCGAGCGCTGTTGGCGCCGCGCAGCCACGGCGAACGCGGCCCCCGCCAGCAGCACCACGAGGTACCCGCCGAATGCGGCGGCGATGATCACGATGGTCGTGCCCACCCAGAACCACGAGCTGTCGGTGCCGTTGACCACGGTCGCACCCGCGGGCGGGTTCACGGCGAGGTCGTGGGCGAGCGCCACGTAGCCTTCGTGGTTGAGCTTCTGCAGCTGTGCATAGTCGGGCTGCCAGTTCGGAACGAACCATCCCTGGGCGCCGCCCTGGACGAGGTTCGAGGCCGCCGCCGGAAGGAAGATCACGTCGTCGGCCGGTTCGCGATCGCGCTCGCGCAGGGTCCCTGTGATCGTGAACGACCGACCCGAATCGGTGAGCGTCACCTGGTCGCCGATCGATGCGCCGAGGCGGTCCAGCAGGCCGGGGCTGACCATGGCCTGCGCGTCGGACGTGGGCGCTGTGCCGTCGAGCAGCACGTAGCGGCCGGTGAGTACCGGGTCCCACGCGGGGCCGGTCACCGCCTCGACCTGGCCGATGCCGCCTTTCGTGTCGACCGAGACGCTGGCGTACTCGGTGATCTCGATCGTGCGTGTGCCGGCGGGCACGGCCCCGGCGACGTCGGTGGGTGCCGGCCCCTCCTCATGGACCGGAGCGCCGTTGTCATCGGTGTCGACATCGGTCCAGCTCGCGTTGTCGACGGCCTGCACGCGGCTCGGGTCCGAGCCCCCGGCGATGCCGATCCACGACTGCGCCTGCCCGAGGGCGAGCTCGGTCCGCTGGGCCGGTGTGCTCATGTGGCTGTCGGCGAAGACGACGCCGCCGGCCAGGGCGAGCACCGGCAGCGCGACGAGCGCGACCACGAGTGCGCTCGAGCCCTTGGTGCGGCGTACCTGCCGCCCCGCGAGGCGCAGATCGGCCCGCCAGCGCGCCCATGCGCTGGGGCGGCGCGACTGTTCGCCGCTCATGCGCCCACCTCTGCCAGCGCCTCGACGCCGTCGCGGCGCGTCTCGTCGACGATGCGCCCGTCGCGCAGGAAGACGATGCGGTCGGCCCACGCCGCATGGCGCGGCTCGTGGGTGACGAGGAGGGCGCCGGCGCCGGCATCCACCCGCGTGCGCAGCACCTTCAGGACGAGCTCGCCGGTGACCGAGTCGAGCGCGCCGGTCGGCTCGTCGGCCAGGATCAGCCGCCGCCCGCCCACCACGGCGCGAGCGATGGCGACGCGCTGCTGCTGGCCGCCCGACAGGTCGTCGGGATAGGCGTCGAACTTGTCGTCGAGACCCACCGAGGTGAGGGCATCCCGACCCGCACGGCGCGCCGCTCGGGTCCCGATGCCGTCCAGCTCGAGCGGCAGCGTGACGTTCTCGAGAGAGGTGAGGGTCGGGATGAGGTTGAAGTCCTGGAACACGAAGCCCAGGGAGCGCCGCCGCAGCAGCGCCAGCTCGCGTGGCGACGCGGTGGAGAGGTGGCGTCCTTCGACGATGACCTCGCCGGTGGTGGGATGCTGCAGCCCGCCCGCGATCGACAGCAGCGTCGACTTGCCCGAACCCGACGCGCCCATGATCGCGACCAGCTCGCCGCGCGCGACCTCGAGGTCGACTCCCGACAGGGCCGAGACGCTCGTCTCGCCGACGCCGTACTGCTGGCTCACGCCCACCATCCGCAGGATCGCCTCGCTCATCGGACCGCCTCCGTCTTCTGGGTGTTGTCGCTCTTGTCTGCGGTGGCGCTCGCCGTCGGCCGCCCGCGCTTGGGCCTCTCGGTCGACAGCTCGAGTTCCATCGCGTGGTGCGGGCGCATCGCGAGCCGCTGCTCGGTGTGATCGAGCCAGCGCACCTCGGCCTCGGCCGCGAAGATCATCGAGTCGACGACGAGCGACCAGGCCAGCTCTTCGGGCCCCTCGGGGTCGGCGCCGGCGTACTTGGCGCGGTTGAGCTCCTGCAGCTGCGCGAGCGAGGCCTTGCGCTGCGTCTGGATGACCTCGGCCACGTCCACGCCCGGCAGGGTCGCCGCCAGCGACAGCTTGATCGCCAGCTCGTCGCGGGTGCCCTGCCCGCGCTCGACGGGGGAGCCCAGCCACGAGCGGACCTCGGCCCGGCCGGCATCCGTGATCTCGAAGAACACGTGGCCCTGCTCGTCCGTCTCGCCCTTGGCGACCAGGCCGTCGCGCTCGAGGCGCTCGAGGGTGTTGTAGATCTGGCCGACGTTCAGCGGCCAGGTCGACCCGGTACGGCGGTCGAACTCATGGCGCAGCTGGTATCCGTAGCAGGCGCCCTGATCCAGGATCGCCAGCAGACTCTGCTTGACCGACATTGCGGTGCCTCTCGTAGGTGTTTTCCGAGTATGTAGTTGCCGAGTATATACATACCGGGAAATCTGAGGGAAGAACTTTTCACGCGGGCGTGTCGCGGGCTGTGGATAACTCGCTCGCGGTGTCGGCGGGCGTGGCTAGCGTTGACCCACCGCGCACCTTCATCGCGGCCACGGCGCTGCACCACAACCTCACCGTCGTCACGCGCAACCTCACAGACTTCGCGTCGCTGGGGGTGCGGGTCTTCGACCCGTGGAGCGGCTGATGGCACCGCCGCGCCCCGATAGCGTGTGGGTCATGGATGCCACGTCTCCGACGCCGCACATCGCACGAATGGTCCGCCCGACCTGGGTGTGGGGCGGCATCTGCCTGGCGGCCAGCGCCGTTCCCGGGCTGCTGTGGCAGGCCATCGCACCGCTGGGCGTCACCGCTGTGGTCGCATTCGTCGCCGATGCGCTGTGGTGCGCCGCGCTCGTCCTTTTCGCGATCGGCCGCGACAGCGTCGTCGCACGGCGGATCGGCTGCACCATCGTGTTGTGCGCGCTGGCGGGGTGGCCGTTGCTCGTGCGCGTCGTGGCGCCGATGATCCCGCTGCTGAACGCCCCCGTCGACCGCGACAACGAGGACGCGAAGGCCATCGTCTGGATCAGCCTGCAGCTGGTGCCCGTGGTGTTGGCGGTCATCGCGGTCGTGCTGGTGTGGAGAGCAGCCGCCATCCCGCGCATCTACCGCTTCATGCCGTTGATCGCGCTGGTGCTCTGCGTGGTGCCGCCGCTCGGTCAGTATGCCGCCGGCGGGATCCTGCTGTCGATGGACACGAGCGCCCTTTTCGCCTACGGCGCTCTCATGCTGGTGTGCCGCACCGTCGCCCTGATCGGCCTGGGCGTCGTCGCGATCGTCGCCGGCCTGCAGCCGCGCGCCACGGCGCCGGTGCCCGTGTACTCGTCGTCGGGGGACTGAGCGCCGCCCGGCGCCGCGGCCCGCGGCATCCCGCACGCCGCCCGTCCGCCGACCCGCGGCATCCGCCACCCCACCCCGATGGGCCGGCCCGCGGCATCCATCCGCCCTTCTGCCAGCACCCTCAAAGGTCACCGATGGATAACATAAGTGGGTGTGCCCGGGTTCGACCCCGCGTACCCGCACAGACCCGATAGATGGAGATCCTCCGTGGCCAATGCTTTCGAGAAACTTCTTCGCGCCGGTGAGGGCCGCGTTCTGCGGCGACTTCAGCAGGTCGTGAAGGCCGTGAACGCGCTCGAAGACGAGTACACCGCGCTCACGGACGATGAGCTGCGCGACGAAACCGCCCAGTTCCGCGAGCGGTACGCGAAGGGCGAGACGCTCGACAAGCTCATGCCCGAGGCCTTCGCCGCCGTCCGCGAGGCAGCCAAGCGCACGCTGGGGCAGCGTCCCTACGACGTGCAGCTCATGGGCGGCGCGGCCCTGCACCTGGGCAACATCGCCGAGATGAAAACCGGTGAGGGCAAGACGCTGGTCGCCACCCTTCCCGCCTACCTCAACGCGATCGCCGGTGAGGGCGTGCACGTCATCACCGTCAACGACTTCCTCGCCTCGTACCAGTCCGAGCTGATGGGCCGTGTCTTCCGCGCCCTCGGCATGACGACCGGCACGATCATCTCGGGCCAGACCCCCGATGTGCGCCGCGAGCAGTACAACGCCGACATCACCTACGGCACGAACAACGAGTTCGGATTCGACTACCTGCGCGACAACATGGCGTGGCAGAAGTCCGACCTCGTGCAGCGCGGCCACTTCTACGCCATCGTCGACGAGGTCGACTCGATCCTCATCGATGAGGCCCGTACCCCGCTCATCATCTCGGGACCGTCGTCGGGCGAGGCGAACCGCTGGTTCGCCGAGTTCGCCAAGGTCGCCAAGACCCTCGAGGCCGGCGTCGACTACGAGGTCGACGAGAAGAAGCGCACGGTCGGCGTGCTCGAACCCGGCATCGAGAAGGTCGAGGACTACCTCGGCATCGAGAACCTCTATGAGTCGGCCAACACGCCGCTCATCTCGTTCCTGAACAACTCGATCAAGGCCGTCGCCCTGTTCAAGCGCGACACCGACTACGTCGTCATGAACGACGAGGTCATGATCGTCGACGAGCACACCGGTCGCATCCTGGTGGGGCGCCGCTACAACGAGGGCATCCACCAGGCGATCGAGGCGAAGGAGAACGTGCCGGTCAAGGCCGAGAACCAGACCCTGGCCACCGTCACGCTGCAGAACTACTTCCGCCTGTACGAGAAGCTCTCGGGCATGACCGGTACCGCCGAGACCGAGGCGGCCGAATTCATGTCGACGTACAAGCTGGGCGTCGTGCCGATCCCGACGAACAAGCCGATGATCCGCAAGGACAAGTCCGACCTCGTCTACAAGAACGAGCAGGCCAAGTTCATCCAGGTCGTCGAAGACATCGCCGAGCGCCACGAGAAGGGCCAGCCGGTGCTGGTCGGCACGATCAGCGTCGAGAAGAGCGAGTACCTCTCGCGGATGCTCGCCAAGAAGGGCATCAAGCACGAGGTCCTGAACGCGAAGAACCACGCGCGCGAGGCCGAGATCGTCGCGCGCGCCGGGCGCCTGGGCGGTGTCACCGTCGCCACGAACATGGCCGGTCGCGGTACCGACATCATGCTCGGCGGCAACGCCGAGTTCCTCGCCGTGCAGGAGATGAAGTCGCGCGGGCTCGACCCGGAGGAGACCCCGGAAGAGTACGAGGCCGCGTGGGACGAGGTCTACGAGGCCATGAAGGCGAAGGTGGATGCCGAAGCCGAGGACGTCGTGAAAGCTGGCGGCCTCTACGTCCTGGGTACGGAGCGCCACGAGTCCCGCCGCATCGACAACCAGCTGCGCGGCCGCTCGGGCCGTCAGGGCGACCCCGGCGAGAGCCGCTTCTATCTCTCGCTGACCGACGACCTCATGCGCCTGTTCCAGTCGGGCGCCGCCGAGGCGATCCTCGCGCGCACGAACTTCCCCGACGACGTCGCCATCGAGTCGAAGATGGTCACCCGCGCGATCCGCAGCGCGCAGTCGCAGGTCGAGGCGCGCAACGCCGAGATCCGCAAGAACGTCCTGAAGTACGACGACGTCCTGAACCGCCAGCGCGAGGCCATCTACGCCGACCGCCGGCAGATGCTCGAGGGCGACGACATCGAAGACCGCGTGCAGCACTTCATCGAGGACACGCTCAACGAGATCATCGACGAGCACACCTCGGTGGGCCACACCGAGAGCTGGGACTTCGATGCGCTGTGGACCGAGCTGAAGACGCTCTACCCGGTCAGCGTCACGATCGACGAGGTCGTCGCCGAGGCCGGCAACAGGGGACGGATCACCCCCGAGGTGCTCACGCGCGAGATCCTCTCCGACGCGAAGATCGCCTACGAGAAGCGCGAGGAGAAGCTCGGCGAGCCCGCGATGCGCGAACTCGAGCGCCGCGTCGTGCTGCAGGTGCTCGACCGCCGCTGGCGCGACCACCTCTACGAGATGGACTACCTGAAGGACGGCATCGGCCTGCGCGCCATGGCGCAGCGCGACCCGCTCGTCGAGTATCAGCGCGAGGGCTTCCAGATGTTCCAGACCATGATGGGGCAGATCAAGGAAGAGTCGGTCGGCTACCTCTACAACCTCGAGGTCGAGGTGCGCGCCCAGGCCGAGGGCGAGCTCGACGTCGAGGCGAAGGGCCTGGTCGCGCCCGCGCAGGACGCCCAGCGGCTCGAGTACTCGGCCTCGAACGAGGGCGGCGAGGTCGAGGTGCGCAACGACCGCGGTCAGGTGCAGCAGGCCGCGACCAGCCGCGTGCGCCAGGCGGCCGCCGCGGCGCAGGCCGCGCAGGCGCAGGCGGCGCCCGCGCCCGAGCAGCCCGCCGCGCGCGGGGCGTTCGGCCAGCCGACCTCGGCGCCGCAGCAGCAGGGCGGCAATGACGCGGCACCGCAGAACCGCGCCGAGCGTCGCGCCGCGCAGAAGCGCAAGTGAGCTACGGGGGCCGCTGCGCGCGGCCTCCGACGAAGGGCCGGCCTCTCGTATGATCGCGGGGGTCGGCCCTTCGCTTCGTCGGTGGCGTCATCGTGCGGGCGCCGGCCCGCGGCATCCACCCCACTCCCGGTCAGCAGTCGATAAGTGCAACCCGCGGTTGTGCCAAGCCGCCGAAGCCGACTGCTGAACAGGAGGAGCTCTTGTTCAGCAGTCGCTATCTGCCGGCGAGGCGGTCTGGCGGCTGCAGAAGGCGACTGCTGAACATCGGCGGGAAGGGGGCGGATGCCGCAGCCCGCGCGTGGCGGAGGAGCACGGCGCGCGGGGCTATCCTGAACGGATGAGTCTCCGCCCTCTCGACCAGTCGAACAAGCTCAAGGACGTCCTTTACGAGATCCGCGGAGCAGCCCTCGCCGAGGCAGGGCGACTGGAGGCCGACGGGCACAAGATCCTGAAGCTCAACACCGGCAACCCGGCGATCTTCGGCTTCGATGCGCCGTACCAGATCGTGCGCGACATGATCGAGGCCGTGCCGTACGCGCACGGCTACAGCGACAGCCGCGGCATCATGTCCGCACGGCGTGCGGTGGTCTCGCGCTACGAGGAGATCCCCGACTTCCCGAAGTTCGACCCCGACGATGTGTTCCTGGGCAACGGCGTGTCCGAGCTCATCACGATGACCATGCAGGCGCTGCTCGACGCCGGCGATGAGGTGCTCATCCCGTCGCCGGACTACCCGCTGTGGACGGCCATGACGAGCCTCGCGGGTGGCACCCCGGTGCACTACCGGTGCGACCCCGAGGGGGACTGGCAGCCCGACCTCGAAGACATCCGCAGCAGGATCACCGAGCACACCAAGGCGATCGTCGTCATCAACCCGAACAACCCCACGGGCTCGGTCTACACGCGCGAGACGCTGCAGGGCATCGTCGACATCGCCCGTGAGCACTCGCTTCTGCTGCTGGCCGACGAGATCTACGACCGGATCCTCTACGACGGGGCCCAGCACATCAACCTCGCCACGCTCGCGCCCGACCTGCTGTGCCTCACGTTCAACGGCCTGTCGAAGACGTATCGGGTGGCGGGCTACCGCAGCGGCTGGGTCGTCATCACCGGGCCCAAGCAGCACGCCAGCGGCTTCCTCGAGGGGATCAACCTCCTGGCATCCACGCGTCTGTGCCCGAACGTGCCCGCGCAGCACGCCGTGCAGGCGGCGCTCTCGGGCGTGCAGTCGATCGACGCCCTGATCGGGCCCACCGGGCGCCTGCACGAGCAGCGCGATGTGGCCTGGGAGGGGCTCGAGGCCATCCCCGGCGTCACCTGCTATCGGCCGCAGGGTGCGCTGTACGCCTTTCCGCGGCTCGATCCGAACGTGTACGAGATCCGCGACGACGAGAAGCTGATCTACGACCTCCTCGTCGCCGAGCACGTGCTGGTCGTGCAGGGCACCGGCTTCAACTGGCCGACGCCCGACCACTTCCGCATCGTGACGCTGCCCGAGTCGCGGGTGCTCGCCGATGCGGTGGAGCGCATCGGCAACTTCCTCGCCTCCTACAGGCCGTAGGTCACAGCAGCGCGACGGACGACGCGCGCCACCGGTGGTCGAGGCCTTCGAGCCGGATCGCCACGGCGCGCGTGCGCGCGGGGCCGCCGACGACCACGACCGCCTCGACCGCATCGGGGGCGGGGGCCGTGACGTGCACGGAGCAGATGGCGTGCACGGGACGGGTGGCGGTCACCCCGCGCGCGCTGCGGGCGCGGGTGCCGAGGGCGGCGCGGGTCGCGAGAGAGCGGAAGGCGTCTTCGGTCATCCATCGCGCGAGCTGGTTGACGTCGCGGACGCCGGCGAGCACCTCGAGCACGCCCTGGGTGAGGTTGCGCAGCAGCGGCTCGGGATCGGGCAGGTCGTCGGCGCTCGTGCGTTCGGCGGCTCCCGGGTCGAGGTCGCGTGTGTACCGCGCCATGGACCGGACCGCCGAATGCATCGCCATCGACCACTGCCTCTCGTCGTCGCCGGCCCCCACGGCCGGCGGATGATGTCAGGTCTTCCGCGCACCAGTAGAGCACACAGCGAACTCCCAGGGTGATGAGAACCCTCTCACTTGTGGATAACTTCCCGGCCCAGCAGCCGCGATCGCATACTCTCTCAGCGTGCGGTGGGACAGGTTCTTCGAAGACCTCGAGGGTCAGCTCGACTCCGAATGGGAGGCCGAGCGCGCCGCTCTCGACTCGGAGGCCGAGCGGCTGCGCATCTCGCGGCTGAGCATGCGCGAGCGGCTGCAGGTGCTGGCCGCCGACGCCGGCACGGCGCTGACCGTGGACCTCGCCGACGGGGCCGTGCTCACCGGCACGCTCACGGCCGTCGGCGCCGACTGGGCGGGGCTGCAGGCCTCCGACGGGCGCACGACCGTTCTCGCGCTGGACGCCGTCGCCGGGATCGGGATGCCGGAGGCCGAGCTGCTGCGCAGCGCCCGCGCCGACGCGCCCGGCCCGCGGCGCCTGGCCGAGCGCATGACACTGGGGTTCGTGCTGCGCAGCCTGGCGCGGCGCCGTGCCCCGGTGACGCTCCACCTGCGCGTCGGACGGACGCTGGTCGGCACGATCGACCGCGCGCTGGCCGACCACCTCGACGTCGCACTGCACGACGCCGAGGCCCCGCGCCGCAGCGGGGCGATCCAGGGCGTGCGCATGGTGCCGCTGTCGGCGCTGGCGTGGGTGCGCATCGAGGCGCGTGACGTCGGGCTGTGAGGCACACGCACACTGCAGGCGCAGCGCCCGGCCCGGCCCGCTACGCACACGCGGGCGGCGCCCGCAGGGGCCGTGCCCGCGCAGCGGGTCAGTCCGGGCGGTGCACGGTGCCCGTGCCCCACAGCTCGGGGAAGCTCGCGGCGTTCGACTGACGCCACAGCGCCATCCGGCGCGTCTGCTCGGTCTGCTCGTCGAGGTACGCGGTGACGCTGTCTTCGGCGATGCGCCAGCGGGGCGGCGTGCCGACGCGCACGCCGCGCAGCTGTCCCTCGAGCGCGAGGGCGATGACCTCGTCGACGGACAGGCCGAGGGCCTCCGCGACCTCGGCGGGGGTCACGAAGCGCTCCGGGGCAGGGGGCGTATCGGGCATGCGTCAATTATCGTGGCGAACGGCTCGCGTGCACCCTCCGGATCATGCCTGTGGATAACTTTCGACGTCGTTCGCGCGTCTGCGGCACGATGAAGACATGACTGCCGTCGAAGACCGTGTCGCTGCGCCGCCGACCCCGACCCCGGTGCGTCCGCGCCGGCGCGGGTTCTGGACCGACCTCCGGTTCTTCCTCGGGGTGGTGCTCATCGTGGCCTCGATCGCCGGCGTGTGGGCGGTGGTCGCCCTGTCGCGGCAGACCGCGCCGGTCTACGCCGCGGCGCACACGATCGTGCCCGGCCAGGCGGTGACCGCGGCCGACGTGACCGTCGTCGACGTGTCGCTGGGGCGCTCCGGCGATGCGTACCTGGCACCCGGCGCCGCGCTCGACGGCGTGGTCGCGACGCGCACGATCGGCACGGGTGAGCTGGTCCCGGCCGCGGCGACCGTGCCGGCGGCGCAGTCCGAGACGACGACCGTCGTCGTGCACAGCAGCGTCACGGTGCCCAGCGGTGTGGCCGCGGGGAGCGCGGTCGACCTGTGGTCGGCGGCGCCCGCCGAGAACGGAGGGTTCGCGACCCCGAGCGTGCTCGTGCCGAGTGCCACGGTCGTGTCGGTGACCCACGACGACTCCATGATCGGCGGCGGTGCCGACGCGGTCGAGCTCGTGATCCCGCGCGCCGACGTCGCGGCGGCGCTCGCCGCCATCGCCGCCGATGCCGAGCTCTCGGTCGTTCCGGCAGGAGGGCACTGATGCCGACCGTCGTCGTGGCGGCATCCCGTGCCGCGCAGCTGGCCGACGACCTCATCCGCGCCGGAGTGTCGGTGCGCGCCGCCGTCGCGCCCGAGCACGTGCTCGCCGGCGCGGCGCAGGGGCTGCTGGCGGGCGTCGACGCGCTCGTGCTCGAGGCCGGCGCGCACACACTGACGGCCGAACTCGTGCAGGCGTGCGACGGCTTCGGCGTGCGCATCGTTCCGCTGTGCGCCGGCGACGACGCCCGGCGCGCGGCGGCGTTCGGGCTGGCGCCCGCGCTGCCCGCCGACGCCGACGCCTGGGCGATCGCCGAGATCCTGACGGCTCCCGCGGCGGCGCCTTCGCCCGCCGTGCCCGCGCAGCGCGGCCAGGTCATCACGGTGTGGGGTGCGCACGGCGCGCCCGGACGCTCGACCCTCGCGATCGAGATCGCGTCGGAGCTCAGCCGTGGGGGGCGAAGGGTGGCCCTCGTCGACGCCGACACCCACGCCCCCTCGCTCGCGCTGCTGCTCGGACTGGCCGACGAGGGCCCGGGGTTCGCCGTCGCCTGCCGGCAGGCCGAGCGCGGCACCCTCGACCCGGCCGAGCTCGACCGCATCTGCACGGCGGTGCCGGTGCGCGACGGCGCGATGTCGGTGCTGCCGGGCATCAACCGGCCGGCGCGGTGGCCCGAGCTCAGCGAGCGCCGGGTGTCCGCCGCGCTGGAGGCGTGCCGCGACTGGGCCGAATACACGGTGGTGGATGCCGCGGCCGCCCTCGAGAGCGACGAGGAGATCGTCAGCGACCTGACCGACGGGCCCCGGCGCAACGCCGCGACGCTCGCCGCGCTGCGGGCCGCCGACCGCATCGTCGCCGTGCTCTCGGCCGACCCCGTGGGCGTCGCGCGATTCCTGCGCGGCCATAGCGAACTGCGCGCGGTCGTGGGCGCCGCGCCCATCTCGGTCGTGGCCAACAAGGTGCGCCCGGGGGCGCTGGGCATCGACGCACGCGGACAGATCCGCCGCACGCTCGAGCGGTTCGCCGGCATCCGCGACGTGTGGTTCGTGCCGCACGACACCCGCGGGGTGGATGCCGCGCTGCTCGCCGCCCGGCCGATGGCCGACATCGCGCCGAAGAGCGCGCTGCCGCTGGCCGTGCGCCGGTTCGCGGCCGACGCGATCGCTCCGCCGCGGGAGCTCACTCGTGCGGAGCAGCGCAAGATGAAGACACGTCCGCGGGTGCGCGTCGCCGAGGGGGTCGCGGCACCGTAGGCTGAATCCGTGTCGACGCTCACAGATCTCGTCTACGCCCAGGGCCTGTCCAACGAGGCCGACGTGGAATGGCTGCACCGCCTGGCCGGCGACGGCCAGCTGCTCGCCGACCTCGCCTCCGCAGACATCGTCATGTGGGTGCCGACGGCCGACGCGCAGTTCACCGCCGTCGCGCACACCCGGCCGGGGGGAGCGGCCACGCTCTTCTACCGCGACATCGTCGGCGAGCGGGTGCGTCCGCAGTGGCGTGCGCAGGTGAAGTCGGCGTTCACGAGCGGCCAGATCGTCGATTCGGCCTCGCCCGACTGGTTCGAGGAGACGCCGACCCGCGTGCGCGCGGTGCCGATCGTGCGCGAGCCTCCGCGGGCCGGTGAGCAGCCCAAGGTCATCGGCGTGCTCACGCGGCACACAAACCTGAGCGAGGCACGCACCCCGTCACGGCAGCAGATCACGTTCAACGAGTGCGCCGACGACCTGTTCGGCATGATCGCCTGCGGCGACTTCCCCGATCTGTCGGCACCGACCGGCCCCCGTCGCGGCGCGCCGCGTGCGGCCGACGGCCTCATCCGTCTCGACGTCGACGGCATGGCGACGTTCGCGAGCCCGAACGCCCTCTCGGCGTTCAACCGGCTCGGGTTCGACGACGAGCTCGAGGGCGAGTCGCTCGTGAAGGTGGTCACCGACATCCTTCCCGAGAAGCGACAGTTCGACGAGTCGCTGCCGCTCGTGCTGACCGGCCGTGCGCCCTGGCGCACCGACGTCGACGCACGCGGCGTGACCATCTCGCTGCGCACGATTCCGCTGCGCGATCACGGCACGCGCATCGGCGCCATCGTGCTGTGCCGCGACGTCACCGAGATGCGGCATCAGGAGCAGGAGCTCATCACCAAGGACGCGACGATCCGCGAGATCCACCACCGGGTGAAGAACAACCTGCAGACGGTGGCGTCGCTGCTGCGCATCCAGGCGCGTCGTACGCACTCCGACGAGGCGCGCGACGCGCTCACCCAGGC
The DNA here is from genome assembly GCF_040196215.1 of Microbacterium sp. KR10-403. Taxonomy (NCBI): domain Bacteria; kingdom Bacillati; phylum Actinomycetota; class Actinomycetes; order Micrococcales; family Microbacteriaceae; genus Microbacterium; species Microbacterium sp. KR10-403. Next base: position 200,771 of record NZ_JBEGDC010000002.1, on the reverse strand, counting down.
CATGCGCCGGGTGTCGGCGATCGCGGTGGTGCACGACACCCTGGCGCAGGGGCTCGCCCAGAACGTCGACTTCGACGACGTCTTCCAGCGCGTGCTCAAGCTCGTCGCCGAGGTGGCCGCCGGCGCCGGAACACAGGCGAAGACCCACACCACCGGCCGCTTCGGGACCCTGCCCAGTGAATATGCGACGCCACTGGCGCTCGCGCTGACCGAGCTGGTCACGAACGCCGTCGAGCACGGCCTCGCCGGCAAGGAGGGCGACGTCGAGATCAGCGCCGAGCGCACCGAGGAGAAGCTCGAGGTGCGGGTGCGCGACACGGGCGTCGGGCTGCCGGAGGGGCAGGTCGGTCAGGGTCTGGGCACGCAGATCGTGCGCACGCTCATCCAGGGTGAGCTGAGCGGCTCGATCGACTGGCACACGCTGAACGGCGAGGGCACCGAGGTCACGATCGACATCCCGCTGCGCTATCTCGAACGCGACGTCGTCTGACGCATGACGAAGCGCCGGCACCCTCGGGTGCCGGCGCTTCGTGCAGTGCGATCAGGACGCGCGGCGGGCGCGGGCGGCGCGCCGCTTGAGAGCGCGACGCTCGTCTTCGGACAGACCGCCCCACACGCCCGAGTCCTGGCCGGTCTCCAGCGCGTACTGCAGGCAGATCTCGGTGACAGTGCACCGTGCGCACACGGCCTTCGCCTTCTCGATCTGCTCGACGGCAGGACCGGTGTTGCCGACCGGGAAGAAAAGCTCGGGGTCGACTGTGAGGCAAGCGGCTTTGTCGCGCCAATCCATGGGGGTGCTCCTTGAGTGAAACGTCACGTGGTGTCGTGTCGGGTTCGGTTCCAGGTCGGGATTCGGGTTCCGGTAACCTGGACGTTGCGCGAGCGGAATGCTCGCCCCACCGCGCTGTGGGAGCACACAACATGTTCCATGGTTTCACAGCGTTGCGGTCTAATCAAGGGTTTTCTCTGGTGAAAGCCGTGCCGTGTGCTGTCAGTCCTCCGTATGGCTTGGAGGGTGCCGACAAACGCGACATGCTGTCTCGAAAGGGCGATGAACGATGCGGACAAACCCTGCGGCGCGCGTGGCGGCGGCCGTCCTCGGGCTGCAGGCTCTCGGCATCCTGGCCCTCGCCGTCTGGCAGGTGGTCGCCCTCGGCGAGGGCGACACGGTCTCGATCGCCAGCGGCATCGCGCTGATCGTGCTGACCCTCATCGGCGCGGTCGCGGTGGGTGCGTTCGCCGTCGGGGTGGCGCGCGGCGCCTCGTGGAGCCGCTCGGGCGGCATCGTGACGCAGCTGCTCATCCTGGCCGTCGCGCTGGGCGCGGCGACCGGAGGATACGCACACCCGCTGATCGGCCTGGCCATCGCCGCGGTGGGTGTGGTGGGCCTCGTGCCGCTGATCCTCGACGTCCGTCGCGCGAACGCCGAGCGCCGCGACGACGAGGCCCCGAAGCGCTAGTCGATACCGAGCGTCTTGCGCAGGCGGGCGACGTGCCCGGTGGCCTTGACGTTGTACTGGGCGTGCGTGATCACGCCCTGCTCGTCGATCACGAACGTCGAGCGCAGCACGCCCTCGATCTTCTTGCCGTAGTTCATCTTCTCGCCCCAGGCGCCGTAGGCGTCGTGCACGGCGTGGTCGGGGTCGCTCAGCAGCGCGAATGTCAGCCCGTCGCGCTCGCGGAACTCACGCAGCTTCGCGGGGGTGTCGCGTGACACGCCCAGCACGGTGTACCCGGCGCCGGCGAGTGATGCGATGCTGTCGCGGAAGTCGCAGGCCTCGGTCGTGCAGCCGGGCGTCATCGCGGCGGGGTAGAAGTACAGCACGACCTTCTGCCCGCGCAGATCGTGCAGGCTGACGCTGTTCTCGTCCTGGTCGAGGAGCGTGAAATCGGGGGCGGCGGATCCGGTGGTGAGAACGGTCATGCTCCCAGCCTACGGTGCGGGATGCCGCGGCCCGGCGTCCGCAGGTGCCGCGCCGCCGCGCCCGGCGTCCGCATGGCGCGCACCGCGGCGCCCTCGCCTCAGGCGAGGAGATCTGCCGAAGCGAGGAGGTTTTCCGGCGCTTCGGTCCGCGCGTCGGCCTTTCCCCTCGCCCGAGGCGAGGGGAGATGGCGGGTGGGGAAGGGGCGGGCATGACGCGCGGGAAGGGCGCGGGCAAGGGCGCGACGTTGTGGAGCCCATCTGCCAGAGAGCCACGGGGCGAGATGCCGCGGCCACGTGCCTCTGCCCTGGGCCGCGTCAGTGCCCGGACGTCGTGTCGGCGAACGTCGCGAGCAGCCGCTGGAGGGAGTCCAGCCGGCCCGCGGCGCCGGTGCCCAGCCGCCCGTCGGCGACGGCCTCGTTGATCGCGCAGTCGGGCGCGTCGGGCAGGTGCGTGCAGCCGCGCGGGCAGTCCTTCGCGACCTCGGCGAGGTCGGTGAACGCATCGAGGATGTGCGCGGGGTCGACGTGCCCCAGGCCGAACGAGCGCACCCCCGGGGTGTCGATGACCCACCCCGCGCCGGCGCGGCCGCGATAGCGCAGCGAGACCGTCGAGCTGGAGGTGTGCCGGCCGCGGCCGGTCACCTGGTTCACGTGGCCCGTTGCACGCTGGGCGTCGGGCACGAGGGCGTTCACGAGCGTCGACTTGCCGACGCCGGAATGCCCGACGAACACGGTCGCGTGGCCGACGAGGGCATCCCCGATCTCATCGACCGGCATGTCGCCGCGCGCGCTCGTGAACACGCGCAGGTCGATCCCGTCGAAGTGCTGCAGGAACGCCGTCGGGTCGGCCAGGTCGGTCTTCGTCACGACGAGGAGGGGCTGGATGCCGGCATCCAGCGCCGCCACGAGGTAGCGGTCCACGAGCCTCTCGCGCGGCTCGGGGTCGGCCGCGGCCACCACGATGAGCATCTGATCGGCGTTGGCGACGATGACCCGCTCGACCTGGTCGGTGTCGTCGGCGCTGCGGCGCAGCAGGGTCGTGCGGTCGGTGATGCCCACGATGCGGGCGAGGGTCCCCTCGGCGCCGGACGTGTCGCCGACGATGCGGGCGATGTCGCCGGTGACGATGGGCTGCCGGCGCAGCTCGCGGGCGCGGGTCGCGGTGACCTCGCGCTCGTCGGGACGGTCTTCGTCGGCGAGCACGGTGTAGCGCCCGCGGTCGACGCCCAGCACGCGGGCCAGGACCGCATCCTCGTGGGCGGGCCGCCGCTTCGTGCGCGGCCGGTTGCCCTTGGGATTCGGGCGCACGCGCACCGAGGATTCGTCGAACTCCGGTTCGTCGTCGTCGGTGTCGTCGAGCCAGCTCATCGTGCCCGCACGGCTAGGCCGCGGCATCCCCCGACTCGTCGCCCAGCATGCGAGCCCACAGCTGCGGGAACTGGGGCATGGTCTTCGCGGTCGTGCCGATGTCGTCGACCTGCACGCCGTCGACGACCAGACCGATGAGGGCGCCGGTGGTCGCGATGCGGTGGTCGTGGAAGGCGCGCCACACGCCGCCGTGCAGGCGGCGCGGGATGATGCGGATGCCGTCCTCGAGCTCTTCGGCTTCGCCGCCGAGTGCCCGCAGATTCTCGATCAGAGCCTCGATGCGGTTCGTCTCGTGGCCGCGGATGTGCCCGATGCCGTGGATCGTCGACGGCGTCTCGGCGAGGGCGGCCAGCCCCACGATGGTGGGCGTCAGCTCACCGGCCGCCGAAAGGTCGAGGTCGACGCCCGAGATCCCGTCGCCGCCGGTGACGTGCAGTGCTCCGCCGCGACGCTGGGTGCGCGCGCCCATGACGGTGAGGATGTCGGGCAGCAGCGCCCCCGGCTGCGTCGAGTGCACGGGCCACCCGGTGACCGACACCCGGCCGCCTGCGACCATCGCCGCGGCCAGGAACGGCGCGGCGTTGGAGAGGTCGGGTTCGACGTGCACGTCCTTGCCGCGGATGGGGCCGGCGGGCACGACCCACTCGGTGCCGCTGGGGCGCTCGACGTTCACGCCGCGGTGGGCCAGAGCCTCGATCGTCATGTCGATGTGGGGCATGCTGGGCAGCCGCTCGCCGTCGTGGATGAGGCGCAGGCCGATGTCGAACCGGGGGGCCGCCAGCAGCAGGCCCGTCACGAACTGGCTGGTCGCACTCGCGTCGATGGTCACTTCGCCGCCGCGGATGTGCCCGTGGCCGCGGACGGTGAACGGCAGTGCCCAGCGGCCCTCGTCGTCGACGTCGACGCCCAGGTCGCGCAGCGCCTTGATCATCGCGCCCATCGGGCGGTGCAGAGCGCTCTCGTGGGCGGTGAGGGTGATCTCGCCCTCGACGAGGCCCGCGACCGGCGCGAGGAAGCGCATGACGGTGCCGGCCTGCCCGCAGTCGATCTCGCCCGACGCACCCCTGGCGCCCAGCGGCGTGATGTGCAGGTCGTCGCCGAACGCGCCGTCGCCGGGCACGGGTTCGATGCCCACGCCGAGAACCCGGAGCGCCTCGATCATGCGGTCGGAGTCGTCGGAGTGCAGCGGCTCGCGCAGGGTGCTCGGCCCGTCGGCCAGTGCCGCGAGCACGAGCTCGCGGTTGGTCAGCGACTTCGAGCCGGGCACGGTGACCACTGCCTCGAGGGGCCCGGCGGCCGCGGGGGCATGCCAGAAGACGTGCGGAGACGTCGTGCCGGACGTGCGTGGTCCGGCCGAAGGGGAATACCGGTGATCGCTCATCGCGTTCTACCCTAACGAACCTATGAATGGAGCCGGATGATCGCCACTCTGGAACGTCAGTCCGCGCGGCAGGTGCCGCACGTAGACTTGCGGGCGATGGATGAGTCGCAGACCGCAGTCGACGCGCGCACGCAGTTCGAAGAACAGGCCCTCCCGTACATGGACCAGCTGTACGCGGCGGCGATGCGCATGACGCGCAATCCCGCCGATGCCGCCGATCTCGTGCAGGAGACCTTCGTCAAGGCCTTCGGCTCGTGGAAGACGTTCACGCAGGGCACGAACCTGAAGGCGTGGCTCTACCGCATCCTCACGAACACGTACATCAACACGTACCGCAAGAAGCAGCGCGAGCCGTACCAGAGCCCCATCGACGACCTGCAGGACTGGCAGCTCGGCGGAGCCGAGTCGACCACGTCCACCACGGCCCGCTCGGCCGAGGCCGAGGCGATAGATCGGATGCCGGCATCCATCGTCAAAGAGGCGCTGCAGTCGATCCCCGAGGACTTCCGCATGGCGGTCTATCTCGCCGACGTCGAGGGATTCGCCTATCAGGAGATCGCGGACATCATGAAGACCCCGATCGGCACGGTCATGAGCCGCCTTCACCGTGGCAGGCGCTTGCTGCGCGACCTGCTGTCCGACTACGCCGCCGAGCGCGGCATCACCGCACCAGGGAGTGAGAAATGAGTGACTGCGGCTGCGAGAAAGCCCGCAAAGACCTCGAGGAATACCTGCGCCACGAGATGTGCAAGACGGCGGAGGCCGACATCCGCGAGCACCTGGAAGGGTGCCCGGGATGCCGCGACGAGGCGCTCGTCTCTCGGACGCTGACCGAGGTGCTGGCCCGTTCGTGCAAGGAGGCCGCTCCCGAGCAGCTGCGCGAGATGGTGCTGGCGCGGCTGCGCGCGGAGCACACCGTCGCGTGAGCCCGCTCAGGGCGTGAACACGCGCAGCGCCGCCGGCACGGCGTCCACCCGCACGGGCAGCACGCCCACGGCGTCGCCGTCGGCATAGCCGGTGGCCTCGGGCGCGTCGATCCACACGCTGCGCGCGCGATACGTCTTCACGATCGGCAGCGCCGTGTGCGTCGCCCTGTAGATGGTCGGCAGCACGCGGAGCAGACGCAGCCGACCCGTGGCATCCACCGTCGTCACGTCCAGCAGCCCGTCGGCCAGATCCGCGTCGGGGCACATGCGCAGCCCGCCGCCGTAGCTCGGTCCGTTGCCGATCGCGGCGAGCACGAGGTCCTTCTCCAGGCGCGTCGTGGTGCCGTCTTCGAGTTCGAGCTCGAGCGTGAACGGCAGCGAATGCAGCTCGAGGAACTCGATGAGCAGCGCGATCGTGTAGCGTGATCCGCCGCGCGGCCAGCGCATCCGGTTCGCGCGGTCGTTGACACGCGCGTCGAAGCCGCTGGCCAGCACGGTGCCGAAGAGCATCGTCGAGCCGTCGGCGCGGGTGAGGCGGGCCAGATCGACCTGCCGGGTGCGTCCGCCGGCGACGGCGTCGGCTGCGGCATCCACCCCCATCTCCTGCAGCCCGAGGGCGAAGGCGAAGTCGTTGCCGGAGCCCACCGGGATGATCCCGAACGGCGTGCCGGTGCCGGCCAGTTCTTGCAGGGCGATGTTCACGGTGCCGTCGCCGCCGGCCACGAGCACGCCGGTGGCGCCCGCGTCGAGGGCGACCCGCAGCAACTGGGCGGACTCGGCCGCGGACCCGCCCGAGATGAGCGCCGTCGACACGCCGTGCCCGCGCAGCCGCTCGGCGGCGCGCTCGGCGGCGGCCAGCGACGCGCCGCCCCGGGCGGCGGGGTTGACCAGCAGCGCGATGCTCACGGGCGCCTCCTTCTGTGTGCGGGCTCTTCATTCTGGCCGAGAGAACAACTGACGGACGAGAGCACGGGTAATACCCGCATCCTCGTCCGTCAGATGTTCTCTCGCGGTGAGAAGGGAGTGCTAGAGGGTCGTGGCCTGCGAGACGATCGCGGCGGCCTCGGCCGCGTGCACCTTCGGTGACCCGGTCGCGGGGCTCGCCGACGCGGCGCGCGAGATGCGGCGCACCGGGCGACCGTCGAGGTGCTCGACGACCTCGAGCGCGATGAACGGCCACGCGCCCTGGTTCTCGGGCTCGTCCTGCACCCACACCAGCTCAGCGTCGGGGTACTGCGCCAGCACCGTCTTCAGCTCGTCGATGGGGGCGGGGTAGAACTGCTCGAGGCGCACGAGAGCGATCTCGGGGTTCGGGTTCTTCGTCAGCTCGGCCCTCAGATCCCAGTGGATCTTGCCGGAGTGCAGCAGCACGCGCTTCACTCCCGCCGCCTCGATGCCGCGGTCATCGTCGAGCACGGGCTCGAACTTGCCGGTGAGGAAGTCCTCGACCTGGCTGGTCGCCCCGCGCAGACGCAGCATCGCCTTCGGGGTGAAGACGACCAGCGGACGGCGCGGACGCGCGTACGCCTGGCGACGCAGCAGGTGGAAATAGGATGCCGGGGTCGACGGCCGCGCGACGGTCATGTTGTTCTGCGCGCACAGCTGCAGGTAGCGCTCGATGCGCGCCGACGAGTGGTCGGGACCCTGGCCCTCGTAGCCGTGCGGCAGGAGGAGCACGACGCTGGACTGCTGGCCCCACTTCTGCTCGGCCGAGGAGATGAACTCGTCGACGACCGACTGGGCGCCGTTGGCGAAGTCGCCGAACTGGGCCTCCCAGAGGGTGAGGGCCTCGGGGCGCTCGACGGACCAGCCGTACTCGAACGCCATCGCGGCGTATTCGCTCAGCAGCGAGTTGTACACCCAGAAGCGCCCCTGGTTCGCCGACAGGTTCGTCAGCGGGATCCACTCCTGGCCGTTCTCGCGGTCGTGCAGCACCGAGTGGCGCTGCACGAACGTGCCGCGCTGGGTGTCTTGACCTGCCAGGCGCACCGGGGTGCCCTCCAGCAGCAGCGAGCCGAACGCGAGCAGCTCACCGAAGCCCCAGTCGATGTCGCCGTGGCGGCTCATCTCGAGGCGCTTGTTCAGCAGCTTGTCGAGCTTGGCGTGCACCGTGAAGCCGTCGGGCTTGTTGACGAACGCGTCGCCGATCGACTCGATGACGGCCCGGTCCACACCGGTGGTCTCGGGCTCGCCCGCGAAGGTCTCGGCCGCCGCGGCGTCGGGCGTCACCACGGGGGAGGTGCCGGTCTCGGCCGCGTGCGTCTCGGCGAACGCGATCTCGAGGCGGTCCTGGAAGTCCTTCTTCGCGGTCTCGTACTCGTCTTCGGTGATGTCGCCGCGGCCGACGAGCGACTCGGTGTACAGCCGGCGGACCGAGCGCTTGGCCTCGATGAGGTTCGTCATCAGCGGCTGCGTCATCGACGGGTCGTCGCCCTCGTTGTGGCCGCGGCGACGGTACGACACGATGTCGATCACGATGTCGCGGTGGAACTCCTGGCGGTAGCGGAACGCGACGTCGGCCACGTGCACGACGGCCTCGGGGTCGTCGCCGTTCACGTGCAGGATCGGCGCCTGGATCGTCTTGGCGACGTCGGTCGCGTAGACGGAGGTGTGGCCGTCGTTGGGCAGCGTCGTGAAGCCGACCTGGTTGTTGACGACCACGTGGATCGTGCCGCCGGTGCGGTAGCCGCGCAGCTGCGACATCTGCAGCGTCTCGACGACCACGCCCTGACCGGCGAACGCCGCGTCGCCGTGCACGAGGATCGGCAGGTAGGTGAACGAGCCCATCGGCTTGCGGTCCTGCTTGGCGCGCACGATGCCCTCGAGCACGCCGTCGACGGTCTCGAGGTGCGACGGGTTCGCGGCAAGGTGGATCGGCAGCTGCGCGCCGTCGTCGGCGACGAACGTGCCGTCGGTGCCGAGGTGGTACTTCACGTCGCCCGAGCCGCTCTTGTTGCCGACGGCGACCGAGCCCTCGAACTCGCGGAAGATGTGGCTGTACGTCTTGCCGGCGATGTTGGTGAGGACGTTCAGGCGCCCGCGGTGGGCCATGCCGATCGCGGCGCCGTCGAGGCCGGCCGAGGCCGCGCCCTGCAGCGTCTGGTCGAGGAACGGGATGAGCGACTCGCTGCCCTCGAGGGAGAAGCGCTTCTGGCCCACGTACTTCGTCTGCAGGAAGGTCTCGAACGCCTCGGCCTGATTGAGCTTGCTGAGGACGCGCAGCTGCTCGTCGTGGCTCGGCTTCTGGTAGGGGACCTCCATGTTCTCCTGGAACCAGCGGCGCTGGGCCGGGTCCTGGATGTGCATGTACTCGATGCCGATCGTGCGGCAGTACGAGTCGCGGAGGACGCCGAGGATGTCGCGCAGCTTCATCTGGCGCTTGCCGCCGAACCCGTTCGTGACGAATTCGCGGTCGAGGTCCCAGAAGGTCAGGCCGTGGGTCTCGATCTCGAGGTCGGGGTGCGTGCGCTGCACGTACTCGAGCGGGTCGACGTCGGCCATGAGGTGGCCGCGCACGCGGTAGGAGTTGATGAGCTCCTGCACACGCGCCGTCTTGTCGACGCGCTCGGCGATATCGACCTTGATGTCCTGCGCCCAGCGGATGGGTGCGTAGGGGATGCGCAGCGCGGCGAAGATGGCGTCGTAGAAGCCGCGCTCGCCGATGAGAAGCTCGTGCACCTTCTTCAGGTACTCGCCCGAGCCGGCGCCCTGGATGACGCGGTGGTCGTAGGTGCTGGTCAGCGTGATGGTCTTGCCGATGCCCAGCTCGTTGAGCGTGCGGGCGCTCGAGCCCTGGAACTCGGCCGGGTACTCGAGGGCGCCGGCGCCGATGATGCAGCCCTGGCCCTTCATCAGGCGGGGGACCGAGTGCACGGTGCCGATGCCGCCCGGGTTGGTCAGCGAGATCGTGGTGCCGGCGAAGTCGGTCGCGGTCAGCTTGTTGGCCCGCGCGCGCTTCACGAGGTCTTCGTAGGCGGCGAGGTACTCGCTGAAGGTGAGGGTGTCGGCGCGCTTGATGCTCGGCACGAGCAGGGCACGGGTCCCGTCGGGCTTGGGCAGGTCGATCGCGATGCCGAGGTTGATGTGCGCGGGGGCGATGACCGACGGCTTGCCGTTGACCTCGCCGTAGAACACGTTCTGGCTCGGGAACTCCTTGAGCGCCTGGATCATCGCCCAGCCGATCAGGTGGGTGAAGCTCACCTTGCCGCCGCGGGAGCGGGCCATGTGGTTGTTGATGACGATGCGGTTGTCGATCATCAGCTTCGCCGGGATCGTGCGGACGCTCGTCGCGGTGGGGACCGTCAGCGACTGGTCCATGTTCGCCGCGAGGGTCTTGGTCATGCCGCGCAGCGGGGTGACGACGTCGTCGTCGGCGGTGGATGCCTCGGCCTCGCCGTTCGCGGCGGGCTTCACCTTCGGCGCCTGTGCCGGGATCGGCTGGGGCGCCGCCGGCTTTGCGGTGGTCCGCGCGACCGGCTGACTGCCGATGACGGGCACCGGCGCGGTCACCGGGTGCGCGTCGGCCGACGGCGTGGTCACCGGCGGGGTGGTCGTGGCCGTGTCGTTCGGCCCTCCGACACCGCTCGTGTCGACGGGGTGATAGGCCTCGAGGATGGGCCACCACGACTTGTCGACGGAGTTCTTGTCCTTCTTGAACTGCTCGTAGAGTTCGTCCACGAGCCACTCATTGGCCCCGAACTCTCCCTCGCTCGAAGTCCCGACGCCTGCCACCTGGCTCGACACGTTCGCTCGCCTGCTTTCCTCGCTGAGATCTGGGTCTGTGCCGACTCTGCTGAGCCGCTGCGCACGACCACCAAGCCTAGTCCCTGCGCCTGTGCGCCCGCTTCGCGCCGCGGCGTGTGCGCAGGCACGATTGCGCATCACTTTCCCTGGGGGAAGGAATCGCTAGCCTTGACAGCATGGAGTTCTATGGGGAACAGCCCGCGGTCGATCTGACGTACTCCGACGTCTTCCTCGTCCCGCGCCGCTCGGACGTCACCAGCCGGCTCGACGTGGACCTCGCGCCGGGGGACGGGACGGGCGCGACGATCCCGCTGGTCTCGGCCAACATGAACTCCGTGACGGGCGCGCGGCTGGCCGCGACGCTGGCACGTCGGGGCGGTCTCGGGGTGCTGCCGCAGGACATGCCGCTGCAGGAATTGGATGCCGCGATCCGCTGGGTGAAGGCCCAGCCGGTGCCGTGGGACACCCCGGTCGTGCTGCCGTCGCACGCGACGGTCGCCGATGCCGCCCGCATCCTGCCCCCGCTCGAGGGGTACGGGATCGTGGTGGCCGACCATCCGGCCGAGGGGATGACCCTCGACGCCGTGCGCGGCGTCGTGCCGGCGAGCCGTCTGGGCACGGCGCTGCCCGACGCGCAGCTGGGCGACCTCGTGCACGCGCGCCCCACGGCGATCGACGCCGAGGACGTCACCGATGCGCGGCATGCGTTCGACCTCATCGTCGATGCGGAGGCCGAGACCGTCTGCGTGCTGCGGCACGGGGCCCTCGTCGGCACGCTCTCGCGGCGCAGCGCGCTGCGCGCGACGCTGTATCGCCCGGCGGTCGACGCCGACGGGCGGCTCATCGTGGCAGCGGCGATCGGCATCAACGGCGACGTGCAGGCCAAGGCCAAGGCACTTGTCGCCGCGGGTGTCGACGTGCTCGTGCTCGACACCGCGCACGGACACCAGGAGGGCATGCTGCGCGCGCTGCAGAAGGTGTCGGAGCTGAACCTCGGCCTGCCGCTGGTGGCCGGCAACATCGTGACCGCCGAGGGGGTGCACCACCTCGTCTCGGCGGGTGCGTCGATCCTCAAGGTGGGCGTCGGCCCGGGTGCCATGTGCACGACCCGCATGATGACCGCCGTCGGGCGGCCGCAGTTCTCCGCGGTGCTCGAGACCGCGCAGGCCGCGCGCCTCATGGGGGCGCACGTGTGGGCCGACGGGGGAGTGCGCTACCCGCGCGACGTCGCCCTCGCACTGGCGGCGGGCGCGGCATCCGTCATGATCGGGTCGTGGTTCGCAGGAACCGTCGAAGCGCCCGGCGAACTGCTGGCCGACGCCGACGGCCGCGCGTACAAGGAATCGTGGGGCATGGCCTCGACGAAGGCCGTGCGCGAGCGGTTCGGGCGGCTGGACGCCTACGAGCTCGCCCGCAAGGAGCTGTTCGCGGAGGGCATCTCGTCGTCGAAGATCTACCTCGACCCGCTGCGGCCGGGTCTCGAGGACCTGCTCGACATGATCACGTCGGGCGTGCGCTCGTCGTTCACGTACGCGGGCGCGCGCAGTGTGGCCGAGTTCCACGAGAACGCGCGCGTCGGCCTGCAGTCGGCGGCCGGCTACGAAGAGGGCAAGGCCCTGCCGGTCAGCTGGTAGCGCGGCCCACCGCCACGCCTGTCCACCGCGTGGCCTCGGCGTGCGGCATCCACTCGTCTGCCTGACATAGAATGTTCCGCACGATGGACGACCCGCCGAGTTGCAGACGCCCGCCCCACGAACCAGGCCCCGTGAATCGGGGTGACGAGTGATGGACTACATCCTGCTGGGCGTGGGGCTCCTGCTCACGATCGGCACCGGGCTGTTCGTGGCGAGCGAGTTCGCGCTCGTCAACCTCGACCGCGCCGACCTCGAAGCCCGTCAGGCGCGGGGCGAGACCCGCCTGGCGCTCACGATCGCCGCACTGCGCAAGACGGCGACGCATCTGTCGAGTGCGCAGCTGGGCATCACGCTGACCACGCTCCTGACCGGTTACACGATGGAGCCGGCCATCTCGAACCTGCTGCGCCCGCTCATGGACGGGTGGGGGATCCCGGATGCCGCGGTGCGGCCGATCTCGGCGGTCATCGGCGTCGCGATCGCGACGATCCTGTCGATGATCCTCGGCGAGCTGGTCCCGAAGAACTTCGCCCTCGCGCTGCCGCGGCAGACGGCCAAGCTCGTGCTACCGTTCCAGGTCGCGTTCACGACGGTGTTCAAGCCGGCCGTGGCGCTGCTGAACGGTTCGGCGAACGCCGTGCTGCGCGCGATGGGCATCGAGCCGAAGGAAGAGCTCTCCGGCGCCCGTACCGCGTCGGAGCTGTCGAGCCTCGTGCGCCGATCGGCCAGCGCCGGCGTGCTCGAGAAGGACACGGCGTCGCTCCTGGATCGCAGCCTGCGGTTCTCGGAGCTCACCGCGGCCGACGTCATGACCGCGCGCCCCAGTGTCGAGGCGCTCGCCGCCGACGACAGCGCCGAGGACGTCATCCAGCTCGCCCGCCGCACCGGGTACAGCCGCTTCCCGGTCTATGACGATTCGATGGACGACATCGTCGGCATCGTGCACCTCAAGGCGGCCGTCAGCGTGCCGCGCGACCGGCGCGCCGACGTGCCCGCGGCGGCATTGGCGCAGGACGCCCTGCGCGTACCCGAGTCGGTGCACCTGGACTCGCTGCTGTCGGAGCTGCGATCGCGCGGCTATCAGGTCGCGATCGTCGTCGACGAGTACGGCGGGACCGCCGGGATCGTGACGCTCGAGGACCTCGTCGAAGAGATCGTCGGCGAGGTGCTCGACGAACATGACCGGCGCCGCGCGGAGCTCGTGCGCGGGGGAGAGACGGTGACCTTCCCGGCCGACTGGCGCCCCGATGAACTGCGCGATCGCGCCGCCGTGCGCGTGCCCGAGAACGACGTCTACGACACCGTGGGCGGGTACATCATGAGCGTGCTGGAGCGCATCCCGAAGGTCGGCGACACCGTCGCGATCGACGGCGGCACGCTGACCGTCGCGCGCATGGACGGGCGGCGCATCGACCGGGTGACGTTCACGCCGGTGCCCAGCCCGCTCGAGGGCGAAGGCGGTGAGCAGGCATGAGCGACTGGGCCGGAATCATCTGGCTGGTCATCCTGCTGGCCGGCAACGCCTTCTTCGTCGGTGCGGAGTTCGCCGTGGTCTCGGCGCGACGCTCGCAGATCGAGCCGCTCGCCGAGAAGGGGTCGCGCGCGGCCAAGACGGCGCTGTTCGCGATGGAGCACGCGACGCTCATGCTCGCGACCACGCAGCTGGGCATCACGATCTGCTCGCTGCTGATCCTGAACGTCTCCGAGCCGGCGATCCACCATCTGCTCTCGGTGCCGCTGGGCCTGACCGGCGCGACCGAGGCCATGGTCGACATCCTCGGCTTCATCATCACGCTGCTGCTCGTCTCGTACCTGCATGTCGTCTTCGGCGAGATGGTGCCCAAGAACCTCGCGTTCTCGGTGCCCGACCGCGCCGTGCTGATGCTCGCGACGCCGCTGGTGTGGCTGTCGAAGGTGTTCCACCCGATCATCGTCGCGCTGAACTGGCTCTCCAATGTCGTGGTGAAGATGTTCGGCGTCGAGCCGAAGGCCGAGGCATCCTCCACCTTCACGCTCGACGAGGTGGCGACGATCGTCGACCAGTCACGTCGTGAGGGAGTGCTGCAGGATGCCTCGGGCACCGTCGCCGCGGTGGTCGAGTTCACCGACAAGAAGGCCGCCGACATCGCCGTGCCGCTCGCGGACCTCGTGACGCTGCCGCGCACGACCACGCCGGCCGAGATCGAGCATGCCGTGTCGCAATACGGCTTCTCGCGCTATGTGATCACCGGCGACGACGGCGAGCCCATCGGATACGTGCACCTGAAGGACGTGCTCCGGGCGGCGGAGGACCCGATCGATCCGGTGGACGTGGAGCAGTCGATTCCGGCCAAGCGCATCCACCACATGGTGCCTGTGCTGCAGACGACCGACCTCGAGGATGCACTCGCGCTCATGCGCCGTGCCGGCCGTCACCTCGCGCAGGTGCGGGACACGGACGGCCGCGTGACCGGGGTGCTGTTCCTCGAGGATGTGCTCGAAGAGCTCATCGGCGAGGTGCAGGACGCCACGCGGCGCGGCCGTCGCGGTCGCTGACCTCGCGAGGTCGCGCGGATTCTCGCGAGGTCGCGCGTGTTCTCGTGAGGTCGCGCGTGTTCTCGCGAGGTCGCGCGTGTTCTCGCGAGGTCGTCAGCGCCGCGGCCGCGCCCGTTCGTACTGCGGCGGCCAATAGTCGATGTCGTCGCCCAGCTCGAACGCGGCGCGCAGGGCGAAGTGCGGGTCGCGGAGCCACTCGCGCGCGGCCATGACGGCATCGGCGTCGCCGTCGGCCACGATCCGCTCGGCATGGGCGGCGTCGTCGATGAGCCCGACGGCGCTGACCGGCAGCCCGGTCTCGCGGCGCACGTGCGCGGCGAACGGCACCTGATAGCCCGGCCCGAGCGTGATCTTCTGGTGGGCGACCAGGCCGCCGCTGGAGATGTCGACGAGGTCGGCGCCGTGGGCGCCCGCCCAGCGGGCGACGGTCGTGGTCTGGTCGAGGTCCCACCCGCCGTCCGCCCAGTCTGTGGCCGACAGACGGACGAACAACGGGGCGTCCGGCACGGCGTCGCGCACCGCGTCGATCACGCGCAGCAGCAGGCGGGCGCGGTTCTCGAGGGACCCGCCGTATTCGTCGCCCCGCGTGTTCGACAGCGGCGAGAGGAACTGGTGCAGCAGGTATCCGTGCGCTCCGTGGATCTCGAGCACCTCGAATCCCGCCGCGTGCGCGCGACGGGCGGCCGCGGCGAAGGCGGAGACCACACGGTCGATGCCCTCGGCGTCGAGCGCGGCGGGCGTCGCGAAGTCGCCGAATGCGAGCGCGGAGGGCGCGACGGTCTGCCAGCCGCCCGCGTCGGCGGGCACCGACCCGCGCTGCGGGGCGAACGGCGGCCAGGTCGAGGCCTTGCGCCCGGCGTGGGCGAGCTGGATGCCCGCGACCGCGCCCCGTGCGCGGATCGCGGCGGCGATCGGCGCCCAGGCGTCCTGTTGCGCGTCGGTCCAGATGCCGGTGTCGTCGGGCGAGATGCGCCCCTCGGGGCTCACCGCGGTCGCCTCGGCCATGACGAGGCCCGCGCCGCCGGACGCGAACTGGGCGAGATGCACGTGGTGCCACTCCTGCGGCATCCCGTCCCGTGCACTGTACTGGCACATGGGCGACACCCACAGGCGGTTGCGCACGGTCGTGCCGCGGACGGTCAGCGGGCGGAAGAGGACGCTCATCGGGATGCTCCGGGTAGGGTGTGGCCATGGCAGAGCCGGTGACCTGGACGTCGGCCGACGCGGCGGCGTATCTGCACGCGCCGACGGCCGGTGACGACAAGTATTCCCGCGGGGTGGTCGGGGTCCAAACCGGCTCGGACTCATACCCGGGCGCGGCCGTGCTCGGCGTCGAGGCCGCGTGGCGCACCGGCATCGGCATGGTGCGGTATCTCGGTGCCGCTCGTGACCTGGTGATGGCGCGGCGGCCCGAGACGGTGACCGCGGAGGGCCGGGTTCAGGCATGGCTGATGGGATCGGGGATGGATGCCGCTGCGCGGCCGGCCGCGCTGACCGATGATCTGCGTCTTGTGCTGGCCGGCGCGCTGCCGGCCGTGGTCGACGCGGGCGCGCTGGATCTGGCGGTGGGCGCGGCGGCACCGGTCGTGGTCACGCCGCACGCGCGCGAGCACGACGTGCTGCGCGCGGCGCTCGGGCTGGAGCCCGCGGGCGCCGGACGCGTGGCCGCGGCGCACGAGACGGCGGCCGCGCTCGGCGGGGCGGTGCTGCTCAAGGGTGCGGAGACGATCGTGACGGCGCCGTCCGGATGGACGGCGCGGGTCGATGCCGGTACTCCCTGGCTGGCCACCGCCGGCACCGGGGATGTGCTGGGCGGCGTGCTCGGCGCCGTGGTCGCGGCCGCACAGGCGCGGGCAGAGGCCGAGCGCGGCACGCTCGACGTCGAGGCGCTCGGGCCGTTGGCGGCGACCGCGGCGTGGTTGCATGGGCGGGCCGGGGCGATCGCGGCGCGCCGCGCCGGCGGAGGCGCGCCGGGCCCGATCACCGCGCTCGATGTGGCGCTCGCGCTGCCCGAGGCGGTGGCCGCGGCATCCCGCACCTGAGTCGTCGCCGCCGTGCGGCCTGCCCGCGGCCCGCGGCCCCGATCGCCGAGGTCGCATGGATTCTCGCGAGGTCGCACGGAATCTCGCGAGGTCGCACGGGAACTCGCGAGGTCGCATCGGACCAACGGACGCGACCTCGTGAAGAACGACGCGATCTCGGTGAAAAGCGTGCGACCTCGGCGAGATGCGTGCGACCTCGGCGAGATGCGTGCGATCTCGGCGGGCGACGCGCGCACGCGCAGAGGCGCCGGGCGGCCGTGCCACGCTCTCGGCGGACCCATGGGCGGCGCCGCATAGGATGTCGGGGTGGCGAGACGGGGATGGCTCTGGGTGGCGTTCGTCGTGGTGCACCTGGGCGTCGCCACGCTCGGCTGGGTGATGCCGAACCAGCCGATGGGCGACGTCTACCTCGTCTACGAACCCTGGTCGCGCGAAGCGCTGAACGGCGGCGGCATCGTCGGCATCACCGAGGCCTGGGTCTATCCGCAGCTCGCGCTGGTGCCCATGGTGCTCGCGCACGGCTTCGGCTGGCTCCACGGGTACATCGTCGGGTGGGCGATCCTCGTCACCGTCTGCAACGCGCTGGCGTTCTGGATGCTCATCGGCCGCGCGACCTCACGCGGGCGGCGCGCCGCCGCGTGGTTCTGGCTGGTCGCGATCGCGTGCCTGGGACCTGTCGGCATGTACCGCATCGACGCCATCACCATTCCGCTCGCGATCGCGGGATGCCTGTGGCTGGTCGGCCGCCCGTGGCTGGGGTCGATCCTGCTGACGGTCGCGACGTGGATCAAGGTGTGGCCGGCGGCGATCCTCGCGGCAGCGGTCATCGCCCTCCGCCGGCGTCTGGCGGTCATCGGCGGCGCGGCCGTCATCTCGGCCCTCACCCTCGTCGCGATCGTGGCGGCAGGCGGCGCGGCCTACGCCTTCGGCTTCATCGGCGACCAGACCGGGCGCGACCTGCAGATCGAGGCGCCGGTGAGCGCCTTCTACATGTGGCGCGCGGTCGCGCGCATCGACGGGTCGTTCATCTTCTACGACCAGGACATGCTGACCTTCCAGGTGACGGGTCCGAACGTCGACGTCCTCATCGCGCTGATGACCCCGCTGCTCATCCTCGCGATGACGGCGGTCGCCGTCCTCGGAGCCGTGAAGGCATGGCGCGGGGCATCCTTCGTCCGGCTGTTCCCGCCGCTCGCGCTGGCGCTGGTCACCGGCTTCATCGTCTTCAACAAGGTCGGCTCGCCGCAGTACTTCACGTGGATCGTCGTGCCCGTCCTGGTCGGCATCGTGCTCGAACGGCGTCGCTGGTGGGGCCCGGCAGCACTGGTCCTGGTGATCTCCGCGCTCACGCAGGTCGTCTACCCGATGACGTACAGCGGCCTGCTCGCCGCGCACGCGGGGCCCGTCGCGGTGCTGACCGTGCGCAATGCGCTCACGGTCGTCCTGTTCGTGTGGAGCGTCGTGCGGGTCGCACGGATCCCGGCGCGGATGCCGCGGCCGGCGCGTGCGCTCGCCGCGGTGTCGGTCGTCCACCCCGACACGGCACGGTAGAGGCGGCAGCGCGGTAGCGTCGAGGCATGCTCATCGCCTTCTCCGTCGCCCCGTCCGGAACCGGTCGCGAGGACGGCTCGGTGCACGACGCCGTGGCCGCCGCGGTCCGGGTCGTCCGCGAGTCTGGTCTGCCGCACCGCACCACCTCGATGTTCACCGAGATCGAGAGCCCCGACTGGGACACCGTCATGGACGTCGTCAAGCGCGCCACAGAGGCCGTCCTGCCCTTCGGCTCGCGCGTGTCGCTCGTGCTGAAGGCCGACATCCGTCCGGGCTACACGGGCGAGATCGACGCGAAGGTCGAGCGTCTCGAGCGCGCGATCGGCGACGAGGCGTGAGCGACGACGATCTGCCGCTGGCCGGCACGGCGGTGCTGCTGCGCGACGGTGCGGCGGGCCTCGAGGTGCTCATGATCGAGCGCCCCGACCGCGGCTCGTTCGCGGGCGCCTGGGTGTTCCCCGGCGGGGGCCTGGAGGACGTGGACCGGATGCCGCGGGCCGAGATCGTCGACGACGCCCGGCGGGCGGCGGCCCGCGAGACCGCGGAAGAGGTCGGGCTGACCATCGACCCCGACGCACTCGTGCCCCTCAGCCGCTGGACCCCGCCGACGCTGCCGCCGGCGGGTGCGCCCAAGCGCATCCGCACCTGGTTCTACCTCGGCGCCGGTGCCGACGCCGCGCTCACGCTGTCGGCCGACGAGGTCGTCACGGCGTCGTGGGTGTCGCCGGCAGCAGTGCTCGCCCGCCACGCGCAGGGCGGGATCCGCCTCTATCCGCCCACCTGGGTCACTCTGCACGGCCTGACCGCGCACGCCGACGTCGCCGCGGCGCTGGAAGAGGCGCGGGATGCCGCGCCCCGCATGTTCGCGACGGTGATCCGCGGGCGGGTCTTCCTCTGGGAGCCCGATGTCGCCTGCGACGAGAGCGTCGAGCTCGCGGCATCCGGCCCCCGCCATCGCCTCCTCGCCGAGACGCTGCCGTGGCGCTACGAGGTGTCGGACTAGGCCTCGAGCAGCCGCCGGAGGTGGTGGCCGACCAGCTCGGTCTCGATGAGGAAGCCGTCGTGACCGAAGTCGCTGGTGAGCACGACCGCCTCGTTGCCGTCGAGGGTGTTCGGGATGCCGCGGGCGATGCGATGCTGCCCGTCGACGGGGAACAGCCGGTCGGTGTCGATGCCGAGGACCAGCGTGGTCGCCGTCACGCGAGCGAGGGCGTCTTCGATGCCGCCGCGGTCGCGCCCGACGTCGTGCGAGTCCATGGCCTCGACCAGGCGGATGTAGCTGTTCGCGTCGAACCGGCGCGTGAACTTGTTGCCGTGGAAGTCGAGGTACGACTCGACCGCGAACCGGCCGTCCTGCCCCAGCGGTGAGACGCCCGACTGCCACGAGCGGCCGAAGCGCATGTTGAGCTCGGCCGGGCTGCGGTAGTTCAGCAGCGCCATGCGGCGGGCCAATGCCAGACCGCGGTGCGGGCCGTTGCCGGAGCCCTCGTCGTAGTAGTCCCCGCCGGCGAAGTGCGGGTCGATCTGGATGGCCTCCAGCTGCACCGAGTTCAGGGCGATCTGGTCGGCGGTGTTGAACGGCGGCGACGAGAGCACGCCGAGGCGGGCGACGCGTTCGGGGGACGAGATCGCCCACTCGAGGGCGTGCATGCCGCCCATCGAACCGCCGATGACGCCCGCCCAGCGGTCGATGCCGAGCGCGTCGGCCAGGCGCTGCTGGGCGGCAACCTGGTCGCGGATCGTGAGGTAGGGGAAGCGCGAGCCCCACTCCCGGCCGGTCGGGCCGATGCTCGCGGGACCGGTGGACCCCTGGCATCCGCCCAGCATGTTCGGGGCGATGACGAACCAGCGATCGGTGTCGATCGCGCAGCCGGGGCCCACGACGTCCTCCCACCAGCCGGCCGTGGGATGCCCCGGGCCGGCCGGCCCGCGGACGTGGCTGTCGCCGGTCAGGGCGTGCAGGATGAGCACGGCGTTGTCGCGCGTCTCATTCAGCTCGCCCCACGACTCGTACGCGAGCCGGACGAAGGGCAGCTCGGCGCCGTTCTCGGTGCGGAAGGCACCGATGCCGACGAAACGCCGGTCACCGGGCCGGTCGCCGTCGCGCCACGCGCCGGTGGCCGGCGGGCGTCCGAGGAGGGATCGGGCGTCGGCCTCGGTGACCGGTGCGCTGGGCACGGTGTCTTCCGAGGTCTGCTGCCAATCCATGGATCCATTCTCCCGTATCGACACCGCGCCGCCTCGGCTGTTACGCCGGTCCGCGCGCGGGCTCAAGGTCTGCGGGCTCCGGGTCTGCGGGGCGTCGTGCTCCTGGTGGGCGCGCCCCGGGTCTGTGCGCTCCGGGTCTGTGCGCTCCGCGTCTACGCGCTTACAGAGTTCGGAGGATGACACAAAGCTCGGAGCTTTTGAGCGAATGGGTCCGAACTTCGTTGCATGCTCCGAAGTCTGTGAGGCGGGGTATCCGGCAGGCGAGGCAGCCGGCAGGCGAGGCGGGCCGCGCGCGGGGCGGGAGGCGGCGAGACCCGGGATGTCCGAGGTGCGGCGTAGCCTCGCGCGCATGGAGTCGACGATGGAGTATCTGATGTCCGGCGACCCGGCGATCCGCTGGCAGGTCATGCGCGACCTGCTCGACGCGCCCGCCGACGAGGTCGCCGCCGAGCGCGCCCGGGTCGCCCGCGAAGGATGGGGAGGGCGGCTCCTCGACGAGCAGACGGACGACGGCCTGTGGGACGGCGGTGTCTACCGTCCCGGGTGGGCAGATGAGTCACGGCCCATGTACGACGCCTGGACGGCGACGCACTTCAGCCTTCAGCAGCTCGTCGATCTCGGCGTGGATCCGGCCGACGAACGCGTGCGCACCGCGATCGCGCGCGTGCGCGAGAACGTGCGGTGGGACCATGCCGGCGAGCTGTATTTCGCGGGTGAGACCGAGCCGTGCATCAACGGCGTCGTGCTCACGGTCGGTGCGTACTTCGGTGAGCTCGACGACCATCCGGTCGAGCAGCTGCTCGCCGGCCAGCTCGCCGATGGCGGGTGGAACTGCTGGGCCGAGCACGGCGCCCGGGTGGCGTCGCTGCACTCGACGATCTGCGCGCTGGAGGGGCTGTGGGACGCCGAGCAGGCCACCGGCGGCTCCGACGCGGCGCGCGCGGCGCGGCGGCGCGGCGAGGAGTACCTGCTCGAGCGCGGGCTGTTCCGCCGCCGCAGCACCGGCGAGATCATCGATCCGCGGTTCACGATGGCCTCGTACCCGGTGCGGTGGTTCTACGACGTGCTGCGCGGCCTCGAGTATCTGCGTCGCACGGGCCACGCGCGCGACGAGCGCTGCGCCGAGGCGGTGGAGATCCTCCGCGCGAAGGCCGATGCCGACGGGCGGTGGCACCTCGAGAACGTCCACGAGGGGCCGACGCTGTTCGACATGGAGGAGGTGCCCGAGGGCTTTCCGAGCCGCTGGGTCACCCTGCGCGCGCTGCGCGTGCTGCGGTGGTGGGATGCCGCCTGAGCGCGTCTCCGCGGCGAGACGACCGATGCCCCGCCCCGGCCCGTGAGAACGGGCGCGGGGCGGGGCATCGTGTCCCTGAGGAGGAGGTCAGACGCGGGCGGCCTCACGCACCTCGTGCGCGGCGGCGAGGGCCTGCTCGAGGTCTTCCTTGAGGTCCTCGACGTTCTCGAGGCCGACCGACAGGCGCACCAGGCCCGGCGTGACACCGCTGGACAGCTGCTCCTCGGGGCTCAGCTGCGAGTGGGTGGTGGATGCCGGGTGGATGACCAGCGAGCGGACGTCGCCGATGTTCGCGAGGTGGCTGAAGAGCTTCAGGTTGTCGACGAACGCACGGCCGGCGTCGACGCCGCCGGTCAGCTCGAACGACAGCACCGCACCGGCGCCCTTGGGCGCGTACTTGTTGGCGTTGGCGTACCAGGGCGAGCTCGGCAGGCCGGCGTAGCTGACGCTCGCGACATCGCTGCGCGCCTCGAGCCACTCGGCGATCTCCTGGGTGTTCTGCACGTGGCGCTCGACGCGCAGCGACAGCGTCTCGATGCCCTGGATGAGCTGCCAGGCGCTGTTCGGCGAGATGGCGGGGCCCAGGTCGCGCAGCAGCTGCACGCGCGCCTTGATGATGTACGCGATGCCGTCGCCGAGCACACCGGTGTAGCTGACGCCGTGGTACGACGGATCGGGCTCGGTCAGTCCGGGGAAGCGGTCGGCGTGCTCGGACCACGGGAAGGCGCCGCCGTCGATGATGGCTCCGGCGATGACGGTGCCGTGTCCGCCGAGGAACTTCGTCGCGGCGTGCACGACGATGTCGGCGCCGTGCTCGAACGGACGGATGAGGTACGGGGTGGCGATCGTGTTGTCGACGATCAGCGGCACGCCCGCGGCGTGCGCGATGTCGGCGACCGTGCGGATGTCGAGCACGTTGATCTTCGGGTTGCCGATCGTCTCGGCCAGGAACGCCTTCGTGTTCGGCTGCACGGCCGCACGCCAGGCCTCGGGGTCGTCCTGGTCCTCGACGAACGTGGTGTGGATGCCGAGCTTGTCGAGCGTGTAGCGCAGCAGGTTGTAGGTGCCGCCGTACAGGGCCGACGAGGCGACGACGTGGTCGCCGGCGCCCGCGATGTTCAGGATCGCGAGGGTGACCGCAGACATGCCCGACGCGGTGAGGAGGGCGCCGGTGCCCCCTTCGAGCGCCGCGAGGCGCTGCTCGACGACGTCCTGCGTGGGGTTCTGGATGCGCGTGTAGATGTTGCCGGTCTCGGCGAGCGAGAACAGGTTCTGCGCGTGCTCGGTGTCGCGGAACACGTACGACGTGGTCTGGTAGATGGGGGTGGCGCGCGCGCCGGTCACCGGGTCGGGCTGGGCGCCGGCGTGGATCTGCGCGGTCTCGAAACGCCAGTTCTCGGAAGCGGACATGGGATCTCCTCGGGTCGTCTGCGGCCACGCGTCTCCGTGCGGCTCCTACGAGGCTACGGATCGGGGTCGTTGTCAACAACGTGCGGGAAATGTGACGTAACCTCGCGCGCGGCCGCGCAGGTAGCGTTGTCACATGAGCAGACGAGCAGTTGTCACCGGCGCCAGCTCGGGAATCGGGCGCGCCACGGTCGAGGCCCTCCGGGCCACGGGATGGGATGTCGTGGCGGTCGCCCGCCGAGCCGAGCGACTGGCCGAGGTCGAGCAGCAGACCGGGGCCGCGGCCTTCGCCGCCGACCTCACGAAGCAGCAGGATGTCGATGCCCTCGCCGGCTGGCTGGGCGAGACCGGCCCCGTGAATGCACTGATCAACATCGCCGGAGGAGCGCGCGGCACCGACCGGGTCGAAGACGGCAAACCGGCCGACTGGCAGTGGATGTTCGACGTCAACGTCATGTCGGCACAGCGCGTCACGGCCGCGCTCCTGCCGCAGCTGCGCCGCGCCGCGGCATCCGACGGTCACGCCGACACCGTGTTCGTCACGTCCACGGCCGCGCAGGGCGCCTACCCGGGCGGCGCCGGCTACAACGCGGCGAAGGCGGGGGAGTCGATGCTCGCGCACGCGCTGCGCCTCGAGCTGAACGGCGAGCCGATCCGCGTCGTCGAGATCGCCCCCGGCATGGTGTTCACCGATGAGTTCACGCTCAACCGCCTCGGCGGTGACCAGTCGGCCGCCGAGAAGGTGTACGAGGGGGTGGATGCTCCGCTCGTCGCCGCCGACGTCGCCGATGTGATCGCGTACGCCGTGAACGCCCCGGGCCACGTCAACCTCGACCTCATCACGATGCGCCCCGTCGCGCAGTCGGCGCAGCACCTGCTCGCCCGCGGCCCGCTGCGGGTGCGCGAGTGAGCATCCACCTCGTCGGCGGCGGCTGGCAGGACGCGCCCGACGGCGTCGCCTATCGGGCGTTCGTCGCCGAGGCGACCGCGTGCGCCGCGGCCGGCGGGCGGGACGTGCCGCGCGTCGCGGTGATCGCGGTGCGCGACGGCGACGGCGACGCGCACGCCGCCAAGCTGATCGAGGCGATCGCCGCGGGCGGCGCCATCGACCCGGTCGTCACCGCCGGCGGACTGGATGACGAGATCCCCGCCTCCGCGTTCGAGGGCGTCGACGGAATCGCCGTCGGCGGCGGCCTGACCCCGGTCTACCGCGATCGGATCGCGCCGCACGCCGATCTCATCCGCGCACGCGTGGGCGCGGGCATCCCGTACCTCGGCTTCTCCGCGGGCGCGGCGATCACAGCCGCCCGCGCGATCGTGGGCGGCTGGCGCATCGGCGCGGTCGAGATCGCACCCGAGGACGTCTCGGAAGACCTCGACGAGCTCACGGTCCTGCCGGGCATCGGGCTCGTCGACGTATCGGTCGATGTGCACGTCGCCCAGTGGGGTGCGCTCTCACGCATGGTCGCCGCGGTCGAGGCGCAGGCCGTGGAAGCGGTGATCGGCATCGACGAGAACACGGTGCTGATCGCCGGAAACGGGCCGCTGCGGGTCGCCGGCGCGGGCAGCGTCTGGACGGTGACCGGTACCGAGCAGGGCGTGCTGGTGCGCACACTGGGCGCGGACGAGAGGGGCGCGGAGCGATGAAAGACGAACGTGAGGTCCTGACCTGGGAGGGCTTCGGCGCCGCGACACGCACGATCTCGCGCGACATCGTCGCGTCGGGGTTCGTTCCCGAGGTGGTCGTCGCGATCGCCCGCGGGGGACTGCTGCCCGCCGGTGCCATCGCCTACGGCCTGGGCGCCAAGAACTGCGGCGCGATCAACGTCGAGTTCTACACCGGCATCGGCACAGTGCTCGACAACCCCGAGCTGCTGCCTCCGGAGCTCGACATGAGCTACCTCGATGGGCGCCGTGTGCTGCTGGTCGACGACGTCGCCGACAGTGGGCGCACGCTCGATCTCGCCGTGCGGCTGCTGGTCGAGCAGGGCGCCGAGGTGCGCTCGGCCGTCATCTACACGAAGCCGACGACGATCATCGAGCCCGACTTCTCCTTCGCCGCGACCGACCGCTGGATCGACTTCCCGTGGTCGGCGCGCGGATCGGTCATCGAAGAGGACACCGGCCGGGAAGCGAGGCCCTGACGTGGCGATGACACTGCCCGAGCTGGCCGGCGCCGGCCTCATCGACGACGGCTGGGCGCGCGAGCTGCAGCCGGTCGCCGGCGACATCGCCGCGATGGGTGAGAAGCTGCGCGCCGAGGTGGCGGCCGGCCGCCACTATCTGCCCGCGGGTGACCGCGTGCTGCGGGCGTTCGCACGGCCGCTGTCCGAGGTGAAGGTGCTCATCGTCGGTCAGGATCCGTACCCGACCCCCGGCCATCCGATCGGGCTGTCGTTCGCCGTCGACAGGCATGTGCGCCCCCTCCCGCGGAGCTTGGGGAACATCTACCAGGAGCTCGAGGCCGACCTCGGCATCCCGCGTGCATCGCACGGCGACCTGTCCGCATGGAGCGACCAGGGCGTCATGCTGCTGAACAGGGTGCTCACCGTCGCGCCGGGAGCCCCGGCATCCCACCGCGGATGGGGTTGGGAGAAGGTCACCGAGCACGCCATCCGGTCACTGGTGGCGCGGGGTGGCCCGCTCGTGGCGATCCTGTGGGGGAGGGATGCCGCGAACCTGCGCCCGCTGCTCGGCGAGACGCCCATCATCGCCTCGGCCCACCCATCACCGCTGTCGGCGAGCCGCGGGTTCTTCGGCTCGCGGCCGTTCTCGCGCGCGAACGAGCTGCTCGCGCAGCAGGGCGCCGCACCGGTGGACTGGCGTCTGCCCGACTGAGGACCGCTCAGCGGCCGGGGTCGTCCGCGGCGCCGGGGCCGTTGCCCTCGCGCTCCTGCTCGAACGACTGCACCTCCGCGACGAGGTCGCGCCAGGGGCCGTGCAGCTGCGTCTCGGGAACGTCGGCGCGCCGATCGTCGGTGCCCAGCTGCGCCTGGATGTGCCAGGTGAACCGGTCGGGGCCCGGCGGGGCCGCGGCATCCACGTCATTCCACGGACACTGCCGGATCAGCATGATCCAGTGCTCGCGCGCGGGCTCGGGGGGTTGCACGCTCCACTCACGGCGGAGCCCGGCGAAACCGCCGGTGCGCACGACCGTGATCGAGAGGACGGGGTCGTCAGTCGTTTCCATCCGAAAGCACACCGACGCCGATCCAGGCGGTGCGGACGGCGTCGACCTCCTTCGACTGCTCACCGTACTCCGCCTGTGCGGTCTTCAGGGTGGCGTTCGCGAACGTCGCGAAGTCGGCGCTCGACGGCAGCGTGCCGGCGGTGACCGTCTTGTACCAGACGAGGCCGGCGGTCTCCCATGCCTTGCCGCCGATCGTCGTGGCCGCCAGATAGAAGGCGTGGTTCGGGATGCCCGAGTTGATGTGCACGCCGCCGTTGTCTTCGCTCGTGGTGACGTAGCCGGCCATCGTCGCCGGCTGGGGGTCTTTGCCGAGCACATCGTCGTCATAGGCGGTGCCGGGTGCCTTCAGTGACCGCAGGGCGACGCCGGTCACCTGGTCGGAGAAGATGCCCGCCCCCACGAGCCACGACGCCTGGTCGGCCGTCTGGCCCAGGTGGTACTGCTCGGTGAGCACCCCGAAGACGTCGGAGATCGACTCGTTCAGCGCGCCGGACTGCCCCTGGTAGTCGAGGCCGCCGCTGGCCTCGGTCACCCCGTGCGTGAGCTCATGCGCGATGACCGTGATCGACCCGGTGAAGCCGGTGAACACGTCGCCGTCGCCGTCGCCGAACACCATGCGCTCGCCGTTCCAGAAGGCGTTGTCGTAGTCCTGGCCGTAGTGCACCGTCGCGTCGAGGGGAAGGCCGCGCCCGTCGATCGAGTCGCGCTGGTAGGCGTTCCAGTAGAAGTCGAACGTGATGCCGAGGCCGTCGAACGCCTGGTTCACGGTCGCGTCGGCGACCGGGCCCTGGTCTTCGGTGCGCACGGTGTCGCCGGGCAGCGTCTCGGTGTTGTGCGCGTCGGCGATCGTGCGATCAGGGCTCGGTGCGGTCTCGGCGACCAGCGTGTCGCCGTCGACGGACAGCTTCAGCGTCGTGCGCAGCGGACGGTAGGTGCGCGGCGCCACCAGCGTGCGGCGGGCCGCCTGCGCGGCGCGGACGAGGTGCGGCTTGTCGGTCGCGGCCACGCGGTCGAGCAGGAAAGGAGGGACGATCCCGAGATTCATATCCCGAGCGTAGTGTCAGCCGGCGACATCCGGCCCGATCGCCGGGATCGAGGCGAGCAGGTGCCGGGTGTAGGCGACCTGGGGGTCCAGCAGCACCTTCTCGGTGGGTCCCTCCTCGACGATGCGGCCGTCTTTCATGACGACGACCTCGTCGCACAGGTTCTGCACGACGCCGATGTCGTGCGAGACGAGCACGAGGCTCATCCCGTCGCGCGCGCGCAGGCGCTCCAGCACCTCGAGGATCTGCGCACGCACCGTCACGTCGAGCGCCGACATCGGCTCGTCGCCGACGAGCAGGCGCGGCCGGTGCACGATGGCGCGCGCCAGCGCGACGCGCTGGCGCTGGCCGCCCGAGAACTCGTGGGGGAACCGTGCGGCCATCTCCGGCTCAAGTCCCACGTCCTCGAGCACCTCGCGCACGCGCTCGCGGCGGCCCGCAGACCCGGCGGCGCCGGAACCGGCGACGTTCATGGCCCAGAGCGGTTCGCCGATGATCCGCCCGACGCTCATGCGCGGGTCGAGCGACGCGTACGGGTCCTGGAACACGATCCCCGTCTGGCGGCGCAGCCAGTGCAGCGAGCGGGCGCCGGTCGCGGCATCCACCGTCTTCCCGTCGAAGGCGACCGAGCCCGACGTGGGCGTGTCCAGCGCCAGCAGCAGGCGCACCAGCGTCGACTTGCCCGACCCGGACTCGCCGATGACGCCGACCGCCGAACCCTCGCGCAGATCGAAGTCGGCGTCCTCGAGAGCGGTCGTCACGCCGCGCGGGCGCCAGGGCGCCGTCCGGGGACCCGCGTAGCGGCGGGTCAGCCCGCGTGCGCTCAACAGGAAGCTCATGCGCGTCCCTCCGGTCGCCACAGGGTCGCCGTCGCGTCGCGCAGCAGCCCCTGCGTGACGGGGGACTGCGGTGCCGACAGCAGCGTGCGCACGGGGGCGGCCTCGACGACGTGCCCGTGCTCGAGGACCACGCCCTGCGTCGCGATGTGCGAGAGCACCGCGAGGTCGTGCGTGATGAACACGAGCGACATGCCGTCGTCGCGCACGAGACCGGCGAGCAGCTCGAGCACATCGGCCTGGATCGTGACGTCCAACGCGGTCGTCGGCTCGTCGGCGATCAGCAGCCGCGGCCGGCACGCGAGCGCCATGGCGATCGCCACGCGTTGACGCTGACCGCCGGAGAGCTGATGCGGGTAGCGGTCGACGATGTGCGCGGGATCAGGCAGCTTCACCCGCGCGGCCTCGGCGACGGCGCGCTCGCGGGCCTCGCGTCGCGTCACCCGCTCGTGGATGCGCACGGCCTCGGCGATCTGCCGGCCGACCGTGCGGATCGGGTTCAATGCGGTGCGCGGCTCTTGGAACACGATGCCGATCTCGTCGCCGCGGATGCCGGCGAGCTCGCGGTCGCGCATGCCGATGAGCTCGCGCCCGCCCCAGCGGATCGACCCCGTCGCCTCGGCGCCGTCGGGCAGGAGGCCCAGGATCGCGAGCGCCGTCAGCGACTTGCCCGAGCCCGACTCGCCGATGAGGCCGACGCGCTGTCCGTCGGCGACGTCGAACGAGACCCCGTCGACGACGCGGCGTCCGCCGATCGTGATCCTCAGGTCGCGTACGGACAGGCTCATGCCACCACCACCGGCTCATGCTCCTCGTGACGGCTGAGCGTCGGGTCGGTGGCCTCGCGCAGGGCATCGCCCAGCAGATTGAGCCCCAGCACCGTGAACGTGATCGCCAGCCCCGGCCACAGCACCGACAGCGGATGCACGGTGAGGAACTGCTGCAGCTCGGCGAGCAGCAGTCCCCAGCTGGGTTCGGTGACCGAGGCGCCCACGCCCAGATACGACAGGCCCGCCTCGGCGAGCACCGCGACGGCCATGCCCCACGACAGCTGCACGATGAACACCGGCGCGATGTTGGGCAGGAGATGCCGGTACAGGTTCTGGGCAGGGGTGAGGCCCGATGCGCGCGCGGCCAGCACGAAGTCGCTGTGCAGCACGCGGCGCAGCTCGGGCCGGGCGACGCGGGCGATGTTGACGCTGAAGCCGATTCCCACCGCCCAGATCACCACCCACAGCGACCGGCCGAAGATCGCCGAGATCATGAGCGCGATCAGCAGCACCGGGAACGCGATGAGGATGTCGACGAACACCGCGATCGACTCGCGCACCCAGCGTGCGGTGAGGGCCGCGAGGGACGCGAGGGCGATGCCGAAGACCCCCGCGATCACCGCGGACCCGATCGCGACGAACACCGTCGTGCGGGCGCCGCTCATGATCAGACTCAGGATGTCGCGGCCCGAGCCGTCGGTGCCGAGCAGGTGCGGCCAGCCCGGGCCCTGCCAGCGCGCCGCGATGTCGACGTGCTGCGGATCGAACGGGGTCCAGAACAGAGATACGGCCGCCGTCGCGGCGATGACGATCACGACGATGATGCCGAACCGACCGGTCGACAGGCGCCACAGGCGGCGCAGCCACGCACCCCGGCTCATGCGGCCTCCCGCTGCCGGGGGTCGATGACCCGGTGGAAGAGATCGACCACGAAGCCGACGACGAGCACGAAACCGGTGAGCACGAGAAGCTCGCCCTGCACCTTCACCAGGTCGCGGTTGCCGACGTCGGCCACCAGCATCCGCCCGATTCCGGGCAGCGAGAAGAGCTGTTCGATGACGACGGCGCCGACGATGATGCCGGCGACCTGCAGGCCCAGCACCGTGATGACCGACAGTGCCATGTTCGGCAGCCCGTGGCGGATGAGCGCCTGTGTGCGGGTCAGGCCCTTCGCGGCGGCGGTACGCACGAAGTCCTGCCCGATCGCCTGCAGCGTCGCGCTGCGCACGAAGCGCAGCAGCATGGCGCCCTCGACGACGCCGATCGTGATCGCCGGCAGCAGCAGCGCGCGCAGCGCGAAGCCCGGCTGGTGCCATCCCGCGCGCGGAAAGCCCTGGGCCGGCAGCCAGCCCAGCCAGACCGCGAACACGACGACCAGCATCATCCCGGCCCACACCACCGGCACCGCGGCCACGGCCTGCGACGAGACGTTGATGGCGGTGCCGCCGGCGCGACCCCGCAGCATCGCCGAGAGCACGCCGAGGGGAACGGCGATGACGAGGGCCACCGCCATGGCCATCAGCCCCAGCGGGATCGTGACCTGCGCCTTCTGCGCCAGCTCGCCCAGCACCGGACTGCCGGTGATGAGCGAGGAGCCGAAGTCGCCGCGCAGAACGCCGCCGATCCAGTCCGCGTACTGCACGGGCAGCGGTGCGCCGAGGTTCAGCTCGTCGCGGATCGCGGCGACCTGCGCCGGTGTGCTGTTCGTGCCGGCGATCAGCTGGGCCACATCGCCGGGCAGCACCCGCAGCGTCAGGAAGATCAGCACGCTGGCGACGAACAGGCCCACCACGAGGAGGGCCAGTCGCGTCAGCGCGTAGCGGATCACTCCGAGCTCTTGGCGATCTCGAACAGGTTCAGGCGCTCGTTGACGCTGTCTTCCGGCATACCGGTGATGTTAGTGCCGACGGCCACCACGGACGCGCCGTTGTAGACCCAGTCGGCCGCCATGTCTTCGGAGACGATGCGGGCGGCCTTCTTCAGGTCGGCCGCGGACTCCTCATCGGTGGTGGCGCTGCGTGAATCCTGGTACAGCTGCTGCACCGTCGGGTTGTCGTAGGTGAAGTAGTAGTCGGGGTTCGCCCAGTTCTCGAAGTCGCGCGCCTCGGTGTGCAGTACGAAGCTCAGCTCGTAGTCCTTGTTGACGTAGACGTCGTTGAGCCAGGTGGGGAACTCGACCGCGTCGACCTTCAGCGTGATGCCGACGGCGTTCAGGTCGGAGACGAGGATCTGCGGGATCGTGGTGCCGTAGCCGTTGTAGATGGTGAGGTTCAGGGTGATGCCCTCGGCCCCGGCCTCCGCCAGGAGCTTCTTCGCGGCGGCCGGGTCGTACGGGGCGACCGATGAGAGGTCCTCATAGCCCGGGTCGAGCTCGGGGATGGGCCCGAACAGGGTCTGCCCCGAGCCCAGCGCCTCGATGACCGCCTTGTGGTCGATGGCCTGGCGGATCGCCTGGCGCACGCGCTTGTCGCCCAGCCATTTGTTCGTGCTGTTCATGGCCAGCGTGCCCTTGTCGGTCGACTTGCCGAGCACGACCTTGTAGTCGCCGTTCGCCTGGATCTGGTCGGTCAGGTTCGCGTCGAACCCGGTGACGACGTCCACCTCGCCGGCCTGCGCGGCGTTGAGGGCGGCCTGGTTGTCGGGGATGTAGTCGAAGACGACCTCCTTGACCTTCGCCGCATCGCCCCAGTACTTGTCGTTGCGCTCGAAGGTGATCGAGTCGCCCTGCTTCCAGCTGCCGAGGACGAACGGGCCGGTGCCGTTGGTCTCGGTCTTGTAGTCGACCGTGTCGCCCTTCTTCAGGATCACGCCGGCGCGACCGGAGAGGTTCCAGAGCAGCTGCGAGTCGGGCTCCTTCATCGTGATCGTGATGGTCTGCCCATCGGCGTCGATCGACTTCACGCGCGAGAGCGTGTCGGCGTCGGCCCAGCCCGCCTGGCTCTTGTGCTGCTCGAGCGACCACACGACGTCGGCAGGGGTCAGCTTCTGCCCGTCGGCGAAGGTGACGCCCTCGCGGAGGGTGAACGTGTAGGTGAGGCCGTCGTCGGACTTGTCGAATGCACTCGCCAGCTCGGGCTCGATCTTCTGGTCGGGGGTGCGGCGCACCAGGCCCTGGTACACGTTGTCCATCAGGATCTGGTCGAGCGCGGCCCCCGCCGTCTGCCGGATGTCGAGGTTGCTCGGCTCGAGCACCAGGCGGATCGCGACCGACGCGTCGGGATCGGGCGTGCCGGCGCTCGCGCTGGGCTCAGTCCCGCCCCCGGTGCAACCGGTCAGGGCGAGGGCTGCGGCGGCGAACAGGGCCGTCGCGGCGGCGAGGGTACGACGATGCATGGGGTTCCTTTCGGGCTCCGGACAAGCCTAGAGCGCCGGTGGTGGTGCCACCGACACAACGCATGCGGAATGCAACACAGCTGAGACCCGCCGTCATTCCCGGTGCTCGGCGAGCAGTCTCGCGAGGGCGAGCGGGGCATCCTCCTGCAGGTTGTGCCCGCCCGGCAGCGTCGCGAGACCCGCTGCGGGCAGGCGGGCCGCGAAGTCGGCGGCATCGGCATCCGTCACGAATCCGCGCTCGCCGCGGATCAGCGTGATCGGCGCGGTCACGGCGTCGAGGTCGTCCCATCCGCTCGCGTCGAGCACGGCCGCGACGGGCGCCGCCTCGGGGTGCGCGGCCATCAGCGCCGCGAGGTGCGCGAAGTGGTGCTTCCACTCGACGCGGCCGTCCGCGCGCACGCGCGAGTTGAGGAAGACGCCGCGCTCGGCGGCCGCGGGCGAGCCGCCCAGGCCGAACCGCAGCGCCCGCTGCACCAGCTCGTCGCGGCCGGCCCAGTCGGTGGGGCCGGCGAAGAACTGCGCGATCTGCTGGGCGTCGCCGCCCGGATCGATGCCGGGCGTGATGTCGACGAGGACGAGCTCGCGCGCGAGATCGGGAGCGGATGCCGCGACCGCCGCCGCGGCGAGACCGCCCAGCGAGTGCCCGACCAGAAGCTGCGGTCGGTCGGTCCATGCGCGCAGCGCGGCCACGACGTCGGGTGCGAGGACCGGGGCGACGTAGGCGGCGTCGTCGCGCCACGACGAGTCGCCGTGGCCGGGCAGGTCGATCGCCAGCGCCGGCAGCCCGAGCGCGAGGATCACGGTGTCCCAGGTGTGCGCGTTCAGGCCCGCCCCGTGCAGGAACGTCACCTGCGGGGGAGCATCGGGGGCGGATGCCGGTGCCCAGCGCAGTGCGGAGAGGGCGCGGCCGTCGGGGAGGGGCAGGTCGAGTCGTTCGCCGTGCGGCAGGGGGCCGTCGATGCCGTTCTCGGCGGCCTGCGCGGGAAGGAAGGAGAACTCGTCGAAATCATCGTCGATCACCCCGCCATCATCCCGCAGATAGGCTGACCTCATGTCCGACGAGCCTCGCGTGCACCTGTCCCGCGCCGCCATGCCCGCCTACAAGGCGCTGGAGTCGTTCTCCAAGACCGTCAAGGAGATCGCCGACCAGGCCGGCATCGATGCACGGCTGGCCGAGATCGTGCAGCTGCACGCCTCGCAGCTGAACGGCTGCGCCTACTGCGTGCGGGTGCACCTCGACCGCG
This sequence comes from Microbacterium sp. KR10-403, assembly GCF_040196215.1. Taxonomy (NCBI): domain Bacteria; kingdom Bacillati; phylum Actinomycetota; class Actinomycetes; order Micrococcales; family Microbacteriaceae; genus Microbacterium; species Microbacterium sp. KR10-403. The sequence goes on along the minus strand of NZ_JBEGDC010000002.1, from coordinate 167,342 downwards.
CGACCGCGGTGGGGCTCGGCACCGACCTGGTGATGCAGATCGCCACCTGGCGCGAGTCCGGGGTGTTCACCGAGCGGGAGCGCGCCGCGCTGGAGCTCACCGAGGCCTTCACCTTCATCCACGACGGCGGCGTGCCCGACGACGTGTACGACCGGGTCGGGGGAGTGCTCTCCGAGCAGGAGTACGTCGCGCTCTGCTGGATCCTCGTGTCGATCAACTCGTTCAACCGGATCGCGATCGCGGGCCGGTATCCCGTGCCGCCGCGCGACTGATCTCCGCCGTCAGGACCGCTCTCGCCGCGAAGCCGATGCGAGAAGGTTAGGCATGCCTATCCTTGGGTTACACTGAAGGGGATATGGCCACCACAACCACCGCCCCGATGAGCGCCGTCGCACGTCGCGTCGCGCGCCGCGGCATCGTTCAGCATCTGATCGCCGCCGACGAGCGCTCGCTGGGCGAGCTGCAGGCGCTGCTGGCCACGCTGCCGATCTGCGCCACCGGCCGCGTGTTCGTCGAGGTTCCCGACGCCTCGTGGGTCGGCGCCCTGGATGTGCCCGGCCGCATGACCGTCACCTGGCTCGACCGCTCGCTGCGCACCGGCCGCACCGGGTCGGGGCGCCGCTGCCACCGCGGCGACGCACTCGCGCGCGCGGTGAACGCGTGGGCCGACGAGATGATGTGCGCCGACGACGACAGCACCCGGGTCTTCCTGCTGGCCGGCTACCTCGGCACGGCCGAGATCGTCGACCACCTGGGCGAGCACCTCGGCCGCGAGGCGTCGACGCTGCACGTGCCCGCCGAGTACGGCCTGGCCTGAGTCAGCCGCGCGGCACGTAGTTGCCGTCTTCGAGCCCGGCCTCGATCTCGAACCGGTTGCGCAGCGGATCGGTCCCCGCGAACAGGTAGAGGAACGGCATGAGGATGCCGTAGCGCCGCCACTGGCGCGCATGCACGGCCTCGTGACGCAGCACGCGCTCGGTCGGGGTGTCATCGCCGGTGAGGAAGCAGCGGCCGACGCACACGCCGCCGCGGCGGAACGTGCGCGGCGGCATCCCCTGGAACACCCACAGCTCGCCGTGGCGCTTGATGCGCCCGGTGCTCCAGATCGAGCCCCAGATCCATCCCACGGCGGTGCCGTACCAGGCGCCGGCGCGGCTGATCGGCGAGTCGAGCAGGAACGGGGGGATGAGCCGGTCCCACCTCCTGCCGCGGGCGACGGCCCGGTCGGCGCGCTCGCGCCAGCCGTCGGGCGGCGTGGGGATCGGGCTCATGCCAGCGCCCCGACCAGCCGCAGGATCGTGCCCAGATCGTCGACGGCGGCATCGGGGGTCACCGGGGCGAACCCGGTCAGCGAGGCCCCCGCGAGGGGGACCCGCTCGCGCAGCCGTGCGATGGCGGCCACGAGTTCGGCGGCCCGGGCGCCGAACGGCACGGCCATGTTCACGCCGGTCATCTCGGTGGGGTCGAGCACATCGAGGTCGACGTGCACGTACACCGCCTCGGCGTCGCCGACGGCCTGCGCGAGCGCGTCGGGGTCGGCCAGGCTCTCGGCGAACAGATGCCGCATGCCGCTCGCGTCACGGTAGTCCTCCTCGGCCTGCTCGAGATCGCGGGCGCCGACGAGCACGGTGCGGTCTGCCGTCACGCCCGATCCGGCCAGCGACGGCTCGCCCTCGCCGAGCGCGGAGCGCAGCGCCATGCCGCCGAACGCGCCGGAGGGCGACGACTCGGGGGTGTGCAGGTCGCCGTGCGCGTCGCACCAGACGACGACGAGACCGGGATGCCGCGCGGCGGCGCGCGCGATCGCCGGGACGGCGACCCCGCAGTCGCCGCCGACCACGAGCGCGTGCTCGTCGGACGCGGACAGCTCCTCGTCGAGCAGACGCCGGGTGTGCTGCAGCGAGCTGAGCCGCCGCACCGCGGTGCCCAGCGACTCGCCGGCCTCGAGCGGAACCTCCACGTGCGTGCACGCGGAGCGGGGCAGATCGCCGGCGATCGCGGCCGCGCCGTCGACGAGGAGCATGGCGCGCGACGACACCGACCCCTGCCACTGCGGCGCGATGATGAATCGGGTCATCGGCACTCATCCCTTCCGGCCGGACACCTCACGCCGGTCACTTCACACCGGAGACGACGGGATGCCGCGACCCGCGCACGTCGCGCGGTCGCGGCATCCTTCATCTTGTCACTGACCGGGCGTGTACGGCGCCGACGAGATCTCGGCGGCCGGGGTCGGTGCGGCCACGGCCGGCGTGCTGCCGGCCTTCAGCGCTGCGAGGCGCGCGTCGACCTCGGTGAGCTCGCCGATGTCGTCGAGGGAGTTGAACTGCGCGTCGAGGCTCGACGCGGCCAGCTCCTGCTTGCCCTGGGCGAGGGCCTCCTGGCGACGGATCTTGTCTTCGAAGCGACCGAGGTCGCTCGTCGGGTCCATCACGTCGATCGACTTGACGGCGTCGGCGACCTTGTTCTGGGCCTCGGCGGTCTTCTGCCGTGCGATCAGCTCCGACGACTTGGCCTTGAGCTGGTTCAGCTTCTCCTTCATGCCGTTGAGGCCGTCCTTGAGCTTGGCGACCGCGTCGTTCTGCGCGGCCAGCTGCGGCTCGGCGGCCTTCGCCTCGTTCTCGGACTGGATCTGCCGCTGCAGGGCGACCTTGGCGAGATTGTCGAACTTGTCGGCATCGGCGGTGTTGCCTGCCGCGCGCAGCTCATCGGCCTTCTTGCTGGCGGCGAGGGCCTTGTTGCCCCACTCCTTGGCCGCCTGCACGTCCTCTTCGTGGTCGCGCTCAAGCAGCCGCAGGTTGCCGATGGTCTCGGCGATCGCCGACTCGGCGTCGGCGATGTTGTTGGTGTAGTCGCGCACGAGCTGGTCGAGCATCTTCTTGGGGTCTTCGGCGGAATCCAGCATCGCGTTGATGTTCGCGCGAACGAGCGTGGAGATCCGGCCGAAGATGGACTGCTTGGCCATCAGGTTTCCTTCCTGTCGAGGTTCATTGTCGAATCGAGACTGTGGGTGCCGGTCAGAAGCGACCGCCTCCCCGACGGCTGCGGGTGCCCCCGCCGCCGAAGCTGCCGGCGCTGAAGCCGCCGCCGCCCCCTCGGCTGCGACCGCCGCCGCCTCCGCCGAAGCCGCCGCCACCGAAGCCACCGAAGCCGCCGCCTCCGCCGCGACGACCGCCGCCCCCGCCGCCCAGCAGCGAGTTGATGACGATGCCGCCGAGTACGGCGCCCATGACGTTGTTGCCGCCCCCGCCGCCCGAGCCGCCGCCGAACAGCCCGCCGGCGCCGGCGTCGAAGCCGCCGACGTCGTTCTGCGCGAGCTGCAGGGCCTGACCTGCCAGCTGATCGGCGCGCTGGGCGTGCTGCAGCGCCTGGTCGGGGGCGGTGGTCTGCAGCTGCTGCGCCTGCGCGAGCTCGGCACCGGCCTGCGCGAGACGGGTGCGGGCATCGGTGCCCACGGCCCCGCGGCGTGCGGTGACGTAGTCTTCGGCGGCCGAGACCTGCGCCTGGGCCTGCATCATCGTCTGGCCGAGCATCTGCTGCGCGCGCTGCGCGCGGGTCGCGGCATCCCGCGCCCCCTGCAGCACCTGGTCGATCTGGGTGTTGACGGCCTCGAGCGCCTTGAGTGTCGCGAGGGGATGCTTGCGCGACGCCGCCATGTCGGCCTTGGCTGCGTCGACCTGCGTGCGCGTCGCGGTGACCGTGGCGGCGACCTGGCCGTTCGGATCGGGCACGGCGCCGGCCGAGGCGAGGTCGCCCTCGAGGTCGACGATCAGGGCGGCGACGCTCTTCTCGCCGGTTGACAGATCGGTTCCGAGCTTGCCGATGGCGTCTTCGAGCAGCTTCGCCTGGTCGACCGCCTGCTCGGCGGCGCGGATGGCGACCGCGGCCTGCCCGCCGTCGCCTGCGGCCAGGTGCTGCTGCGCCTGGGCGACCTGCTCGTCGGCGAACGCGAGCCGCTGCTGCGCCTGCGCCGGATTGTCGGCGACGGTGGCCAGCGCCTCGGGCGCATACGAGCCCTGCAGCTGCGTGAGCGTCGCGGTCGCGGCATCCATCGCCGATGCGACCTTCTCGCGCTCGGTCTGCACCTGCGCAAGGGCCTGCGGGGCGTTCTGCTCGAGCTTGCGCAGCTCGTCGAAGGCGGCGGCCTTCTCGTCGAGGAGCTTGTTCGCGTGCTCGCAGAGGTCGACGATCTGCGTGTTCCAGGCGCGCGTCTCCTCTTCGGTGTCCGGCTCGGCGTCATCGAGCTTCTGCTTGAGTGCGAAGGCCTGGTCGAGGTCCTTCTTGGCCTGAGCCAGCGCGGTCGTGAAGTCGGCGGTCGCCGCGTCGCCGAACTGGGCGGCGGCGAAGCCGAGTTCCTGGTCGCTCGTGCGCACGGCGTCGTCGGTCTGCACGAGCGCGGAGCCGGCCCGGCGCGCGAGCTCGGCGGTGCTGAGCTTCTGCAGGGCGGGGCCCGAGGCCGTCGCGGTCTTCTTGCGCCGCGAGCGGATGATCAGCCAGATGATGAGGACGATCGCGACGATGACGAGGAGGATGACGACGATCCAGACGATGCCGCTCGCGCCGCCCGCTCCGCTCGAGACGCCGCCCGAGCCTCCGCCGGCTGCGTCCTTCAGGCCGTCGGCGGCGGCCTTGACTGCGCCGGCCCAGTCGCCGGAGGCCAGCGTCGGCTGGATGCGCTGCTGCTCGATGGTGCCCAGTGCCTCGTCGGAGACAGGCCCCGCCGAGTCGCCCGACAGATAGAACTGCCGCGAATCCACGGCGATCGCCAGCAGGTACTGGTTCGGGCCGAGACCGTTGTCCTCCGCCGTCTGGTTGGCCCAGTCCTCCGACGAGTCGGCGCCGGTGAACGTGGAGACGTAGACCGTCCACAGGTTCATGTCGGTGCTGTCGGCGAAGTCCTGCGCTGCCTGCTCGGCGTCGGCGAGCTCGGACGAACTGAGCACGCCGGCGTCGTCGAGCACGTAGCTCTGGCCGAGCGTGACCGGATCGGTGGCGCTCGCGGCGACGGCCGGAGCCAGAACGAGGGCGGCGCACGCCGCGACGACGGTGATGAGGCGGCGTAGACGCATCCGTGTCCCTTCCCCCAGGACGCTTGCTTGAAGGCGAGTCTATTCAGACTCGGGCATATGACGGTAGGGGGTGCGTCGCTCCCGGCGGTGCGGGCCTCGGGCGGCTACGCTTGCCGGTTCGGAAGGCTCTGGGGCACGGGGAGGTTCGGTGACATGGACGACCGTTACGGCACGGACGTGCTCGCGCAGGGGTGGCGCACGCAGTTCCAGCGTGAGCTGGAGCGGGTGCCCGCCGATCGTGACGTCGTGGTGGAGGTCGCCGAAGACGGCTACTGCGGCGCGGTGGTGCGGGTCGAAGGCGGGCTCGTCGAGCTCGAGGACCGGCTCGGCAAGCGCCGCATGTTCCCGCTCGGACCGGGTTTCCTCGTCGACGGCGAGCCGGTGATCCTCGCGCCGCCCACACCTCGGGCGGCGCCTGGTGGGCACAAGCGCACCGCGTCGGGCTCGTTCGCCGCCGCCGACCAGCGCGCCCGCGTGGCGCGCGCGAGCCGCATCTTCGTCGAGGGGCGGCATGACGCCGAGCTCGTGGAGAAGGTGTGGGGCGCCGACCTGCGCGCGGAGGGCGTGGTGGTCGAGTACCTGCAGGGCGTGGATCTGCTGGATGCCGCGCTCCGCGACGACCCGCCGTCGGCGCAGCGGCGCTACGGGGTGCTCGTCGACCACCTGGTGCCCGGCTCGAAGGAGGCGCGCATCGCCGAGGCGGTGGAGCGCGGGCCGCACGGTGCGCACGTGCGCATCGTGGGGCATCCCTTCATCGACGTCTGGCAGTGTGTGCGGCCGGCCTCGCTCGGCATCTCCGCGTGGCCGGTGATCCCGCGCGGCATCGAGTGGAAGGTCGGCATCTGCCGCGCCTTCGGGTGGCCCGCCGACGACCAGGCCGACATCGCGCGGGCGTGGCAGCACATCCTGTCGCGCGTGCACACCTACCGCGACCTCGAGCCGGCGCTCCTGGGCCGGGTCGAAGAGCTGATCGACTTCGTCACGGTCGAGGGCTGAGTCACTCGATCACTCCCGTCGCGCGGCCGATCGCGGTGGCCTCGGTGCGGTTCGCCGCGTCGAGCTTCGTGAGGATGCGCGACACGTGGATGTCGGTCGTCTTCGGCGAGATGAACAGTTCCTCGGCGATCTGCCGATTCGTGCGGCCCGTCGCGATCAGCCTCAGCACCTCGAGCTCACGCACGGTCAGCACGCCGCTGCTGCGGTGGGAGGGGCGGATGCTGCGCAGCAGCGTGCTCGCGCGCCGGCGCAGTGGTGCGGCGTCGAGCCCGTCGGCGACATCGAGTGCGTCACGCGCGGCGCGAACGGCATCGTCACGGTGCCCACGGGCGATGAGCGCTTCGGCGCAGCGCAGATCGCAGACGGCGGCGTCGTGGGTGTTCCCGACCGCGCGCCAGAGCGCCGCCGCCTCTGCGAACGCCTCGGCGGTGCTCTCGCCGTGGAACCGAGCGCGCTGAGCGTCGAGTTCGGCGGCCCACGCCTCACCCAGCGCGCCGTGGCGGCTCATCCGACCGGCGACGTCGGCGATCAGGGCGAGGTGCGCGTCGGCGGCTCGTCGGTCGTCCGGATCGGGGTGCGCAGCCGCGGCATCCACCTCGATGCGTGTGATGTCGCGCACCGTCCGCCAGAGGAACCCGAGCATCGCGTGGTCGCTGAAGCGCGGGTGCGTCTGCGTCCACACCGGCTCGAGCACACGGCGCATGCGCGGGAGGTCGTGGGCGGCTCCGTGGACGCGGGCGGCCATCATTCGCGCCGAGGCCGGGTCGATGCCGCCCGTCTCGCCCTCACGGGCGGGCAGTCCCGTCCACAGCTCCGCATCCGCCACGCGCCCCGTGCGCAGCAGCTCGAGCTGCGCGGCGTGCAGGTCGGAGAGCACGAGGTGCCCTTCCCAGAGGAAGCGATAACGCTCGCGCGCCGACTCCGCGTGCCGCCAGCGGCCGACGTCGATCCACGTCGGCATGACCGCGCTCAGCTGCGTCTCGAACGTCGGCCAGTCCAGGCGGGCGTCGAGGGTCGCCCCCGCGAGCTCGAAGGCCGCGTCGGCGGCATCCGCATCTCCACGGAGCGCATGGATGATCGTCAGCACGTATCCCACCCACCGGTGGACATACGCCTGGTGGGGATCCGCGGCGGCCAGCAGTTCTTCCAGCTGTGCGATCGCCTCCTGCGATCGGCCCTCCGCGGCGTCGAGATAGGCGAGCTCCGTGCGGGCCCGGACGGCGTCCCTCGCCTCGTCGCGTTCCTCCAGGATCTGCGCGCTCTCCGCCGCGAGTGCTCGAGCACGCTCCATATCCCCGTCGTTGAGATACAGCTCGCTGAGGTTGTTCAGGAAGATCGCCAGCACCAGGTCACGAGGCCCGGTGCGCGCCCGGGTCTCCATCTCGGACAGGCTGGCATGACCGGGGTCTGTGGCCAGCGCGGTGCCGCCCTGGACGGTCAGCCCGAGCTGCAGACACGCGCGCGTCGAGTCGTCGTGCGCGGCATGGAGGTCCTCGGTGAGAAGCTCGAGGTAGCGGTCGGCGTCGATCTGTCCGATCGCCCAGCGTCGGAAGCGCCGGATCTCACGGGGTGTGAAACGCTCGAGGCCCGGGAGGGGAGTCTCGCCGTCCCAGAGCGTGAAGATCTGCTCCCACATCTCCGCCTCGACCTCGTGAAGGTCGAGTTCGCCCGCGGCTCGCGCCGCGCGGACTGCGGCGGCCAGGGCGTCGACGCGTTCGCCGGCGTGCAGTCGATGGCGCGCGACGGCGATCGCGGCCGTCGGGCCGGGCGTGGCATCGGGGTGGGTCTCCAGGACCTGTGCCCACAAACGGTGCCAGCGTCGGCGCGCGACCGGGGCGATGGATCGATCGGCGACCTCCCTCAGCAGAGGGTGGCGGAACACGAGCGCGTCGTGGGTCGGCGTCTCCGCGAGGACGCCGGCCGCCGTGGCTTCCCCGATCGCGGCGTCAAGAGCGTCGTCGTCCAGCGACGCGACCGGTCCGAGAAGCTCGATGCGCAGATGATCGGCGCCGATGGCGGCCGCCTCGATCAGTCGCGCCGTGCCGGGGGTGAGAGCGTCCAGACGTGCCTGTGCGCCGAGCACCCGCGAGCCCGACCGCGGAACACCGTGGGTCGCGGCGAGTTCTTCGATGAGGAGTGGGATGCCGCCGGCCAGCCGTTCCACATCGGTGCGGGTCGCGGCATCCACCCCCAGATCGTCGAGCCGCCGGCGCACCTGATCACGTGTGAGCGGCGCCAGCGTGATCGTTTCGGCCCCGGGGGTGAAGCGGGCCAGCACCGCCTCGTCGTCGCGGCTGTCAGTGCGCACGGCTGCGACCACCAGCAGCCGCCGGTCGAGTCCGGTGCCCGCCGCGGCTGCGAGCAGATCGAGGCCCGCGCCGTCGGCCCACTGCAGGTCGTCGATGAGCCAGACCAGGAGGCGGTCCGCCGCGATCCGGTCGAGCAGGCGCAGTGCCGTCGACAGAATGATCGTCCGATCACCCGACCGGGCACCGCCGGCGAGCAGCGGCGACAGGCCGTCGCGCTCGTCCGGGGTGAGGAGATCGTGGTCGTCGTGCAGGAGCCGGGCCAGAAGTTCGGACAGCAGTGCGAAGGGGAGCTCGCCCGTGGACATCGCGACGCCGCGCGTGACGGCGAGCCGTTCATCATCGAGGCCTGCGGCGAACTCGGTGAGAAGGCGGCTGCGGCCGATACCCGGTTCGCCCGAGACCAGGACGAGGTGCGTGCCGCCCTCGCGAGCGCGCGCGACCGCGTCACGCAGCACGTCGAGTTCGTGCTCGCGCCCCAGCATCACCTGACCGCGCAGGTGCCCCATGTCGTCATTGTGGCACGCGGGAACCCGCAGGTCAGCCCGAAAGATAGGGGTATCTCCCGATTCGGCGGCCGAGGCGTCCGAGCATGCTGGGGCGCAGAGTTCAGAGCGTGGAAGGAGTCCTGAAATGTCTGCTCAGAACATCGACCCCGAACCGATCCCGATCGGGCCCGTGGCGCCCGCCCCGCAGCCGGCCGGCATGCCCGCCTACGCCTCCGCGGCGCTGCACCCTCCGGGAGGACTTCTGCCGGTCGCCACCCTCATGACCGGGCTCTTCGGCATCAGCATCGTGGCCGTTCTCCTCGGTCATGTCGGCCTGAAGAAGATGAAGGAGTTCGAGGCTGCCGGCGGCCGATTCGACGGAGTCGCGACCACCTACGTGCGCGGCGCGCAGAAGATGATGCTCATGATCGGCCTGGTGCTCGGGTACATCGGCGCCGTGATCTGGACGCTGTTCCTCGGCATCATCTTCATCGGCTACATAGCCGCATAGTCTGGACGGGTGTCCACACCCGACCCCGAATACCGCAAGAAGACCGTCTCGTTCGTGCGCCGCAGCGGGCGCATGAGCGAGGGGCAGGAGCGCGCCTGGGCCGAGCTCTCTCCCCGCTACCTGATCGACGTGCCGCGCGAGGTGTCGACGACGAGTGTCGCCCACGACGCGCGCATCGATCCGGAGGCGGTGTGGGGCAGGTCTGCATCCCTCGTGGTCGAGATCGGCTCGGGTCAGGGGCATGCGATCGTGCATGCGGCATCGTCCCGCCCCGACGTCGACTTCCTCGCGGTGGAGGTGTTCAAGGCGGGCCTGGCCCGCACGATGAAGGACGCGGATGCCGCCGGCGCGGGCAACCTGCGGCTGGCCGAGGCCAACGCGCCCGAGGTGCTCGAGCACCTGCTGCCCGAGGAGAGCGTCGACGAGCTCTGGGTGTTCTTCCCGGACCCGTGGCACAAGAAGCGGCACGTGAAGCGGCGCCTGATCGCGCCGGAGTTCACGGCGCTCGCCGGCCGTGCGCTGAAGCCGGGAGGCGTGCTGCGCCTGGCCACCGACTGGGAGGACTACGCCCTCCAGATGGTGGAGGTGATGGATGCCGCGCCCGGCTTCCGTCGTGCGTTCGAGGGGGAGTGGGCGCCGAGGTTCGAGGGCCGCGTCATGACGGCGTTCGAGCGCAAGGGCATCGCTGCGGGCCGCGAGATCCGCGACCTGGCGTACGAGCGGGACTGAGGGGCGCACGCGCGGAGCCTCCGACCGGCGGGGATCCCACCGGTCCTGGAGATGTGAAGAGGGTCCGTCGTTGCGGACGGACCCTCTTCACATTCAGATCTGGTGCCCCCGACAGGAATCGAACCTGCGACCTTTGGTACCGGAAACCAACGCTCTATCCCCTGAGCTACGGAGGCGTACCGGTCAAGACTATCAGTGCGAAGACGCCGTCTCAGACCGCGGCGCGGGGCCGTTCGAGAACCTGGCGCTGTTGCACGTTTCCGGCCGCGGGAGTGCGCAACAGCGACAGATCTGCCCGCCTCCGACCGCTCACTGAGCGAGCCTCGCCGCGCCGCGGCATCCCGAACCTGCGCCAGGATGGAGCGGTGACCGTCCCTGCCCCCGCTCCCAAGTTCGCGGTTCTGCGCAGCTGGAAGACCGCGCCGTACCTCGTGGGCGCGGGCCTGGCGATGATGGGCGACAACATCGAGCACGTCATCACCTATCTGGTGCTGTGGAACACGTTCCACTCGCCGATCCTGGTGGGCTTCCAGCTCGTCAGTCACTGGCTGCCCTACCTGCTGCTGTCGGTGTATGCCGGCGCGCTCGCGCAGCGATTCGACTGCCGGCGGATCATCCAGATCGCGCAGATCCTGTTCATGTTCGTGTCGCTGTGCTGGGGCATCCTGTTCCTGACCGGAACGCTGCAGCTGTGGGAAGCGTGCGTGCTCCTGGTGCTGCACGGGCTGGCGGGATGCCTGTGGGGCCCCGCCGAGCAGATGATGCTCTATGACTTCGCGGGGCGCGAGCAGCTGCCCAGTGCCGTGCGCATCAATGCGACGTTCCGCAGCCTCGGCATCCTGTTCGGTCCGGTCGTGGGCTCGGCGCTGCTGCTGACGCTCGGCACGACCTGGGGCATCTTCGCCAACATCGTCTTCTACCTGCCGCTGACGCTGTTCCTGGCGCGCACGAAGTTCACCGGGCACTCCCGCGAGGGACTCTACGGGACGGGCCGGGTGTCGCTGTGGCAGTCGTTCCGGGTGCTGGGCACCGTGCGGAGAGATCACGTGATCATGGGGATGCTGATCCTCGCGGCCCTCGCGTCGGTCTCGATCGGCGCCGTGCTGCAGACGGCGATGCCGGTGTTCGGCAACGAGTTGACGCCGACGGGCGCCGACGCCGAGCTCGTCTACGGAGCGCTGCTGTTCGCGCTGGGGATCGGCGGGGTGGTCGGCGGGTTCTTCCTCGAGGCCAGCGGCTGGATCCCGCCCACGGTGCGCACGGCGGTGATCAGCTCCCTCACGTTCGGACTGTTCGCGATGCTGTTCGCCTTCACCGGTTCGCTCGTGGTCGCGCTCATCGCGCTCGTGCTCACCGGGTTCTCGCAGATCACCGCGACCTCGACGGGGCAGGCGATCGTCCAGCTGGAGGCCCCGCCGGCCGAGCGTGGCCGGGTGCTCGGGGCCTACAGCATGTTCGGCCCCGGCATGCAGACGTTCAGCGGAGTGACGATCGGGGCGCTGGGGACGCTGCTCGGCATCCCCGCGACGGTCGTCATCGGGGGAGCGGTGCTGGTGGCCGGCACGCTCCTGACCGCGCTCTACATCCGCGGGAGTGCGCGCCGCGCCGAGGTGTGACGACGCGGCGCGCGCTCGGCCGCGCGGGTGTCGGCCGCGCGGGTGTCAGCCGCGCAGGGGACGCAGCGCGTCGGCCAGCGCGACGAGCTCGTCGAACTGTGCGTGCAGCATCCGCTCGTTGCTCTCGCGCGGCTGGAACACGCCGTCGTCATCGAGCTGCTGCGCGGCCCAGGCCAGCTCGACGTTCGAACTCGTGGGAACCAGCCCCAGCGCCTGCTGCACCGGACGCAGCGCGACCACGCCGCGGGTGCCGCCCGAGATGCCGCCGTAGCTGACGGTGCCGACCGGCTTGCGGCGCCACTCCTGATGCAGGTAGTCGAGCGCGTTCTTCAGGCTCGGCGCGTAGCTGTAGTTGTACTCGGGCTGCACGAAGATGAACGCGTCCGCGGCATCCACCCGTTCGCTCCATGCCTTCGTGTAGTCCTTCGTGTACTGGCGCAGACGCGGGTGGTTCGGCTCGTCCATCAGCGGCAGCGCGATCTCCTTGAGGTCGGCGAAGTCGACATCGAAGCGGCTGTCGGCGTCGGCCTCCTTCTGCACCCACTGGGCGATCGGCAGGCCGATACGTCCCTCGCGCACGCTGCCGACGATGATCATCAGTCTGGTCATTCAGGTCCCTTTCCGACATCTATTCAACGGCATCCATTCAACTCCTGGTCGGGCGGTCGGGTGAGTGGAGGGGTGGATGCCGCGGCCGGGGGCTCTGTCAGTGCGGCTCCATTCGTCGGGCCGAGGGCGAGGGGATGCCGGGGTCGTGGTGTCTGGTCCGGTTCTGTGGGGGCGGGTCTGTGGGCTGGGGAGGATGTCGGTGGCCGGTGGGATCGTGAGGGTGGCGGTGGATGCCGGCCGGGGGTCAAGAGCCGGTCATTCCATACGAAGATACGAATCTCACTCGTTCCCCGTGTGTACGGTGAGTCGCTTCGCGGTTGGCCTGAATCATGCGAAAAATACTTGAGAGAATCCATTCTCACCCCTTGTTATCCGTAGGCATGTTCGATACTATGGTGGTATCGGTTCATCCGGGGAAGGGGGCTCACGGTGTCGGTGGGTGTGTCTCCTGTTGTGTCGGAGGTGGATGAGCTGTTGGATTCTCTGGTGTCCTCGCGTGCGGCTGCGGGGCGGGCGTTCGCGGCGGAGATGTTCTTCTTCGCCCGGGTCGCGGACCTCGTGCAGCGGCGTGAGGCCGAGCGTGCCGTCCGGGGTGGGTGTGAGGGTGCGGTGGTGGATGCGTCGCAGCTGGCGATGCGGGAGCTGTACGCGGAGATCGCGGCCGGGCTGCGGTTGAGTGAGTGGCAGGTGGCGCGGAAGGTGTCGCAGGCGTCCACGCTGGTGGGGTCGTTCTATGAGACGTTGTGTGATGCCAGTGCGGGAGAGTTCTCCGGGGAACACGCGACCCTGATCGCCGAGGCCGGCGTGCAGATCGATGATCCCGGGGTGCGCGCTGAGTTCGAGGCGGTCGCGCGGGATATGGCCCGGGAGATGACCCCGGCACAGTTGAAGGCCGGGTTGGCAGGACTCGTGGTCCGGCTGGACCCGGAAGGCACCCAGGCGCGGGTGCGGGACGCGGTGGCACGGCGGCGGGTGTCGGTACGCGAGTTGGAGCCCGGTCTTGCCCGGATCACCGCGGACGTCCCGACCACCGAGGGCGTAGGTGCGGTGGCCCGGCTGCGGGAAGCAGCCACCGTCCTGTTCGCACAGAACCAGGCCGAGAAGACCGCGGAGAAGGTCGAAAACGACACCACCACTGCCACCGCCGGACCGGCCGACGCCGACACGAGCGACGTGGCCGCGGGCGTCGCTGACGCTGACGCCGGCAACACGGCCAAGGGCATCGACTTTGACACCGACGCCAGCGATGGCTCCGGTTCTGGCTGTGATGCTGATTCTGACGGGACGGGCGAGCCGGTGTTCGATGACCGGTCAGTGGCGCAGATCATGGCGGACATGTTCTGCGACCTGCTGCTGGCCGCCTCGTTCACCGGGCACGGTGCCGATGAACAGGCGCGGGACGCGCTCTCGGCGATCTGCCCGGAGGTGCAGGTCACCATCCCGGCAGAGACCCTCACCGGTGCCCGGGTGGGCGGGGCCACCGTGGACGGGTTCGGCCCGATCGACGACCACACGGCCAGGCGGCTCGCGGGTGGGTGCTCGATGTGGAGCCGGGTGTTCACCGACCAGGCAACCGGGGTGCCGGTCTGTGTGGACCGGTACCGGCCCTCCAAGCGGCAGAAACGATTCCTGCAGGCCAGGGACCAGCAATGCCGGTTCCCCGGATGCCGCAGACGTGCGGTCAAATGCGATATCGACCACACGATCCCGCACGCGGCGGGTGGCCCGACGTGCCTGTGCAACCTCGAGCACTTCTGTGAACGCCACCACACTCTCAAACACGAGACCGCGTGGGAGGTCGAACAGCTCGCCGGCGGGGTCCTGATCTTCACCGCCCCCACCGGGCGGCAGCACGTGACAAGACCACCGGGCACGGTCAGATTCGAACCCGTCGCCCTGATCGACCCCGACCCCCACCACCGACACACGACTGCCACACAATACGCAAACGACCCCGCACCCTTCTGAACACGCACCTGAACACGCACCCTTCTGAGAAGGGCGGCGCGGCCAGATGAGAGTGACAGGCGCGCCGCGGTGGCGTTCTCAGCGGCCGCGCGGGCGGCTCGCCATAGAATTGTCGGTCTATGGATCCTGAAGCCCTCTCCGCAGCCCTGCTCGACGTCATCCGCCCGCTCGCGGAGGCGCGACGAGCCGGCTCCGCCGAGGGCCTGATCCCCGCCGATCTGCTGCTGGAGCGGCCCAAGAACCGCGACCACGGCGACTGGGCGTCCAACGCCGCGCTCAAGCTCGCGAAGAAGGTCGGCGCGAACCCCCGTGAGTTCGCGGCCGAGATCGCAGAGAAGCTCGGCGAGGTCGCCGGTGTCGCATCCGTCGAGGTCGCCGGTCCCGGCTTCATCAACGTGCGGTTGGATGCCGCGGCCGCCGGTTCGCTCGCGAAGACCATCGTCGACGCGGGTGCCGCGTTCGGCACCAACGAGTCGCAGCGCGGCAACACCGTCAACGTCGAATTCGTCTCGGCGAACCCGACCGGCCCGCTGCACATCGCGCACACCCGCTGGGCGGCGCTCGGCGATTCGATCGTGCGCCTGCTGCTGGCCAGCGGCGCGACCGCCGTCCGCGAGTACTACATCAACGATGCCGGCGCGCAGATGGGCCGCTTCGCGGCATCCATCGTCGCCGCAGCCAAGGGCGAGCCGACGCCGGAAGGCGGGTACCCCGGCGAGTACATCACGACCCTCGCCGGCCGGGTGCTCGAGGCGCGCCCCGATCTGCTCGAACTGCCCGACGACGAGCAGCTCGTCGTGGCCGAGGACCTCGCCTACGAGTATCAGCTCGCCGAGATCAAGAACTCGCTGGACCGGTTCAACGTGCCCTTCGACGTGTGGTTCTCCGAGCGCACGCTGCATGCGCCCGGCGAGAACGGCATGAGCCTCATCGATCAGGCCGTGGAGCGCCTGCGCGAGCAGGGACACGTCTTCGACGCGGACGGTGCGGTGTGGGTGCGCACGTCCGACTTCGGCGACGACAAGGACCGGGTGATCCGCCGTTCCAACGGCGAGTACACCTACTTCGCCGCCGACGCCGCCTACTACCTCAACAAGGGCGACCGCGGCTTCCAGAACAAGATCTACCTGCTCGGTGCCGACCACCATGGGTACGTGCACCGCCTGAAGGCGATCGCGGGAGCGGCGGGAGAGGACCCGGAGAAGAACATCCAGGTGCTCATCGGCCAGATGGTCTCGATCAACGGCGCGCGCCTGAGCAAGCGCGCCGGCAACATCATCGAGATGGACGACCTGCTCAATTGGCTGGGCACCGACGCACTGCGCTACTCGCTGGGCCGTTACCCCGCCGACTCGCCGCTCGACCTCGACCCCGACCTGCTGCGCAAGCGCACCAACGACAACCCGGTCTTCTACGTGCAGTACGCGCACGCCCGCACGCACAACGTCGCCCGCAATGCGGACGACGCCGGTGTCGACCGCGGCGTGTTCGCGCCCGAGACCCTCACCCACGAGACCGAGGCGGCGCTTCTGGGTGCGCTGCAGGAGTTCCCGCGCATCGTGGCGTTCGCCGCCCAGATGCGCGAGCCGCACCGCGTCGCCCGTTATCTCGAAGAGCTCGCCGGGCTCTTCCACCGCTGGTACGACAACTGCCGCGTCATCCCGCTGGGAGACGCCCCGATCGAACCCGTGCACCACACTCGCCGGTGGCTGAACGACGCCACCGGACAGGTTCTGCGCAACGGCCTGGACCTTCTCGGAGTGAGTGCGCCCGAGCGCATGTGACCGGAGGAGAGATGGCCGAACGCTCCACCCAGCCGGAAGATCCGACGGAGCCCATCGCGGTCCCGCCGAAACCGCCGCTGCCGGGGGACGGGCAGGTCATCCCGCCCAGGCCGCCGCTGCCCGCGCAGCCGGCCTCCGCATCCGAGCCCGCTCGCACGGCCGCCGAGCCCGCCCCCGAGCCCGAGGCGACCACCCTGCCGCTGCCGGTCGTCGGCGAAGCGCAGCCCACCTCCCCGCAGACCGCGGCGTATGCGCAGCCCGCGCACCCGCAGACCGCCGCCTATCCGCAGGCCGCGGCATCCACTCCTCCGCAGCCCGCGAAGCCGAAGAAAAAGCGTCGCGGCGTCGTCGCCGCGGTGACGACGCTCATCATCGTGGCCGTGCTCGCCGTCGCCGGGGTGATCGGCTGGTTCGCCGGCAACGCCTGGCTGAAGGACAAGGTGGTCGCCGAGGTCACCGCGCAGACGCGGACGGCCCTCGACCTCGGCCCCGATGCAGAGGTCGACGTGGACGTCGACGAGCCGATGATCCCGCAGGTGATCGCCGGCCGACTGTCGGCGCTGACCGTCACGGTCCCCGAAGCGCCGCTGGGCGGTGCGACCGGGAGCCTCACCGTCCACGCGACCGACGTCCCCACGAGCGGCGACGGCGAGGTGGGCAGCGCCGATGCCACCGTGAGTCTGGCCCCCGACGCCCTCGTGAAGCTCATCGGCAACTTCGACGACACGGTCGCCGGTTCCCTGAAGGTCGACGGCGGCAACCTCGTCGTCTCGCTGAACCCGGCGCAGTTCCTCTCGGGCATCTCCTTCGCCCTGACCTTCACGCCGAGTGCGAAGGACGGCGCGCTCGTCCTGACCCCCGAGAAGTTCACGGTGGGCGGACTGAACATGGATGCCGACACCATCCGCGCCCGCTTCGGGAGCCTGGCCGACGGCATCCTCGCCGACCGCACCGTGTGCGTGGCCGATCGCTTCCCGAAGGGGCTGACGCTGTCGAAGATCGCCGTGGGCGCGAGCACCGTCGACGCCTCGTTCACCGTCGATCCGCACATGCTCTCCGACGCCGCGTTACAGAAGCCGGGAACGTGCGGTTGACCCCGCTAGACTGGCCAGCATCACCCGGTGCATGCGTCGACGCCCGGCGAGCGACGCGACCGGACTCTTCCGTTCCGGAAACGCCGCACCGCAGCATCCTTCGATTGGTCCCCCTTGTCCGCCTCACCCACCCGTGATCCGCTCCCCGTCCCCGACGACGCCGATGCCCTGCACGAGCGGGTCTGGCCCGTCTCGGCACATCGCGACGACGACGGCGCCCTCGTGGTCGGGGGAGTGACGGCGACCGAGCTGGCGCAGTCCTTCGGCACGCCGCTCTACGTGGTCGACGAGGACGAGGTGCGCGCACATGCGCAGCGCACCGTCGCGGCGTTCCGCGCAGCGGCCGACGCGCACGGCATCGACGTGCGCGTCTACTACGCCGGCAAGGCGTTCCTGTGCACCGAGGTCGTGCGGTGGACGGCCGAGGCCGGCATGAACCTCGACGTGTGCAGCGGGGGAGAGCTCGCCGTCGCCCTGGCAGCGGGCACCGACCCCGCGCGCATCGGCTTCCACGGCAACAACAAGTCCGTCGACGAGCTCACCCGCGCCGTCGAGGTCGGCGTCGGAACCGTGATCGTCGACAGCCTGATCGAGATCGAACGGCTCGCGGCGATCGCCGACCGCGCCGGGGCGGTGCAGAATGTGCTGCTGCGCGTCAACAGCGGCGTGCACGCCGAGACGCACGAGTTCCTCGCGACGGCGCACGAAGACCAGAAGTTCGGTTTTGCGATGGATGCCGCGCCCGCCGCGGTCGCGCGCATCCGAGAGCTCCGCTCGCTGAGCTTCCAGGGCCTGCACTGCCACATCGGCTCGCAGATCTTCGGCGTCGCCGGCTTCGCCGAGTCCGCATCGCGCCTGGTGGACCTGCACGCGCAGCTGCTGGCGGGCGGGCCGATCCCGCTCCTGAACCTCGGCGGCGGCTTCGGCATCGCCTACACCCCCGCCGACGACCCGACGCCGATCGAAGACCTCGCCGCCGGCATCGTCGAGGCCGTCGCCCGCGAATGCGAGGTGCGCGGCATCCCGATTCCCGACCTCGCCTTCGAACCCGGCCGCGCCATCGTCGGCCAGGCGGGCGTCAGCCTCTACGAGGTCGGCACCGTCAAGCCTGTCGAGCTCGGTGAGGGGCGGCAGCGCCTCTACGTGAGCGTCGACGGCGGCATGAGCGACAACGCGCGGCCCGCCCTGTACGGCGCCGACTACTGCGCCCGCATCGCCTCGCGCGTCTCGGGTGCCGCCCCCGCCCTGTCGCGGGTGGTCGGCAAGCACTGCGAGTCGGGAGACATCGTCGTCGACCGGGAGTACCTGCCCGCCGACGTCGCCCCCGGGGACCTGCTGGCCGTGCCCGCCACCGGCGCGTACTGCTTCTCGCTGGCGAGCAACTACAACTACCTGCCGCGCCCGGCCGTCGTCGCCGTGCGCGACGGGGCCGCCCGCGTGATCGTGCGCGGACAGACCATCGCCGACCTGCTGCGTGCAGACGTCGGCGCAGAAGGGAAGGCATGATCGACTACCGTCGCCTGCGCGTCGCACTCCTCGGAGCGGGGGCCGTCGGCTCCCAGGTCGCGCGTCTGCTCATCGAGAACGCCGACGAGCTCGCGGACCGCTCCGGCGCCGCACTGGAGCTCGCCGGCATCGCCGTGCGCGACATCGACGCGCCCCGTGATGTGGACCTGCCGCGCGAGCTGCTGACCACCGACGCCGAGACCCTCATCGTCGGCAGTGACATCGTCATCGAGCTCATGGGCGGCATCGAGCCGGCCCGCGAGTACCTGCTGCAGGCCGTGAACTCGGGCGCCGACGTCGTGACCGCGAACAAGGCGCTTCTGGCCACGCACGGCTCGGAGGTCTTCGACGCCGCCGACCAGGTGGGCGCCTCGGTCTACTACGAGGCGGCCGTGGCCGGGGCCATCCCGATCATCCGTCCGCTGCGCGACTCGCTGGCCGGTGACCGTGTCGACCGCATCGTCGGCATCGTCAACGGCACCACGAACTACATCCTCGACCGGATGGACGCCGAGGGCTCGGAGATGGCCGAGATCCTCGCCGACGCGCAGCGCCTGGGCTATGCCGAGGCCGACCCGACCGCCGACATCGAGGGCTACGACGCCGCGCAGAAGGCCGCCCTGCTCGCGAGCCTGGCGTTCCACACGTCGGTGCCGCTCGAGGCCGTGCACCGCGAGGGCATCACGGGCGTCACGAAGCAGATGATGGATGCCGCGCGGCATGCCGGCTACGTCATCAAGCTCGTCGCGGTCTGCGAACGGCTCACCGGGCGCGACGACGAGTCCGGCGATGAAGCGATCTCGGTGCGGGTGTACCCCGCACTCATCCGGCGCGAGCACCCGCTGGCCAGCGTCCACGGCGTCAACAACGCCGTGTTCGTGCAGGCCGAGGCGGCCGGAAACCTCATGTTCTACGGCGCCGGCGCCGGTGGGGTGCAGACCGCATCCGCTGTGCTCGGCGACGTCGTCTCGGCCGCGCGGCGTCACATCGCCGGCGGCGCGGGCGTGGGCGAGTCGACCCGGGCCAACCTGCCCACGGTCGACATCGGCCAGGTCGTCACCCGGTACCAGGTCACCCTCGAGGTCGACGACCGCCCCGGCGTGCTCGCCCGGGTGGCGGGCCTGCTCTCCGACGGACGCGTCTCGATCGCGACCGTGGAACAGACCCTGGAGCACACCGAAGAGGGCGCGGCATCGGCCCGCCTGGTGATCGGCACGCACAAAGCTTTGGAGCAGGACCTCAGCGAGACCGTGGCACGGCTCGCCGACGACGACGTGGTCGAGCGCGTCGTCTCGGTCCTGCGTGTGGAAGGAGACTGAAATGGCACATGTCTGGCGCGGAGTCCTCCGCGAGTACGCCGACCGGCTCGGCGTCACCGAGACGTCCACCGTCGTGACCCTCGGCGAGGGCGGCACCCCGCTCATCCCCGCCCCTGCGCTGTCGCGGCGCACCGGTGCGGACGTCTGGGTGAAGTTCGAGGGGATGAACCCCACCGGGTCGTTCAAGGACCGGGGGATGACCGTCGCGCTCTCGCGCGCGGTCGAGAAGGGCGCGAAGGCCGTCATCTGCGCATCCACCGGCAACACGTCGGCGTCGGCCGCGGCCTACGCCGCGCACGCCGGCATCACCGCCGCGGTGCTCGTGCCCGAGGGCAAGATCGCGATGGGCAAGCTGAGCCAGGCCGTCGCCCACGGCGGCACGCTCATCCAGATCCGCGGCAACTTCGACGACTGCCTCGAGATCGCGCGCGAGCTGTCCGACAACTACCCGGTGCACCTGGTCAACTCGGTCAACCCCGACCGCATCGAGGGCCAGAAGACCGCTGCCTACGAGATCGTCGAGCAGCTCGGCGACGCCCCCGACTTCCACTTCATCCCGGTCGGCAACGCGGGCAACTACACCGCCTACACGCGCGGTTACCGCGAGGAGGCCGCACGCGGCGCGTCGACCCGCGTGCCGCGCATGTTCGGCTTCCAGGCGGCCGGCTCCGCGCCCATCGTGCGCGGCGAGGTCGTGACGGCGCCCGAGACGGTGGCCACCGCCATCCGCATCGGCAACCCCGCGTCGTGGCACCTGGCGCTGGAGGCGCGGGATGCCACGAACGGCTGGTTCGGTGCGATCGAGGACCCCGCGATCCTGGCCGCGCAGAAGCTGCTGGCCGCCGAGGTCGGCGTCTTCGTCGAGCCGGCTTCGGCCATCAGCGTCGCCGGTCTGCTCGACCGCGCAGAGGCGGGCATCATCCCGGCCGGCGCGCGCGTCGTGCTCACCGTCACCGGCCACGGCCTGAAGGACCCGCAGTGGGCCCTGCGCAACGCCGACGGCACCGAGGTCGCCCCGATCGTCGTCGACGCCGACACCCGCGAGGTCGCCGATGTGCTCTCGCTGTCGGGCGCGGAGGCGACCGCGTGAGAACCGCGCCGCCCTCACCGGCGGCGGTCCCCGGCCGCGCCGTCTGGGTGCGGGTGCCCGCCACCAGCGCGAACCTGGGGCCGGGATTCGACACGCTCGGGCTGGCACTGAGCCTCTACGACGAGCTGCGCGTCACGGCGCTGCCGGAGGGTGAGATCCAGGTCGACGTGGAGGGGCCCGGGGCCGACCTCGTGCCGCGCGACGCGACGAACCTCGTCATCCGGGCCATCGCGTACGCCTTCGAGTCCGTGGGGCGGCGCATGCCCGGCATCGCGCTGTCGCAGCGCATCGTCATCCCGCACGGTCGCGGTCTGGGCTCGTCGGGTGCGGCGGTGGTCGCGGGCCTCCTGGCCGCGCGCGGGCTGCTGGCCGGCGATGTCGAGTTCGGTCCGTCGCTGCTGCTGCGGCTGGCGACCGAGCTCGAGGGGCACCCCGACAACGTCGCTCCCGCGCTGTTCGGCGGGTTGACGATCGCCTGGATGGACGAGAACGGGCCGCAGTACAAGAAGCTGCTCGTGCACCGCGGTGTGTCGCCCGTGGTGTTCGTCCCCGAGTCGACCATGCCCACGCGCATCTCACGGGAGCTGACTCCTCAGCAGGTCACGCGCGAGGACGCCGTCTTCAACGTGTCACGCTCGGCGCTGCTGATCGCGGCGCTGACGCAGAGCCCCGAGCTGCTGCTCGCGGCCACCGACGACAAGCTGCACCAGAACTATCGTGCGCAGGCGATGCCCGACACCGACACCCTGGTGCGCGGGCTGCGTCAGGCCGGCTTCGCGGCGGTGCTCTCGGGGGCCGGACCCAGCGTCCTCGTCATGGCCGACGGACCCGGCCGGCGCCTCGAGGCGACCCGTCTCGCGGCATCCCTCACCAACACGCCCTGGGAGTCGCTGATGCTCGCCGTCGACTTCAAGGGTGGTACAGTGAGGGACTATACGGAGGGCGCTTCGCAGCCCGTGTCGCCCGCGACATAGAGCCGCGAGAATCCATACCTCCATCGCATTTCTGCGAACCCCCGCATTGCCCCCGACGGCCGGCATCATCGATCCGGTCAGGTCCTGAGGGCCTGTCCCGGTCTCAGATCCGGCTTACGGGTTCATCGGCGCGCGTCGACGACGGCGCCGTGCGGGTCAGCTCCATCCATTCGTTTCACAAGGGAGAACTCGTGGAGTCCATCTCCGAGATCCACACCGACGCACCCACCGCGGATCGCACCGTCGCGTCCGACGCGGGCAGCGCCGCCGCCCCGGCACCCGCGGAGAACACACCCGCCGCCCCGGCCGCCGACGCGGCCCCGGCGACCGCGCCGCGCAAGCGTGCGCCGCGCCGTGCCAAGACCGAGGTCGTGACGCCTGAGTCGTCCGCCCCCGCCGCGCCCGCTGAGGCGCCGGCCGCGGCCGCCGCCGACGGGGCGGAGAAGAGCGACGAGCCGGTCGCGAAGAAGCCGGCCGCCAAGCGCCGCACGCCGGCGAAGAAGAAGCCCGCCGAAGAGGCACCGGCCGAGGCGGCTGCTGCCGAGGCACCGGCCGCGACCGAGGCGCCCGCCGCGGCATCCGACGCCGCCGAGAAGCCCGCCGACGCCGAGAAGCCGGCACGGTCGGGCCGCGGCAGCCGGGCGAAGGCGCCGGCGAAGGCCGATGCCGCCGAGGGCGAGAACGGCGGTGCCGACGAGAGCGGCGCCGACAAGAGCGGTGCCGATAAGAACGGCGCCGATGCGCAGCGCGCCGGCGAGAAGGCCGACGGCGCCGACAAGGCCGATGAGGCCGACAAGAAGCAGTCCGGCGGCGAGAGCGCCGACGGAGGCCAGAACGAGGGCGGCGAGCAGTCCGGACGACGCGGCCGCAACCGCAACCGCAACCGCAACCGCAACGCCGGTGGCAACAGCAACAGCAACAGCAACGGCGGCGGCCAGAGCGCTCCGTCGGACGACGACGAGCAGGGCGGCGGCAACAACCGCAACCGCCAGCGCAACAAGCGCCGCAACGCTCAGCAGAACGACGAGTTCGAGACCGAGATCAGCGAGGATGACGTCCTCATCCCGGTCGCGGGCATCCTCGATGTCCTCGACAACTACGCGTTCGTGCGCACCAGCGGATACCTGCCCGGCGCCACCGACGTGTACGTGTCGCTGGGACAGGTCAAGAAGTACAACCTGCGCAAGGGCGACGCGATCGTCGGCGCCATCAAGCAGCCGCGCGAGGGCGAGCAGTCGGGCCGGCAGAAGTACCACGCGCTGGTCAAGGTTGACTCGATCAACGGACTGAGCACGGAGGATGCCGCGACCCGCGTCGAGTTCTCGAAGCTCACGCCGCTCTACCCGCAGGAGCGCCTGCGCCTCGAGACCGCGCCCGAGAAGCTCACGCAGCGCATCATCGACCTGGTCGCCCCGATCGGCAAGGGCCAGCGCGGCCTCATCGTCGCGCCGCCCAAGGCCGGCAAGACCATCGTGCTGCAGCAGATCGCCAACGCCATCGCGATCAACAACCCCGAGGTGCACCTCATGGTCGTGCTCGTCGACGAGCGCCCCGAAGAGGTCACCGACATGCAGCGCACGGTCAAGGGCGAGGTCATCGCCTCGACCTTCGACCGTCCGGCGGAAGACCACACGACGGTCGCCGAGCTCGCCATCGAGCGCGCCAAGCGTCTCGTCGAGCTGGGTCGCGACGTCGTCGTGCTGCTCGACTCGATCACGCGTCTGGGCCGCGCCTACAACGTGTCGGCGCCCACCAGCGGCCGGGTGCTCACCGGCGGTGTCGACGCATCGGCGCTGTACCCGCCCAAGCGGTTCTTCGGCGCGGCGCGCAACATCGAGAACGGCGGGTCGCTCACGATCCTGGCCACCGCTCTCGTGGAGACCGGCTCCAAGATGGACGAGGTCATCTTCGAGGAGTTCAAGGGCACCGGCAACAGCGAGTTGCGCCTGAACCGCCAGCTCGCCGACAAGCGCATCTTCCCGGCGGTCGACGTCAATGCGTCGAGCACCCGTCGCGAAGAGATGCTGCTCTCGCCCGACGAGGTGAAGATCACGTGGAAGCTGCGCCGTGCCCTCGCGGGCCTCGACCCGCAGCAGGCGCTCGAGGTCGTGCTCGGCAAGCTCAAGGAGACCGGCTCGAACGTCGAGTTCCTCGTGCAGATGCAGAAGTCGATCCCCGCACCGACCTCGAACCACGCCGGCGGCCACAGCTACGGCCACGAGAACAGCATCCGCTGAGCCTGACGTGTCCGAGCCCGCGATGTTCGACTCCGTCAAAGCGCTGATCGAAGAGCACAAGGCCGTCCAGGTCGAGCTCTCCGATCCGGCGGTGCACGCCGACGCCGCGCGCGCGAAGCGCGTGAACCGTCGGTATGCCGAGCTGTCGAAGATCGTGGCCGCACACGACGCGTGGACGGCGGCCTCCGACGACCTCGAGGCGGCGCGCGAGCTCGCCAAGGAGGACGAGGCGTTCGCCGAGGAGGTCCCCGCGCTCGAAGAGCAGCTCGCCGCAGCCGAGGAGAGGCTGCGGCGGCTGCTCATCCCGCGCGACCCCGATGACGCACGTGACGTCATCATGGAGATCAAGGCGGGGGAGGGCGGAGCCGAGTCGGCGCTGTTCGCCGCCGATCTGCTGCGGATGTATCTCCAGTACGCGGCGTCGCAGGGGTGGAAGACCGAGCTGCTCGAGCGCAACGAATCCGACCTGGGCGGTTACAAGGACGTCCAGGTGGCCATCAAGGGGTCGTCGACCGACCCCGCGCAGGGCGTCTGGGCGCACCTGAAGTACGAGGGCGGTGTGCACCGCGTGCAGCGCGTGCCCGCCACCGAGTCGCAGGGCCGCATCCACACCTCGACCACCGGCGTGCTGGTGTTCCCCGAGGTCGACGAGCCCGACGAGATCGAGATCAACCCGAACGACCTGAAGATCGACGTGTACCGGTCTTCGGGCCCCGGCGGCCAGTCCGTGAACACGACCGACTCGGCCGTGCGCATCACGCACGTGCCCACCGGCATCGTCGTCTCGATGCAGAACGAGAAGAGCCAGCTGCAGAACCGCGAGGCCGGCATGCGCGTCCTGCGCGCCCGGCTGCTCGCGCGCCAGCAGGAGGAGCTGGCGGCTGCGGCATCCGACGCCCGTCACTCGCAGATCCGGGGGATGGACCGCTCCGAGCGGATCCGCACCTACAACTTCCCGGAGAACCGCATCGCCGATCACCGCACCGGGTACAAGGCGTACAACCTCGACCAGGTCATGGACGGCGCCCTGGGCCCCGTGATCGACTCGTGCATCACCGCGGACGAAGAGGCGCGGCTGGCCGCGCTCGCAGGCTCCGCCTGACACTGGTTCCGCCGCCGCGCCGCTAGGGTCGGAGCATGATCATGTTCCTGCTGCGGGCCCTCATCTTCCTGCTGTCCGCGGCCCTCGGGCTCGTGGTGGCCGACCTCATCCTGCCCGACTTCACCATCGTGTGGGCCGACTGGTGGGGCTTCGTGCTGTGCGTGGTGATCTTCGCGATCCTGCAGAGCGTGCTGGCGCCGTGGATCGCGAAGATGGCCAAGCGCTACGCCCCGGCCCTGCTGGGCGGCATCGGCATCTTCTCGACGCTCGTGGCGCTGCTGATCGTGGTGCTGCTGCCCGTCGGCGGCCTGCGCATCTCGGGTGCGCTCACCTGGGTGCTCGCACCGGTCATCGTCTGGGTCGTGACGGCGCTGGCGACTCTGCTGCTGCCGATGCTCTTCGTGAAGAAGAAGGTGCAGGCGACCCGCGCTTAGATGTAGTACTCGGGAGCCGCCAGCAGCGACCGGGTGTCTTCGCCGGGCACCCTCGGTCGCGGCTTCGCCGGGATCCCGACGAGGATGCTGTCGGCCGGGGCGTCCTTCGTGACGACGGCGTTCGCGCCGATCACGGATCCGGCGCCGATCGTGATCGCGCCGAGGACCTTCGCACCGGCGCCGACGGCCACGCCGTCGCCGATGGTGGGATGCCGCTTGCCGCCCTCGCGCTGACGGCCGCCGAGCGTGACGCCGTGGTAGAGCATGACGTCGTCGCCGACCTCGGCGGTCTCGCCGATGACCACGCCCATACCGTGGTCGATGAAGAACCGCCGGCCGATCGTCGCGCCGGGGTGGATCTCGATGCCGGTGAGCCAGCGGGTCAGCTGTGAGCCGGCGCGTGCGAGCAGTCGCAGGCGCCGGCGCCACAGCGCATGCCAGACCCGGTGGGCCCAGATCGCGTGCAGACCCGGGTACAGCAGAGCGATCTCGAACGACCCGCGCGCGGCGGGGTCACGCAGTCGCGCGGCCGCGACATCCTCTCTGATCCGTCCCCAGGCGCTCATCTCAGCCTTCGCGGACGTCCTCGAACAGGGCGGTGGTCAGATACCGCTCGCCCGTGTCGGGGATGATGACGACGATCTTCTTGCCCGCGTTCTCGGGGCGCGCGGCGAGCTGCAGAGCGGCCCAGGTGGCGGCACCCGCCGACATGCCGCAGAGGATGCCCTCCTTCGCGGCGAGGGCGCGCGAGGTGGCCAGTGCGTCTTCGAAGCCGACTCCGATGACCTCGTCGTAGATCGAGGTGTCGAGCACCGCGGGGACGAAGTTCGGGCCGATGCCCTGGATCTTGGCGGGGCCGGCGTGGCCTTCGGCGAGCAGCGGCGAGTCGGACGGCTCGACGGCGACGACCTTCACGTCGGGCTTGCGCTCCTTGAGCACCTGACCGACGCCGGTGATGGTGCCGCCGGTGCCGACGCCGGCGACGAAGATGTCGACGTCGCCGTCGGTGTCGCGCCAGATCTCCTCGGCGGTGGTCTTGCGGTGGATCTCGGCGTTGGCCGGGTTCTCGAACTGCTTGGCGAGGATGGCGCCCGGGGTCTTGGCGACGATCTCCTCGGCGACCGCGATCGCGCCCGTCATCCCCTTGTACGGGTCGGTCAGCACGAGCTCGGCGCCCAGGGCGCGCAGCAGATACCGGCGCTCTTTCGACAGCGACGCCGGCATCGTGATGATGACCTTGTAGCCCCGAGCCGCTCCCGCCAGCGCCAGCGCGATGCCGGTGTTGCCACTGGTGGACTCGACGATCGTGCCACCCGGCTGGAGCTCGCCCGATGCCTCCGCCGCGTTGACCAGCGCGATGCCCAGACGGTCCTTGACGCTCGACCCGGGGTTGAAGAACTCCAGCTTCGCCAGGATCTCGGCATCCACCCCCTCCGTCACGCGGTTCAGCCGGACGAGCGGCGTGTCACCGAATGTGGTGGTGATGTCATCGTGGATTCCGGGCATGAAGGTGCCTTTCGGGTCGTCGGCGGTTGCGCATTCTGCGATCCTGCTCAGCCTACGGCCCGGCGACGGCCGGGCGTCACAAAGCGTCACCGGATGTCACACGTGGTCACCCGCACACCGTGGCGCGGTCGGGCGCTCTAGCGTCGGAACACGTCGAACAGGAGTCCGTCATGCCCCGATCAGTCCGCCCGCGACTCGGTTTCTTCACCCGTGTGCTCGAAGAGGCCACCGCCGCGGACCGCTTCCGCTTCGCCGTGGAGCAGATCGTCGCCGCGGAGCGCGCCGGCTTCGACACGGCGTGGGTCGCGCAGCATCACTTCGACCGGGAGGAGGGCGGGCTTCCCTCGCCGTTCGTGCTGCTCGCCTACGCCAGCGCCTACACCGAGCGCATCATCCTCGGCACGGGCGTCGTCGCGCTGCCGCTGGAGGATCCGCTGCGGGTCGCGGAAGATGCCGCGGTGCTGACCCGCCTCTCGGGCGGCCGGTTCGAGCTGGGACTCGGCAGCGGTCAGCCCGACGCGTCGTTCGCGGCATTCGGGAAGGATGCCGCGGCCCGGCATGCCGGGTATGCCGCGCACCTGCGCCGGCTGTCGGACGCGCTGGCGGGCCGGCCGCTCACCGACGAGGGCGCGGCGCTCTATCCGCCCGCTCCCGAGCTCGGTGCCGCGCTGTGGGAGGCGACGTTCTCGCCGGAGGGCGGCGCCCGGATCGGGGCGGCCGGGCACGGGCTGATGCTCGCGCGCACGCAGCCGCACGCGGGGAAGGTGCTTTCCGACGTGCAGACGCCGATCGTGCGCGCCTACCTCGACGCCCTGCCGTCGCACGCCGTGCCGCGTGTGTTCGCCTCGCGCACGGTGTTCGCGACCGACGACCGCATCACCGCCCGCGCCCTCGCCGAGCGCGCGCTGGAACGGGCGGCGCCGATCGCGGCGCGGGCGGGCGTGGTGCTGCCCGAGGGTGCCTCCACGGCAGAGGCACTGGCGGTCCTGGACGTGCACGTGGGGACCCCGAGCGAACTCGTTCAGACGCTCGGCGCCGACGCCATCCTCAGCCAGGCCAGCGACATCGTCTTCCAGGCGCACCCGGTGGACCCGCCGCACGAACTGGTGCTGCGGTCGATCCAGCTCATCGCGAACGAGATCGCGCCGGCGCTGGGCTGGCAGCGCAGCAGGTTCGCCGCAGCCTGATCAGTGCGCTGCGAGGCCGGTGCGGCGCGAGGTCAGTGCGCCGCGTCGTAGGCGTCGAGCACGGTGGCCGGCACCCGACCGCGGTCGGAGACCTGGTGTCCGTTGTCGCGCGCCCATGCGCGCACGGCGGCCAGGTCGCGGCGGCCCGCCGAGGGCTTCGCCGCGGCACGGCGCCCACGGGTGCCCGAGACCGCACGCGCCGCCGAGACGTAGGGCGCGAGCGTCGCACGCAGTGCATCGGCGTTCGCGTCGGTGAGGTCGATCTCGAAACCGACCCCGTCGAGCGAGAAGAGCACGGTCTGACCCTGTCCGGGTTCGAGGACGGTTCCGTCGATGTCGTCGACGAGCTGATGCACGATTTTGCGAGCCATGAATTCAGCCTAATTCATGGCTTTCTCTTTTCGCTAAGGGAGAATTCCGGCGCGCCGTGCTTTCGTCACCGCGGAATGGCGGGTCGAGGCATCCAATTTCGACATCGCGGAGGCGAGATATGACTTCACCGTCGTCTCCTTCAAGCCCAGCGCCACGGCGATCTCGGCGTTCGTGGAGCCCAATGCGGCACAGGCGAGCACGTCGGTCTCGCGGGGGGAGAGGGCCGTGTTCACCCCGCTTTCGGAATCGGTGATGGATGCCGATGCGAGCCTTTCCTGCAGGCGCGTCAATCTCTCTCGAATTCCGGAATCATGCACATCGGCGGCGATGCGCCGCAATTCGGCATATGCCTCGCGCAGCTGTTCGCGGGCCACCGCCGACATGGCGTCGGCGGCGGGCTCGACGCGTGCGCGCGACAGGCGGCGCTCCACCTCATCGCGGATCCGCAGCTCGTCCGCCACCTCGTCGGCCACCGCGACCGCCGGACGCGCGGCGACCTCGGCCACGGGGGCCTGCCCCCACGAGCCGCAGTACAGCACGCCCCGGGGCGTGCCCGACACGACGACCGGGACGGCGAACAGCGTCGCGATGCCCTCGCCGAGCACCATCCGGTCGTAGTCGTGGGTGATGCTCTTGGCGGTGCGGTAGTCCAGGGCGAGGCGCGGGCGCGTCTCGAGCACGGCACGCCCGCCGAGTCCGCGCCCCGACTCGACGATGAGCGCCTCGAGGTGCCGGGTACGAGCGCCGGCGACGGCGCTCACGTGGACGGCGCCGTCTCGCAGCATCCCCCCGAACGCGACCGGGAACCGCGTGCGCCGCGTCAGATCTGAGACGGCGTGCGCGATCAGTTCCGCGTCGGAGTCCACCGTGGACGCTCTCACGCACTACCTACTTCCGGGGGTGACGGGGGCGGGCGCATTTTTCGTAGCGTCAACCCTACTACCCGCCTGTCGCCGGATGACAGGCGAAAGCAGTCGCGGCGCATCGGTGCGCCGCAACGTCATGAGGCAAGGAGGCCCCGTGTCTGAATCCACTGCCGATATCGCCGAGACCGGAGATATCGACTACGTCGCCGTTCAGGAGTCGGCGCCGTTCCGAGAATTGAAGAAGACGCAGCGCAGCTTCGTCTTCCCCTTGTCGGTGGCATTCCTGATCTGGTATTTCATCTACGTTCTGCTGTCGTCGTTCGCATCGGACTTCATGGCGCAGAAGGTGTGGGGCGACATCACCGTCGGTCTGCTGTTCGGACTCGGCCAATTCGTCACCACATTCGCGATCACCACCTGGTACGTGTCATATGCGAATCGCAAGCTCGACCCGAAGGCCGTGGCCATTCGCGAAGAGCTCGAGGCCGCTGAGGAGGCTGCGAAATGACCGGTGGAATGTCGTCCCTCGCCGTTTTCGCGGCGGAGACCACGAAAGTCGACAACAATCCGATCCTGAACATGACGATCTTCGCGCTGTTCGTGGCGGTGACGCTGTTCATCGTGGTCCGCGCCAGTCGCAACAACAAGACGGCCGCCGACTACTACGCGGCCGGGCGCTCGTTCACCGGGCCCCAGAACGGCTTCGCGATCTCCGGCGACTACCTGTCGGCGGCGTCGTTCCTGGGCATCTGCGGCGCCATCGCCGTGAACGGCTATGACGGGTTCCTCTACTCGATCGGGTTCCTCGTCGCCTGGCTCGTCGCACTGCTGCTGGTGGCCGAGCTCATGCGCAACACCGGCAAGTTCACGATGGCCGACGTGCTGTCGTTCCGGCTCAAGCAGCGCCCGGTGCG
The DNA here is from genome assembly GCF_040196215.1 of Microbacterium sp. KR10-403. Classification (NCBI taxonomy): domain Bacteria; kingdom Bacillati; phylum Actinomycetota; class Actinomycetes; order Micrococcales; family Microbacteriaceae; genus Microbacterium; species Microbacterium sp. KR10-403. The sequence continues at coordinate 136,665 of NZ_JBEGDC010000002.1, read as the reverse complement.
CATGGCGGCCGCGATCACGACGCTCGTCGTGTGCCTCTTCTACCTGCTGGCGCAGATGGCCGGCGCCGGAGGGCTCGTCTCGCTGCTGCTGGGCATCGATGGTCAGGTCGGCCAGTCGGTGGTCATCGCGGTCGTCGGCGTGCTGATGATCATCTACGTGCTCGTCGGCGGTATGAAGGGCACCACCTGGGTGCAGATCGTGAAGGCGGGCCTGCTGATCATCGGCGCCGTCGTCATGACGGTCTGGGTGCTGGCGCTGCACGGCTTCAGCATCAACGAGCTGCTCGCGCAGGCCGCGGCGGGCTCGCCGGCGGGTGACAAGGTGCTCGGCCCCGGCCTGCAGTACGGCGCCAACCCGTGGGACTTCATCTCCCTCGCGCTCGCCCTGGTGCTCGGCACCGCCGGCCTGCCGCATGTGCTGATGCGCTTCTACACGGTGCCCACGGCCAAGGAGGCCCGCCGTTCGGTGGTGTGGGCGATCTGGCTCATCGGCATCTTCTACCTGCTCACCCTCGTGCTCGGCTACGGCGCGGGCGCGCTGGTCGGGCCCGAGGCCATCAAGGCGGCGCCCGGCGGCGTCAACTCGGCGGCGCCGCTGCTGGCCGCGCACCTGGGCGGTCCCGTGCTGCTCGGCATCATCTCGGCGGTCGCGTTCGCGACGATCCTCGCGGTGGTGGCGGGCCTGACGATCACGGCGGCCGCGTCGTTCTCGCACGACATCTACGCCAGTGTGATCAAGAAGGGTAAGGCCGCCCCCGGCAGTGAGGTCAAGGTCGCCCGCCGCACCGTCGTCGTCATCGGCGTGCTCGCGATCATCGGCGGCGTCGGCGTGCAGCACCAGAACGTCGCGTTCCTGGTGGCACTGGCCTTCGCCGTGGCGGCGTCGGCCAACCTGCCGACGATCCTCTACTCGCTGTTCTGGAAGAACTTCACCACGCGCGGCGCGGTGTGGAGCATGTACGGCGGCCTGGCCTCCGCGCTGATCCTCATCTTCCTGTCTCCGGTGTTCTGGGGCGGCGAGACGAGCGTGTTCGCGAACGTCGGCACGGCCATCTGGCCGCTGAACAACCCGGGCATCGTCTCGATCCCGATCGGCTTCGCGCTCGGCTGGCTGGGCTCGGTCCTCTCCAAGAAGGACGAGGACCCGGAACGCGCCGCCGAGATGGAGGTGCGCTCGCTCACCGGATTCGGTGCGGAGAAGCCGACCGTCCACTGAGTCGACGCCACGTCGTCGATCTCGGATCGACACGGGCCGCGGGCGGCCTACTCGCCCGCGGCCCGTTCGTGTTCCAGCAGCCAGCGCTTGACCTCGGCGCGACCGCCGTAGCCCCCGATCGATCCGTCGGCGCGCACCACGCGGTGCACCGGCACCACGATCGAGAACGGGGTGCGCGCGCAGGCGTTGCCGACGGCCCGTGCCGCGCGGGGGATGCCGGCCATCGCCGCGACCTCGCCGTATCCGGCGGTCTGTGCGTAGGGGATGCGGCATACGGCCTCGAGCGCGTCGCGGGAGAAACCGTGCACCAGGCGCCAGTCCAGCGACAGGTCGAACGTCTCGCGGCGACCCTCGAAGTACTCGTCGAGCTGCCGGCGCACGGTGTCGGCGCCGCCGTCGTCGCGGCCGGGCACGCTGCGCAGCGGACCGGTGAGGGAGGACAGCTGCTCGTCGATGTCGCGCTCGCTGCCGTGCAGCACGTGCACGGTCACCAGGCCCGCGGCGGTCGACACCAGCAGCACATCGCCCACGGGGGAAGGATGAACGGTGAAGGTGGCTTCGGTCATTCCTCCATCCTGGCCACGCGCGACGGCTGTGGGGAGACGGGGCGGCGGATCGGTGGAGAACTCGCCGCGCACCCCCGCCTGGGGAGGAACCGCCGATCACCACGGCGTGTCTCGGCCGCAATAGCGCGAAACTCGCGACCAGATGCCGCTCGGCCCGGCCTCGGCCGCTTAGGGTGTTCGTGTGTGGCGAGGTGAGGGACGTGCGGTGGCCGGCACGGATGACGACGTGGCCCCGACGCCGGTGACCCCGGCTTCCCTCAGGCTCGCAGAGCCGGGGGTGACGGTCATGCATTTCGCGGAGCCGGAGCGGGAGCGCATCCGTGCGCAGGCCGCACGCCTGGGCGGGCGGTCGACCCTCGTCCATTTCGCGGAGGGCCGCGATCCCCTCATCGAGATCTCCAAGGCTCATCCGGGCAGCCTGCCGCAGTTCATCACGGGGCGCTCCACGCTGCTGTCGAACCTCTTCCGCGACGAGGTCGCGCTGCGCACGGCGAGGCTCGCCGCCGCCCAGATCGCGTCGAAGAGCGTCGAGCTGCGCACCTCCCGCGGCTTGGACGCCGTCCGGTTCGCGATGGGCCTGGCCGACTGGGAGATCGACGGGGAGCGCTTCACCGCGCCCGTCCTGCTGCGCCCGACCGCCATCCGCCGGCATCACACCGACTTCGAGCTCAAGCTGCACGGCGTGTTCACCGTCAACCCCGAGCTGGTCCGGCAGCTGCGCGACCGGTTCGGCGTCGAGATCGACGGCGCCCAGCTGGCGTCGATGGCCACCTCGGGCGGCGTGTTCAAGCCGCAGCCGGTCATCGACCATCTGCGTCTGCTGACCGCCCACATCCCCTCGTTCAGCGTGCGTCCGCGCCTGGTGATCTCGACGTTCGCCGACGTCGGCGCACGGCAGGCCCGCGATCTGCGGCGTCTCGACAACCCGATGCTGAACGCGCTCGCCGGGCACGAGGACGACCGTGCGCTCCTGTCGCTGCGCCGGGACGCCCCGGCGGTCACCGATCCCGATGAGCGGCCCCCGGCATCCGACACCTTCCTCCTCGATGCGGACGCCGAACAGGAGCACGTGCTCGCCCGCATCGTGGACGGGCAGTCGCTCGTCGTGCACACGCTGCCCGGCACCGGCGGCACGCAGACCGTCATCAACGCGCTGGGCGCGCTCATCGACGACGGCAAGCGGGTGCTCGTGGTCAGCGCCCGGCGCTCGACCCTCGAGGGCGTGCGCCACCGCCTGTCGGGCATCGGCCTCGACGGGCTCGCGGCGTCGCCGGCGCACCTGCGCCGCGACCTCATCCGGGCGATCGGCCGCAACGAGAAGGCGACGGCGCCCAAGAACGCCGAGGTCGACGATGCACTGCTGCGACTGCGCGCGGTGCTCCGCGACTACCGCGGCGCGCTGACCGCCGTGCGCCCCGAACTGGGCGTCTCTGCGCTCGACATCGCGCGCGAGCTGACGGCTCTGGCGGCGGTGAACGAGCCGCCGACGACCCGTGCGCGGTTCGACGCCGCGACGCTGCAGCGGCTGAAGGACTCGCGGCGCGACGCCGCCGACAAGCTCGTCGCCGCGGCGCAGCTGGGCGAGTTCCGGTTCGGGCCCGACGACTCGCCCTGGTACGGGGTGACGTTCCGGACGACGGATGCCGCACGCGACGCGCATGCGCTGGCCCGCACTCTGCACCGCGAAGACGTGCCCACTCTGCTCGAGCGCGGCTACGAGCTGGTCGCGCAGACGCGGATGCGGCCGTTTCGCACGATCGCCGAGCTCGGCGCCTACCTGCGTCTGCTGCAGGGCGTGCGCGACTCCCTCGACCGCTTCAGCGCCACCGTGTTCGAGCGTCCGCTGACCGAGCTCATCCAGGCTCACGCGCCCCGGCGCGATGCCCCGAACCTGAAGGGGGCGGATCGGCGCCGGCTGCGCCGGCTCGCCCGCGAGTACGTGCGCCCGGGCGTGCACGTCACCGACATGCACGACGCCCTGGTGCGCATCCAACGGCAGCGCAGCGAGTGGGAGTCGTTCGCCGATCAGGCCGTCGCCGGCCCCGAGGTGCCCGTGGGCATCGGCGAGGTCACCGCGCTCTGGGAGCGCACGCAGGCAGGCCTCGAGCGACTCGACGAGATCCTCGGCCGCACCGAGCCCCTGGCCTCGCAGCCGGTGCAGAGTCTCATCCGCGAGCTCGGCGGGCTCGCGGCCGACTCGGCCTATTTCGAGAACCTCGTCGAGCGCGCCACGCTGCGCACCGAGCTCGCCGAGAAGGGGCTCGAACCGCTGCTGCTCGAACTCAGCGTGCGCCACGTGCCCGAAGAGCGCGTGCGCGCCGAACTGGAGTTCGCCTGGTGGCAGTCGGCGCTCGAGCACCTGCTGCGCACCGATCGCGCGCTGCTCGGCGCGAACACGAGCGTCGTCGACCGCCTCGAGCGCGACTTCCGTCTCGTCGACGAGGCGCACGTGGCGGCATCCGGTCCGCTCCTGGCCGCGCGCCTGGCCGCCCAGTGGCGGATCGGCCTCGTCGACCACGCCGATGAGGCCGAACGGCTCAAGCGCGCGCTCAAGGCCGGTGAGATCACCCCGGCGGGGCTGACGACGATCGCGCCCGCGCTCGCCGAGACCCTGGCCCCCGCCTGGATCGCGTCTCCGTATGAGGTGTCGCAGATCCCCGACGACCTCACCTTCGACACCGTGCTGATTGCCGACGCGGGCGCGGTGAACCTCGCCGAGGCGGCGCCGGCGCTGCGCCGGGCCCGCCAGGTCGTGGCGTTCGGCGACCCGGTCACGCAGCAGCCGACGCCGTTCCGGGTCGCGGCCGGCCGGGTCCCCGTCGACCAGGACGTCGACGACGAGGCCGACCCGTTCGACACGGTGAGCGTCTTCGAGCGCCTCGCCGAGCTCGTGCCGGTCGAGACGCTCACCCGCAGCTATCGCGCCGGCGGAGAAGACCTCGCCGAGCTGGTCAACGACGCGTTCTACGGCGGCGAGCTCGTCTCGGTGCCGTGGGCGGGGTCGTACCTCGGACGGGGGAGCCTGGCCGTCGACTACGTCGAGGGCGGCATGGGCGTGCCCGACCCGCAGACGGGGGCGGTGGAGAGCCCCGACGCCGAGGTCGCCCGGGTGGTCACCCTCGTCGTCGAGCACGCCGTCAACCGCGGCGGCGAATCGCTCATGGTCGTCACCGCGAGCGCCCGGCATGCCGAGCGGGTGCGGGCTGCGGTGGATGCCGCGTTCGCCGGTCGTGCGGACGTCGCCGACTTCCTCTCCCGCGACACCGCGGAGCCCTTCGCCGTACTCACGCTCGAAGAGTCGGTGGCCGAGAGCCGCGACCGCGTCGTGTTCTCACTCGGCTTCGGCCTGACCCGCCACGGGCGGGTCCTCACCGACTTCGGCGACCTGTCCACGCCCGACGGCGAACGGCTGCTCACGGTCGGCATGACGCGTGCGCGCCGGTCGATGGTCATCGTCTCGTGCATCCGCCCGTCGGCGTTCGACGAGGGACGCCTCGAGCACGGGGCATCCACCCTCATGACGGTGCTGGGCGGCATCGCCGCCCGCGCACGCGAAGCGCGCCTCGAAGACCTCGCCGACCCGCTCACCCTGGCACTGGCGCGCGAGCTGCGGCGCCTGGGCGTCTCGGTCGACGTGCACTACCGCGGACGCCTGCCCCTCGTCGCGCAGTACAACGGCAAGGCCGTGGTCGCCGAGTCCGATCCGGAGGCCGCATCGGGATCCCTGCGCGAGGCGCTGCGGCTGCGGCCGCAGGTGCTGCGCAGGCTCGGGTGGCACTATGTGCGGGTGCACTCGTTCGACCTCTACAGCGACCCGGCGGCGGTCGCCACGCGCATCGCGGGCATCCTCGGGGTCGACCCCGAGACGCCGCGCGCCGATGCCGAGACCCAGCCCATCGATGTCGACTGACGATCCGCGCGAGCGGCAGCGCGTCGTGCGCCTGCCGGGCTCGCGCCGCGCCCGCTTGACGCCGGCACCGGGTACACGCGAAGAACCGGTCCCGGCTGACGAGGAGGACCTCGAGGCCGAGACCGGTCCGAATGACGAGCGGATGCGGCGCGAGAAGCCGCCGCACTACTAGCTCTTCTGCTTCTCCAGCAGGTCGCGGATCTGCACCAGCAGCTCCTGCTCGCTGGGCAGCGTCTCGGGCTCTTCGACGCCGGCGGCGAGCTTGGCCGCGCGGTGCTCCTTGTACCGGTTCATCGGGTACACGAACACGAAGTAGACGATGATCGCGATGGCGAGGAAGTTGATGACCGCACCGACGAGGCCGCCCAGCGGGAAGTCGACCTCCTGGCCGTAGATCCCGTGAACCGTCCAGACCACGTGGTCAAGGCTCTTCGCGTTGAAGAACAGCGCGATGATCGGGTTGACGATGCTGTTCACCAGGGCGGTGATGATGGCGCTGAAGGCAGCGCCGATGACGACCGCGACGGCCAGGTCGATCACATTGCCTTGCGCGATGAATTCTCTGAAGCCCTTGATCATGTCGGTCCCCCCGAATGTCCGCCGGCTTCCGCCGGTCACGAGCCCGCGGGTGCGGGGGAGGCTTTTGTCTCCGAAGACGATGATGTCGAAGACGGCGACGATGCGCCACCCGAATCGCCGGACGACGTCTTCTTGCGCGAGTCGGTGCGGTAGAAGCCCGAGCCGTTGAACGTGACGCCGATCGACCCGTACTGCTTGCGCAGGGGGCCGCCGCACTCTGGGCATTCGGTCAGCGACGGGTCGGCGAACGACTGGACCGCGTCGAAGCGGTGACCGCAGTTCTTGCAGGCGTATGCGTAGGTGGGCATTGTTCTCCGGATTCAGCGTTCCTCGGATGCGAGGGTGATGGTGCGCGTGGGGGTCACCACGCCGGTGACGGGCTGATCGTGCAGATCGCGCGGCACCTCGTCGAGCAGCTCGGTGTCGTAGATCACGGCGTACACCGGCGGGCAGTTCTGGATCGAGCCGAGCGTCTTGTCGAAATAGCCGCGGCCCCAGCCCAGGCGCATGCCGGTGCGGTCGACGGCCGCCGCCGGGATGATCATCAGGTCGACGTCGTTCACCGCGATGGGGCCGAGCAGCTCGCCGACCGGCTCGGGAATGCCCAGCACGCCCTCGGTGACGTCGGCGTCGGGGTCGGCGACGACCCAGTCGAGCAGGCCGTCGACGCGCGTGATGGGGAGGAGGACCCGGATGCCGCGGGCCACCGCCGCATTCAGGAACGGCCGGGTCTCGGGCTCGGCCCGCGTCGACAGATAGCACGAGACCGAACGGGCGCCGAAACGGTCGACGAGGGCCTCGAGCTGCGCCGCGAGGCCGGCCGCGGCATCCTTCCTCGTCGCATCCGTGAGCAGTTCGCGCCGCTCACGCAGCTCGGCGCGCAGTGCGCGCTTCGCGTCGTCGATCCGGTCCGCCATGCACCCGATTCTACGGTCGCTAACATGAGAGCCATGTCACACAAGCCTTTCAAGGCCGTCATCCCCGCCGCGGGGCTGGGCACGCGCTTCCTTCCCGCGACCAAGGCGATGCCCAAGGAGATGCTGCCGGTCGTCGACAAGCCCGCGATCCAGTACGTGGTCGAAGAAGCGGTGGCCAGCGGCATCGACGACGTGCTGATCATCGTCGGACGCAACAAGAACAACATCGCGAACCACTTCGACTCGGTCCCCGAGCTCGAGGAGACCCTCAAGCGCAAGGGCGACGCGGCCAAGCTCGCCAAGGTGCAGGAGTCCAGTGAGCTCGCCGACATCCACATCCTGCGACAGGGCGAGCCGCGCGGGCTCGGCCACGCGGTCGGACGTGCGAAGGCGCACGTGGGCGACCACCCGTTCGCGGTGCTGCTGGGCGATGACCTCATCGACGAGCGCGACCCGCTGCTGCCCAAGATGCTCGGCGAGTACGACAAGCGCGGCGCCACGGTCATCGCGCTGATGGAGGTCGACCCGGCACAGATCCACCTGTACGGCGCCGCCGCCGTCGAGCCCACCGACGACCCCGACGTCGTGCGGGTGACGGGCCTCGTCGAGAAGCCCGCCGCCGAGGACGCCCCCTCGAACCTCGCCGTGATCGGCCGTTACGTGCTCTCGCCGGAGGTCTTCGAGATCCTCGAGCGCACCGAGCCGGGCAAGGGCGGCGAGATCCAGCTCACCGATGCGCTGCAGGAGCTCGCCGGCGACGCCGATGCCGGCGTGTACGGCGTCGTGTTCCGCGGGCGTCGCTATGACACCGGCGATAAGGTGGACTACATCAAGGCCATCCTTCAGCTGGCCGTGGACCGAGAGGACCTCGGGTCGGAGCTCCGGCCCTGGGTCAAGGAGTTCGCACAGTCGCTGTGAGCGGTCGGGAGGAGCGACGTGGACCTCACTGATCCGCAGCGTCATGGGCCGGTGTCGATCCGGCTGATCCGCCAGAAGGACGCGCGCGTGCTGCAGCAGGAGCTGCTGAGCAACCGCGCCTGGTTGCGCCCGTGGGAGGCCACGAGCCCCGACGGGCCGGTGTCGCTGGACATGCGTCTGGGCATCCGCCGGCTGCTGCAGCAGTACCGCGACGGCAGCGGCGTCCCGTTCGTCATGGAGTGGCAGGGCGAGGTGGCCGGGCAGCTCAACGTGTGGGGGATCTCGCGGGGCTCGCTCGCATCGGCGACGATCGGATACTGGGTCAGCGAACGGTTCGCGGGCCGCGACATCACGCCGACCGCGGTGGCCCTCGCGACCGACATCTGCTTCCGCGAGCTGCGGCTGCACCGCATGGAGATCTGCATCCGTCCCGAGAACAAGGCGAGCCTGCGCGTCGTCGAGAAGCTCGGATTCCGCTACGAGGGTCTGCGTCGGCGGTTCATCCACATCGACGGGGACTGGCGCGACCACTACGCGTTCGCGCTGACCCGAGAGGACGTCCCCGAGGGCGTGCTGGGTCGGTGGGTGGCCGGGCGGGCGCCGCAGGATGCGGCATCCATCCCTCCGGCCGACCGCCTGTCCGCCTAGCCTCGGTGCGGCCGCGTGCCCGACACGCGACCGGGTGCGGGGCAACCGGCGCACCGTCGCTTACCGTGGTCTGCATGGGTGGGCAGGTGTTGGGCGGGGGGATCATCGTCCTGGTGGCGGTGGTGCTGTGGCTGGTCTATCTGCTGCCGAGCTGGTACAGCCGGCATCAGTACGACGCCGCGCAGCGCAATGCCGTGCGGCTGAATCAAGCGCTGCGGGTGCTCGCGGAGACGAGCGAGACGCCCGACGAAGTGCGGGTGGAGCTGAACGCCCGCACCGCGCTCGCGCAGCAGAAGCTCGCGCGCAAGGCGCAGGCCGAGCGCGAAGAGCTCGCCCGCAAGGCGCAGACCGAGCGCGACGAGATCGAGCGGCGCACGCTCGCCGAGCGTGAACAGGCCGAGCTCGCGCGCAGCCGCGCGCAGCTCGAGCAGGCGCGTGTCGACCGTGAGCGCGCCGATGCCGAGCGGGCCGCGGCCGAGCGGCGCGCGCGTGCCGAGATCGCCGCGGCGCGCCGCCTTCCCGCCGCACGGCGGGCACGTGCGCGGCGCCGCATGCGGCTGAGCGTGACGGTGACGGGATGCCTCGGCCTCGCCCTGACCGGATGGGGTGTGTTCCTGCTGCTCGCGGGTGCCACCGCGGCGCCGGTGTGGGCCGGGGGCGCGGTGGTCGTGGTGTGCGCGCTGCTGCTCGTGCAGATGGCCCGCGTCGGTGCCCGTGCGGCTGCGCGCCCGATGCCGGCGGCGGTGCCGGTGCAGACCCGCCGTGCCGCGCAGGAGCCGCAGGACATCTCCCTCGTCGACGAACGGGCCTGGCAGCCGCGTGAGCTGCCGCGGCCGCTCACCGCGTCACAGGGGTCGCGGGCTGCGGCGGTGCTGGCCGCGGCGGCCGAGCGCGAGCAGCTGCGTCAGGCCGCGATCGACGGGCCGCTCGTCGAGCGGGCCGAGCAGCAGCGCCCGGCGGCGATCGACTCCGCGCGGCTGGCGCGCATGGGCCGGGTCGACGACGCCGAGATCGAGGCGCACGTGCGTGCGCTGCTGGCCAGCCGCGCCGGCTGAGGCGGCTCAGTCGTCCGCCAGCACCTGACCCAGCGCGAAGCGCCCGAGCGCCGCGAGCTCGGGGTGGTCGTCGCTGGCCGTCAACAGTGATGAGGTCATGCGCGCGGCCCAGGCGCGCGCGCGGGCCCAGAGCGCGGCATCCGTCGCCGCGCCCGCGCTGTAGCGGGCGATGAACGCCGCCCGTCCGGCGGGCCCGAACGTCAGCCAGGCCGTGGCGAGGTCGGTCGCGGGGTCTCCCGCGGTCACGTCGCCGAAGTCGATGAGCGCGCGCAGGCCGGTCTCGTCGGAGAGCATGTTCAGTGGGTGCGGGTCGCCGTGGACCCAGAGCGCGGGGCCGGGATGCCGCGGTGCGGCGGCGTCCGTCTCGTACCGCGTGCGCAGCCGGCCGGTCGCATCGGCGCTGTCGATGCGCGCCCGGGTGATGGCCGCGCGCTCGGCCAGCGGCTCGCCCCGCACGGGGTTGCGCGGTGCGTCGGCGTCGGCGGGCGTGTGCAGCGCGACGAGCACATCGGCCAGTGCGGTCGCCCACCGATCCCGCTCGGCGGCGGTCTGCCGGAACGCCGGGGCGCCCGGCAGCCACGGCACCACGGACCACGACCAGGGGAAGAAGTCCGTCGCCCGTCCCACCCGCACCGGCAGGGGCACCGCCACCGGCAGCCGCGGAGCCAGCCGTGGCAGCACGAGCTGCTCGTGCTCGACGAGGACGGCGGCCGCCTGCCGGCGCGGCAGCCGCACCGCCAGGTCGTCGCCCAGGCGGGCCATGACGTTGTCCCACCCGTTCGCCGCGATCGACAGGGGGAGTCCGGCGAGGTCGGGGTGCTGCGCCCGCAGCAGACGCTCGACGAGCCCGAGCGTCACGTCGACCTCGGCGGCGGGCATTCGGGCCATCAGGCCAGCGTAGCGAGGCGCACGCTCAGTGCACGGCCCCGCCGGGTGTCGCTTCGTCGTCGTGCACGTCCAGCGCGGTGCGCGCGGCGATGACGAACGCGCGTGCGAGGTCGGCCACCGGCAGCTCGGGCTCGTCGTGCGGCGCCTGGCCGGTTCCCCAGGGCACGTGGATGAACCCGGCGCGCCTGCCGGCGTCGACCGCGTTCGAGAAGACGTGGTTGCACACGTAGGTGCCCGCCGACAACGAGAGCGACGAGGGGATGCCGGCAGCGGCGACGGCGCGTGCGATCGCCTTCACCGGCACGGTCGCGAACCACGCCGGGGGTCCGCCGGGCACACACGGCGCATCCACGGGCTGCGCGCCGGCGTTGTCGGGGATGCTCGCGTCGATGAGGTTGACGGCGACGCGCTCGATGCTCACGGTCGAGCGGCCGCTGGCAAGACCCGTGGCGAGTACGACATCGGGGTCGTGCTCGGCGATCAGCGCGCGCAGGCGCACACCGGCGTCCGCGAACGTCACCGGCAGCACCGCGGTGACCAGCGTCTCCGGCCCGTCCCACAGCTCGGCGGCGAGCCGCACGGCGTCGCCCGACGGGTTCACCGGATCGTCGGCGAACGGTTCGAACCCGGTCAGCAGCACGCCGCTCATGCCGGCACCAGGTCGATCTCGCCCGTGGCGATGTCGGCCCGCTGCAGCCGCAGCTGCACGGTCGCGCCGGCCGCGGCATCCAGCGCCGGCACCTTCACCGACACCAGCGGCCCCGTCAGCTGCACGCGCGCCCCGTCACCGCGGTGGCCGAGCACGACGCCCGTGAACACGCGGTTCTCGTGGCCGGTGAGCACGGCCGCCTCGACGCGGTCGACGGTCGCGTTCTCGAGTCGCGACGCGCGCTGGCCCGCCCGGCCCATGAGCTTCGGAAGCTCGTGCAGGCTCTCGCGGGCCCAGACGGGCACGTCGCGACCGTTCGCCAGTGCCTCGCAGACCACGAGCGACCACCGGTCGACGAGTCGGCGCAGGGGAGCGGTCGTGTGCGCGTAGGGGGCCGCGATGGCCGACTGCACGGTGTCGTCGGGCACCTGTCCGTCGAACGCGGTGTAGCCGGCGCCGCGGAAGAGGCTCGCCGCGGCATCCTGCACCGCCAGGGTCTTCGCGTCGTCGCCGCTCAGTCCGCGCAGATACTCTCCGTAGCCGATGTCCTCGGGCCAGGGCAGTCCGAGCGCCACGGTCTGCGCGCGGAACGCCGCGACGTCTTCGGGGTCGGCCGCGGGCATCGTGCGCAGGATGCCGACGCCGCCGTCGAGCATGATGCGCGCCGCCTCCATGCCCGTCAGCAGCGAGACGTGCGCGTTCCAGTCCTCGACCGGCAGCGTGCGGCGCCGCTCGAGGCGGTACGTGCCGTCGACGGGCGTGACCTCGACCTCGGGGGAGTTCAGGCTCGCACCGCCGCGCTCGCGCTCGCGCTCGGAGCGCTGCTGCCCGAACCACGGCAGGTTCTTCAGCGATTCGGGGGCCGAGCCGTCGTCGATCGCGCGCTGCGCGTCGGGGTAGGTCCACTGCCGGCGGGAGCGCACCACGGCGCGCCGCAGCGAGGTCGCCACGGGCTCGGCGCGCTCGTCGAGCTCGAACCGCCAGACGAATGCGCGGCGGTCCTGGCCCTCGAGCAGCGAGGCCGCGCCCTCGCTGAGGACGGGCGGGTGAAGCGGGATGCGCCCGTCCACCGCATACAGGGTCTCGCCGCGGTCACGCGCCTCGGCGTCGATCGCGCCGGTCGGGCGGACGAACGCCGGAACATCCGCGATGGCGTAGTGCAGGATGCCGCCGGTCGCCGTCCGCTGCAGGTGCAGGGCCTGGTCGAGATCGCGGGACCCTTCGGGGTCGATGGTGAGGAATTCGACGTCGCGCAGGTCGAAGAGCGCGTCGCCGGGCGCCGCGCGCACGTCGCGCGCAGCGGCATCGGCCTCGGCCAGCACGTCCGGCGCGAAGCCGTCGGGCAGCTCGAGCTCGGCGCGCAGCGCCGCGAGAGAGGCGGCCAGGGCGTCCCCGGCCGCAGCGGAGGTCAGATGTGGTCGACGGCCGGGCACGTCGTCAGTGTACGGGGCGCGCCCCAGAGTGGGGCGGGACCCGCGGCATCCACCCCTCTAGACTGGGGGATCGTGGTCACCCGTCTCTCGAAGTTCTTCGTCCGCACCCTGAGGGAAGACCCCGCTGACGCGGAGGTCACCAGTCACAAGCTGCTCGTGCGCGCCGGCTACATCCGGCGGCAGGCGGCCGGCGTGTTCGCCTGGCTGCCGCTCGGCCTGCGCGTGAAGGCGAAGATCGAGAAGGTCATCCGCGAGGAGATGGAGGCCGCGGGCGCCCAGGAGGTGCACTTCCCGGCGCTCATGCCCCGCGATCCGTACGAGGCGACCGGCCGGTGGGACGAGTACGGCGACCTGCTGTTCCGCCTGCAGGACCGCAAGGGCGGCGACTATCTGCTCGCCCCCACGCACGAAGAGGCCTTCACTCTGCTCGTGAAGGACCTGTACTCGTCGTACAAGGACCTTCCGCTGACGATCTACCAGATCCAGGACAAGTACCGCGACGAGGCCCGTCCCCGCGCCGGCCTCCTGCGCGGCCGCGAGTTCACCATGAAGGACGCCTACTCGTTCGACCACACCGACGAGGGGCTCGACGTCTCGTACTTCACCCAGCGCGACGCGTACGAGCGCATCTTCCAGCGCCTGGGGCTGGAGTACGTGATCGTGAAGGCCGATGCCGGGGCCATGGGCGGCTCGCGCAGTGAGGAGTTCCTGCACCCGACCGCCGTCGGCGAAGACACCTTCGTCCGCTCCGACGGCGGCTATGCCGCCAACGTCGAGGCGTTCACGACCGTGGTGCCCGAGGCCCTGCCGTTCGACGACGCGCCGGCCGCCGAGATCTTCGACTCGCCGAACACGCCCACCATCGAGACGCTCGTCGCGCACAGCAACGCCGTTCTCGACGGCGAGTACACCGCCGCCGACACGCTGAAGAACGTCGTGCTCGCGCTCACCCACCTCGACGGAACCCGCGAGCTGGTGATCGTCGGCATCCCCGGCGACCGCGACGTGGACGACAAGCGCGCCGAGGTGGCCTTCGCACCCGCCGAGGTCGAGGCGGCGACCCCCGAGGACTTCGCGAAGCACCCGGGACTGGTCAAGGGCTACATCGGGCCGTGGTCCGAGGCCGGCCCCGTCCTGGGCGAGGAGTCGACGACGGGCATCCGGTACCTGCTCGACCCCCGCGTGGTCGACGGCACCCGCTGGATCACCGGCGCCAACATCGACCAGAAGCACGTGCACTCGCTCGTGGCCGGCCGCGACTTCGCCGGCGACGGCTTCGTCGAGGTGGCCAGCGTCCGCGACGGCGATCCGGCCCCCGACGGCTCGGGCCCCGTGCATCTGGCGCGCGGCATGGAGATCGGGCACGTGTTCCAGCTCGGGCGCAAGTACGCCGAGGCGCTGGGGCTGAAGGTGCTCGACGAGAACGGCAAGCAGGTCACCGTCACGATGGGCTCGTACGGCATCGGCGTGACCCGCATCCTCGCGATCATCGCCGAGCTGAACAACGACGACCGCGGGCTCGTCTGGCCCGCCTCGGTCGCGCCGTTCGACGTGCACGTGGTCGCCACGGGCAAGGACGCTGCGGCCTTCGAGCTCGCCGAGAAGCTCTCGGCCCAGCTCGAGGGCGCGGGCTTCGACGTGCTCTACGACGACCGCGCCAAGACCTCGCCGGGTGTGAAGTTCGGCGACGCCGAGCTGATCGGCGTGCCGCGCGTGCTGGTGGCCGGCCGGGGAGCCGCCGCAGGCGAGGTCGAACTGTGGAACCGCCGGACCGGTGAGCGCGAGACGCTGCCGGCCGCCGACGCGGTCGCCCGGCTCGTCGAGGAGCGCTGACCGGCTCTGCGCATGCGAAGGTGGAGGCATGGCTGATTCCTCCACGAACATGCTGCCGGGTGAGGTCACCGAGGCGCTGCGGCAGGCGATGGATGCCGCGGGCATCGACGAGCACGAAGACCTGGTCGCCCGGATCCTCGCCACCGGTGTGGGTCTGGGCATGGACGACACCGACCGGCTCGATCTGAAGATCACCTCGGCCGCGCTCACCGAGATGCGCTCGGCGTTCTCGCTGTTCGCGCCCTATGGCGCGGTGCCGAAGGTGACGGTGTTCGGGTCGGCGCGCACGAAGCCCGACGACCCGCTGTACCGGCAGGCACGCCGTGCCGCGCACATCCTCTCGGAGCACGGCTGGATGGTGGTCACCGGTGCAGGCCCCGGGATCATGCAGGCCGGGACCGAGGGCGCCGGCGCAGACCGGTCGATCGGCGTGTCGATCCGGCTGCCGTTCGAGGAGAAGCCCAACGCCCTGCTGGCCGACAGCGAGAACGTCGTGTCGATGAAGTACTTCTTCACCCGCAAGCTCATGCTCATGAAGGAGTCGCACGGCTTCATCTGCCTGCCCGGCGGGTTCGGGACGATGGATGAGATGTTCGAGCTGCTCACTCTGCAGCAGACCGGCAAGGCCGAGCCGATGCCGATCGTGCTGCTCGACGAGCCCGGCGGCACGTTCTGGGGCGGTCTGCGCCGTTTCGTCGACCAGCACCTGGTGCCGGCCGGCGTCATCAACGCGGACGACTTCGACCGCGTGCTGGTGACCGACTCGGTGCGGGCCGCCATCGACCACATCCTGGGGTTCTGGCGCAACTACGACTCGCTGCGGTGGGTGCGCGAGCGGCTCGTGCTGCGCATCCGCACGGCGCCCACCGATGCGCAGCTGATCGAGCTCAACGAGCGCTTCGCGCACCGGCTCACGCAGGGCGAGATCGAGCGCAGCGGCCCGCTGCGCGACGAGCAGCACGACGGCGACCGGCTCGAGCTGCCGCGCCTGGTGATGCACTACAACCCGTTCGAGGTCGGCGACCTGTATCGGCTCATCGGGGCGGTGAACGACTGGGTCGACGACGACGCCGCGTGACGATCGCGCACTCGGCGGCCGCCCGGCGGGGCCGACCTATCATGGCACGATGACGGATCGCGGCACTCGGCGGTGGAGCGCCCTGCCCGGCCTCGTCTCGCAGGCGCCGCCCCGGGCGATGATCGTCGTGGGGGCCGTGGTGACGGTTCTCGGCGTGCTCACCGTCTCGCGCCCGCTGACCTCGCTCGTGCTGCTCGGCGTGTACGTCGGCGCCAGCGCGGTCATCTCCGGAGTGGTCGAGCTCATCTCCCGGCACCGGTCGCCCGCGTGGTGGACGCGCATCTTCGCCATCGTGTGGATCGTCGCCGGCATCCTCGTGCTGGTCTGGCTCGGCTCGAGCCTGAACGTGCTGCCGACCGTGCTGGCGATCCTGCTGCTGCTGAGCGGCATCGCCTCGATCGGCGACGCCCTGATCCCGAGCCGGTCGGGGGAGCGTGTCCGCGTCAGCCAGCGGGTGCTGTCGGCGGCCTGGGGCGGCGCGCAGGTGGTGTTCGGCATCCTGTCGCTGACCTGGCCGGATGTCACGGTCCTGGTGGTCGCCGTCGTGTTCGGCGTGCGCACCCTGGTGTTCGGCGCGTCCCTGCTCGCGCGCGGCGTCGTGCTGCTGCGCAGCCGCCCCGACCGTGGGGGACGACCGCTGCCCGCGCGCCGTCCGCGGCCCCGGCTGGCCGACGCCGGACGCTACGTGCTCGCTCTTCTGCTGGTGGTCACCACGGCCGGGGGATGGTTCCTCAACGGCTGGCTCGAAGACGGCGCACCGGTCGTCGACGCGTTCTACGATCCGCCGGCGACGCTGCCGTCGGGGCACGGCGAGCTCATCCGCACCGCACCGTACGGCGGCACGATCCCGCCGGGTGCGACCGTCACGCGCATCCTGTACTCGACGACCGACGCGCACGGCCAGACAGTCGCCGCCAGCGCACTGGTGATCGTCCCGGAGGAGGAGATCCAGCTCACACCGCACCCGGTGGTGCTCTGGAACCACGGCACCACGGGCGTCGCGCGCGGGTGCGCACCGAGCCTCACCGACAACGCCGCCACGAAGTGGGCGATCCCGGGGCTCGACCGGGCGCTCGCGCACGGATGGATGGTCGTGGCACCCGACTACGCCGGGCAGGGCACCCCCGGGGTGTTCCCCTATCTCATCGGGCAGGGTGAGGGGCGGTCCGCGCTGGACGCGGTGGTGGCCGCCGAGAAGCTGCCGCATGTCTGGGCGTCCGACGACGTCGTCGTGTGGGGGCACTCGCAGGGCGGGCATGCGGCGCTGTGGGCCAGTCGTCTCGCGAAGAAGTACACGCCCGATCTGAACGTCCTGGGCACGGCCGCGCTGGCGCCCGCCGGAGACCCGCTCGCCCTGGCCCGCGACCTGACCGCCGGTTTCGCCAGCCCCGAGCTGACGGTCCTCACAGCCTGGGTGCTGGTGCCCTACTCGGAGACGTACCCCGACGTGCGCCTGGCCGACTATGTCTCGCCGGGCACCCGCGCCATCGTCCGCGAGCTGGCGCAGCGATGCCCGAGCGAGCCGGCGCTGATGGTGTCGGTGCTGGCGGCGCTGGGCATCTCCGAGCACCAGACGCTGTACATCGGCGACCTGACCGCCGGAAACCTCGGTCGCCGGCTCGGTGAGAACACGGCCATGGGCACCTGGCCGGCGCCGCTGCTGATCCAGTGGGGGGCCGATGACGAGGTCATCCCGACCAGCCAGCAGGTCGCCTACGTCACGCGGCTGTGCAAGGCCGGCAACGACGTCGAATGGGTGGAGTATCCGGTGACCCACCATCAGGACATCCTGCAGCCGGGCTCGCAGGCGATCTCGAAGCTCCTCGACTGGACCGGCGGGCTGTTCGCCCATCGTGCGGCGCCGACCTCGCGCTGCGCCTGACCGGCGTCCTCACAGAATGGGCGGACGCGGCATCCGGTAACGTTGTAGGGATGTCGGCGCGTGTGCGCGCCTGCGAAAGCTGAAGAGGGAGGCCGCGATGGATATCGACCTGGGACTGCTGAGAACGGTCGAGCGGGAGAAGGAGATCCCCTTCGACGAGCTCGTGCACATCATCGAGCAGGCGATCCTGACCGCCTATGCCAAGCACACGTCGGCGACCGGCACGCTGCCGGAGGGGACGCGCGCCCAGCTCGACCGCAAGACCGGCCACGTCGCCGTCTACGTGCCCCTGCTCGATGACGACGGTGCTGTCATCGGCGAAGAGGAGAGCACTCCCGAGGACTTCGGCCGGATCGCGGCGTTCGCGGCCAAGCAGGTCATCAGCCAGCGGCTGCGCGACATCGCCGATGACGCGGTGCTCGGCGAGTTCCGCGGCAAGGAGGGCGACATCGTCGCCGGTGTCGTGCAGCAGGGCCCGAACCCGCGCATGGTGCACGTCGACCTCGGCACCGTCGAGGCGATCCTCCCGCCCGAGGAGCAGGTGCCCGGCGAGGACTACGCGCACGGCGCCCGCCTGCGCGTGTACGTGACCAGCGTGTCGAAGGGCACGAAGGGCCCGTCGATCACCGTCTCGCGCACGCACCCGGGCCTCGTCCGCAAGCTGTTCGCGCTGGAGGTCCCCGAGATCGCGAGCGGCGTCGTCGAGATCGTGTCGCTCGCGCGCGAGGCCGGGCACCGCACGAAGATCGCGGTGAAGGCCAACGACCCGGCGGTGAACGCGAAGGGCGCGTGCATCGGCGAGCTGGGGCGGCGCGTGCGCGCGGTCACCGACGAGCTGGGCGGCGAGAAGATCGACATCGTCGACTACGACCCCGAGCTCGCGAAGTTCGTGGCGAACGCGCTGTCGCCCGCGAAGGTGACATCGAGTTTCGTGCTGGATGCCACGACCAAGGCCGTTCGGGCGCTCGTGCCCGACTACCAGCTGTCGCTGGCGATCGGCAAGGAAGGGCAGAACGCGCGGCTCGCCGCGAAGCTGACCGGCGCGAAGATCGACATCCAGCCGGACTCGATTCTCGAAGGCGCGTGACAGGGTAAGATGGACCCCGTACGAACGTGCGTCGGGTGCCGTCGGCGTTCCCCCCGGTCCTCTCTCTTGCGAGTGGTGGCCATCGACTCCCACCTTGTCCTTGACGAGCGTGCGTCGATGCCCGGGCGGGGCGCCTGGGTCCACGACACG
Organism: Microbacterium sp. KR10-403; assembly: GCF_040196215.1. Classification (NCBI taxonomy): domain Bacteria; kingdom Bacillati; phylum Actinomycetota; class Actinomycetes; order Micrococcales; family Microbacteriaceae; genus Microbacterium; species Microbacterium sp. KR10-403. The sequence goes on along the minus strand of NZ_JBEGDC010000002.1, from coordinate 117,856 downwards.
GGTGAATGCCTGCAGGCCGCAGTGCGGCGACGGGCGTTCGTACGCGCATTGCGTGTGTCAGGTCCGCTTGACACGCAGACCATCGAAGAGCATCTGCAGCGAAAAGGCTGAACGGCTATGGAAACAAAGTGAACGGCTCGAAATGAGACCCGTCCGCGACTAACGGTCTGCCCTGTCCGGGGGAGACCTCAGACAGGAGAATTGTGGCAAAACCACGCGTGCACGAGATCGCTTCCGAGCTCGGCGTCGACAGCAAGGTCGCCCTCGCGAAGCTGAAGGAGCTCGGCGAGTTCGTCAAGAGCCCGTCGTCGACCATCGAACCCCCGGTGGCCCGTAAGCTCCGCAATGCCCTCGCGGCCGACGGCGCGAAGGCGTCCGGCGACGGCGCGGCCGACGGCGCGAAGCCCCAGCCGGCCGGACGCCCCGGCCCGGTGCGGCCCGCGGCCCCGAAGCCGCAGGCGGCCAAGCCCGCCGCGAAGACGCCGGCGTCCGCGAAGCCCGCGGCACCCGCGCAGCCCGCGGCGCCGACGGCGGAGGAGCCGAAGACCGAGGCGCCCAAGCCCGCCGAGGCGGCCCCCGAGGCCCCGGCGGCGTCCGCGGCGTCCGACAAGACATCCGCGCCCAAGCCGGGCGCGCCCACTCCGGGCCCGCGTCCTTCGGGTCCGCGTCCGGGCAACAACCCCTTCTCGTCCTCCCAGGGCATGGGCCAGCGTCCGGCGGGTCCCCGTCCGGGCAACAACCCCTTCGCGCCCGCGCAGGGCATGGGCCAGCGCCCGAACCCGGGCAACATCCCGCGTCCGCAGGCGCCGCGGCCTCAGCCGCCGCGCCCGGGCTCGCCCCGTCCCGGCGCCCCGCGCCCGGGTCGTCCCGGCGGTGCGGGTGGCGGTCGTCCGGGTCGTCCCGGCGGCGGCGCGCCCTTCCAGCAGCGTCCCGGGCGCCCCGGCGCCGGTGCCGGTGCCGGTACAGGCGGCGGCTTCCCGAGCCGTCCGGGCGGCGGCTTCGCCGGTCGTCCCGGTGGCGGCGGTCGCGGTCGCGGCGGCGGCACAGCCGGCGCGTTCGGCAAGGGCGGCGGCAAGTCGAAGCAGCGCAAGTCGAGGCGCGCGAAGCGGCAAGAGTTCGAGATGCGGTCGGCGCCCGTCGTCGGCGGCGTCAACGTCCAGAAGGGCAACGGCGAGATCATCCGCCTGCGCCGCGGTGCGTCGATCTCCGACTTCGCCGACAAGCTCGAGGCGCTGCGCGGCTACACCGTGCAGCCGGGCACGCTGGTGACGATCCTGTTCAACCTCGGTGAGATGGCCACGGCGACCGAGTCGCTCGACGAGGCCACCTTCGAGGTGCTGGGCGCCGAGCTCGGCTACAAGATCCAGATGGTCTCGCCCGAGGACGAGGACAAGGAGCTCCTCGAGGGCTTCGGGCTCGACCTCGAGCAGGAGCTGGCCGACGAGGACGACTCGGACCTTGAGATCCGTCCTCCGGTGGTCACCGTCATGGGCCACGTCGACCACGGCAAGACCCGTCTGCTGGACGCCATCCGGCAGACGAACGTGGTGGCGGGCGAGGCCGGCGGCATCACCCAGCACATCGGCGCCTACCAGATCTGGACCGAGCACGAGGAGATCGAGCGCGCGATCACCTTCATCGACACCCCGGGTCACGAGGCGTTCACCGCCATGCGTGCCCGTGGTGCGCAGGTGACCGACATCGCGATCCTCGTGGTCGCCGCCGACGACGGCATCATGCCGCAGACGGTGGAGGCGCTGAACCACGCCCAGGCGGCGAATGTGCCGATCGTGGTGGCGGTCAACAAGATCGACAAGCCCGACGCCAACCCGGCCAAGGTGCGCCAGCAGCTCACCGAGTACGGCCTGGTCGCCGAGGAGTACGGCGGGGACGTCATGTTCGTCGACGTCTCGGCGCGCGAGAACATCGGCATCCAGGAGCTTCTGGACGCCGTGCTGCTCACCGCCGACGCCGGCCTCGACCTGCGTGCGAACCCGAACAAGGACGCCCGCGGCGTCGCGATCGAAGCCAAGCTCGACAAGGGCCGTGGTTCTGTGGCGACCGTGCTCATCCAGTCCGGCACGCTGCGCGTCGGTGACGCGATCGTCGCCGGCACCGCCTACGGGCGCGTGCGGGCGATGCTCGACGAGAACGGCGACGCGGTCGAAGAGGCCGCTCCCTCCCGTCCGGTCCAGGTGCAGGGTCTGAACTCGGTGCCGCGCGCCGGCGACACGTTCATCGTGACCGAGGAAGACCGCATGGCCCGCCAGATCGCCGAGAAGCGTGAAGCGGCCGAGCGCAACGCGCAGCTGGCCAAGGCCCGCAAGCGCATCTCGCTCGAGGACTTCACGAAGGCGCTCGAGGAGGGCAAGGTCGAGTCCCTCAACCTCATCATCAAGGGCGACGTGTCCGGTGCCGTCGAGGCACTGGAGGAGTCCCTCATGAAGATCGAGGTCGACGATTCGGTCCAGCTGCGCATCCTGCACCGCGGTGTGGGTGCCGTCACCGAGTCGGACGTCGACCTGGCCACGATCGACAACGCGATCATCGTCGGCTTCAACGTGCGTCCCGACCAGAAGGCACGTGAGCGCGCACAGCGCGAGGGCGTCGACATCCGCTTCTACTCGGTGATCTACTCCGCGCTGGAAGACATCGAGAACTCGCTCAAGGGCATGCTCAAGCCGGAGTACGAAGAGGTCCAGTCGGGTGTCGCCGAGATCCGCGAGGTGTTCCGCTCCTCGAAGTTCGGCAACATCGCCGGTGTCATCGTGCGGTCGGGCACCATCACCCGCAACGCGAAGGCCCGTGTCATCCGCGACGGCGTCGTGCTCGCCGATGGCCTCGCCATCGAGTCGCTGCGCCGGTTCAAGGACGACGTCACCGAGGTCCGTACCGACTACGAAGCCGGTATCGGCCTCGGCAAGTACAACGACATCCAGGTTGGCGACGAGATCGAGACCACCGAGCTGGTGGAGAAGCCCCGCGCATAGCGCGCGACGCGGGGGCGCCTGCGGGCGCCCCCGCGCACAGGAGGAATCATGTCTTCGGAACGACAGGCACGTCTGGCCGACCGCATCCGCGTTCTCATCGCCCAGCGTCTCGAGAAGGGGCTGCGCGATCCGCGGCTCGGCTTCGTGACGATCACCGATGTCAAGGTGACCGGCGATCTGCAGCACGCATCCGTGTTCTACACGGTGCTCGGCGACGAGAAGGAGCGCGCGGACACCGCCGACGCCTTGAAGGCGGCGACCGGGATGCTGCGCAGCGAGGTGGGTCGCCAGCTCGCGATCCGTCTCACCCCGACGCTCGAGTTCATCCCCGACGCGATCCCGGAGAACGCCGGCCACATCGAGGATCTGCTGCGCGAGGCGCACGAGCGCGATGCGCACGTGGCGGGTCTGGCGGCGGGTGCCGCCTACGCGGGGGAGTCCGACCCGTATGTGAAGCCGCGCGAGCTCGACGACGCCGACTGACGACGCACGCCACGGGCCCCGAAGATTACAACTTGCTCATCTTTGGTTATGCGCCTGCTATGCGGCGATTCACTCTGGCGGCGCGCCGACGCGGACCGATAGCGTAATCGCGTCCATGTCCCGGTAGTCCCCCGTTCGGGCGGGCGTCGACGGCGGTGAACCACACCGTCGCGCGGCCGGGCTGTTGGCACGAAGGAGTGTCGGTACATGACCAGTAAGTTCCGATCCAGAGGGCGGTCGGTGGCCGCCCTCTCTGCTGCCGCCGTCGCGTGCGCGATGATGTGGCCCGCGGGGGCGAACGCGGCGAGCACGCCGGACGACCCGAACGCCGATGCCGTGCCCACGGCCGCGCACGGCGTGCTGTCGGCCTCGAAGCTCGCCGGCGGCCTCGATCGCATGACCGGGCGCCGGTCCGTGTTCGTGCAGCTGAGCGGCCAGGGCGCCGCGGCCGCTGCCGACGAGGCCAAGAGCGCGGGCAAGAGCGCGAGCTCGCAGCGGGCCGACGCCAAGGCCGCGAAGGCGGCGGCGAAGAAGAAGTCCGACGCCGTCGTCAAGGACGCGCGCGCGAAGGACGGCAAGGCCAAGGAACTCTGGCAGGTCGGCAACGCCCTCCCCGGCGTGGCGATCAACGCCGACGTCAGCGCGATCAAGGAGATCGCCGACCGCAGCGACGTCGTCAAGATCACCCCGCTCGTCCCCAAGCACGCGCTGAATGCGAATGCGACCGATCTGACGAACACGATCGCGACGTGGGAGGAGAGCGGCAACACCGGTGAGGGCGTGAAGGTGGCCATCATCGACACCGGCCTCGACTACACGCACGCGGACTTCGGCGGCGAGGGCACGACGGCCGCGTGGGATGCCGCACACGCCGACAACGCGAACGCGAACTGGTATGACACCCTGACGGCGGCCGCCAAGGTCAAGGTCGGCGGCGGCTACGACTTCTCGGGCGACGACTACAACGCCGACCCCGACGCCGACGACTACCAGCCGGTCGCCCACCCCGACCCCGACCCGATCGGCTGTGCCGCGCACGGCACGCATGTCGCCGGCATCACGGCCGGCTACGGCGAGAACGCCGACGGCTCCACGTACACGGGCGACTACTCGACGCTCAGCGCCGACGACGTCGCGAAGATGAAGGTCCTTCCCGGCACCGCTCCCGAGGCGACGGTCTACCCCCTGAAGGTCTTCGGGTGCACCGGGTCGACGGACGTCGTCATCCCGGCGCTCGACCGGGCGCTCGACCTGAAGGGCGACGGCTCGATGGTCAAGGCCGACGTGGTGAACCTCTCGCTCGGCGCCGACTACGCCACGGTCGACGACCCCGAGAACGACGTCGTGAACGCCCTGGCCGCACAGGGCGTGCTGCCCGTCATCGCGATGGGCAACAACGGCGACCTCACCGACACCGGGGGCGCTCCCGGCAACGCGGTCGGCGCGCTCGCGGTCGCGAGCACCGTCGACTCGTACCAGCAGATGGACGGGCTGCAGGTGGATCGGCCCGCCGATGACGCCGGCGTCGTCACCGGTCAGAACTCGATCGCGTACGACTGGAGCAGCGCGCCGGTGACCGGAGACGTCGTGGCGCTCTCGAGCGGCAACGCCGACGGCTGCGACCCGCTCTCCGCCGCCGATGCCGCGGCCGTCGCGGGCAATGTCGCCTGGCTGACGTGGGACTCGAACGACGCGACCCGCCGGTGCGGCTCAGCTGCTCGCGCCGCGAACGCCCGCGCCGCCGGCGCCGTCGGAGCCCTGTTCACCGGCGACGTGAACCCGTTCACGGCCGGCATCACGGGTGACGCCGTCATCCCGGTGTTCCAGCTCACCAAGAGCGCCACCGAGAAGCTGACCCCCGCGCTGGAAGCGGGCACGCTCCGCGTCACCTTCGACGGCAGCCTGGCGCTGTCGCAGGCCGACATCGACCCGTCGATCGACGATCTGGTGAGCTCGTTCTCCTCGCGCGGCACGCACGGCAGCCTCGGCGTCGTCAAGCCCGACGTTGCGGCCCCCGGTGACACGATCCTGTCCGCGGGCATCGGCACCGGTGACGGCGCGATCAACATGTCGGGCACGTCGATGGCCACGCCGCACACGGCGGGCATCGCGGCTCTCGTGAAGAAGGCGCACCCGTCATGGACGGTCGAGCAGCTCAAGGCCGACATCATGAACACCGCCGGGCACGATGTGTACACCGGAGCCGGCAAGACCGGTGACGTGTACGGGCCGGCGCGCGTCGGCTCCGGTCGCGTGGACGCCCAGGCGGCGGTCGACAACACGCTCCTCGTGTACTCGAAGGAGACCAAGGGCGGCGTCTCGGCGTCGTTCGGCGTCGTCGAGGCGCCGGCCACCCGCTCGACCGTGCGCAAGACGATCACGGTCACGCTCCAGAACACCGGGCGTCGCAATGTGAGCGCCGATCTCTCCTACGCGGCCGCCGTGTCGCAGCCGGGGGTCGCCTACACGGTCTCGCCGCGGTCGGTGACGGTGCGTGCCGGGCACACGGCGAAGGTGCGCGTCACGATGACGATCCGTACCGCGCAGCTGCGCAACACCATCGACCCGACGATGGCGGTCGACCAGCTGGGCGTCGCCCGGCAGTTCGTCGCCGACGCGTCGGGCCGCCTCATGGTCGACGTGCGCGGGTCGAAGGCCGACGCGCTGCGCCTGCCGGTGTACGGCGCCGCCAAGCCCGTCTCGCAGACCACCGTGGTCGACAGCACGCGCAAGGGCACGAGCGCACTGCAGATCCGCGGCACGGGCGTCAGCCAGGGCGATGACTCCACCGCCTACGACTCGCTGGTGTCGGTGGCCACACTCGGCGCCACGAGCAGTCGCCTGCCCGTGTGCCGCGGCGCGCAGACCCAGAACTGCACGGTCAACCAGACCGCGCGCGCCGGCGACCTGCAGTACGTGGGCGCCGGTTCGTCGAAGTCGGGCGACGGCTACGCCGACGGCTGGCTGTGGTTCACGCTCTCCACGTACGCCGACTGGGCCACCGTCGGCAACTCGACGATCCCGTATGTCGACATCGACACCACGGGTGACGGCGTTCCGGACTACGAGGTGTACGTCCAGAACTACGACGCCACGGATGTCCTGTTGGCCAACCTGGTGGATCTGAAGACGGGGACTCTCATCGACCTCGAGCCGGTGAACTTCCAGTTCGGCGACGTGAACACCAACGTGTTCGACACGAACGTCCTGTCGATCCCGGTCTGGCCGAGTGCGATCGGCGTGACCGACGACGCGAAGACGTTCCCGATCACGTACTCGGTGGGCACGTACAGCTACTACACCGGCAACGCGAACGGCGACATCGACGACGTGGGGCCGATCTCGTACGACGTCGTGAACCCGACCATCGCTGTGGACTCGCCGCTGTACCTCGATGAGGGCGGCGCCTCGATCCCGTACACCCTGGCTGCCGACTCAAAGGGGTCGAACGCGAAGGGCGCCACGACCTCTTCGAAGAAGGGTCACGGCGACAAGGGGAAGGGCCACGGCGGCAAGACCGAGGTCCAGGCTCTCGTGACGCACCTGCACGGGGCCTCGGGGCACCGTACCCAGGTGATCAAGCTCAAGGGCTGATCGGCGAGAACACCCACACGAAGGGGCGGTCCGGCGCGTACGCCGGGCCGCCCCTTCACTGTGGCAGACGGAGCATTGCTTCGGATGCCTCGACGAGCCCGTCGGCGATGAGCGAATCGATCGCGCGGTCGCGCTGAAGCGGGTCGGGCCAGCCCGAGAGGACGTCGTCGATCGCGACCGGGCTGCCCGCGGCATCCCGCAGTGTCTTCAAGACGGCGCCGCGTGCCTGGCGGTCGCTGCCTTCGTAACGGGCCTGCTTGCGGCGGGGATCACCGGTGTCGGGGTAGCCCGCGGCACGCCACGCGCACAGATGCGCGATCGGGCATACATCGCAGCGCGGGGCGCGCGCCGTGCACACGACCGCACCCAGCTCCATCGTCGCGGCGTTCATGACCGCCGCGTCGGCGTCGTCGTCGGGGAGCGCGGCCGCCATCCGATCGAGGTCGCGTCGTGAGGGCGGACCCGGCTGCGACCGTGCGTCCAGCGCCCGCGCGAGCACGCGGCGCGTGTTCGTGTCGACGACGGGATGCCGCCGGCCGTAGGCGAACACCGCGACCGCGCGCGCCGTGTAGTCGCCGATGCCCGACAGTGCGAGCAGGGCGTCGACGTCCGCCGGCACGACGCCGCCGTGCCGGTCGCGCAGCTGGACGGCGGCGCGGTGCAGCCACAGGGCGCGTCGAGGGTAGCCGAGGTTCGCCCATTGGCGGACGGCCTCGGCGGGCGGCTCGGCGGCCAGCGCCGACGGCGTCGGCCAGCGTGTCAGCCAGGCATCGAGGTGCGGGATGACGCGGGTCGTGGGCGTCTGCTGCAGCATGAACTCGCTGACCAGCACGCCCCAGCCACCGTAGCGGGCGTGGAACCCGGCCTGCCGCCAGGGCAGGTCGCGCGCGTGGGCGCGGTACCAGGCCACGAGCGGCGTCGCGAGGTCGGGGGAGTGGAGGGGCACTCCGCGAGGATACCCGGGCGAGCGCATAGGCTGAGGGCATGCGCCTGCCGATCACCCCCGCGAACATGTTGCTGCGCGAGCTGCGCGGCCAGCTGCGGCAGCACCACGCGGGCGGGCGCCTGCTGGTGGCGGTGGACGCCCTGCCCTCCACGCCGACGGCGGCCTTCGCCGACGCGTTCGCCGCGATCTGCGCCGAAGACGGGTCCGACGTCTTCCGTGCCTCGGCCGACGGCTTCCTCATTCCGCGCGAGCGGCGGCGCACCACCGAGCGCGAGCCCGCCTGGTTCGACGAGGAGACGTTCCGCCGCGTGCTCGTCGACCCGTTCCGCAACGCCGCGCACACCTCTGCGACGACCGGCTTCCAGCTGCAGGCCTGGGACGAGCAGCGCGACCAGCCGGCCGAGGCGCGCTGGGTCACCGCGGGCGACGACGCCGTCCTCGTCGTCGACGGACCGTTTCTGACCACGCCGGCCATGCGGGGGATCTGGCACTTCTCGGTCTGGCTCGAGATCTCCGACCGGGTGCTGGCCCTGCGGCCCGGCCGCTCCCTGGAGGCTCCGCACACGCGCGTCGAGCTGTCGTACCTGCGCGATGAGCCGGTGCAGCACGCCTCGGCGCTGGTGGACGTCACGGACCCGCAGCATCCCGTCCAGGTCTATCGGGACTCCTGCTGATGGCAGCTCCGAACGGCATCCTGCTCGTCGACAAGCCGGGCGGGATCACCAGCCACGACGTGGTCGCCCGCGCCCGGCGGGCGCTGAACACGCGCAAGATCGGTCACGCCGGCACGCTCGATCCGATGGCCACCGGCCTGCTGATCCTCGGCGTGGGGCCGGCCACGCGCCTGCTCACCTACATCGTCGGCCTCGACAAGGACTACCTCGCCACGATCCGGCTCGGAGTGTCGACCGACTCCGACGACGCCGACGGCGAGGTGACCGGCCGGGCGCCGGCGTCCGCCGTCGCGGCGGTCTCCCGCGAGCAGCTCGACGCGGAGATGGCGCGGCTGACCGGGCGCATCTCGCAGGTGCCCAGCCGCGTCTCCGCGATCAAGGTGAACGGCCGTCGGGCATACGACCTCGCCCGCGAGGGGGTCGACGTCGAGCTCGCGGCCCGCGAGGTCACCGTCTCGGCCTTCCTGCTGCGCGCCGCACGTCCGGCGGACGAGGGATGCCTCGACCTCGACGTCGCCGTCTCCTGCTCGAGCGGCACCTATGTCCGTGCGCTCGCACGCGATCTCGGCGCCGCCCTCGGGGTCGGTGCGCATCTGACATCGTTGCGGCGCACGCGGATCGGCGAGTTCGCCGTGAAGGATGCCGTCGCCGTCGACGACATCGCGGCCGACGGGCTGATGGCGCCGGCGCGGGCGGCGCTGCACGTGCTTCCCGAAGCGCTCGCCGACCCCGAACAGGCGCGTGCTCTGCGCCAGGGCAAGCGGGTGGCGAGCCTCGGGCGTGCCTTCACGGGGCCCCGTGCCGCCGCCATCGACCCCGACGGCGAGCTGATCGGCATCATCGAGCGTCGTGGTGCAGAGGTCAAGAGCATCATGAACATGCCCGAGGAGCAGCATCCATGATCCTGTGGTTCACCATCGTCACCGTCGTCGTGGCTGTCGCCGCGGGGCTGATCGGGGTCGTGCTGGGCCTGGCCGGCCGGCGGCCCGGTGACGTCACCGTCGGGGCACTGGCGCTGCTCGAACTGCTGCTGATCGCGCAGATCGTCATCGCGATCGTCGCGCCCCTGGCGGGCAATCCGCCGTCGGGCAGCCTGCTCGAGTTCTGGGTCTACCTGGTGTCCGCCGCGCTGCTGCCGCCGGCGGGTGTGGTGTGGGCGCTGCTGGAGCGCAGCCGGTGGAGCACCGTGATCATGGGCATCGCCGCACTCGCGGTGGCGGTCATGGTGTGGCGCATGCACGTCATCTGGACGATTCAGGGCGCGTGAGCTAGCCCTTCTTCAAATATGCGGACGACACCCAGCCCGTGTGCTTCTTGTAGGTGATCTTTCGCCACACGCCGTTGCTGGCCTTCACGGTGCCGACGTTCGCGCCGCGGGGGATGACCAGGATGCGAGCGCCGGTCAGCGACGCGGACTTCCGCAGGTTCAGCGCGGCCGTGGTCTGGTAGGTCGTCGCCTTCTTCGGGGTCGTCTTCGTCACCGAAGACGATGTCGTCGCGCTCGACGCGGCGGTCAGATAGGCGGACGAGACCCAGCCGGTCTTCTTCTTGTAGGTGATCTTGCGCCACGTGCCCGAGGTGCCCTTGACCGTGCCGACGGCGGCGCCGCGCGGGAGCACGAGGAGCACCTTTCCGTTCAGCGACGCCGTCGCGCGCAGGTTCAGGGCGGCGGTGGTCTTGTAGCTCGTCGCCGGCTTCGCCGTCTTCGCGGGCGTCGTCGTGCCGGTCGTCGCCTGTGCCGGTGCGGGTGTCGCGACGACGGGCTTGTCGGGCGAGAGATACGACGACGAGATCCACCCCTTGGTCGAGCCCACGGTGACCGGCAGGTAGCCGCCCGTCGCCGCCCCCGGCACGTGCACGACCTTGGTGGCCGCGGGCAGCGCGCGGATGACCGGGGAGGACGTCGACGGCCCGGTGCGGAAGTTCACCAGGGTGGTCGTGTAGTAGGTGCAGGTCGCCGGGGCGCGCGTGGCGAAGATCGCTGTGGCCGCGCCGTAGAGGTCGACGCCGTGCTTCTTCATGAAGGGGGCAGGATCCAACGATGTCGCCGACCCCGGCTCGCCCTTCCAGATCTCCAGATGCAGATGCGGCCCGCTGACCCTGCCGCTCGAGCCCACCTCGCTGATCCGCTGCCCGGCCTTGACGACCTCGCCGACGGTGACGTGGGTCGTCGAATCCCAGATGTGGTAGTAGAACGACGTATACGTGACGGCGCCGACCCGGTGCCGGATCTTGATGTACCCGGCCTGAGACGAGGTGCCGTCGACCGTGGCGACGACAACGCCCGCGGCGACCGCGTAGATCGGCGTGCCGGTGGGCGCGGCCAGGTCCACGCCGAGATGGAACGTCGATGCGCCCGCGACCGGCATGCACCGGGCGCCGTAGTACGACGAGATCGAGTAGGCCTTCTTCAGCGGTGTCGTGAACGTGGTCGCCTGCGGCGGCGTCGCCTCGGTCGCAGCGGCGACGCGTGGAGCGGCGGTCGCGCCGGCGGCGGGGGCCGTGACCCCGAGGACGAGGGCGACGGCGGTGCCGACGGCGGCGAGGATGAAGCGGGAGGGGAGCATGGGCGGCACTTCGACGAAACGGATACGGAGCGACGATGTGTCGCATTGGAATATTGTCATCGCACGGTGTGTCTGTCTACCTCTGATGCTCACGAGGTGTATGTGACCGATGTGATCGATCATCGCCCGGAGCCGGTGCCGTCACCCGATGGACGTAGGATCGGATGGTCATGTCTTCGCCTTCCCGCCCCCGCCGCATGACCGGTATCGGTCGCGTCCTCGTCGTCGTCTACGCCATCCTCGCCCTGGGCGCCACCGGCCGCTCGGTCGTGCAGATCATCGAGCGCTTCCACCACGCGCCCCTGGCGTTCACGCTGTCGGGGGTGTCGGCCGTGGTGTACATCCTCGCCACGCTCGCGCTCATCTTCTCGGCGTCACGGGTCTGGTATCGCATCGCGTGGGTGGCGATCGGCTTCGAGCTCGTGGGCGTGCTCTCGATCGGCACGCTGAGCCTGGTGCGCCCCGACCTCTTCCCCGAGGCGACGGTGTGGTCGTTCTACGGGATGGGCTATGTCTTCATCCCGCTCGTGCTGCCGTTCCTGGGTCTGTGGTGGCTGTTCTCGCACCGCCCGGTCGCGGCATCCACGAGCGAACCCGCGGTGGCCGCCTGATGCGCGTCTTCCGCGATCCGGCCGACGTGCCGGCGGGCTTCGGCCCGTCCGTGGTGGCCATCGGCAAGTTCGACGGCGTGCATGCCGGGCACCGCGCGATCCTGGAGAGGGCGAAGGTGGATGCCGCGGCCGGCGGCGTCCAGGTCGTCGCCGTCACCTTCGACCGCAACCCGCTGGCGACCCTCCGGCCGGAGATCTGCCCCGAAGACGTGACCGGCCTGCATCAGAAGCTGCAGCTGCTCGACGAGACGGGCATCGACGCCACCCTGGTGCTGACGTTCGACGCGGCGATGGCCGCGCAGCCGGCCGAGGAGTTCATCGAGAACGTCCTCGTGACGGCACTGGGCGTGCAGACCGTGATGGTGGGGCGCGACTTCCGCTTCGGGCGCGGCGGCGCCGGGAGTCCGGAGCTGCTGGAGCGCCTGGCTCCCCGGCACGGCTACCGGGTCGATGTCATCGACGACGTGCGCGCGATCACCTCGGAGCGGCGCGTGTCGTCCACCTGGGTCCGAGAGGCGCTCCGCGCGGGCGACGTCGAGGCCGCGACCCGCCTGCTCGGCCGGTCGCATGCGGTGTGGGGCGAGGTCGTGCACGGTCTGAAGCGCGGACGTGAACTGGGCTTTCCCACGGCGAACCTGTCGCCCGACATGGAGGGATTCGTCCCCGCCGACGGCGTCTACGCCGGCTGGCTCGTCGACGAGGCTCCGCGTGACGGACTGCGCCGCGGCATCCGCTATCCCGCGGCCATCAGCGTCGGCACCAATCCGACCTTCGACGATGTGCCGCGGCGCGTCGTCGAGGCGTACGTGCTCGACGAGACCGATCTCGACCTGTACGGCCATCACGTGGAGATCGAGTTCACCCACCGGGTGCGGGGCATGGTGGCCTTCGACGGCATCGACGCGCTGAAGGCCCAGATGTCCGACGACGTGCGGCGCGTGCGGGAACTGCTCCGCTGAAACCGCGCACAAGCGCCCGCGATCTGTGTACGGTGATCGTGACCGCTGAGCACACGGCTCGCGTTCACCGGGGAGGACCCATGACCGTCATCACACCCGCGCCGGTGACGCGTCTGCGACGCGTCGTCGTGGTGGTCATCGTCGTCGCGTTCTCGCTGGCCGCGATCGGCGGCATCGTCGTGCTGCTCGGCGGGAATCTCGGCGACATCGGATCCCGGATCCTCGCCACGACCTCCGTGGTCGGGGCCTTCAGCCTCGCGGTGCTGTGCTGCGCCACCCTGCTCGGACGCGCGCAGCAGCTCTTCGGCGTGATCGGCGTCGCCGTGTCGGCGCTCGCCGGCCTCATCGTCGTCTGGACGGTGTGGTTCCAGGACACGATCCCCGGCGATGCCTGGGACACCGTGAACAGGATCATCGGCACCGGGGTCGCGCTCGCGATCGCCTTCGCCCTGGCGAGCCTGCTGCTGCTGTTGGCGGACCGCCGTCGTGCGGCGGTGCGCATCGGGCTCGTCATCACTCTCGCGGTCCTCGCCCTTGCGACCGCGATGTACGTCTTCGCCTTCTGGAACGGCGACGCCTGGAGCTGGGACGGCTACACGCGCTCGCTCGGCATCGTATCGATCCTCGTCGCGCTCGGCGCGATCGTCGTGCCGGTGATGTCGCTGCTGATGCCCGACGACCGCCCCGGCACACTGTCCCACACCGCCGCATCGCGACTGGAGGACGAGGCGCGACGCCGGGGGATCACCCCGGACGCGCTCGTCGACGCGCTGTTGGCGGCATCCCCCGCCCCGTCATCACAGGAGGACCGATGACCACACGCGAACTCAGCCGCCGGACCGCCGTCGACATCCTCGGCGGTGCCCCGGACGACGACACCCTGCGGCGCTTTCTGCACGGGCTGCCCGGCGTCGACGCCGTCGGCCTCGAGCAGCGTGCGGCGGCGATGGGCACCCGCTCGATCAAGACGACCTCGAAGAAGTGGGCGCTGGACCGCATCGTCGGCCTCATCGACCTGACGACGCTGGAGGGGGCGGACACGCCTGGCAAGGTGCGTTCGCTCGTCGCGAAGGCGCAGCACCCCGACGCGATGGACCCCGACTGCCCGACGGTCGCCGCTGTCTGCGTGTACGGCGACATGGTGCCGCACGCGATCGCCGCGCTCGGAGATCGTCACGGCGACCCCGACGAGGGCGGCATCGGCGTCGCGGCCGTGGCGACGGCGTTCCCCAGCGGACGCGCGTCGCTGGCGGTGAAGCTCGCCGACACGCGCGACGCGGTGGAGGCCGGCGCCGACGAGATCGACATGGTGATCGACCGGGGCGCATTCCTCGCCGGCGACTACTCGACGGTCTTCGACCAGATCGTCCAGGTCAAGCAGGCCTGCCGGCGCGACGACGGCAGTTCGGCGGCGCTCAAGGTCATCCTCGAGACCGGCGAGCTGAACACCTACGACAACGTCAAGCGGGCCTCGTGGCTCGCGATCCTCGCCGGCGGCGATTTCATCAAGACGTCCACCGGCAAGGTGCAGCCCGCGGCGACGCTGCCGGTGACGCTGCTCATGCTCGAGGTCGTGCGCGACTGGCACCGGCTCACCGGCGAGCGCATCGGGGTGAAGCCCGCCGGCGGCATCCGCACGTCGAAGGACGCGGTGAAATACCTCGTCACCGTCGCCGAGACCGTCGGCGAGGAGTGGCTGCAGCCGCACCTGTTCCGGTTCGGCGCGTCGAGCCTGCTCAATGACGTGCTGCTGCAGCGGCAGAAGATGACGACCGGCCGGTACTCCGGCCCCGACTACGTGACTCTCGACTGAAAGACGGGGATTGAGGCGAAGAATGGGATTCCTCGACTACGCGCCCGCGCCCGAATCGCGCGGCATCCTGCACCTGAAGGACGCCTACGGGCTCTTCATCGACGGCGAGTTCGTCGACGGCACCGGCGGCTCGTTCACGACGATCTCACCGGCCGACGAATCGCGCATCGCCGAGATCGCGAGCGCATCCGAGGCCGATGTCGACGCGGCGGTGGCCGCCGCCCGCCGTGCGCACACGAAGGTGTGGGCGAAGATGAGCGGCCGCGACCGCGGCAAGTACCTCTTCCGCATCGCGCGGCTCGTGCAGGAGCGCGCCCGCGAGCTGGCCGTGGCCGAGAGCCTCGACAACGGCAAGCCCATCAAGGAGAGCCGCGACGTCGACGTGCCGCTGGTGGCCGCGTGGTTCTTCTACTACGCCGGCTGGGCCGACAAGCTCGATTACGCGGGCCTGGGCGCGGACCCGCACGGGCTGGGGGTGGCGGGCCAGGTGATCCCCTGGAACTTCCCGCTGCTCATGCTCGCGTGGAAGATCGCACCGGCCCTGGCCAGCGGCAACACGGTGGTGCTCAAGCCCGCCGAGACCACGCCGCTGTCGGCGCTGATCTTCGCTGAGATCCTGCAGCAGGCGGATCTGCCGCCCGGGGTCGTCAACATCGTGACCGGCGCCGGTGCGAGCGGTGCGGCGCTGGTGCGGCATCCCGACGTCGACAAGGTCGCGTTCACCGGATCCACCGCGGTCGGGCGCGACATCGCGCGCGCCGTCGCGGGCACCGGGAAGTCGCTGACGCTCGAACTGGGCGGCAAGGCGGCGAACATCGTCTTCGACGACGCGCCGATCGACCAGGCGATCGAGGGGATCGTCAACGGCATCTTCTTCAACCAGGGCCACGTGTGCTGCGCGGGCAGCCGCCTGCTCGTGCAGGAGTCGATCCACGACGAGGTCATCGACCGGCTCAAGACGCGGCTGGCGACGCTGCGACTGGGCGATCCGCTCGACAAGAACACCGACATCGGCGCCATCAACTCCGCGGCGCAGCTCGAGCGCATCCGCACGCTCAGCGATGCCGGCGAGGCAGAGGGAGCCCAGCGCTGGACGGCCGACTGCGCCCTCCCAGACAAGGGATTCTGGTTCGCCCCGACCGTGTTCACCGGGGTCGAGGCATCCCACCGCATCGCCCGCGAGGAGGTGTTCGGGCCGGTGCTGTCGGTGCTGACGTTCCGCACTCCCGCCGAGGCGATCGCGAAGGCCAACAACACGCCGTACGGGCTGTCGGCGGGCATCTGGAGCGACAAGGGCTCGCGCATCCTCGCCGTGGCCGACAAGCTGCGCGCCGGCGTCGTGTGGGCCAACACCTTCAACCGATTCGATCCGGCGTCGCCGTTCGGCGGCTACAAGGAGTCGGGCTACGGACGCGAGGGTGGCCGGCACGGCCTGGCCGCGTACCTGAAGCCCGCCGGTGCCGCACCGAGGGCCGTCGCCGCGGCGCAGACCCGCAAGGAGGTCGCCCGATGAGCGCCCGACTCACCGTTCCCAAGACCTACAAGCTCGCGATCGGCGGCACGTTCCCGCGCAGCGAGTCCGGTCGCACCTACGAGGTGCGCTCGGCGAAGGGTGACTTCCTGGCGAATGCGGCACTGGCCTCGCGCAAGGACGCCCGTGACGCCGTGCGCGCGGGCCGGTCCGCCGTGGCGGGCTGGGCGGGCGCCACCGCGTACAACCGCGGGCAGGTGCTGTATCGGGTCGCCGAGCTGCTCGAGGGCCGCCGGGCCCAGTTCGTCGATGAGATCGTCGCGCAGGAGGGCGTGTCCGCCGCGGTGGCGGGAGCGCAGGTGGATGCCGCCACCGACCTCTGGGTCTGGTACGCGGGCTGGTGCGACAAATACGCGCAGGTGGCCGGCGGGCTGAACCCCGTCGCGGGCGCGTACTTCAACATCTCCGCACCCGAGCCGACCGGCGTCGTCGCGATCATCGCGCCGCAGGACAGCGCGCTGCTCGGCCTCACGGCCACGGTCGCGCCCGCACTGGTCGCCGGCAACAGCGTCGTGGTCGTGGCCAGCGAGCGGTATCCGCTGTCGGCCATCAGCCTCGCCGAGGTGCTCGCCACGAGCGACGTGCCGGGCGGAGTCGTCAACGTGCTGACCGGCTCGCCCGCCGAGATCGCGCCGCATCTGGCCGACCACGCCGACGTCAACGCCCTCGACCTCGCCGGCGCGGGAGACCTCGACTGGGTCGACCTGCAGATGCGCGCGGCCGAGACGCTGAAGCGCGTGCTCGTGCCGGGGGAGCCGGTGGCCTCGCCCGAGCGCATCGCGGCCTTCACCGAGGTGAAGACGGTCTGGCATCCGAAGAGCATGCTGTAGTCGCGGCATCCCGCGCGCGGCGCTCACAGAGTTCGGAGGAGGCAGCGAACCTCGGACGATTTCGCCGGAAGCATCCGGAGTCGGTGTGATGCTCCGAAGTCTGTGAGCGTCACACGGCACGGGGCGCGGAGTTGCGGATTCCCGCGAACGAGATGACCCCGCCGACGGCCAGCAGCGCCGCGGTCACCAGCGCCGTGCGGTGGAAGCCGGACAGGTCGAGCGCGCCCCCTGCGATCACCCCGAGGAGCGCGACCATGATCAGTCCCGCGACCCGGGCGACGGCGTTGTTGACGGCCGAGGCGATGCCCGAGCGCGCCGGGTCGATCGCGCCCAGCACGGCCGCCGTCAGCGGTGCCACGGTCACGGTCAGCCCGACCCCGAACAGCACGACCGAGGGCAGCACCTGGGTCCAGTAGTCGAAGTCCTCGCGCACGGTGAGCAGCAGCGCCGTGCCGATCGCCATCACCAGGGGGCCGATCGTCATGAACAGGCGGGGCCCGGCCGTTCCCGCCCAGGTGCCGATCTTCGAGCTGAAGACGATCATGATGACCGTCGACGGCAGGCTCGCCAGCCCCGCGAGCGTCGCCGGCAGTCCCGCGCCCTGCTGGAGATAGACGCCGAGCGCGAGGCCGTTCAGCCCGAGCGCGCCGTACACGAACCAGGTCGCGAGGTTGCCGGCCCAGAAGTTGCGCACCCGGAACAGCCCCAGCGGCATCATCGGGGCGCGGGCGAGGTGCTGCCGCACGATGAAGCCGCAGAGGGACAGGATGCCGCCGGCCAGCGGCGCCCAGATCGCCGGCGAGGCCCAGCCCAGGCGCTCCTGCTCGATGAGCGCGAACACCGTGCCGGCCAGCCCCGCCGTGCACAGCACGGCACCGGCCCAATCCACGGTCGCACCGGGCTCGCGTACGTCGCGCTGCCGTAGCACCGCGAGCAGCCAGAGGGTCACCGCGATCGGCAGCACGTTGATGAGGAACACCAGACGCCACGAGACCAGGTCCACGAACACGCCGCCGAGCACGGGCCCCACGAGCATCGCCGCGGTGGTCGCGCCGGTCCAGGTGCCGATCGCCTTCGACTGCGCGGGGCCGCGGAAGGTCGAGGTGATCAGCGCCAGCGAGCTGGGCACGAGCAGGGCGCCGGCGATACCCTGCACGCCCCGCGCGATCACGAGGAACAGGGGATCGGGTGCGGCGGCGATGGCGAGGGATGCCGCGCCGAAGCCGATGAGCCCGGCACGCAGCACCACGACCCGGCCGAAGACGTCGCTCAGCGAGCCTGCGACGAGGATGAGGGATCCGAGCGTGATCAGGTAGGCGTCGACCACCCACTGCTGGGTGACGAGGCCCCCGCCGAGGTCGCGCTGGATCGCGGGCAGCGCGACGGTCACCACCGTGCCGTCGAGGAACGACACGAACGAGGCCAGGATCGCGATGAGCAGCACCAGGCGCTGCCGGCGGTCTGTGGCATCCATCACCTCGTCGTCCACGGTCCACAGATTAGGCCCGGGAATACCCCTAGGGGGTATATCGTTGAGACGATCGGAACCCACGAACCGGAGGAATCATGAGCACCACCACCTATCGCGTCGACGGCATGACCTGCAACCACTGCGTGCAGGCCGTGACCCGCGAGGTCTCGGCGGTGCCCGGTGTGGATGAAGCGGTCGTCGACCTCGCCGCGGGAACGGTCGCCGTCACCGGCGTCGCGGCCGAGTCGGCCGTCGCCGCCGCCGTGGAGGAGGCGGGCTACGCGCTCGCCGGTCAGGCGTCATGACCCGCGAGGCGACCCTCGACATCGAAGGGATGACGTGCGCGAGCTGCGTCGCGCGCGTCGAGAAGCGGCTGCAGAGCGTCGAGGGCGTGAACGCCGCCGTGAACCTCGCCACCGAGTCGGCGAAGGTGAGCTACCCCGACGGCCTCGATGAGCAGCGGCTCGTCGAGGCGGTGCGGCAGGCGGGCTACGACGCGCATCTGCGCATGCCCGAGCACCAGGGCCACCAGCACGACGTCGAAGACGCACCCGGGGCCACGACCCTGCGCACGCGCCTGATCGTCAGTGCGGTCCTGGCGCTGCCGATGGTCGTGCTCGGCATGGTGCCGGCCTGGCAGTTCCCCGGCTGGCAGTGGGCTTCGCTCGTCCTGGCCACGCCGGTCGTGCTCTGGGGCGGCTGGCCGTTCCACCGGGCGACGTTCGCGAACCTGCGTCACGGCGCCATGACGATGGACACGCTCATCACGCTGGGCACGGGTGCCGCGTACCTCTGGAGTGTCTGGGCGCTCGTGTTCGGCACTGCCGGCATGATCGGCATGCGGCACGGCTTCTCGCTGCTGCCCGACGGATCGCCGGCCGGCTCGATGGTGTATTTCGAGGTCGCCTCGGCGGTCACCGTCTTCCTGCTGCTGGGGCGCTTCATCGAGCAGCGTTCGAAGCGGCGGGCAGGGAGCGCCCTGCACGCGCTGCTGGCCCTCGGCGCCAAGGACGTCGAGCTCGCCGACGGCACCCGCGTGCCCGTCGACCGCCTGCGCGTGGGCGATGTGTTCGTCACCCGCCCGGGCGAGAAGGTCGCCACCGACGGCATCGTGCGCCAGGGCGCGGCATCGATCGATCAGAGCATGCTCACCGGCGAGTCCGTCCCGGTGGACGTGACGGAGGGGGGTGCCGCCACCGGCGGCACCATCGTGGCCGACGGGCGCCTGCTGATCGAGGCGACCTCGGTCGGCGACGACACGCGCCTGGCGAAGATGGCGCGGCTGGTCGAAGACGCGCAGACGGGCAAGAGCCGCGTGCAGCGGCTGGCCGATCGCATCTCGGCCGTGTTCGTCCCGGTGGTCATCGCGCTCGCCGTGCTGACCCTGATCGGCTGGCTCGTGGCGGGGCAGCCGATCGCCGCGGGGTTCACCGCCGCGGTCGCGGTGCTCATCATCGCGTGCCCGTGCGCGCTGGGGCTTGCGACCCCCATCGCGATCCTTGTCGGCACGGGGCGGGGCGCCCAGCTCGGCATCCTCATCACCGGGCCCGAATCGCTTGAGCAGACCGAGAAGATCGACACAGTGGTGCTCGACAAGACCGGCACGGTCACGAGCGGCCGGATGACGCTCGTGGATGTGGCCGTGGCATCCGGCACCTCCCGCGACGAGGCGCTGAGGATCATCGCCGCCGTCGAGGGCGGATCCGAGCACCCCGTGGCCCGTGCCGTCGTGGACGGAGCGGAGGCGGTGGATGCCGTGCCCGCCGTGCACGCGTTCCGCAACCACGCCGGGCACGGCGTGACGGGCGACGTCGACGGGCGGCGGGTGTTCGCCGGACGGCCGTCGTTCGCGACCGCCCAGGGCGCCCCGGTGCCGCCCGACCTCGCCGCCGCGGTGGAGCACGCCGAGCAGCGCGGCACCGCCGTGGTCGCCGGGTGGGCCGAGCCCGGTGAGCAGCCGCGGGTGCGCGCCGTGCTGACCGTCGCCGACACCGTGCGGCCCACGAGCGCGGACGCGGTCGCGCGCCTGCGCGCGCTGGCACTGCGCACCGTCCTGCTGACCGGCGACAACGCCACGGTCGCCGCGGCCGTGGCCGCCGAGGTGGGCATCGACGACGTGATCGCGGGTGTCCTGCCCGAGCAGAAGGTGGCCGAGATCGTCCGCCTGCGGGGCGCGGGGCACCGCGTCGCGATGGTCGGCGACGGCGTGAACGACGCCGCCGCGCTGGCGACCGCCGACCTCGGCATCGCCATGGGCGGGGGCACCGACGCGGCGATGCATGCCAGCGACATCACGCTCGTGCGCAGCGACCTGGATGCGGCCGTCGATGCGGTGCGGCTCAGCCGTCGCACGATGGCGATCATCCGCGGCAACCTGTTCTGGGCGTTCGCGTACAACGTCGCAGCGATCCCCTTGGCGGCACTCGGCCTGCTGAACCCGATGATCTCGGGGGCGGCCATGGCGTTCTCCAGTGTGTTCGTGGTGCTCAACAGCCTGCGGCTGCGCCGCGCGCCGTGACATCGGTGCGCGAAATCTCTGCGCGGATGCCGTAGAATACCCAGCGGGGGAGCGGCACGCGCAGAAGCGTGATGTTCGCCGCCGCCCCAGCTCCGCAGGCTTCGCCTTCCCGTCGCGGGGCCTGCACGAACCACCGGTTTCCGGCGTTAACGCAGCAGCCGGTCACTCACGCTCAGGAGGAGCATGCCGACCACGGCACCCGCGCAGACGCGCCGCCGCTCGTCGTCCGCACGTCGCGACGACGAGGCACCCATCATCCCCATCCTCGCCCGCAAGGTCCGCGAGGTCGAAGCCAAGGCCCAGCGCGGCAAGCTCGGCCCCACGAACCGGGTGAAGTTCCAGGTCATCGCCTTCCTGGTGCGCGAAGAGCGCGCCCGGGTCAAGGGCGACACCGAGATCGCCGACTCCTCGCGCGCCGAGCTGCTCAAGCGCCTCGACGGCGTGGCGACGATCCTCGCGAAGACCGCCGCCCGCGACACCTCGCTGATCCAGCTGCTCGAGGTCGATCAGGCGACCTCGCCGGTCGCCAAGCGCATGCGCCGCGACTGGCTGCTCGAGTCGGGGGCGGAGCTCGCCCCCGACGAGCTCATCATCACCGACGTCGCCCCGGTCGTCACCGCAGCCCCCGTGGTGCCCGCCGCGCTCGCCGAGCGCCAGGTGGTGCCGCCGCAGATCGAGGCGCGGCGCGAGTCGAACCCGTTCCTGGCGCCCGACCTGCTCCTGCACGCTCCGACCACGACGCCGCGCCGGCGCCTCGACAGCTGGGAGCTCATGGGCCCCCTCTACAAGGCGTTCGAGTCCGGCGCCGGCGGGGGAGCGGCGACCATGGAGCTGCCCGAGGTCCCCGAGTTCGACCGTCTCTCGCCTCGCGGGCGCGAGATCATGCCGCACCAGTCGCGCTTCCTCGAGGCCGTCCGCGACGGTCACCGCACCTTCCTCCTCGCCGATGAGCCGGGCCTGGGCAAGACGGCGGAGTCGGTGCTCGCGGCATCCGTCGCCGATGCCTTCCCGCTGCTGGCGGTGGTCCCCAACGTCGTCAAGATGAACTGGGCACGCGAGGTCGAGCGGTGGACACCGCACCGGCGCGCGACCGTCATCTCGGGCGACGGCGAGGACGTGGACGCGTTCGCCGACGTGTTCATCATCAACTACGAGATCCTCGACCGGCACCTGTCGTGGCTGAGCACCCTGGGGCTGAAGGGGCTCGTCGTCGACGAGGCGCACTTCATCAAGAACCTCACGTCGCAGCGCTCGCAGAACGTGCTGGCGCTCGCCGCGAGCATCCGCGAGCAGGTCCGCGACCCGCTGCTGCTGGCGCTGACCGGTACGCCGCTGATCAACGACGTCGAGGACTTCGACGCGATCTGGCGCTTCCTCGGGTGGACGAACGGCACCAAGCCCGGCACCGAGCTCATGGAGAAGCTCGACGCCACCGGGCTCACGCCGGCCGACAAGGCCTTCTACCCCGAGGCCCGCGACGCGGTGATCTCGATGGGCATCGTGCGGCGCAAGAAGAAGGATGTCGCCGCAGACCTGCCCGACAAGCTCATCGCCGACCTGCCCGTCGAGCTGGACGACGAGTACGGACGCTCGATCCGCCAGGCCGAGCAGGAGCTCGGCGCACGCCTGGCCGCTCGCTACCGCCGGATCATCGAGGCGCGCGGCGACCGGGGACTCGCCCCCGGCGAGATCGACGACGACATCGTGCGGCTGGTCGCTCAGAACGAGCTCGACGAGTCGAAGGCCGCCGGCACCGGCTCCGAGAACGTCTTCACGATGGTGCGCCGCATCGGTCAGGCCAAGGCGCAGCTCGCGGCCGATTACGCCGTGCAGCTGCACCGCTCGGTGGGCAAGGTCGTCTTCTTCGCGAAGCACATCGACGTGATGGATGCCGCAGAGGCCCACTTCGCGGCATCCGGCGTCCGATACGTCTCGGTCCGCGGCGAGCAGTCCACGCCCGCGCGCCAGGAGGCCATCGACGCGTTCAACAACGACCCCGACGTCGGATTCGCGGTCTGCTCGCTGACCGCCGCCGGCGTGGGCCTGAACATGCAGGCCGCGTCCAACGTCGTGCTCGCCGAGCTCAGCTGGACCGCCGCCGAGCAGACGCAGGCGATCGACCGTGTGCACCGCATCGGCCAGGACGAGCCGGTCACCGCGTGGCGGATCATCGCCGCGCACACGATCGACACCAAGATCGCCGAGCTCATCGACTCCAAGCAGGGCCTGGCGGCCCGTGCGCTCGATGGCCAGGTCGTCGAGCCGGGCTCGAGCGACTCGGTGCAGCTGTCGGCGCTCATGCACCTGACCCGGCAGGCCCTCGGCGGCCAGTGACACGCCCGACCGGGCCGTGTGGCAGGGCCGGGCGCGCGGCAGTAGTGTCGTGGGTGGCGACGTCGCCGGCATCCCTCCCTCTCGAAGCAAGGACCTGCGCATGAAGATCGGCATCCTGACCAGCGGCGGCGACTGCCCCGGACTGAACGCGGTCATCCGCGGTGTGGTGCTCAAGGGCACGACTGCGTACGACATGGAGTTCGTGGGGATCCGCGACGGATGGCGCGGCGTCGTCGACGCCGACTTCTTCCCGCTGACCCGGCATGACGTGAAGGGCCTGTCGAAGGTCGGGGGGACGATCCTCGGCACCAGCCGCACCAACCCCTACGAGGGGCCGCGCGGCGGCGCCGAGAACATCGCGAAGACGCTCTACGGGCACCGCATCGACGGCATCATCGCGATCGGCGGTGAGGGCACGCTGGCGGCGGCCAACCGCCTGGCCAACGACGGCATCAACGTGCTGGGCGTGCCCAAGACGATCGACAACGATCTGCGCGCGACCGACTACTCGTTCGGGTTCGACACCGCGGTGAACATCGCGACCGAGGCCATGGACCGCCTGCGCACCACCGGCGACTCGCACCAGCGCTGCATGGTCGCCGAGGTCATGGGCCGGCACGTCGGCTGGATCGCCCTGCACGCGGGCATGGCCGCCGGGGCGCACGCCATCTGCATCCCCGAGGTGCCGATGTCGATCGACGAGATCTGCGACCTGGTGACCAAGGCCCACGACCGCGGTCGTGCGCCGCTCGTCGTCGTGTCCGAGGGCTTCACCCTGACCGGCATGACCGAGGCATACAGCGACAAGGGGCTCGACGCCTTCAACCGCCCGCGTCTGGGCGGCATCGGCGATGTCATCGCGCCCGAGATCGAGCGGATCACGGGCATCGAGACCCGTGCGACCGTGCTCGGCCACATCCAGCGCGGCGGGTCGCCGTCGGCGTTCGACCGGGTGCTCGCCACCCGCCTGGGCCTGCACGCCGCCGACGCGATCGTCGAGGGCGCCTGGGGGCAGATGGTCGCGATGCGCGGCACCGACATCGTGCGCGTCTCGTTCGACGAGGCGCTCGGCGAGCTCAACACCGTGCCGCAGTACCGCTACGACGAGGCCGCCGCGCTCTTCGGCTGAAGCGCGCGCGGTCACGCCCGTTTTCGGCTCACGCGGCACTTACCACCGGCCCTTCGCATCGAGACCGGGGAATTCTGCCGAGACCGAGGTCGCTGCCATGGGTTTCGGCTGAAGTCCTCGGTATCGATGACCGCCCTGCGCGGGGTCCCGGCGCGGAACGCGGTGACGTCTCTCGAGGTGAGGGGGACGGGCCGATCGCGTCGTCGGCGCGGTGCGCCCCTTCTCCTCGCTGGGACCGGGGAATCCCGCCGAGACCGAGGCCATCGCCATGAGTTTCGGCGAGATTCCCCGGTCTCGGCGAGTGAGACCCGCCCACGCAACTGCGCATCGGTTCCTCCCCAAGGGAGGCATGCGGGTGAGTTCTCCACAGATCTCGTGTGCGCGCCTTCCACGCCTCAGTTCTGCCGTGATCCTGGGGAGATGGGAGAACGGGATGCCGCAAGCCTGGCCACACTGCTTTTCGCCCGCGAGCAGCCAACAAAGGTTGGTCGGCTCGATCGAGACAGCGCACTGTATCGCGTACGTCCGGGCGTGTACGTGCGGCGTGAGGAATGGGCCGCCCTGAAACCGTGGGAGTGCTATCGCCTTCGGGTCGAAGCCGTCGCGCGGACATGGTCGTCGCCAGTGTTCTGTCTCGAGTCGGCGGCGGCGCTCCTCGGGCTTCCGTTGTTCGGTGAGCCACGCTTCATCCACCTACTCTCCGTCGACGGAAGGTCGTGGCGCGAAGGCGACGTCATCGTGCACGGCACGCGCGATGAGCGCGAGATCGTCACGAGTGGGGGCATGTCGGGCACCGCGCTTCGCGAGACTGCTGTGGACCTTGTGCGGGTGCTTCCACCTGCCTTCGCCATGGCTGTCGCGGATCGGACTCTTCGTGTCCTCGACCAGAAGGGTGAGACCCTTGACTTCAGCGAGTTCGGACGGGCCCAGTCGTCGCGTCGAGGGGTGCGACAGCTCGACTGGGTCGAGGCTCACGCCGATCCGCTCGCCGAGTCGGCCGAGGAGTCAGCCAGTCGCGTCGTCATCCGATGGCTCGGCTACGAAGACCCCGAGTTGCAGGTGGTTTTCCGCTACGAGGGTGTCGAGGACCGGACCGACTTCTACTGGCGACGGCAGCGCAGAGTCGGCGAGTCCGACGGATACGGCAAGTACGACGCGAGCGACCCGGCGGCGATGAAGGCGCACTTCGTACGGGAGAAGAAGCGCGAAGATCGCCTCCGGCGATACGAGGACGGCTTTTTGCGCTGGGACTGGCCCGACACCATGCGCTGGCAGCCGCTAGACCGCAAGCTCGCCGTCGGCGGGCTCGAACGTGTGCGTCCGATACAGAGGGCGATGCTCGCGACCCTCGCCGACAACCCTCGTTCACTGACCGCCGATGAGCGGTCGAAGCTGTTCCGGGACGGTATACGGGGTCACCGAAATCGGGGATCTGCGGCGAGACCGAGGGCGACGTCATCGGTTTCGGCATGAACCTCCGGTCTCGGCGCCGGAGCGACGTCAAACCCCCGGTCTCGGCGCGGGAGTGACGCCGGAGCCCGACCCCGGCTCAGGCCGCGGCCGCCGCAACCGCTCAGCGCGGCGTGTCAGGCCCCCGCGACGCCGAGCACGTCGAACAACCAGGCGAGCTCGTAGGCGCGCTCGCGCCAGGCGTTGTAGCGGCCGCTCACGCCGCCGTGGCCGGCGACCATCTCGCACTTCAGCAGGGCGTCGGCCCCGGCCTCGCGCAGGGCTGCGACCCACTTGGCGGGCTCGACGTACAGCACACGGGTGTCGTTCAGTGAGGTGACCGCGAGGATGCGCGGGTATGCCGCATCCGCCCGCACGTTCTCGTACGGCGAGTACGACTGCATGTACGCGTACACGGCGGGCGAGTGCAGCGGGTCGCCCCACTCGTCCCACTCGATGACGGTCAGCGGCAGCGACGGGTCGAGGATCGAGGTCAGCGCATCGACGAACGGCACGTCGGCGAGCACGCCCGCGAACAGCTCGGGCCGCATGTTGGCGATGGCGCCCATCAGCAGCCCGCCGGCCGAACCGCCCTCGGCGACGAGGCGGTCCGGCACCGCGTAGCCGCCGGCGATGAGGTGATCCGCGCAGTCGAGGAAGTCGGTGAACGTGTTGCGCTTGCGCATCGTCTTGCCGTCTTCGTACCACTGCCGGCCCATCTCGCCGCCTCCGCGCACATGAGCCACGGCGAACACGACGCCCCGGTCGAGCTCGCTCAGCCGCGCGACCGAGAAGCCGGGCTCGATCGAGTGCTCGTAGGACCCGTACCCGTACAGATGCAGCGGGCGGGGTGCGTCACCGGGGGTGCCGAACGCGCGTTTCCACACGAGCGAGATCGGCACCTGCACGCCGTCGTGCGCCGTGGCCCACACCCGCGCCTGGTCGTAGTCCGCCGGGTCGTAGCCGCCGAGCACCGGCTGCCGCTTGCGCAGCAGCTTCTCGCCGGTCGCGACGACGTAGTCGTAGACGGTGCTCGGCGTCACGAACGAGGTGTATCCGAGCCGCAGCATCGGCGGCGCCCACTCCGGGTTGCCGGCCAGGCCCGCGGCGTACAGCGGTTCGTCGAACGCGAGTTCGTCGATGCGGCTGTTCTCGTAGTCGAACATCCCCAGCCGGGCCAGGCCCTCGCGTCGGTACGCGATGACCGCGAAGTCGCGGAACGTCGACAGGCCGAGCAGCCGGCGCCCCGGCTCGTGCGCGACGACGACGGTCGGCTCCGCCGAGGGGGTGGATGCCGCGACCCGGACGAGCTCGAAGTCCAGGGCGTTCCGATTGTGCAGGATGTAGAGCACATCCTCGCCGTCGACGACGGCGTGGTCGCTGTCGTATTCGACGCCCTCTTCGCGCGGCCACACGACCCGCGGCGCGGAGCGCAGGTCCGCGGCATCCACCAGCCATTCCTCACTGGTGATCGACGAGCCGACCGCGATCATGAGGTAGCGGTCGCTGCGCGTGAAGCCCGCGCCGACCCAATAGCGCTCGTCGGGCTCGTGGAACAGCTGCGCGTCGTCGGCCACGGGGGTGCCCAGCTCGTGCAGCCAGACGGTGTCGGGGCGCCAGGCGTCGTCGACGGTCAGATAGACGATGTACCGGCCGTCGGGGGAGAAGGACGCCCCGGCCGACGTGTTCGGGATCTCGTCGGGCAGGTTCGCCCCGGTATGCAGATCGCGCACCTTCAGGGTGTAGCGCTCATCGCCTTCGACATCGACGCCGTACAGCAGCATCGTGCCGTCCTTCGACACCTCGAAGCTGCCCAGCGAGAAGAACTCCTGGCCCTCGGCCTCGGCATTGCCGTCGAGGATGATCTGCTCGCCGGCGACGTCGGCGTCGGTCGTCAGCTCCGGTGGAGTCCAGTCGTGGGGGGAGGCCAGCGGTGCCCGGCAGTGGACGCCGTACTGCCTGCCCTCGAGAGTGCGGCCGTAATACCACCAGCCGCCCTCGCGCACCGGAACCGAAAGATCGGTTTCCTTAGTACGTCCCTTGATCTCGCTGAAGACGGTGTCACGGAGCCCGGCGAGGTGCGCGGTGCGCGCCTCGGTGTACGCGTTCTCGGCGTGCAAATGCTCGATGACCTGGGGATCGTCCTTCTCCCGCAACCACTCGTACGGGTCCAGGAAGGTGTCGCCGTGATGCGTCCGCGCCACCGGGCGACGCGGGGTGACGGGAGCGGAAAGGTCTGCAGCGCTGCGAACATCGGTCACGCGACCACGTTAGCCGCCCGATCTGGGAGCCGCAGGTTCACAGGGGCCAGGCGGGCATGAGAGGATTTGACCCGGGCCGGGCAGCCGGAGCACCCCATCGTCGTGAACATTTCGTTCGCATCGTCGGCGTCGCCGGCATCCCTCGATCCCTGACTCCCGGAAAGCGAACGGTGGAAACCGCAGCCCTGATCGTCGTGCTGGTCATCGCGCTGGCTCTGTTCTTCGACTTCACCAACGGATTCCATGACACCGCGAATGCGATGGCGACGCCCATCGCGACGGGCGCGCTCAAGCCCAAGGTCGCGGTGGGACTGGCCGCCGGCCTGAATCTGGTGGGTGCGTTCCTGTCCACGGAGGTGTCGAAGACCGTCTCCCACGGCATCATCCGCGAGGACCAGATCAGCGCGAGTCATGTGGACTTCCTGCCGCTCATCTTCGCGGGCCTTGTGGGCGCCGTCGTCTGGAACATGCTCACGTGGCTTCTCGGGCTGCCGTCGAGCTCCTCGCACGCGCTGTTCGGCGGCCTGGTCGGCGCGACCCTCGTCGGCTTCGGTGTGTCGGGCGTCGACTTCGGGGTGCTGCTGAGCAAGATCATCCTCCCGGCGCTGCTGTCGCCGCTCACCGCCGGAGTCATCGCGTTCATCGTGACGCGTATGGCCTACGCGATGACCCGTCGCTATGACGGCAAGCCCGACGGCCGAAGCGGCTTCCGCTGGGGCCAGATCTTCACCTCGTCGATGGTGGCGCTCGCGCACGGCACGAACGACGCGCAGAAGACGATGGGCATCATCACCCTGGCGCTCATCATGGCGGGGTGGCAGGACAAGAGCCATGCCGATCCGCACATCTGGGTCATCTTCGCCTGTGCGTTCACGATCGCGGCGGGCACGTACCTCGGCGGCTGGCGCATCATCCGCACACTCGGCAAGGGCCTCACCGACGTCAAGCCCGCGCAGGGCTTCTCCGCAGAGACCTCGACGGCGGCGACGATCCTCGCCTCGAGCGCCCTCGGCTTCGCCCTGTCGACCACGCAGGTCGCCTCCGGATCGGTGATCGGATCGGGGCTGGGCCGACGCGGCTCGAAGGTGCGCTGGGGCACCGCGGGCAAGATCGCCGTCGGCTGGCTGCTGACACTGCCCGCGGCAGGTCTCGTGGGGGCACTGGCCGCACTCATCGTGCGCTGGCTGCCCACCTGGGGGCTGCTGGTGGATGCCGTGATCGCCCTCGTGATCATCATCGCGCTGTTCCTGCGGTCACGGCGCGACGCCGTCACGGCGGCCAATGCGATGAGCGACGTCGCCGAGTCGGGCATGGCGGTCAAGGTGAAGAAGAACCCGCCGCCGACGCGCCGTCAGCGTGCGATCATCCGCGAGCAGGAGCGTCTCAAGGCCGAGGAGAAGGCACGCCGCAAGGCGGAGGAGCGCGAGCGCGAGCGCCGCCGGGCCGATGAGGAGGCGCGGCGCAGAGCCGAGAAGAAGGCCAAGGCGAAGGCCGACGCGAAGAAGAGCTCCGACGAGAAGAAGAAGTCGGACGCCAAGAAGAAGGCCGACGCCAAGAAGAACGCCGACGCGAAGAAGAAGGCCGACACCGAGGCGAGGAAGAAGGCCGACGTGGCGAAGAAGAGCGACAAGAAGAAGTCCACGGCGGGGAAGGGCGGAAAATGAGCATCGACATCGACTGGCTGGCGTTCATCCGCGTCTTCGTGGTGGCACTGATCGGCGCCGTGCTCGTGGTGGGCTTCTACGCCGCGGGGCTGCGCATGCTCGTGCGTGCGGGGCGGGTGCCGGTCGTGGCCCCCGCCGAGTTCACCGACGCGATCACCGTGATCAGCCCCAAGCAGGCGGCCAAGGCGGAGAAGGCCGCGGCCAAGGCCGCGAAGAAGAGCCCACTCACCGACGGCCAGAGGCTGCTCGCGCTGATCGCCGCCTACGCGTCCTTCGGCCTGTGCGCACTCGCCGTGCTCGGCGGCATCCTGCTGATCGTCCTGCACTGACCGCGAGGCGGTGGGGGAGCCCGTCGTTAGGGTGGGGGGATGGATGCCGCTCCCGTCCGATTCGGATCGCACGAGCCCGCGCAGCGGGTGATCGTCCATGTCAGCGACACGCATCTCCTCGCGGGCAATCGGCCGCTCGGCGGGGCGTATGACACCGCCGGCAACCTCGGCCGCACGCTCGCGGCGATCGAGAATCTCGCCGTGCGGCCCGACGCCGTCGTCTTCACCGGCGACCTCACCGATCTCGGCGAGCCCGGGGCCTACGCCGCGCTGAAAGCGGCGGTCGAGCCGGTCGCCGAGCGGCTGGGCGCACAGCTGGTGTGGGTCGCCGGCAACCACGACGAGAGACCCGAGCTGCATCGCGATCTGCTCGGGCAGCCGCCCACGCAAGAGCCGGTCACGGCCGTCCACGACCTGCGCGGCCTGCGCCTGGTCGCGCTCGATTCGTCGGTGCCGGGCTGGCACCACGGCGATCTCGACGACGCCCAGCTCGCGTGGCTGCGCGAGGTGCTGGCCGAACCCGCGCCCCTGGGCACGATCCTCGCCCTGCATCATCCGCCGCTGCCCAGCCATCTGCCCCTGTTCGACATCCTCGAGCTGCGCCATCAGGATGCGCTGGCCGAGGTGATCCGCGGCACCGATGTCCGCGGCATCCTCGCCGGTCATCTGCACTATTCCACGCACGGCATGTTCGCCGGCGTCGAGGTGAGCGTGGCGGCGGCGACGTGCTACACGATGAATCTCGCGCGCCCGGCGGCGCGGGTCAACGGGATGGACGCCGGCCAGTCGTTCCATCTCGTGCACGTGTACGACGACACGATCACCCACGCGGTGGTGCCGGTCGTCGACGCGCCGACGGGGGACTTCTTCGACGAGGAGTGGGTGGCCCGGATGGCGGCGCTCAGCCCGGAAGAGCGGCTGGAGGCTTTTTCGCGCAAACCTGCGCGGTGACACTACTCGGCGTCCATCGATGCGGTGCCACGCGCCATCGTGTACAGATTTCGCCGGAGAGTGGGCGGGTAGGCTCGGGAACACAACCATCCGCCGTGACCCACAAGGACGCACAATGGCACAGGACGCAATGTCGCGCACCCGCACCGAGACCGACTCGCTCGGCTCCCTCGAGATCCCCGCCGATGCCTACTGGGGCATCCACACCGAGCGGGCCCTGGAGAACTTCCCGATCGCGAAACGACCGATCTCGGTGTACAGCGACTTCGTTCGCGCACTGGCGATGGTCAAGCAGGCCTCGGCGCGCGCCAATGCCGAGATCGGCGTGCTCTCGCACGACAAGGCCGACCTCATCGATCGGGCGTCCCAGCTCGTCATCGACGGCAAATACCACGATCAGTTCGTCGTGGGCGTCATCCAGGGCGGTGCCGGCACCTCGACGAACATGAACGCGAACGAGGTCATCACCAACGTCGCGCTCGAGCTCGCCGGCCGCGAAAAGGGCGACTATGCGTTCCTCGCCCCGATCGACGACACCAACCGCAGCCAGTCGACCAACGACGTCTACCCGACGGCCATCAAGATCGGGCTGTCGCTCGTGCTGCGCACGCTGCTCGACGAGCTCGACCTGTTGCGCAAGAGCTTCCTGAACAAGGCCGTCGAGTTCCACGACGTGCTCAAGGTCGGCCGCACCCAGCTGCAGGACGCCGTCCCGATGACCCTCGGGCAGGAGTTCCACGGCTTCGCCACCACCCTCGGCGAAGACCTGCAGCGCCTCACCGAGAACGCGAGCCTGCTCACCGAGATCAACATGGGCGCCACCGCGATCGGCACCGGCATCACCACGCACCCCGGCTATGCGCCCTCGGTGCTGCGGCACCTTCGCGAGATCTCGGGCGTCGACCTGTCGACGGCGACCGACCTCGTCGAGGCGACCAGCGACACCGGCTCGTTCATGTCGTTCTCCTCCTCGCTGAAGCGCAACGCGATCAAGCTCTCGAAGATCTGCAACGACCTGCGTCTGCTCTCGAGCGGTCCGCAGGCCGGTCTCGGCGAGATCAACCTCCCCGCCCGTGCGGCCGGCTCATCGATCATGCCGGGCAAGGTCAACCCGATCATCCCCGAGGTCGTCAACCAGGTCGCGTTCTCCGTCGTCGGCGCCGACATGACCGTGACGATGGCAGCTGAGGCCGGGCAGCTGCAGCTCAACGCGTTCGAGCCGGTGATCGCCCACTCGATCTTCCAATCGATCACGTGGATGCGGCAGGCCATGTGGACGCTGCGCGTCAACTGCGTCGACGGCATCACCGCGAACCGCGAGCGTCTGGGCGCGATGGTCGGCTCGTCGGTGGGCGTCGTGACGGCGCTCACGCCCTTCATCGGCTACGCGGCCTCCGCGGCCCTTGCCAAGACGGCGCTGCTCACCCACCGCAACATCGCCGATCTCGTCGTGGAAGCGGGCCTCATGAGCCGCGAAGAGGTGACCAAGCAGCTGTCGCCCGCGCGTCTGTCGGGTCTGGAGACGATGACGGCGGCGATCCCGGTGGTGCAGGCCGCCGAGAACGTGGTGGCCGACGCGAAGGCCTGATCGGCGACACGGCGTCACGGGGCTGTCGGTGGGCGAGCGCGCCCGATAGCGTGGGGGACGAATCTGTCCCGCACTGGAGGTACTCCATGTCCGACGTCCCACAGAACCCCGAGCAGCCGCAGCAGCCCGAGCAGCCGTCGGCGGTGCCTCCGGCACCACAGCCGCCGGCCTATGCGCAGGCGCCGTCCGCACCCGCGGCGGACCAGCCGGCCTACGGTCAGGCGCCCGCGTACGGCGCCGGCTATCCGCAGGCCCCGGCCTACGGACAGCCCGCGCCGTCGACCACCTACCCCGGCAAGACCCTCGGCCTCGTGGCGTTCATCTGTTCGCTGGCGGGTCTGGTCACCGGCATCGGTGCGCTCGTCGGCCTGGTCCTCGGCATCGTGGCGATGGTGCAGAGCAAGCGCGCCGGCCAGAAGAACGGCTTCGCGCTGGCGGGCATCATCATCGGCGCGATCCTGGTGGTCCTCGCCATCGTGATCATCATCATCGCCATCGCCGTCGCGGCGGCGGCCATCGGCCACCTCAGCGAGGTGTGCCAGGAGCTCGGCAGCGGTCAGCACGTGGTCGGCGGCATCACCTACACCTGCCCGTGACGCACTGACATCCTGAAACACGCGAAGGGCGGCGGATCTCTCCGCCGCCCTTCCGCGTTCCCGGTCGCCGTCAGTCGAGGATGCGGCAATGCGTCGTCAGCTCGCCGATGCCGTCGATGCCGACCGTGACCGTCGACCGGTCGCGCAGGAAGATCTGCGGCTCGCGCGAGTATCCCGCGCCACCCGGCGATCCGGTCGAGATGAGCGTGCCGGGCAGCAGCGTGACCGACTGCGAGAGGTGGGCGACCAGAGTGCTGACCGGCCGGATCATCTGCCCGGTGGAGGCGTCCTGCACCTTGTGGCCGTCGACGATGGTCCAGATGTGCAGGTCCTGCGGATCGGGCACCTCGTCGGCGGTGACGACGAACGGGCCGGTCGGGGTGAACCCGTCGAATGACTTGCAGCGGCACCACTGCGCCTCGGAGAACTGGATGTCGCGGGCCGTGATGTCGTTGACGACGGTGTATCCCCAGACGTGGTCGAGGGCGTCGGCGGCCGCGACATCGCGCGCGGGCTTGCCGATGATCACGCCCAGCTCGGCCTCGTAGTCGATCGACTCGCTGAGCGCGCGCGGCCACGACGTCGTCGCCTCATGCGCTGACAGCGAGTTCGGCCACAGCGTGAACACCGTCGGCGCAGTGTCGGCCTTGAGGGCGAGCTCGCTCGCGTGTGCGGCATAGTTCAGGCCGATCGCCAGCACGACCGGGGGAGCGAGGACGGCGGAGGCGAAGGAGAGGTCGTCGACGGGATGCCCCGCCCCGGCGCCGTCTGCGGCATCCCGCACCCGGTTCAGCAGCTCGTCTCCGCCGGCGATGAGCTGCTCGAGCGTGGTGGGGCCGCCATCGAGCAGATCGGGCACCAGATGCGCCCCGCCTCCGGTGACCGCCGCCAGTGTCGGTGCGGGGCGATCAGGGGCGATGACATGGGCGAAACGCATCCCTCGAGGCTACCGCGCGCTGCTGAGAGCACGGCGGGCCGGGGCCGATGCCACGCATCGCCGCCGCCGTAAGCTGATCGTCATGTCGTATCCCTCCCCGCTGGCGCGCGGCTACGACGGCGCGCCGACCTCGAGCGCGCCGACCCCCGCGCCGGCTCCGGCGGCCCTGCCGACCCTGCCGGCGCTCCCGTCGAAGGGACGACGCGCACTGCCCTGGCTGTTCGGGGTGCTGGTGATCGTGCTGCTGGGAGTGGTCGCCTACTTCCTCGAGGCGCTCGGGCCCGCGGCATCCGTCATCGGCCTGATCATCGCGCTGATCCCGTTGACGGCAGTGCTCCTGGCCGTGCGCCTGATCGACCGGTGGGAGCCCGAACCGCGCAGCCTCGTGATCTTCGCCGTCGCGTGGGGCGCCGTCGCGGCGGTCGCGATCGCACTGGGCGTCGACCTTCTGATGACGCTGCTCTTCGGCAGTGCCGACACCCCCGCGCGCGAGGCCGTGCAGGCGGTCGTGCAGGCGCCGATCGTCGAGGAGTTCGCGAAGGGCCTCGGCGTGTTCCTCGTGTTCGCCACCGCGCGACGGGCGTTCGACGGACCGGTCGACGGCGTCGTGTACGGCGCGCTGGTGGCGGCGGGCTTCGCCTTCACCGAGAACATCCAGTACTTCGCGGTGAGCATGATCGAGGGCGGCGCGACGCAGCTGACGATGACGTTCTTCCTCCGCGGCATCCTCTCGCCGTTCGCCCACGTCATGTTCACGAGCGTGACCGGGTTCGCGCTGGGCCTGGCCGCACGCCGGGGGCTCAGTACCGGCGCGGCCATCGGGCCGTGGTTCGTCGGCATGGCGGGAGCCGCGATTCTGCACGGCCTGTGGAACGGGTCGGCGCAGTTCTTCGACTTCTTCGCCCTGTACGCCACGCTGCAGGTGCCTCTGTTCGTGCTGTTCATCGTGGGCATCGTCATGCTGCTGCGGGAGGAGCGGCGCCTGACCGCCGAGCGGCTGGGGGAGTATGCGTCGGCGGGCTGGTTCACCCCGCAGGAGGTGAGGATGCTCGCCACTCGTCGCGGACGTCGTTCGGCCCTCGACTGGTCGCGCACCCTGCGGGGAGACCGCACCGGCATCATGAAGGGGTTCATCCGGGACGCCACGACCCTGGCCGCCGTCCGTCAGCGCATCGTGACTGGGCGCGACAGGAACGCGGCGGCCGATGAGAGCACGCTGCTGGCCCGCACGGTGGCGGCACGGCGGGCGCTGTTCGCGCCCTGATGCTTGACGGTTCCGTGGGGGAGTGTCATCCTGGTGGCAGATCAACTCAGCGCTCGGTAGACACGCAGGCATCGCCGCGGCACCGGGCGCTGAGTCTTTCTCCACTCCCGTTCCGCGTTGACCGCTCCGGCCGCGTCGGGTTGGATGGAAGACATGACTGACAACCGCACGAAGCCCGAGATCGACGCTCCCGAGGGGCCGGCGCCGGCCGACCTCGTCATCCGCGACATCATCGTCGGAGAGGGCGCCGAAGCGCAGCCCGGCGACACCGTCACGGTGCACTACCTGGGCGTGGAGTACGAGACCGGCGAGGAGTTCGACTCGTCGTGGAACCGCGGCGAGTCCATCCAGTTCCCGCTGCGCGGTCTCATCCAGGGCTGGCAGGACGGCATCCCGGGCATGAAGGTCGGCGGTCGCCGCGAGCTCGTCATCCCGCCGCACCTGGCCTACGGTCCCGCGGGCGGTCACTTCCTGGGCGGCAAGACGCTCATCTTCGTCATCGACCTCATCGACGTCGCTTAGTCGCACACGGCATCACGAGGGGTGGATGCCCCGGGCCGCGGCATCCCCTCAATTTCCATTCGTGGGAATAGATCCCACGCGCGGTCCGTTTCACCCCTCGTACGCGCCGGATACGGCGCCCCGCACACCCCCACCAGAAGGATCGACAAATGACAGACACCACGACCATCGTTCCCGAGATCGCCGGCTACAAGGCGGGCACCTGGACGCTCGACGCAGCCCACAGCGACGTGCAGTTCACCGTCCGTCACATGATGATCTCGAAGGTGCGCGGCACCTTCGGCGTCAAGAGCGCCACCATCATCGCGCCGGAGAACCCGCTCGACGCGAAGATCGAGGCGACCGTCGACGTGGCGTCGGTCAACACGCGTGACGAGGGCCGCGACGCGCACCTGCGCTCGGGCGACTTCTTCGACGCCGAGACCTACCCGACCATGGAGTTCCACTCCACGGGCGTGCGCCTCGAGGGCAAGAAGTTCCTCGTTGACGGTGACCTGAGCCTGCACGGTGTCACCAAGCCGGTCACCTTCGACGTCGACTTCGGCGGCTTCGGCCAGGACCCGTTCGGCAACTACAAGGCCGGCGCGACGGCCACGGCCGTCATCAACCGTGAGGACTTCGGCCTCACCTGGAACGCCGCGCTCGAGACCGGCGGCGTGCTCGTCGGCAAGGACGTGACGATCGAGCTCGACCTGCAGGGTTCGCTCCAGCAGGACTGAGCCCGGATCTTCGAAGGGGCGGATGCTGCGGCATCCGCCCCTCCGTCGTGTCCGGGGCCGCTCGGGTTCAGGGTTCCGGATGCAGCGCGTCGTACTGCCGGAACCGCGGGTGCAGGCGCGCGAGCAGAGAGACGAGGCCCATGATGATGAGGCCCCCGAGCAGCGGCGGGAACCACAGGGCGGTGACGGTCGCGAGCGCCCCGGCGTAGAGGGCGCCCACGCGCGGCCCGCCGGCGACGACGACGATGAAGATCCCCTGCAGGCGCCCGCGGATGGTGTCGGGCACGGCGGACTGCATCATCGTCGAGCGGTAGATGGCGCTGACGTTGTCGGCGGCACCCGAGATCGCCAGCAGCAGCGACGCGAGGGCGATCAGTACGATGTTGGCCGAGTGCTCGCCGAGATCGGCGGGGGCGAACCAGCCGAGCGCGGCCGCGCCCAGCACGAGCCCGAACGCCAGGATCGCCGCGCCGTACACGATGACCGCACGCTCGATGCCGAGACCGTGCCGTCGCACGCGGCCGATCGGCCCGGAGAACAGACTCGAGCAGAAGGCGCCGACGGCGACCGCCGCGGTGAGCACGCCCGTGGTCACGGCACCGCCGCCCAGCAGCACCGCGCCGATCGCGGGGAACAGGGTGAGCGGCTGGCCGAACGTCATGGCGGTGATGTCGATGAGGTACTGCACGCGGATGTTCGAAGCGCGCTTGAGGAACCGCCAGCCGTCCTTGAGCGATTCGAGTCCGGGTCGCACGATCGTGCCCTCGGGGCGGATCGAGGGAAGCGTCCACAGGCCGAGGAACAGCGAGGTCATCATGATGACGTCGATCGTGTACGTCCAGC
The DNA here is from genome assembly GCF_040196215.1 of Microbacterium sp. KR10-403. Classification (NCBI taxonomy): domain Bacteria; kingdom Bacillati; phylum Actinomycetota; class Actinomycetes; order Micrococcales; family Microbacteriaceae; genus Microbacterium; species Microbacterium sp. KR10-403. Next base: position 80,283 of record NZ_JBEGDC010000002.1, on the reverse strand, counting down.
CGTAACCCGAGACCGCCACGAGCACGCCCGCCAGGGCGGGACCGGCCATGATCATCAGGCCGCTGGAGATGCCCTGCAGCGCCGAGGCCGCGGGCAGCAGCTCGATGGGGATCAGCCGCGGCACGATCGCCGAGCGGGCGGCCTGCACGATGGAGTTCGCGGCGGAGTTGACGATGGAGAGCGCGTAGAGCCACCACTGGTTCTCCCACCCGCCCCAGGTGAGCACGGCCAGCAGCAGGGTGGAGGCGAACGTGACGGATGCCGCGAGCAGCGCGACCGTGCGACGGTCGAACGCGTCGGCGAGCATCCCGCCGTAGAGGCCCGCGATGATCATGGGTACGAGGCCGGCGACCGCGATCATCGACACGGCGAAGGTGTCGTGCGTGAGCGCATACATCTGCAGCATCACGGCGACGATCGTCAGCTGACCGCCGAGGCCCGACAGCGTCGACCCGATCCAGAGGCGGGCGAACGCGGGGGAGGTCGTCAGCGGACGCAGATCGATGAAGTGCTCGCGCGAGAGCCTCGCCATCACCAGGGTGTCCAGATCACGGGTCGCACGAGTCGAGATTACTCGTCGATCTCGACCCGCTTGATGCGCGCGGTGTGTCCGCGCACGATGTGCACGGCGCGTGGGGCGACGCCGAAGTGCGCGGCCAACACGCGCTCGACACCCGCGTTCGCGGCGCCGTCGACGGCGCGTTCGCGCACGAAGACGACGAGGCCGTCGGCGGTCTCGTCCACCAGCGGACCCTTGCGGCTGCCGGGCTTGACCCGGACGGTGATCAGCACCCTTCGAGGGTAGCGAGGGGGTGGATGCTGCGGGTCCGGGAGTCTGCGGGGTGGGTGTGGTTCTGCGGATCCGTCGGGCGGAGAGTCTGGTTCGGCTCTGTGGGGGCGGGGCTGTGGGGCCGGGGAGGATGTCGGTGGTCGGTGGGATCGTGAGGGTGGCGGTGGATGCCGGCCGGGGGTGAGGGGACCCTTGAGTGCGTACACAGGTACGAATAATACTTGTCCCTCGCGGCGGTGGCGAGGTGCACCGTGGTTCACCAAGAACCGGCAGAAAAACAGGCACAAAAATCTAGACCGGCCCCTTGTCATACGTAGACGTGTTCGATACTATGGAGATGCCAGTTCATCCAGGGAAGGGGGCTCACGGTGTCGATGTCGATGGGTGTGTCTCCGGTGGTGTCGGAGGTGGATGAGCTGTTGGATTCCCTGGTGTCCTCGCGTCAGGCGGCGGGGCGGGCGTTCGCGGCGGAGATGTTCTTCTTCGCCCGGGTCGCGGACCTGGTGCAGCGGCGTGAGGCCGAGCGTGCCGTCCGGGGTGGGTGTGAGGGTGCGGTGGTGGATGCGTCGCAGTTGGCGATGCGGGAGCTGTATGCGGAGATCGCGGCGGGGCTGCGGTTGAGTGAGTGGCAGGTGGCGCGGAAGGTGTCGCAGGCGTCCACGCTGGTGGGGTCGTTCTATGAGACGTTGTGTGATGCCAGTGGGGGAGAGTTCTCCGGGGAGCACGCGATCCTGATCGCGGAGGCCGGGGTGCAGATCGCCGATGAGGGCGTGCGCGCTGAGTTCGAGGCGGTCGCGCGGGATATGGCCCGGGAGATGACTCCGGCACAGTTGAAGGCCGCCCTGGCGGGACTGGTGGTCCGGCTGGACCCGGAAGGCACCCAGGCGCGGGTGCGGGACGCGGTGGCACGGCGGCGGGTGTCGGTACGTGCGTTGGAGCCCGGTCTTGCCCGGATCACCGCGGACGTCCCGACCACCGAGGGCGTGGGTGCGGTGGCCCGGCTGCGGGAAGCAGCCACCGTCCTGTTCGCACAGAACCAAGCCGAGAAGACCGAACACGAAACCGCGGCCGCAGCGGCCGCTACCGAGGCTGAGCCCGACGCCGCTGCCAGGGCTGCCGCCGTGGTGGCCGCTGGTGGCGCTTCGGCTGGGGCCGCTGATGCCGGCTCGGCCGGACACATCGGCACCATACCCGCCAACGACAGACCCGCTGACGCTGACTTCGGCAATGCGGCCAAGGGCGTCGACGCTGACGCCGCCGGCGACGGCTCTGGTTTTGGCTCTGACTCTGGTTCTGGCCGGGCGGAAGCCCCGGTGTTCGATGACCGGTCGGTGGCGCAGATCATGGCGGACATGTTCTGCGACCTGCTGCTGGCCGCCTCGTTCACCGGGCACGGTGCCGACGAACAGGCGCGGGACGTGCTCTCGGCGATCCGGCCGGAGGTGCAGGTCACCATCCCCGCCGAGGTGATCACGGGCGCCCGGGTGGGTGGGGCGGTCGTCGACGGGTTCGGGCCGATCGACGACGACACGGCCAGGCGGCTCGCGGGTGGGTGCTCGATGTGGACCCGGGTGTTCACCGACCCGGCAGTCGGGGTCCCGATCTGCGTGGACCGGTACCGGCCCTCCAAGAAGCAGAAGCGATTCCTGCAGGCCAGGGACCAGCAGTGCCGGTTCCCCGGATGCCGCAGGCGCGCGGTCAAGTGCGATATCGACCACACGATCCCGCACGCGGCGGGCGGTCCCACGTGCCTGTGCAACCTCGAGCACTTCTGTGAACGCCACCACACTCTCAAACACGAGACCGCGTGGGACGTCGAACAGCTCTCCGGCGGGGTCCTGATCTTCACCGCACCCACGAAACGCACATACGTGACAAGACCACCCGGCACGGTCAGATTCGAACCCGTCGCCCTGATCGACCCCGACCCCCACCACCGCCACACCATCGCCACGCACTACGCGAACAACCCCGCACCCTTCTGAGCGAAGGCAAGGCGTGGTGCCGGATGCTGTAGACTGATTCGGTTGCCGTGAGAATCGGCCGCGGATAAAGAGAGCTCGCGCACTGGGCGTCGGGCACCGCGCAACGGATGGAAAGGGGACCGCTTTATGGCACTGGATGCAGAAGTCAAGAAGGCGATCATCGAAGAGTACGCGACGCACCCCGGTGACACCGGTTCCCCCGAGGTGCAGGTCGCGATGCTGACGCAGCGCATCAAGGACCTCACCGAGCACCTGAAGGAGCACAAGCACGACCACCACTCGCGTCGTGGCCTCTTCCTGCTCGTCGGTCAGCGCCGCCGTCTGCTCGGCTACCTCCAGGACGTCGACATCAACCGTTATCGGTCGTTGATCGAGCGTCTCGGACTGCGCCGCTAGCGCGACCAGCGTTCAATCGCTCCAAACATTCTTGTGAGGGCCGCCCCTGGTGTGGGGCGGCCCTCAATCTTTGCCGTCGAGGCCTTTCTCACCGGGCCGGTGTCAGCAGATCCGAATGCCAGCGCTCCGCGACGTCCGGGTGCGCACGCAGCCGCGACTTCAAGGCGTTCTCGCCGTACAGCGCGTGAATGGGGTTGCTCGGATCCTGCGTGACCCCACGCGCCTGCGCGGCCAGCTCCGCCGGCAGGTCGATGAGCGGCAGGGTGCGATCCAGCTGCGGGTTGAAGAAGAACGGGACCGAGATGCGGTCGTCGGGGAACCGCGGCGAGATCACGCGGTGGTTCGTCGCCTTCAGATACCCCTGCGTGGCGTACTCCAGCTGCTCGCCGATGTTCACGACGAACGCGCCCGGAACGGGAGGGGCATCGACCCACTCGCCGTCGCGCTCGACCTGGAGTCCGCCCTTGCCTGGCTCCACCCAGAGCAGGGTGAGAACGCCCGAGTCCTTGTGCGCGCCCACGCCCTGGCTCGGGTCCTCCTTGCCGGGGTAGCGCACGATCTTCGTCAGCGTGGACGGCTCACCGAAGTGCGCGTCGAAGTACGACTCCTCCGCGCCCAGCGACTGCGCCCACGCGCGCAGCAACCTGCGCGACACCTCCCGCAGCCGGCTCTCCCAGTCGGTGATGACTTCGCGCAGCTCGGGAAGCGCCTCCGGCCACAGATTCGGGCCGATGAGTCGCGCGAACGAGGGCGCGCCTTCCCACTCGACGGCGTCGCGCTCCGGGCCGATGTCGATCTGCTCGCGCCAGTCGACCCTGCCCTGGGTGCGTTCGCCGCCGATGCGCGTGTAACCGCGGAAGTGCGGACTGTTCACGTTCTCGATCGCAAGCTTGTCGGCCTCGGGCAGGTCGAAGAATGCCCGTGCCGTGCTCAGCAGCCGTGCTTCCGACTCGGGCGAGATGCCCGTTCCCGTGAGGTAGAAGAAGCCCACGTCGTGCGTGGCGGCGCGCAGTGCGTCGCGGAACTGCGCGGCGGCGTCGGCTCCGGCATTCAACTGCGAGAGATCGAGGATCGGCAGGTTCGTCTGGCTCATGGGAAGACGGTAGGCGGATGCCGCCGGCCCGCGCACGTGTGTTGCCGCCGGTTACCGCGGCATGACGCCCGGTGACCCTCCGTGACACGGCGTTACTCCTGCGGCATCCATCGTCCGGGAATAACCTGGGATCGCATGCGTTCCACTAACTGCATTCACTTGAATAGATACGGATGCCACCAGCATCCGGGAAGCGAGCAGACGACGTGAGCGAGACAGACGCGGCCGGCCAGATGCAATTCGGCCTCTTCTCCGTGAGCGACATCACGCAGGATCCCACGACCGGCGTGACGCCGAGCGAGGCGGAGCGCATCCAGGCGACCCTGACGATCGCCACGCATGCTGAGGAGGTCGGCCTCGACGTCTTCGCGATCGGCGAGCACCACAACCCGCCGTTCTGGTCATCGTCGCCGACGACGACCCTCGCTTACATCGCCGCGCAGACCGAGCGCCTCATCGTCTCGACCGCGACCACCCTCATCACGACAAACGACCCGGTGAAGATCGCCGAAGACTTCGCCGTGCTGCAGCATGTCTCCGGAGGCCGGGCGGACGTCATGCTCGGCCGCGGCAACACCGGCCCCGTCTACCCGTGGTTCGGCAAGGACATCCGCCAGGGGCTGCCGCTCGCTATCGAGAACTATGCGCTGCTGCACAAGCTGTGGCGGGAGGACATCGTCGACTGGGAGGGCAAGTTCCGCACTCCGCTGCAGGGCTTCACCTCCACGCCGCGTCCCCTCGACGGCGTGCCGCCGTTCGTCTGGCACGGCTCGATCCGCACGCCCGAGATCGCCGAGCAGGCGGCGTACTACGGCGATGGCTTCTTCGCGAACAACATCTTCTGGCCGGCCGAACACTACCAGCGCCTCATCGAGCTGTACCGTCAGCGCTGGGCGCACTACGGCCACGGCGATCCCGAGACCGCGATCGTGGGACTGGGCGGTCAGGCGTTCATGCGCAAGAACTCGCAGGATGCCGTCAACGAGTTCCGCCCGTACTTCGACAACGCACCCGTGTACGGTCACGGACCGTCCATGGAGGACTTCACGAAGATGACCCCGCTGACGGTGGGCTCACCGCAGCAGGTGATCGACCGGTACGCCGGCATGCGCGATCTGTTCGGCGACTACCAGCGCCAGCTGTTCCTGATGGATCACTCCGGTCTGCCGCTGAAGACCGTGCTCGAACAGATCGACATCCTCGGCGGCGAGGTCGTCCCGGTGCTGCGCAAGGAGCTCGCGAAGAACCGACCTGCGACCGTTCCCGACGCGCCGACCCATGCCGGCCTGGTGAAGGCCGCGTACGGCGACGGTCCGGTGCGCGAGCCGCGGCCGAACGCCAACCGCGGCGACAACGTGACCGGCGGCTCGCCGTATCAGGACACCCCGACGCCCCAGGGCGCGGCCTTCGGGCTGGGCGGTGCGCGATGAGCGCGGCCCGGCGCGTGGCCGTCGTCGCGGCGGGGCTGTCGACCCCGTCGTCGACGCGGATGCTGGCGGACCGCCTGTCGGCCGCCGTCGTGAAGCACCTCGACGAGCGCGGGATCACTGCGAGCGTCGACACATTCGAACTGCGTGACCTCGCCCACGACATCACGAACAACATGCTCACCGGATTCGCCGGCGCCGAGCTCGAGTCGATGATCAACACGGTCGTGTCGGCCGACGCGCTGGTCGTCGTCACGCCGATCTTCTCGACGAGCTACTCGGGTCTGTTCAAGTCGTTCATCGACGTGCTCGACAAGGAGTCCTTGATCGGCAAGCCGGTGCTCATCGGCGCGACGGCCGGTACGCCGCGGCACTCACTGGCGATCGACTACGCGATACGGCCGCTGTTCGCCTACCTGCATGCCGACGCCGTCTCGACCGGCGTGTTCGCCGCGAGCGAGGACTGGGGCAGCACCGGCGACCAGGTCGCGACGCTGGGCGATCGCATCGAGAAGGGCGCTGCCGAGCTCGCCGACGCGGTGGCGCGTCGCGATCCGGCGACGAACTCGGATCCGTTCGACCCGGCCAACTACCTGCACGGCGGCAACTCGTTCGACCATCTCCTCGGCGGCTTCGCCGGAGAGTAGCGCTGCTCAGCCGCTCTTGCGGCGGAACTCGCGCTTGTGGCCGGCGCGGCCGTGCGGCTCGTTCACTGCACCCTGCCCGTCGAGGTGCGACTGGCCGTCACGGTGATGCGCATTCTTCTTGTCGAGCGCCTCGCGGAACTTGCGCTTCATCTCGTCGGACGTGGCGCTCGGAGTCTCGTCGTTGCTCATGCCCTCAGCGTACCCATCCGCGCTTGCCGCGCACATGCCGGGTCAGTACCAGTGCGGGTCGTGGCTCATCTCGTGCCGCCACGCCCCACAGGGCGTGTCGTAGCGGTCGGAGATGTACGCGAGGCCCCATCGGATCTGCGTGGCAGCATTGGTGCGCCAGTCCGCGCCGGCGGCCGCCAGCTTCTTCGCCGGCAGGGCCTGCGGGATCCCATACGCGCCGCTGTACGGGTTCAGCGCGTTCCAGCGCCAGCCCGACTCCATGTTCCACAGCTTCACCAGGCACGAGTACTGCGTGTCGCCCCAGCCGTAGCTGAGCATGGCCCGCCGCGCATACGCCCGCGCCTGGGCGGGGGAGAGCGCACCGCCGAGCGGCTCGGCCGTTCCGACCGACGCCGCGGCCGCGGTGGCCGGCTCGTCCGACGCCGCCTTCTCGCGGCGGCGTTGCTGATCAGATGCCTGCGCGGCCACGCGCACGCCGATGTCGTACTGGCGCTCGGTCTCCGCCGTCGAGTCCTGCAGTACCGCGAGCTGGGCGTACAGGGTGTCGATGCTCTTCTGCAGCTTCGCGGCGACGGCGTTCGCCTCGTCGGCGGCGGTCTCGGCGGCGTCGGCGGACCGTTCCGCTTCGTCCGCGAGACGGTTCCGCTCGGCCTCCGCGGCGCGGGCGCGATCGCGAAGCGACGCGGCCAGCTCCTTGTCGGCCTGCGCGGCATCGGCGGCATCATGCCACCAGTCGGTCAGGTTCGACAGTGCATTCAGCCGTGCGAGCAGCTCGTCCGGGTCGTCGGAGGCGAGCAGTTGCGCGGTGAACCCTTGCTGGCCTTCGGCGGCCGTGAGCGTGCGCGCGAGCTCGGCGGTGGCGGCAGTGCTGCGACCGGACCGGGTCGCCGCGGCGGCGGCCTGCGCCGACAGCGTATCGGCGCGCTGTCCTGCGGCCTCGCTCGCGGCGCGGGCCTTCTGGGCGGCCGCCTGTGCGGTGACGGCCTTCTGCGAGGCGACGGCGGCGGCGTCGAGCGCGCCGGTCAGCGCGTCGTCGACCCGGTCGACCTCCGCCGCGGTCGCCTCCGTGCTCGCGCGCGCGGCCTGCACCTCGGCCCAGGTCGGGTAGCCGGGCGCCGTCGGCGGCGGCGTCTCGGCCGCGGCGCGTGACACGCCGAGTGCCGACGGCGCCAGCAGCACCGCCGCGGCGAGGGTCGCCCCGACGATCCCGCGGGGGATCCGGAGACGGCGCCATCCTGCGATGGCCATGGGCACACGCTACGCGCGATCCGCGGTATCGGGCAATGCCCTGGTAAGCTCGTAAAGGCTGCCATCGGCATCCGCTCAATTGAATACTGAGCTCATGGAGCAGGCGGGCAGGAAGCTGGTCCCCTGTGGTGGGTTCCTCTCGAATCGAGGGTGATCTTCTACTGGTGACCAGCGCAAGCGGCCTACGCGGCGTCGTCGTGCATGCACGGGGTCGGCGTGCGCTCATATCTGCCTGCTTCTGCTCCTTCGTGATCACTCGCCCGCGAGACGCGCGGACGAGTCTAAACAAAGAAGGAGAGACCTCTTGGAAGGTCCTGAAATCACCGCCGCCGAGGCCGTTCTCGACAACGGCCGCTTCGGCACCCGTACCGTCCGGTTCGAGACCGGACGCCTTGCCCAGCAGGCGCAGGGCGCCGTCGCTGCCTACCTGGACAACGACACCATGCTGCTGTCGGCCACCAGCGCCGGCAAGCACCCCCGTGAAGGGTTCGACTTCTTCCCGCTGACCGTCGACGTCGAGGAGCGCTCGTACGCCGCCGGCAAGATCCCCGGCTCGTTCTTCCGCCGCGAGGGTCGTCCGTCCACCGACGCGATCCTCGTCTGCCGGCTGATCGACCGTCCGCTGCGCCCGTCGTTCGTCGACGGCCTGCGCAACGAGGTCCAGATCGTCGTCACGGTGCTCTCGATCGCGCCGGGCGAGTTCTACGACGCGCTCGCGATCAACGCGGCATCCGCCTCGACGCAGATCTCCGGTCTGCCGTTCTCCGGCCCGATCGCCGGTGTGCGCCTGGCGCTGATCCCGGGTCACGGCGAGCACGAGGACCAGTGGGTCGCGTTCCCGAACGCGCAGCTGCTCGAGGACGCCGTGTTCGACCTCGTGGTCGCCGGCCGCGTGCTCGACGACGGCGACGTCGCGATCATGATGGTCGAGGCCGAGGCCACCGAGCACAGCTGGAACCTCATCAAGGGCGGCGCCACCAAGCCGAGCGAAGAGGTCGTGGCGGGGGGCCTCGAGGCCGCCAAGCCCTTCATCAAGCAGCTCGTGCAGGCGCAGGCCGAGATGGCCGCCCACTCGTCGAAGGAGCCGGGCGTGTACCCGGTGTTCCTGCCCTACTCGCAGGAGAGCTTCGACTTCGTCGCCAAGAGCGCGTACGACGAGCTCGCGGGCGTCTACCAGATCGCCGACAAGATCGAGCGCCAGAACGCCGACGACGCGATCAAGGACCGCGTCAAGGCCGAGTTCGCCGCCGCGGTCGAGGCGGGCGAGCTGCCCGAGAGCGCCGCCGGCGAGTTCGCGGGCGCGTACAAGGCCGTCACCAAGAAGATCGTGCGCGGTCGCATCCTCTCCGAGGGCGTGCGCATCGACGGACGCGGCCTGGCCGACATCCGTCCGCTCGACGCCGAGGTGCAGGTCGTGCCCCGCGTGCACGGCTCCGCCATCTTCCAGCGCGGTGAGACCCAGATCATGGGCGTCACCACGCTGAACATGCTGAAGATGGAGCAGCAGATCGACTCGCTGTCGCCGGTCACGCACAAGCGCTACATCCACCACTACAACTTCCCGCCCTACTCGACCGGTGAGACCGGCCGTGTGGGCAGCCCCAAGCGCCGTGAGATCGGCCACGGGTTCCTGGCCGAGCGCGCGCTCGTGCCGGTGCTGCCCTCGCGCGAGGAGTTCCCGTACGCGATCCGCCAGGTCTCCGAGGCGCTGGGCTCGAACGGCTCGACGTCGATGGGCTCGGTGTGCGCCTCGACCCTGTCGCTGCTGAACGCGGGTGTGCCGCTGCGCGCCCCTGTCGCCGGCATCGCGATGGGCCTGGTGTCCGACACCGTCGACGGCCAGACCCGCTACGCGGCGCTGACCGACATCCTGGGCGCCGAGGATGCCCTCGGCGACATGGACTTCAAGGTCGCCGGCACGAGCGAGTTCGTCACCGCGATCCAGCTCGACACCAAGCTCGACGGCATCCCGTCGTCGGTGCTGTCGGCGGCGCTGAAGCAGGCGCACGACGCCCGCATCACGATCCTGAACGTCCTGAACGCCGCCATCGACGGCCCGGACGAGATGGCTCCGACCGCGCCGCGCGTCATCAGCGTGCAGATCCCGGTCGACAAGATCGGCGAGCTGATCGGCCCCAAGGGCAAGACGATCAACGGCATCCAGGACGAGACCGGCGCCGACATCTCCATCGAGGAGGACGGCACCGTCTACATCGGCGCCGTGGACGGCCCGTCGGCCGAGGCCGCTCGCGCCCAGGTCAACGCGATCGCCAACCCCACCAACCCGGAGGTCGGCGAGCAGTTCCTCGGCACGGTCGTGAAGATCGCGACGTTCGGCGCGTTCATCTCGCTTCTGCCCGGCAAGGACGGACTGCTGCACATCAGCGAGATCCGCAAGATCAACGACGGGAAGCGCGTCGAGAACGTCGACGACGTGCTCTCGGTCGGCCAGAAGCTGCTGGTGCGCATCACGAAGATCGACGACCGCGGCAAGCTGTCGCTGGAGCCGGTCCTTGAGGAGTCGGCTGAGCAGGGCGAGACCGCGGCCGCCGAGGCCCCGGCCGAGGCCTGATCGACACACCTGCCGGATGCCCGTCCCCACTCGGGGGCGGGCATCCGCTTTTTTCTCCGGATCACGCCGTGTTTGTCCGCCGAACGGAGGACAAATGACACGGATGTCGGTAAAGCGTTACGGAATGTTTATCCGGATGTCCTTCAGTGGTGCTGATCGTCGCACTCGGTGACTTACCCTCGTAGTACGCGCCGGGGGGCGCACACAGTGATCACGCGGATCGCAACGATTCGTGAGGGGGTGTGGGATGAGTCGCGTCGACATCGAAGCGCAGCAGGCGAGCACGGCCGGGGGGTCGACGTCGCCGTTGCCGGTCCATCCTTCGGCACCCATCCCCGTGCAAGGCGAGCCGATCGGCGCCGCGGTGCGCACGCGGCTCGGAGAGACCGGCATCGAGGTCTTCCCGCTGATGCTCGGCGGTGCCGAGTTCGGCTGGAACGTCGACCTGGAGGCCGGGCACGAGATCCTCGACCGGTACTGCGAACTCGGCGGCAATGCACTGCACACCGCCGACGGCTTCGCCGGCGGCCGCAGCGAGCACATCATGGGCGAGTGGCTGCGCACCCGCGGCACGCGTGATGACATGGTCCTCGCGGTGCGGGTGGGCGGCCATCCCGACAACCCGGGGACCGATCCGGTCAACCTGGTGCGTGCGGTCGAGGCGTCGCTGACACGGCTGGGCACCGATCGCATCGATGTGCTGTATGTGGATGCCACGGCCGGCGTCGGTGTCATGGAAGACACGCTCGCCACGGCCGAGTGGCTCGTCGACACGGGCAAGGCCCGCAGCATCGGGGCGTACGGCTTCACCGCCGAGCAGCTCGTCGAAGCGCGCATCCTCTCGTCTGCGGGCTATCCGCGGTTCACGGTCATCGACGTTCCTTTCAACGTGCTGCGCCGTCGGGAGTTCGACGACGATCTGCGTCTCGTGGTGGGCGCCCAGGGGATCGCCGTCACGCCCTCGCACGCCCTCGAGCACGGATATCTGTCGGGCCGGCACCGCACGCGCGGTGACATCGGGCGCTCGGTGCGCGGTGCACAGCTCGCCGGCAGCATGAACCGCCGGGGCGCCCGGACGCTTCGTGCGCTGGACGCCGTCGGCGTCGAGCTGGGCGTGCCGACCGCGGCCGTCGCCGTGGGCTGGCTGCTCGCCCAGCGGGCGATCACGGCGCCCATCGTGAACGCGTACGCTCCCGACCAGGTCGAAGAGCTCGTGCAGGGCGTCGGGATCCGCCTCAGCCGCACGCAGCTGGCAGAGATCGCGCGCGCCGCGGCCTGATCGGTTCGCTTAGGGTGGAGGAGGGGCTTCGGCCCGCACCCCTCGCGATGGAGAGAGAGAACCGTGACGCATTACATCTACCTTGTGCGGCACGGCGAGCACCAGGACGCGGACCAGGGGGTGGCCGACGGCCCGTTGTCGCCGCGCGGTCGCCGCCAGGCCGAGGCACTCGCCGACCGCCTGTCCGGGCTGCCGTTGAGCGCCGTGTGGCACTCGCCGCTCGAGCGTGCGGCAGAGACCGCCCGCGCGGTCGCCGACCGGCTGCCGTCCGTCGACCCCCAGCCGTCCGCGCTGCTGTTCGACTGCGTGCCGACAGGGATGACCGAAGAGACGCCGGCGGTCTACGAGCCGTTCTTCGGCTCGGTCACCGAGGAGGAGATCGACGCGGGTCGCGCCCAGATGAACGACGCGATCAACGCGTTCCTCGTCCGTAAGCAGGGCGATGTGCACGAGGTGCTCATCACGCACAACTTCGTGATCGCCTGGTTCGTGCGCGAGGTGCTGCAGATGCCGGAGTGGCGGTGGATGACGCTCAATCAGGCGCACTGCGGGCTCACCGTCATCTCGCAGAAGCCGGGCCGTCCTTGGACGCTGCTGACCCACAACGACCTGGCCCATTTGCCGTATGAGCTGCAGACGGGTCTGCCCGAGTCGCTCCCGGTGTGACCGGCCTATGAACTCAGCGTCTTGCCGTACCAGCGCGTCGCGTTCGGGTTGTCGTTGTACGGCTCGATCGCGATGAAGCCGCTCGACGCGTAGAGCCCGCCGGCCGCCTCGAGGGTGTGGTGGGTGTCGAGCACGAGCTCGGCGGCATCCCACTCGCGGGCGCGGCGCTCGAGCTCGTTCAGCAGCATCCGGCCCCATCCCCGGCCGCGTGTGGACGGCTGCAGGTACAGGTGCTTGATCTCGTAGCGGACGCCCGCCGGGCCGTCGGGCAGGCGGCGGATGCCGCCGCATCCGACGGGTTCGCCAGCGTCGTCGCGCACGACCAGGAAGACGCCCGCCGGCGGCTCGAACATCGCGCGCGGGGGCGTTGCCGGCGTGTACTGACCGGGGAAGCTCTCGGCGCGCATCGCGACGTATTCGGCCAGCAGCGCGCGCGAGATCGGGTCGTCCACGGGAAGGGGCTGTACAGACGCCATGGAACGAGCGTATCCGTGCGTCTGAGCTGTTCCGCGCAACGTAGGCTGGAGTCATGACGACACGTGTGGCTATCGTGGGCGGCACCGGCAAGCTCGGCGGCATCATCCGCTCGGTGGTGGAGTCCGAGGACGGCTTCGAGGTGCACGCGACGCTGTCGTCTCGCGACGACATCGCCCTCATCGACGGCGCCGATCTGGTGGTGGATGCCTCGACCCCGGCCGTCTCCGTCGATGTCGTGCGCGCCGCGGTGGAGCGGGGGATCAACATCCTCATCGGCACGTCCGGATGGTCATCCGAGCGCATCGCGCTCGTTCGCCCGCTCGTCGACGCCGCCGGCACGGGCGCGGTCTTCATCCCGAACTTCTCGCTCGGCTCCGTGCTGGGCTCGGCGCTCGCCGCCGCGGCGGCCCCGTTCTTCCCGTCGGCCGAGATCGTCGAGGCCCACCGCGACACCAAGGTCGACTCTCCGAGCGGCACCGCCGTGCGCACCGCCGAGCTCATCGCCGCCGCGCGCACCGAGCAGGGCCCGGTGCTCGCACCGCACGTCGACCAGCGTGCGCGCGGACAGCAGGTCGCCTCCGTTCCGGTGCACTCTCTGCGCCGGCCGGGCGTGATCGCACGGCAGGAGACCATCCTCTCGGGCGCGGGCGAGTCGCTGACGATCGTGCACGACACCGTCGACTCGGCGGCGGCCTATGCCCCCGGCATCCGTCTCGCCCTCCAGCACGCCGTGGGCGCGCGCGGGGTGATCGTCGGGCTCGACAGCTTCATCGACATCGGCATCGGCGGCCGATGAAGGCGTTCAAGACCCGCATCGTCATCGGTGTCGTCGTCGCGGCACTGGTCATCTACCTGGTCGTCATCGCGCGCTCGGCGTGGATCATGCTCGCGACCGGCAGACCCGTTGCGATCATCATGGGCGTGTGCCTGGTGGTGCTGCCGGTGATCGCCGCATGGTCGATCGCGCGCGAACTCTGGTTCGGCGTGCGCGCCGACCGTGCCGGGCGCCGACTCGAGGCCGAGGGCGGTCTGCCCGACGACGACGTGGCGGTGTATGCGAGCGGACGCGTCGTGCGCGATGACGCCGACGGCGTCTTCCCGCGCTACCGCGACGAGGTGCAGAAGAACCCCGACGACTGGCGTGCCTGGTACCGGCTGGGCCTCGCCTACGATGCGGCCGGTGACCGCAAGCGCGCGCGCAGCGCGATCCGTCAGTCGCTCAAGCTCGAAGCGGCGGACAGAGCGGCCTGAGCGGGGACGGCCGCGGCGACGGCCTCGTCGAGCTGCGCGTGTCGGAACGAGAAGCCCGTGGCGTCCAGCACGCCGGGCACGACGTGCGCATCGCCCAGAAGGAGTCCGTCGGCGGCCGCGCGGCCGAGTGCGAGGCGCAGTGTCCACGCGGGCGCACGGAACAGGTAGGGCCTGCTCATCCGCACCGCGAGTGCGAACCCGATGTCGTTCGCCGTCGCGCGGGTGGGGGCGGCGAGATTCACCGGCCCGTCGATCTCGGCGTCGATGACGTGGCGGATCGCCCGCACCTCGTCATCGAGGGTGATCCACGGCCAGACCTGGGTGCCGCGGGCCAGGGGTCCGCTGATGCCCAGCCGGGTGAGGGCGAGCAGAGGCTTCAGCACGCCGTCGCGATGGATGATCGGTGCGGTGCGCAGCAGAGCCACCCGGGTCTGCGTGCCGGCGCGCAGCGCGGCATCCTCCCACTCCACGCACAAGCGGGCGAGGAAGGTGTCGCCGGGTGCGGCGTCCTCGCGCAGCGGCGTGTGCGGGGCGCTGCCGTAGTACCCGACGGCCGAGGCGCTCACGAGCGCAGGGGCGTCGGCGCCCAGCGTCCGCACCGCGGCCGCCAGCGTGCGCGTCGGCGTCAGACGTGACCACAGCAGCGTGCTGCGATACCGGGAGGTCCACGGGAGCCGGCCGATGCTTGCGCCGTTCAGCCCCACAACCGCGTCGGCGCCCGCGAGCACGTCAGGATTCAGGGGGTCGGCGGCGGTGAGCCACTCGACCTCGTCGGGGGTGCGCGGTGCCCGCCGCACGAGGCGCGTGACCGCGATGCCATCCGCGCGCAGCGATGCGACGAGCGCGTGACCGATGAGGCCGGATGCGCCCGCCACGACGACGCGGCGGGCGGCGGGGGAGGCCTCAGCCAAGCGACGCCTCGAGCGTGATCTCGACGCCCGCGAGGGCCTGCGAGACCGGGCAGCCAGCCTTCGCCTCCTCGGCGATGCGGTCGAAGTCGGCCTCCTCGATGCCCGGCACCACCGCCGAGACGTTCAAGTGGCTGCCGGTGATCCCGGTGCCGGGGACGAAGGTGACGGATGCCGACGCCTCCAGGCTCTGCGGCGGGGTGCCGTTCTGCGCCAGGGCATTGGAGAGCGCCATGCAGTAGCACGAGGCGTGGGCGGCGGCGATGAGCTCTTCCGGGGTGGTCACCGAGTCGGAGCCCTCGCTGCGGGCCTTCCAGTTCACGGGGTAGGGGCCCTGTCCAGAACTGGTCAGGCTCACCTGGCCCGATCCTTCGAACAGTGTGCCCTTCCACTGGGCGGTGGCTTCGCTGGTCACGCTCATGAGGTCCTCCGTCGGTCGGCGTGACGCCCAGCCTACGCGGCGCGGCGGCGCCCGACGAGGCCCACCCGCTGCAGCAGCAGGTAGAGCTGGCAGCCCAGGCAGAATCCGAACGCGGCGTTCAGGAAGGCGGCGATGAACGCGGCGGCCGCGGCGATCGGCAGGCCCCACGGCACTCCCGCGAGCTGCAGCACCAGGCCGATGACGCTCACCAGCAGCCCGACGCCCTGGGCGAAGCGCGGCGGGCGCGGGTCCTCGAGCTCGGTCGGGGGCTTCAGGCGGGGCTGCACGAGTTTCCGGTACAGCACGCCCCACGGCGCCGTGCGCGGCGAGAGCACGCTCCACAGGAAGAGGAGCGCGACCACGAGAAGGAGCAGGAACGCGGGGTCGAGGATGCGGGCGCCCAGCGGCGCCAGGGGAAGCGAGTACAACGGCCCGAACGCGGTGCCGGCCAGCGGCTGATATGCGAACCAGCCGAAGGACGCGCTACCGGCCACTTGCAGGGTCGACAGGCCGGTCAGGCCGAGGACGATGACGATGAGCAGCAGCACGGAGGTGATCGCGGCGCCGAAGCGGGGGCCGCGGGGGTCGATCCCGGCGGGGGTGTCAGACACGGGCGGGTTCTCCGATCACACGGTCGAGCTCGGCGGCGACGGCGTCGCGGCGGGGGACGCCGGCGAACCGCGAGCGGACGGCGCCCGTGGCGTCCAGCACGAACACCGTCGGCGTCTGCAGGATGTGCAGACGCGCGGCGAGGTCGGCGCGGTGGGTCAGATCGACCTCGGCGAGGGCGACGCCGTCCGCGTCGTCGACGAGGGTGCGCAGCATCCGCCGCACCTGCGGGCATCGCGTGCACATCTCGGTGCTGAACTGCACGAGGGTGGCCTGGTCGCCGCGGGCGTCGGCCTCCAGCCAGTCGGACTCGATCGCCGCGGCGCGGCGCGGGCGGCTTTCGCGCCGGCGCAGCAGCCACCCGACCAGCGCGGTGACGACGACGAGGATGACGACGACGAGCACGGCGATCCAGGGGGGCATATATCGACGGTAACCATCGCCGCGCCGCACGCGGGCCCGGATGACGGAGTATGTCGACGGTATCCTGGCGGATGTGAGCATCCCGACGCCGTACGAGGACCTGCTGCGCGACGTGCTCGCGCACGGCACCCACAAGAGCGACCGCACCGGCACCGGCACGACCAGTGTGTTCGGGCGCCAGATCCGTTTCGATCTGGCCGACTCGTTCCCCCTCATCACGACCAAACGCGTGCACTTCAAGTCGATCGCGTACGAGCTGCTCTGGTTCTTGCGAGGCGAGTCGAACGTGGCCTGGCTGCGCGATCACGGCGTCACGATCTGGGACGAGTGGGCGGATGCCGCGGGCGAGCTCGGCCCGGTCTACGGCGTGCAATGGCGGTCGTGGCCGACGCCGGGAGGCGAGCACATCGACCAGATCGCGCAGGTGATCGAGCAGATCCGTGAGACGCCCGACTCGCGCCGGCTCCTCGTCTCGGCGTGGAATGTGGGCGAGATCCCGCAGATGGCGCTGGCGCCGTGCCATGCGCTCTTCCAGTTCTACGTCGCGGGCGGCAGGCTGTCCTGCCAGCTGTACCAGCGCAGCGCGGACCTGTTCCTGGGCGTGCCGTTCAACATCGCCTCGTACGCGCTGCTCACGCTCATGGTGGCGCAGCAGACGGGCCTCGAGCCGGGCGAGTTCGTCTGGACGGGGGGCGATTGCCACATCTACGACAATCACCGCGAGCAGGTGGCCGAGCAGCTGAGCCGCGACCCGTACCCGTACCCGACGCTGCGGTTCACGCGGAAGCCCGCGTCGATCTTCGACTACGAGTACGACGACATCGTCGTGGAGGACTACCGGCACCACCCGACGATCCGCGCCTCCGTCGCCGTCTGACATGGCGGTCGGCATGATCTGGGCGCAGGCCCGGGGCGGTGTCATCGGCGCCGACGGCGGCATGCCCTGGCATGTCCCGGAGGACATTGCGCACTTCAAAGAGGTCACGATGGGTGCGCCCGTGGTGATGGGGCGGCGGACCTGGGAGTCGTTCCCCGAGCGCTTCCGTCCGCTGCCGGGCCGGCGCAACATCGTCGTCACGCGCAACGACGAGTGGGCCGGCACGGAAGAGGCCGCCGGGGCCGAGCGCGCGGCATCGGTGGATGCCGCGCTGGCGCTCGCCGCGGACGGCGACGCCGACTGGACCTGGGTGATCGGCGGGGGACAGGTCTACCGCGAGGCTCTCGCCCGTGCGGACCGGCTCGAGGTCACCGAGCTCGATCTCGACGCGGTCGGCGACACGACGGCCCCGAGCGCCGCGGGATGGCGGGTCGTGGCATCCGACCCCCTCGAGGGCTGGCACACGTCGCGCAGCGGCGTCCGCTATCGCTTCGTGCGCTACGAGCGCTGAGGTGCAGCGCCGCTTTCGCGCCCGGTGGTCGGCGGGAGCGTCGTTCCTCCCCGGGGCACCGAGGACGAGGTTGCAGACGCTCCTGGGGATAAGGACGCATTCGTGCCACCCGGACGACGCACGGCAGGGCCGCGATGGACGGCGTGATGGTGTGATGATGTGCGCGCGGGTGTCCTTATCCCCAGGAGGGGAGTCAAGGGCGTGTCCCGGCAGGCGGTGTGGCTGCCGCATGGAACGACGGCGAGACGCGCCGGTTCCTCCACAGACGGCCTTTCGTGCGGGACGCAGCGAGATTCTCCACCGCTGTCCGAGACAGCGGCGCGGCGATGGTGTCACGCTGCGAGGCTTTGCCGTATGACGCGCACAGTCCTGAGGTGGGAACGAACGTTGCGTGAGCGCGGGGGAGTGGCATCCGCCGCCGACCTTCACGCATTGGGACTCGGCGACATCGACATCCGGCTCTACGCAAGCTATGGCACTCTGCGGCGCGTGCGCCGTGGCTGGTACATCCTGCCCGACACCGACGAGACCGTTGCCGAAGCGTGTCGGTGGGGCGGGCGGCTCACATGCCTCAGCGCGCTCGCTCTTTATGGTGACGACGTGGAGGATGACGGGCGACTGCACATCGAACTGCGACGAAGTGACGTGCTGCGTGTGCCCGCCGAGTTGCGTGACCGCGTCCGCGTGCACTGGACGCGCCGACCCTCCGCCGGCGGGAGGGCGCTCGTGAGCCGCGCGGCCGCGCGCCGCCAGGCATTAGCCTGTCGCCCATGGTGACGGCACTGGTGACGGGCGCGAGCTCTGGTCTGGGCGCGGAGTACGCGCGGCAGTTGGCGGATCGGGGAGCGGACGCCGTGCTGGTCGGCCGCGACGGGGCCGCGCTCGAGGCCGTGGCGGTCCAGGTGCGTGAGCGCGGGCGCTCGGCCGAGGTGCTCGTGGCGGACCTGCTCGACGCCGACGCGCTCGGCACGGTGACCGCGCGGCTCGTGGACCCGCGGCATCCCGTCGAGATCCTCGTCAACAATGCGGGATTCGGGATGTCCCTCGCATTCGAGCGCAACGACGTCGAGGCCGAAGTACGGCACCTGCGCCTGCACGATGAGATCCCGCTCCGGCTCATGCATGCAGCGCTGGGGCCCATGCTGAACCGGGGCCACGGGCGCATCCTCAACGTGGCATCGATCGCCGCCTTCATGCCGCGCTCGAGCTACGGTGCGGTCAAGCAGTTCCTGGTCTCGTTCTCGCGTTGGGCCAACGTCACGTACGGTCCGCGCGGCGTGACCGTCACGGCGGTGTGTCCTGGTTTCGTGCACACGAACTTCCATGAGCGTCTCGGACTTCCGCCCGGCCAGGAGGGCATCCCCGGCTGGATGTGGCTGGATGCCGCGACCGTGGTGCGTGAGTCGCTGCGCGACCTCGCCCGGGGCCGGGCCGTGTCGGTGCCCTCGCTGCGCTACCGGCTGATCCGTCGGCTGCTGCCGCTGCTGCCCGATCGCCTCGTCGCGGGGTTGGGACAGCGCGGGCGCTGAGCGGGTCCGATAGCCTGAGACCATGACTCACGCGGGCAATCCCTTCGGACAGGTACTCGTAGCCCTCGTCACGCCGATGACGGCGGACGGCGAAGTCGACTGGCCTGCCGTGGAGAAGCACATGGACGACGTGGTCTCCGCGGGAGCGGACGGCCTCGTCGTCACCGGGACCACCGGCGAGACCAGCACGCTGACCGACGCCGAGAAGATCCGTCTCGTCGAGATGGGCAAGGACGTCGCCGCCGGGCGCGCCAAGATCATCACGGGCGGTGGATCGAACGAGACCGCGCACGCGATCCAGCTCTATCGCGACAGCGCCAAGGCCGGTGCGGACGGCATCCTCGTCGTCACGCCCTACTACAACAAGCCGACGCAGGCCGGCATCCTCACGCACTTCCGGCTGATCGCCGATGCGACCGACCTGCCGATGATGCTCTACGACATCCCCGGCCGCACCGGGGTGCCGATCGCGTACGAGACGCTGCTGCGCCTCGCGAAGCATCCCAACATCCTCGCCGTCAAGGACGCGAAGGGCAGCTTCAGCGAGGTCTCGCGCGTGCTCAATCAGACCGACCTGATGTACTTCTCCGGCGACGACGCCAACGTGCTGCCGCACCTGGCGATCGGCGCGACCGGCCTGGTCGGCGTGACCGCGAACATCGCCGCGCAGCCGTATCGGACGATCGTGGATGCCGTGAACCGGGGCGACCTCGCCGCCGCGACGGCCGAGCACAAGAGACTCGAGCCCCTTGTGCGCGCGGTCATGACGCACGTGCCCGGCACCGTGTCGGCGAAGTACATCCTGCACGGACTGGGGCGCATCTCCAGCCCTCGTGTGCGACTGCCGCTGGTCGGTCCCGAGGAATGGGAGGCCGCGATCATCGAGGACGAGCTCGCTCTCGTCCACGAGGTCGAGGGCGTCGACTTCTCCAACTTCCGTCCCGACCGCAACGCCGCCGCCGGAGGCGCCCTGCCGAAGATCTCGGGGACGACCCGATGAGCTTCGCGGAGGTCGTCGCCCCGCCCGCGCTCGAGCCCGACAC
This sequence comes from Microbacterium sp. KR10-403, assembly GCF_040196215.1. Classification (NCBI taxonomy): domain Bacteria; kingdom Bacillati; phylum Actinomycetota; class Actinomycetes; order Micrococcales; family Microbacteriaceae; genus Microbacterium; species Microbacterium sp. KR10-403. The sequence continues at coordinate 59,942 of NZ_JBEGDC010000002.1, read as the reverse complement.
CCTGCGCATCACGCCGCTCGGCGGCCTCGGCGAGGTCGGCCGCAACATGACCGTCTTCGAGCTGAACGGCCGCCTGCTCATCGTCGACTGCGGCGTGCTGTTCCCCGAGGAGAACCAGCCCGGCGTCGACCTGATCCTGCCCGACTTCGAGCCGATCAAGGACCGGCTGGGCGACGTCGACGGCATCGTGCTCACGCACGGTCACGAGGACCACATCGGCGCCGTGCCGTACCTGCTCAAGCACCGTCCCGACATCCCGCTCATCGGCTCGGGCCTCACCCTGGCGCTGGTGGAGGCGAAGCTCAAGGAGCACCGGCTCAAGCCCTACAGCCTCACCGTGAAGGAGGGGCAGCGCGAGCAGGTCGGACCGTTCGACCTCGAGTTCGTGTCGGTGAACCACTCGATCCCCGACGCCCTGGCGGTCGCGATCCGCACGGTCGCCGGCACGGTGCTCGCCACCGGCGACTTCAAGATGGACCAGCTGCCGCTCGACGGCCGCCTCACCGACCTGCGCGCGTTCGCGCGGCTCGGCGAAGAGGGCGTCGACCTGTTCATGGTCGACTCGACCAACGCCGACGTGCCCGGCTTCACGGCGCTCGAGCGCTCGATCGGCCCGGTGCTCGACCAGGTGATCGGCAAGGCTCCGCGGCGGGTCATCGTCGCGAGCTTCTCGAGCCACGTGCACCGCGTGCAGCAGGTCATCGACGCGGCCGCCGCCCACGGGCGCCGCGTCGCATTCCTGGGCCGCAGCATGGTGCGCAACATGACGATCGCCGAGCAGCTCGGGTACCTGCGGGTGCCCGAGGGCGTGCTCATCGACTACAAGAAGGCCAAGGACCTGCCCGACGACAGGATCGTCTACATGTCCACCGGCTCGCAGGGCGAGCCGATGGCGGTCCTCAGTCGCATGGCCAACCTCGACCACGCGATCGAACCGGGCCCCGGCGACACGGTGATCCTGGCATCCAGCCTCATCCCCGGCAATGAGAACGCCGTCTACCGCGTGATCGACGGCCTGACCAAGCTCGGCGCCACCGTGGTGCACAAGGGCAACGCGAAGGTGCACGTGTCGGGGCACGCGGCCGCCGGCGAGCTGCTCTACTGCTACAACATCGTGGGCCCCCGCAACGTCATGCCGATTCACGGCGAGCACCGGCACCTGAGCGCCAATGCCGCCCTCGCGCAAGACACCGGCGTGCCCGCCGAGCGCACGATCCTCGGCGAGAACGGCACGGTCGTCGACCTGCGCGACGGCCTGGCGAAGGTCGTGGGCCAGCTCGACATCGGCTTCGTCTACGTCGACGGCTCGACCGTGGGCGAGATCACCGACGCCGATCTGAAGGACCGCCGCATCCTCGGCGAGGAGGGCTTCATCTCGGTGATCGTCGTCGTCGACTCGGCCACCGGCAAGGTCGTCTCGGGGCCCGAGGTGCACGCGCGCGGCTTCGCGGAGGACGACGCGGTGTTCGAAGACGTCAAGCCCAAGATCGCCGCGGCGCTCGCCGAGGCCGTGCACTCGGGCGTGCGCGACAACCACGCGCTCTCGCAGGTCGTGCGCCGCACGATCGGCCGCTGGGTGAACCAGCGTCTGCGCCGCCGCCCGATGATCGTGCCGTTGGTGATCGAGGCGTAGCCTCGATCTCGGGCACAGTATCGGGACCTGGAACCCGATAGACCCGCGTCGTTCCGCGGGAGAGTCGGTGGTGGGCGGTACCGTGGAGCAATGCCCAAGAGCACCACGAGCAGTCGTACGCCCGCCAAGGGCTCCTCGTCGCGTGCCAAGAAGCCGGCTCCGGCTCCGAAGCGCTACGTCGGCGAGCCCGAGAAGCCTCCCGTCATCGTGCGGGCGTGGCTGGGTCTGGCCCACGTGGTGGGCGGGCTGTTCCGGGCGTTCGGGCCCGAGACGCTCGAGAAGGACCAGCGCCGCGACGGCCTGCCGTTCCTGATCGTCCTGCTCGCGGTCGCGGGTGCCGTGGTCGAGTGGTTCCTGATCGGCTCGCCGGTGTCGGCGAACATCAGCGCGTACTCGGTCGGCGGTCTCGTGGGCCGCACCGCCTTCATCATGCCCGTCCTGCTCGTGCTGCTGGCGGGGTGGCTGTTCCGCCACCCGGCGTCGGTGCATGACAACGGACGCATCGGCATCGGCTTCGTCCTCTTCGTGTGGTCGATCGCGGGCTTCTGCCACCTCTACGGCGGCATGCCGACGCCCAGTGACGGACTGCCGGCGCTCAGCGTCGCCGGCGGACTGTTCGGCTGGATGATCGGGGCTCCGCTGAGCTACCTCACCGTGCCCGGCGGCACGGCGGTGCTGGTGCTGCTGGCGGCGCTCAGCGTGCTCATCCTGACCCGCACGCCGCCGAACCGCATCGGGCAGCGCCTGGGCGACCTGTATGCGTGGATGTTCGGCGCCGAGCGCGTCGAGAAGGGCGAGGCGGACCCGTCGACGGCGAAGACCGTCGCCTTCGCCGAGAACGACGACGATGCGGCCGGCGACGACAAGCTGCCGTGGTGGCGGCGCAACAAGACGGGACGGGAGAAGGATGCCGACGGCACCCTCGGCTCGGACGATCTGACGTCGCTGCTGACGCCGCAGGAGGACCATGGCGGCTTCGAGCAGGCGATCGCGCCTGATCCCGCGCCCGCGGTGTCGCCGGAGGCGGCGACGGAGATCATCGACCCGAAGGTGCTCGCGGGTGCGCAGCGCGCCGTCGCGGGTTCGTCGGCGACCGGTCTGGCCGACGACAGCGACACGGGGCCCATCGACGGCGAGCTGCCCGGCTTCACGGGCATCGGGGGCACCGGCAACGGTGCGCCGCCCTCGGCCCCGTACACCTTGCCCTCCGCCCAGAACCTCGTCGCGGGCGAGCCCGGCAAGACGCGGTCCGAGGCCAACGACAAGGTCGTCGCGGCGATCACGACCGTGCTGCGCGAGTTCAAGGTCGACGCGAAGGTCACCGGCTTCTCCCGCGGGCCGACGGTCACGCAGTACGAGATCGAGCTCGGCCCCGGGGTGAAGGTCGAGCGCATCACCGCCCTGACCAACAACATCGCCTACGCCGTGGCATCCAACGAGGTGCGAATCCTGGCCCCGATCCCCGGTAAGAAGGCGATCGGCGTCGAGATCCCGAACACCGACCGCGAGATCGTCACGCTCGGCGATGTGCTGCGCTCGCCCACCGCGCAGAACTCGCACCACCCCATGACCATCGGCGTCGGCAAGGACGTGGGCGGCGGCTTCGTCGTCGCCAACCTCGCGAAGATGCCGCACCTGCTCGTGGCGGGTTCCACAGGCTCGGGCAAGTCGAGCTTCGTGAACTCGATGATCACCAGCCTTCTCATGCGCGCGAAGCCGAGCGAAGTGCGCCTGGTGCTCGTCGACCCGAAGCGGGTCGAGCTGACCAGCTATGCGGGTGTGCCGCACCTGATCACGCCCATCATCACGAACCCGAAGAAGGCGGCCGAGGCGCTGCAGTGGGTCGTCAAGGAGATGGACATGCGGTACGACGACCTCGCGTCGTTCGGGTTCCGCCACATCGACGACTTCAACAAGGCCGTGATCGCCGACGAGATCCAGCTGCCGCCGGGCAGCGAGCGCGTGCTCAAGCCCTACCCGTACCTGCTGGTCGTGGTCGACGAGCTCGCCGACCTCATGATGGTCGCCCCCCGTGACGTCGAGGACTCGATCGTGCGCATCACGCAGCTGGCCCGCGCGAGCGGCATCCACCTCGTGCTGGCCACCCAGCGCCCGTCGGTCGACGTCGTCACCGGCCTGATCAAGGCCAACGTGCCCTCCCGCCTCGCGTTCGCGGTGACCAGCGTCACCGACTCGCGCGTCATCCTCGACCAGCCCGGTGCCGACCGGCTCATCGGTCAGGGCGACGGCCTGTTCCTGCCGATGGGGGCGTCCAAGGCCATCCGCGTGCAGGGCGCGTGGGTCAGCGAGGCCGAGATCGAGCGCGTCGTCAAGCACGTCACGAACCAGGCCAAGCCCGAGTACCGCGCCGACGTGCAGGCGGTCGTGCAGCGCAAGGAGGTGGACGCCGACATCGGCGACGACCTCGAGCTGCTGTTGGCGGCGGCCGAGCAGATCGTCTCGACGCAGTTCGGGTCGACATCGATGCTGCAGCGCAAGCTCCGCGTCGGGTTCGCGAAGGCGGGCCGCCTCATGGATCTGCTCGAGTCCCGCGAGATCGTCGGGCCCTCGGAAGGATCGAAGGCGCGCGACGTGCTCGTGACGCCCGATCAGCTGCCGGAGGTCCTGGCCCGTCTGCGCGGCGACGAGCCGCCGGCGCCGGCCGCGGCATCCACCACCCCTCCCGAGCCGTACAGCGGCGACCCGGTGGAGGCGCAGTTCGACGGATTGCCGGTGGTCGAGGCCGACGGCGACGAAGACGCGTGGGGTCTGACCGGTCGCGAGTGAGCGCTCCTGGGATACTGAGACGGTGAGCGTTCCCCGCCAACTTCCCAACACGATCACGATCGTGCGCATCCTGTGCGCGCCGGTCTTCCTGTGGATGCTGCTGGCCGACGCCGGCGCCGACGGGCCGTTGCGGTGGTGGGCGGCGGTGCTGTTCATCGTCGCGATCGCGACCGACGGCATCGACGGCCATATCGCGCGCAAGAACGACATCGTGACCGATCTCGGGAAGATCCTCGACCCGATCGCCGACAAGGCACTCACCGGGTGCGCGTTCGTCGGCCTTTCGATCCTCGGCGAGCTGTGGTGGTGGGTCACGATCCTCGTGCTGGTGCGCGAGATCGGCATCACCGTCTATCGCTTCATCGTCGTCAGCGACCACGTGCTGGCGGCGGCGTGGATGGGCAAGCTGAAGACGGTCGCACAGGCGGTGGCGCTGAGCCTCGCGCTGCTGCCGTTCTTCACGCTCGTGGGCGACTGGGTGCTGTGGGTGAACTGGACTCTGATGGCGATCGCGGTGGTACTGACGGTCGCGAGCGGCATCGACTACATCGTCACCGAGGTGCGTGCCGCGCGGGCGAAGAAGGCCTCGCGATGACGGCGCTGCCCGAGGCCGAAGAGGCACTGCGGCGCCTGGGGGAGCGCGGCTGGACCATCGGTGTCGCCGAGTCGCTCACCGGCGGGCTGCTGGTCTCCGCGCTCGTCGACGTGCCCGGTGCATCGGCGCACGTGCGCGGCGGCGTCGTCGCATACGCGACCGATCTCAAACACGCCATTCTCGGGGTGGATGCCGCGCTCCTGGCCGCGCACGGTCCGGTGCATCCCGACGTCGCGCGGCAGATGGCCGAGGGCGTGCGCACGGTCACCGGGCGCGACGGTGTGCGCACCGACGTGGGGGTCGCGACGACCGGGGTCGCGGGGCCCGAGCCGCAGGGCGGTCAACCGGTCGGCACGGTGTACATCGGCGTGTCGACGCCGGAGGGCGCGCGGGTCGTCCCGTTGTCGCTCGACGGCGGTCGTGAGCAGATCCGGCACGCCTCCGTCCGGCACGCTCTGCGGGCCGTCGTCGAAGCGATCTGACACGTCGGGAACACCCGGCGTCACAGTTGCGTTTCATTCGGCGATTCCCATGTATTCCACAGAGCGTGGGATTAGTCTGACCGGCACAGGTGTTGTACTGTTATGCACCCGGACAGCGAGGGAATCACGGTGAGGAGGGGGCCCGAAATGATCCTGGTTCGACAAGAGATCGGCGAAGTGCTTCGCGACTTCCGCCAGCAGAAGGGGCACACCCTCCGACAGGTCGCCGGCCGCGCCAGCGTGGCGCTCGGCTACCTCAGTGAGGTGGAGCGGGGCCAGAAGGAGGCCTCGAGCGAGATCCTCGCGTCGGTGGCCGAGGCGCTCGATGTGCCCATCTCGACGATCATGCGCGAGGTCGGCGATCGCATCTCCGTGCTCGAAGGCCTGCAGACCTTCCCCGACGTCGTCCCCGACGACCTCGTGGCAGAGGTCGGCCCCGAGCTGTCGCTGCGCTGACGCGTGCGGCGCAGCGAGTTCCAGCGCGCGGTGGCCGGTGAGTTCGGCACGCGCGCTGCCGCATTGGTCGCGGATCTGTCCCTCCCGTCGCTCGGTGGGCGCACCTCGGCGGAGGCGATGGATGCCGGAGTCCCGCCGCGTGAGGTCTGGTTCGCCCTCTGCGAGGAGATGGACGTGCCCGAGTCGCACCGGCATGGAGTGGGGCGTCTCGAACCGCGCCGCTGACACGGTGAGGCGCGGCGTGTCGTCGAAGATAGCTTCGAGGTGCGCGTAGGCTCCTGCACAGTGGAGTCGCGAAGGCTTCTGTCCACAGATTCGAGCGATCCGGCGACGGATGTCGGAACCCGCCCCTACCGTGGACAGCGTCGAACGACACCTCACGCCTTGTCGCAGCATCCGCCCCCCCCGGGACGGGTCGCGACAGCCTACAGGCGACGGAACACGAGTGCAGAAGGAGCACGTCATGCCCACACCTCAGGATCGCGAGAAGGCCCTCGAATCGGCTCTCGCCCAGATCGACCGGCAGTTCGGGAAGGGCTCGGTCATGCGGCTGGGCAGCGACGAGCGCGCGCCCGTCGAGGTGATCCCGACCGGGTCGATCGCCCTCGACGTCGCCCTCGGCGTGGGTGGCCTGCCGCGCGGGCGCATCGTCGAGATCTACGGCCCCGAGTCGTCGGGTAAGACGACACTCACGCTGCACGCCATCGCCAACGTGCAGAAGGCCGGCGGCATCGCGGCGTTCGTCGACGCCGAGCACGCCCTCGACCCCGACTACGCCAAGAAGCTCGGCGTCGACATCGACGAGCTGCTCGTGTCCCAGCCCGACACCGGTGAGCAGGCGCTCGAGATCGCCGACATGCTGATCCGCTCGGGGGCCATCGATCTGGTCGTCATCGACTCGGTGGCCGCTCTCGTGCCCCGTGCCGAGATCGAGGGCGAGATGGGCGACTCGCATGTCGGCCTGCAGGCCCGGCTCATGTCGCAGGCTCTCCGCAAGCTGACGGGTGGGCTGAACCAGACCAAGACCACCGCGATCTTCATCAACCAGCTGCGCGAGAAGATCGGCGTGTTCTTCGGCTCGCCCGAGACCACCGCGGGCGGCAAGGCGCTGAAGTTCTACGCGTCGGTGCGTCTGGACATTCGCCGCATCGAGACACTGAAGGACGGTGCCGATGCCGTCGGCAACCGCACGCGCGTGAAGGTCGTCAAGAACAAGATGGCGCCGCCGTTCAAGCAGGCGGAGTTCGACATTCTGTACGGTGTCGGCATCTCGCGCGAGGGCAGCCTCATCGACTTCGGTGTCGAACAGGGGATCGTCAAGAAGTCCGGCTCGTGGTACACGTACGAGGGCGATCAGCTCGGCCAGGGCAAGGAGAACGCCCGCAACTTCCTCATCAAGAACGAGGACGTCGCCGCCGAGATCGAGAACAAGATCAAGGCGAAGCTCGGCATCGGCGTGCCCAAGGCCGTCGAAGAGCCTGCCGAAGACGAGCTGGCCCAGCGCCGCCCGGCCTGATCATGACGGCGGAGAACGGGGGCGAGGAGTCGCTCGCCCCCGTCATCCCCCTCTTCGGGGCGACCGATGCCGCGCCGGCCGAGCCCACGTGGCACACCACATGGGACGCCGATTCCGACGACGAGACCCTCGGTGAGGTCGAGCTCGACGAGCGTACGCAGGCCGAGCGGGAGATCGCCGAGAGCAATCTCACCCGCAAGCTGCGCACGCGGCAGCTGTCGGTGTCCGAGGCCCGGGCCGTGGTCGCCGAGCGCGACCTGGACGGCGACGTGGTCGAGGCCGTGATCCACGACTTCCGGCGGCGCGGGTATCTGGACGACCGGGCCCTGGCCGAACAGCTCGTGCATGCGGGCGTGGAGCGCAAGGGGCAGGGGCGCACCGCGATCGCGCAATCGCTGGCGAAGCGCGGCATTCCGCGCGACGTCGTCGACGCCGCGCTCGCGGCGCTGCCTGACGACGACGCCGAGCGCGCGCTGGCGTTCGCGCGGCAGAAGGCGCGCGCGATGCGCGGACTGGAGCGCGACGTGGCGCTGCGGCGCCTCGTCGGCCAGCTTGCTCGGCGAGGGTACGGGGCGGCGGCGATGGATGCTGCGCGGCAGGCTCTGGACGAGCAGCGCTGACGCAGCAGACCTTGCTACACAAGTCTTGCTTGACAAGCCTTGTGTAGCAAGATAAGTTCTGGCCATGGACGAGACGGCCGAGCGCATCGCGACGAACATCCGCAAAGGGGTGCTCGAATACTGCGTTCTCGCGCTGCTCGCCGATCGTGACATGTACGGACTCGAGCTGGCGAATCTCCTGGGGGAGCGACAGCTGACCGCCAGTGAGGGCAGCTTGTATCCGCTGCTCGCGCGCATGCGGGAGTCCGGCAGTGTCGACACCCGGTGGGAGTCTCCGGGCGGCGGTCGGCCGCGCCGCTACTACGCGATCACCGATCGCGGCCGTGTCCAGCTTGAGACGTTCACCGCCGTCTGGCGGTCGATCGGTCCACAGGTCGATGAGCTCGTGAAGGGGCGTGCATGATGATCGACGAAGCCGAATCCCGCGAGGACGCGCAGGTGAAGGACTACCTCGCAACCGTGAACAGGGAGCTCGCCGGAGTGCCGGCGACCACACGCGAGGCCATCCTCGACGACCTGCGCGCGCACATCGCCGATGCGCGCGAGTCGGGTCGCTCGGCCGCGCAGGTGCTCGGTGCGCTGGGCACCGCGCGGGCTGTCTCCCGTGCGTCCCTGGCAGAGCTGGGCGACGGCGACAACGAGAGCGCCGCCGGTCGCGCACGGACGATCCTGCTGTCGGCCGGCGTGGTGGGAGCCGTGGTGATCGGGGTGGTCGTGGCGTTCCTCATGATGAACGACGTCTACCCGCCCGACCAGGGTGAGGCGGCGGCCGATCAGCCGGGGCTGAACCCGGGCTACCCGTTGCTGGCGGTGATCCCGGTTCTGCTCCTCGGAGTCCCGTTCGTCATCCCCGCGCGGTCGCGCGGCCGGGCGACGATGATCATCGCGATCCTCATGACCGTGTTCTTCGCGGGCGTCCCGCTCGTGCAGAACATCCTCGCGCTGTTCGACGTGGGGTTCGGCAACGAGCTCCTCTGGCGGGTGTACCTCTACCTGCCGATCGTCTTGCTGGTCTGGTTCGCCGTCGGCATCCCCCGATCGCTCTCCCGAGGCGGCGATCCCGCACGCTCACTCGGTCTGCGGATTACGGGCGCGGTGGTGTTCGGCCTGGCCGCGGTGGCGCTGCTGCCGGCGCTGCGGCCGTTGGGTGAGGGCGATGCCGCGGTGCTCCTCACGATCTCGGTCGGCCTCGTCGTCACCGTGGGCTCGGCGGTGCTGTTCGCCCTCGGACGGGGATACACGATCCTCGCAGCGGCATGGGTGCTGGCGCTCGTCGTCGGGATGACGCGCGCATCGATGGTCTGGGACCTCTACTGGACCATCGGTGCCTCCGCTGTGGCGCTGTGCCTCGCGGGTGTCGCTGCGGCGTTCGCCCGACGCCGCACGGGAGACCCGGCGGTCTGAGGCGTCATGCCCGTGCGAGCACCTCTTCGAGTTGCGCGACCGTCTCCGCGTCGCCGAGGGCCGTGCCCGGCAGGGCGGCCGTCGCGGCGCCGCTGGCCGAAGCCGTGCGGAACGCATCGGCCGTGCTGCGGCCCTGCGCGAGGCGGAGGACGAGCCCCGCGAGAAAAGCGTCGCCCGCGCCCACCGTGCTGCGCACCGTGACGGGGGCGGCGGGGAGCGTGAGGACCTCGCCCTCCGAGACGAGCACCGCACCGGCGCCGCCGAGGGTGAGAGCGACCAGGGCGCTGCGCCGGTCGGCGACCAGCTGCTGCGCGGCGGCGATCTGGCTGTCGAGATCGGTGATGTCGGTGCCGACGAGCTCGGCGAGCTCCCTCCTGCTCGGCGCGACCACGTGCACGCCCTCGTCGAGCGCGGCGCGCAGCGACGGCCCCGACGCGTCGATGATCGCTCGCGCGTCGCGCCGGGCGGCGAGCCGGGCGATGCGGGCATAGAAGTCGTCGGGAACGCCGGGCGGCAGGCTGCCGCTGGCGACGATGTACCCGCCCTCGGGAAGATCCTGGTCGACGGCATCCAGTACCGCCTGCCACTCCTCCTCGACGAGCTCGGGACCCTGCAGCACGAAGCGGAACTGGTGCCCGGTGGAGTCCTCGTCCACCGTGAAGCTCTCGCGGGTGCTGCCGCCGATCGGGATCACCCGGGCCGGCAGCCCCTCTGCCTCGAGAAGCTGCCGGTACGCCTGCCCCGTCGGGCCGCCCGCCGTGTACAGCGTCGTGGTGATGCCGCCGAGGTTGCGGATCGCGCGCGAGACGTTGACTCCGCCGCCGCCCGGATCCAGTCTCGTTCCACCGCAGCGCATCTTGTGCTCGGGGACGACCCTCTCGGTCGAGGTCGTGACGTCGAGGGCGGGGTTGACCGTGACGGTGAGGATGGGGGCGTGGGGGCGTGCGGCGTCGGACATGTCGCCAGAGTAGCGAGAGGCATGGCCGCGCCGCACTCCCCGGCGTCTAGCGCGACGGGGGCCCGCCCTGGCCGCCGGAGAACCCACCGCCGGAGAACCCGCTCCCCGAGAATCCACTGCGGCCGCTGTTCGAGCCGCTCAGCCCCGAGAGGCCGCTCGAACCGCTGTCGTCGTCGCTTCCGGAGGTGATCGCCTGGTCCAGATCGGCCAGGATGACCTGCTGACCCGCCTCGAGACCCTTCGTGATCTGGATCCGCTCGCTGCCCTGGGCGCCGACCTCGACCGAGACGGTCGTCGGCGCACCGTTCTTGAGGACCTGCACCGTCGACGTCGACCCGCTCGTGGTCACCGCCGAGGTGGGGACCGTGAGCACGTCCTGCGAGGTCGAGACGGTCACGGTGGCGCGCGCGGTGGCGCCGATCCGCAGATCGTCGTCGCCCGCGTCGATGGCGACGGTCACCGAGTATGACGGCGTGGACGTCTCCGAGACGTTCTGCACACCGATGCTCGCGACACTCCCCGTGTAGGTCTTGCCGAAGGCGGGCAGGGTGACGGACGCTGTCTGCTCGGCCGCGACCTTCGCGATCTTCGCGAGCGGCACCGTGGAGGTGACGACGTATCCGCCGTCGCCCTGCACGGTGATCACGGCGCTCGTCGACGCGGCCGAGACATCGTCGCCCGCGGCGAGGGCCACGGACACGACGGTCCCGGCGATCGGGCTCGTGAGCGTCGCGAACGTGAGGTTCTGCTTCGCGATCGCCACGTCCGAGGTCGCGACCTGGATCTGAGCGCGGTCGGCGAGGATGTCCTCCGCGGTGATGGTCTTCGAGCTGGCGCCCGAGCCGGATCCGGATCCCGACCGACTGCCATCCGTCCCCGTGGAGGCGGAGGCCGTGGAGGTGGTGGACGTGGATGCCGCGGCCGACGTGGACAGCGAGGAGAGCAGGCCCGATGAACTCGCGGCCTCCGTCGTGGACGTGCCGGAGGTGTCCGATGTCGCGCTCGTGTGCGTCGACGAGGACGTCTTCGCGGTCGTGGATGCCGACGGCGAGGGCGTGGCGGATGCGCTCGGCGTGGCGGATGCGCTCGGCGTGGCGGAGCCGTTCATCGCCGTGGTCAGAGCCGTCACGGCGTCGTCGAGGGCGTCGGCGGCCTTCTGCAGAGCGCTCTGGGCGTCTGCGGTGGCCTGCTGCTTGTCGAGCGTGTCGGAGATCGACGACTGGCAGTCCTTCAGCAGCGACTGGGTGTCGGCGAGCTGATCGGCGGACGTGGTGCCGGAGGAGTCGTCGGAGGACGCGTCACCCGTACTGGTGCCGGTCGTCGTGTCATCGGACGTGTCGGTGCCGGTGGCCGCATCCGACGAGTCGGTGTCGCTGGTCGTGTCGCTGCTCGTGTCGGAGGTCGTGTCGCTGCTCGTGTCGGAGGTTGCGGCATCCGAGTCCGTCGACGGCGTGATGGTCCCGTCGGCGTCGATGGTCGCATCGAGGAACGGCGCGCAGACCGTCTGGGCATCGGTCGTCGCCTGCGCCGAGGCCGTCTGCGCGTCTGCGGCGATCGTGTACTGGGCGAGCAGAGCGTCCTGCGCGTCGGTGACCTTCTTCTTCGCGGCCGTGACGGCGGCGCTGTCAGCGGTGCTCGTCGACCCGCTGTGCGATGACCCACCCTGTGTCGATCCGCCCTGTGACGTTCCGCTCTGTGAGGTTCCGCTCTGTGAGGTTCCGCTCTGCGTCGATCCGGACGGGGACGAGCCCGACGAGGAGCCCCCGCCGGATCCGCCGCTGGACGGCGAGGCGCCGGCGGAGCCGCCCGTCGACGCGCTGCCGGACGACGACGAGCCCGTGGAGCTCGTCGAGCTCGTGGTGGTGGACGATCCGCTGCTCTGGGCGTCGAGGTCGTCCTCGAGCTGCTGCTTGGCGGAGGCCAGCGTGTCTTGGGCAGTGGTCACCGCGCTCTTCAGGGAGGTCTTGTCGAGTGTGGCGAGCTTCTGGCCCGCGGTGACCTCGTCGCCGAGGGAGACGAGGACCGACCCCACCGTGCCGGAGACCTGGAACGCCGCGGCCACGCTGTCGGAGGACGACACCTGCCCGGTCAGAGCCAGGGTCTCGGTGACGTCGGCCTTCTCTGCGGTGGCGAGTCGGTACCGGCCGTCATCACCGCGGGTCGCGGCGAACGCGACGCCGGTGCCGGCGCCGACGACGAGCACGGCGACGGCGCCGGTTGCGATGAGCTTGTTGCGCCGGGAGGCCAGCAGACCGCCGAGACCATGGCGCCCGGAGGCGGTGTCAGCCATTCGTGGTCCCCTGATCGTCCTGGTTCGGCCGGTCACCGCCGCGCCCGCCGAAGCCGGTGCCCGACGAGCACGTGCCGTCGGAGGAGGGATCGGACAGGGTCAGCGCCGTCGCGTCGAAGCCGCCCTTGTCGTCGGCCTTGCCGGTGGCGCGCACGCACAGCCCCTCGGCGATCGCGTCGGCCGTGGCATCCTTCGTCGCCGTCACGACGGTGTCGCTCGACAGGGTGACCGTCTTCGTGGAGGTCGATCCGTCCTGCGAGGTGGTCTCCACGGTCAGCGACGTGGCGCTGGCCTTGGTCACCGAACCCGTCGTGAATCCGCCGAATCCGCCGCCGCCCTGAGTGCCGCTCTGCCCGCCGCCGGGGGCGCCCGACGGGGCGCCGGAGGGCGCGGTGCCGTCCTGCGGCATCCCCGTGGGCATGCCCTGTCCGCTGCCGTCCTGCGGCATGTCGGTGGGCGCGCCGCTCGGCTGTGCGCCGCCGCCGAAACCGCCTCCTCCTCCGCCGAAGCCGGTGGAGCAGGAACCATCGTCGTCGGGCTGGGTGACGGTGACCGTGGTGGCGGTGTCTTCGTCCTGACCGGTGACGGCCATGACGCAGTCGCCGACCGCGATGCTCGACGCCTTCACGGTGCTGGTCTGCTTCACCGTGGTGTCGGAGGTGTAGCGGACCGTGGTCTGCTCGTCATCGCCCTGCACCTGCAGGGTGCCGTCGTCGGTGGCGGCGATGAGGCCGAAGATCCCGGCGCCCTGGGCGTTGCCGCCCTGGCCGCCGCCGTTCTGCTGGCCCTGCGCCGGAGCCGACGCGCTTGCGGCGGGATCGGCGCTCGCCGACGTGCCGGAGCAGCCGGCGAGCGCGATGAGGAGGGCGGCCCCGCCCACGAGGGAGGCGGTCACGGCCGTGCGTCGGCGGGTGAAGGTGATGGTTCGCATGGATGTCTCTTCTTTCGTCACTCGCTGCGAAGCGCGTCGATGGGGGTGAGGCGTGCGGCCCGTGTGGCCGGGTACACGCCGAAGACGAGGCCGATCGCGACGGCCACGCCCAGGGCGAGGAACATGGTGGGAACGGAGGCGATGACCGAGCTGCCGATGAGCGGGGGCAGCACCCAGGTCGCCACCAGCCCGATGAGAACGCCGAGGATGCCGCCGCCCAGGCCCAGGATCGCGGCCTCGACGAGGAACTGGCGGCGGATGGCCCCCGGCGGCGCTCCCAGCGCCTTGCGCAGCCCGATCTCGCGGGTGCGCTCGGTGACCGACACCAGCATGATGTTCATGACGCCGATGCCGCCGACGAGCAGTGAGAGCGCGGCGATGCCGGTGAGCAGCACGGTCAGCGTCTGGTAGATCGACGTGGCGGTGTCGACGAGGGCGTCCTGGCTCGAGACGGTGAAGTCTGCGCTGTCGGCGTCGGTGATGCCGTGCACGTTCAGGAGGATCGCGTTGACCTCCTGATACGCGGCCGACAGCACCTGGTCGGAGGCCGCCTTCACATAGATGGTCGACACACTGTCGGCGTTGGTGCCGCCCATGACGGTGTCGGCGGCGGTGGACAGCGGGATCACGGCGATGTCATCGAGGTTGGTCGATGAGCTCGAGCCGGCCGCGGCCAGCACCCCGATCACCTCGAAGTCGGTGCTGTCGATCGTGACGGTCTGGCCGACGACGGAGGTCGTGCCGAACAGCTCGTCGGCCGTCTCCGAGCCGATCACGACGACGTGCGCCTCGGTGTCGTACTGCTCCTGCGTGAAGAACGCGCCGACCTCGAGGGTGCGCGAGCGCACCGTCGGCCACGACACCGTCGTGCCGGTCACGCTCGTGGTCCAGTTGGTCGTGCCGGCTTCCACCGACAGCGACGAGGTCTTCTCCGGGGCGACCGCACCCACATCAGGGGCGGCGACCGAGGAGTGCAGAGCGTCTGCGTCCGTGGCCTTCAGCGTCGCCGCCGAGCCGAAGCCGCCGCGCACGCCGCTCGAGTCGGTGCTCGATCCGGGGGAGACGATGAGCAGGTTGCTGCCCAGCGAGCTGATCTGCTCGCTGACGTCCTTCTGCGTGCCCAGTCCGAGGCCGACGGTCACGACGACGGCCGCGATGCCCACGAGGATGCCGAGGATCGTCAGCAGCGAGCGCAGCGCGTGTGTGCGGATCGCGTGCCACGAGGTGGCGAGGGTCTCCGACCAGTTCACGCGGCCGCCTCCTCGCTCGGTGCGTTGGAGACGATGACGCCGTCGCGCACCGTGACCATGCGCCGCGCGCGCCGCGCGACGTCGTGCTCGTGCGTGATCAGCACGATGGTGCGGCCGGCGGCGTGCAGCTCGTCGAAGAGCCCGAGCACGTCGTCCGTCGACACCGAGTCCAGGTTTCCGGTCGGCTCGTCGGCGAGGATCATCGTCGGGTCGCCCGCCAGCGCCCGCGCCACGGCGACGCGCTGCTGCTGACCGCCGGAGAGCTCGCCGGGCCGGTTGTTCAGGCGATCGCCGAGCCCGACGCGCTCCAGGGCCGCGGTGGCGCGCTCGCGGCGCTCGTCCTTGTCGACCTGGCCGTAGACCATCGGCAGCTCGACGTTGCGCAGCGCGGTCAGGCTCGGCAGCAGGTGGAACTGCTGGAACACGAACCCGATCTGGCGGTTGCGCACCCGTGCGAGCGACACCTCGCTGAGCTTCTCCACGTCTTCGCCGCCGAGACGGTACGACCCGCTGGTGAGCACGTCGAGGCATCCGAGGATGTTCATCAGCGTCGACTTGCCCGAGCCCGACGGACCGACGATGGCGACGTACTCGCCCTCGTCGACCGTGAGGTCGATGCCGCGCAGCGCCTCGAACTCGATCTCGCCGCTGCGGTAGGTCTTGCGTGCCCCCGCCAGCTCGATGACTGCGCTCACTGGTTGCCGCCCTGTCCGCCCGGGAAGCCGCCGCCCTGACCGCTCTGGCCGCCCTGGCCGCCGCCCGGGAAGTCACCGCTGGGGAAGTCTCCGCCGCCCGGGAACTGGCTGTTCCCGTTCTGGCCGTTCTGGCTGTTCTGCGTGCTGTTTCCGGAACCGGACGGGGTGAAGGATGCCACGAGCACCGTGTCGCCCTCGCTGAGTCCCGAGGTGATCTCGGTGTAGTCGTCGGCGGTGTCGCCGGTCTTGACCGTGGTCTTCTTCTGGGTGCCGTCCGAGGCGACGACCGTGACGGTGCTGGTGCCGTCGGTCGTGGTGACGGCCATCGACGGCACGGCCAGCACGTCGGTGCGGCGCTCATAGACGATCGAGATGTCGACCGAGACCCCGTCGAACAGGCCCGTGCCCTTGCCCGTGATGTCGATGGTGACCGGGTACTCGGCCGAGCCCGACGACGTCGACGGGAGAAGGCCCACCTCGCTGACGGTGCCGTAGTACGCGGTGCCGTCGTCGGTGCTGAGCTCGACCTGGTCGCCCTTGGTCACGTTCGCGATATCGGTCTCGCCGATCGACACGTCCACGCTCCACGAGTCGGTGCTCACGATCGTGAACGCGGCGCTCGACGAGCTCGACGAGCTGGAGGACGAAGAGCTGGATGCCGCGCCCTGGCCGCTGGAGGACGAACCACCCGCTCCGCCGGACGAGGAGCTGCCCGACGAGCCGCCGGACGACCCCGACGAGATCTTGTCGCCCACGGCGACATCGACGGCCGTCACGAGGCCGGCGTCGGGCGCGACGAGGGTCGCGTCGTCCATGGCGTCCTCGGCATCCGAGACCGACGCCTTCGCGACCTTCACGGCCGCCTCTGCCGCCGACACCTGTGCGGTGGCGGCACTCGTGCCGTCATCGTCGTCCTCCGCCGAGGCCAGCGTGGCCTTCGCATCCGCGAGGTCCGCCTTGGCCTGCAGCAGATCTGCCTTCAGCTGCAGGGTGTCGACGGTGGCGAGGGTCTGTCCCTTCTTGACCGTGTCGCCGGCTGCGACCTTCACTGCCGTCACGGTGCCCGACACGGCGAAGCTCACGCTGTCTTCGACGGCGGGCGACACGGTGCCGGTCGTGGAGACCGCCTTCTCCATCGTGCGCAACTCGGCGGTGGCGGTGCGGGTGACGGTCTCGGTGGCGCCGGCCTGGCTCGGAATGGCGAATCCGAACGCCCAGACCGAGAGGCCGACGGCGGCCACGGCGGCCACGCCGGTGGTCAGCCAGGCGCCTCGGGGGACGCTGCGGAAGAATGTGCGCGCTGTCATGCGGATCGGCTCTCCTCGGGTGAGCTCGCGATGCGGGTCGGCCACGACGGTACGCGGCGTGGCGATGGGAGACGTTTCGGCAGCTGATGAAAGTCCTATGTGCGTGTGGTCTCGCACGGGCCTGAGGTGCTCCGCCGCCTCGTAGAATGGCCTGATCATGTCTCCTGTCTCCACTGCCGTGTCTTCGGAGCCGACGCTCATCGCACCGTCGCCCGCCGCCGTCGATGTCGACGGCCGCGCCCGCACCTACGAAGTGCGCACCTTCGGCTGTCAGATGAACGTGCACGATTCCGAGCGGTTGGCCGGGTCCCTCGAGAGCGCCGGGTACATCCCCGCCGCCGACGACCAGGATCCCGACGTCGTCGTCATCAACACCTGCGCCGTGCGCGACAACGCCGCGGGAAAGCTGTATGGAACTCTGGGCCATCTCAAATCCAAGAAGGACGCCCACGCCGGCATGCAGATCGCCGTCGGAGGATGCCTCGCCCAGATGGACAAGCAGGCCGTCCTCGACAAGGCGCCCTGGGTCGACGTCGTGTTCGGCACGCACAACATGGGTTCGCTGCCCGGCCTGCTCGAGCGCGCCCGGCACAACGGCGAGGCCGAGCTCGAGATCCTCGAAGCGCTCGAGGTGTTCCCCTCCACGCTGCCGACCAAGCGCGACAGCGCGTACAGCGGCTGGGTGTCGATCTCCGTCGGCTGCAACAACACCTGCACGTTCTGCATCGTGCCGAGCCTGCGCGGCAAGGAGAAGGACCGCCGGCCCGGCGACATCCTGAACGAGATCCGCCTGCTCGTCGACGACGGCGCCGTCGAGGTGACGCTGCTCGGTCAGAACGTGAACTCCTACGGCGTCGAGTTCGGCGACCGGGAGGCGTTCGCGAAGCTGCTGCGGGCGACCGGCGACATCGAGGGGCTCGAGCGCGTGCGCTTCACGAGCCCGCACCCGGCGATGTTCACCGACGACGTGATCGATGCGATGGCAGAGACCCCGAACGTGATGCCGCAGCTGCACATGCCGCTGCAGTCGGGCAGCGACCGCGTGCTCAAGGCCATGCGCCGCTCGTACCGGAGCGCGAAGTTCCTCGGCATCCTCGACCGGGTGCGTGCGAAGATGCCCGATGCCGCCATCACGACCGACATCATCGTGGGCTTCCCCGGCGAGACCGATGAGGACTTCGAAGACACGATGCGCGTGGTCGAGCAGGCCCGGTTCTCCAGCGCCTTCACCTTCCAGTACTCGATCCGCGAGGGCACGCCCGCCGCGACCATGGAAGACCAGGTGCCCAAGGAGGTCGTGCAGGCGCGCTACGAGCGCCTGATCGCCCTGCAGGAACGCATCTCGCTCGAAGAGAACGAGAAACAGCTCGGCCGCGAGGTCGAGGTGCTCGTCTCGATGGGCGAGGGGAAGAAGGATGCCGAGACCCACCGCCTCACCGGACGCGCGCGTGACAACCGGCTCGTCCACTTCGAGCTGCCCGAAGGATCCGATCTGCCGCGTCCGGGTGACTTGGTGACGGTGACCATCACGCACGCGGCTCCCTTCCACCTGCTGGCCGACGCGCCCGACGGCGCGCCGCTGCGCATCCGCCGCACCCGTGCCGGCGACGCCTACGAGCGTGGCCAGTCCGACTCGTGCGCGGTGCCGTCGCATGGCGGTGCATCCGGCGGCGCGGTCTCGCTGGGCATGCCGACCATCGGGCTGCGGCCGTAGGGCGTTGAGCTCACTCTGGGCGATCGTCGGCGCCACCGGCACCGGCAAGACCGCGCTCTCGCTCGATCTCGCCGAGGCGCTCGCCGCCTCGGGCACACCCGCCGAGATCGTCAACGCCGACGCGATGCAGCTGTACCGCGGCATGGACATCGGCACGGCCAAGCTGGCAGAGAGCGAGCGCCGCGGCATCCCGCATCATCTCTTCGATGTGCTCGGGGTGACCGAAGACGCGGCCGTGGCCCGCTATCAGGGCGAGGCGCGGGCCGCCATCGAGCACATCTTCGCGCGCGGCGCCGACGCGATCCTCGTGGGCGGGTCGGGCCTGTACGTGTCGAGCGTGCTGTACGACTTCCGCTTCCCGCCGCGTGACGACGCGCTGCGTGCCCAGCTCGAAGAGGAGCTCGCCGAGCACGGCGCCGCGGTGCTGTACGCGCGGCTGCGCGCGCAGGACCCCGCCGCGGCCGCCAAGATGGACCCTCGCAACGGGCGCCGCATCGTCCGGGCGCTCGAGGTGCTCGCACAGGGCGAGGCCACGCATGGCGCCGCACTGCCGGACGAGCCTGTGCTCTGGCATCCCGACACCCGCCTGATCGGCACGCACGTCGAGCGTGCCGCGCTCGTGCCGCGGCTCGATGAGCGCGTCGTCCAGATGTGGCGCGACGGCCTGCTCGACGAGGTCGCGCAGTTGCGCGAGGCGGGCCTGGAACGCGGCACGACCGCTCCTCGCGCGATCGGCTACGCGCAGGCGCTCGCACAGCTGAAGGGCGAGAAGACCGAGGCCGACGCGATCGCCGAGACGCAGGCGCTCACGCGCCGCTACGCGCGTCGGCAGGTGTCGTGGTTCAAGCGCTATGCGGGTCTGCGGTGGGTCGAGCCGGGAGCGGATGCCGCGACCCGGCGCTAGATTGCGGCTGTGAAGAGTTGGCGCAACCAGTGGCCACCCGGCATGACCGTGTCGGTCGATGTGGGAGACCGATTCCTGCTGGAAATGCTGTTCGTGCGCAGCGCGTGGGATCTGGCGGCCGATCTGCCGGAGGTGGACCCCGCACCCGCCCAGGGCTCATCGCGGCTCCCCGCGCAGGCGAGCGCGGAGGCGTGGAGCGAACGGTGGCGCGAGGCGTGGCACCGGGACTGGGACGTGCTGCGGAATGAGCCGCGCGGCGTGCGCGCGCCGTCGTGGCGCGCGCAGTTCGGCGCCGATGGGCTCGACGAAGCGGCCCTGGAGCGGTGGATCACAGACCGGACGCCGGTGTCGCTTCCGCCGCTGGACGAAGAGCCCGAACGCCAGGTCGTGCCCGCTCTGCGGAAGGCGTGGGAGGCGGGCCTCGAGTCGGTCGTCGTGCTTCCTCTGCGCGGCGACTGGTCGTGGACGGCGTCGCCTCGCTGCCTGGTGGTGTCGGACGCGACCCGCGGCGACAACGGTCTTTACGCTGCCGCGTTGGGCCGCTTCGCGCGTGGCAGAATCGCGGAGTGAGCTTCACGATCCGCGCGTTTCGCACATGCGACACCGACCCCGTCGTCGCGCTCTGGGAGGAGGCGGGGCTCACCCGCCCCTGGAACGACCCGCGTAAAGACATCGAGCGCAAGCTCGCCGTGCAGCCCGAGCTGTTCCTCGTGGCCGTCGACGGCGACCAGGTCGTCGGCAGTGTCATGGCGGGCTACGACGGGCACCGCGGGTGGCTGTACTACCTGGCCTCCGCCCGGCGCGGCGAGGGGATCGGCCGTGCACTCGTCGCCAAGGCCGAGCGACTGCTGCTGGCGTCGGGATGCCCCAAGGTGCAGCTCATGGTGCGGCCCGAGAACGCTGCGGCCCGTGGCTTCTACGACGCACTCGGCTACGCGAGCTTCGACACCTGGGCGACCGGCAAGCGGCTCATCGCCGACGCGTGACGATGTCGGTGGCCGACGCGATGCTGGGGTGATGGTCACCCACTACTACACGGCATCGAGCCTCGACGGGTTCCTCACGACGACCGACCACTCACTCGACTGGCTCATGAAGCAGAGCATCGACGAGAACGGGCCGATGAACTACGGCGGATTCATCGCGGGCATCGGCGCGATCGCCATGGGGGCGACCACGTACGAGTGGATCCTCGCGCACAACGACGGGCCCTGGCCGTACACGCAGCCGACCTGGGTCTTCACGCATCGCCAGCTGCCGGTGGCCGAGGGCGCCGACGTCCGCTTCGCGCGGGGCGACGTGCGCCCGGTGCACGCCGCGATGACCGAAGCCGCCGGCGACGACGACCTGTGGGTGGTCGGCGGGGGAGACCTGGCCGGCCAGTTCGCCGATGCCGGGCTCCTCGACGAGGTCTGGGTGCAGTACGCGCCGGTCACGCTCGGCGCGGGTGCTCCGCTGTTGCCGCGCCCGCTCGACCTCGAACTGCTCGAGGCGGCGCGCAACGGGGCGTTCCTGTGCGGGCGGTACCGGGTTCTGCGATCCTGACCCGCCCGTAGGATGGTCCCGATGACCACCACGATCTCCTTCACCAAGGGCCACGGCACCGGCAACGACTTCGTCATCGTGCCCGACGCCGACGGCGCGCTCGACCTCTCGGCCGATCAGGTGGCGGCGCTGTGCGACCGTCGGTTCGGGATCGGCGGCGACGGGATGCTGCGGGTCGTGCGATCCGCGGCGATCGCGGCGGGGACGGATGCCGCAGCCGCCGGCGCCGAGTGGTTCATGGACTACCGCAACGCCGACGGGTCGATCTCGGAGATGTGCGGCAACGGCATCCGCGTCTTCCTGCACTATCTGCTGAAGACCGGCCTGGCGCAGCTGCCCGAGAACGGCGAGATCCTCATCGGCACCCGCAACGGCCCCCTGCGCATGACCCGCAGCGACCTGGGCTACGAGGTCGACCTTGGTGTGTTCCGCGTCGAATCGGGTGACGTGCTCGTGCGGGCCCGCGGGCTCGATGTCGCGCGGCCTGGGCTGGGCGTGGACGTCGGCAACCCGCACGTGGTGGTCGCGCTCTCCAGCGACGCCGAGCTCGACGGGCTCGACCTCACGGCCATCCCGATCCTCGACCCGGCACCGCCGGCCGGCGCCAACGTCGAGTTCGTCGTGCCCGGCGACCCGCTCGTGGTCGACGGCACCGGACGGGTGCGCATGCGCGTGTTCGAGCGCGGTGTCGGCGAGACCCTCAGCTGCGGCACCGGCGTCAGCGCCGCGGCCCTCGCCGTGCACGAGTGGGCCGGCGCCTCCTCGCCCGACGGCTGGCGGGTCGAGGTGCCCGGCGGCACGCTGGGAGTCCGCATCGTCGGCGACCACGTGCTGCTCTCCGGTCCCGCGCAGCTCGTGTTCTCGGGGGAGATCGCGCTGGCCTGACGGGCTGCGCGTGGGGGAGGCGCACGGTGACGCGCTCGGACGTCTTCTACGCACGGCTCTCCGACGACGTCATGCGTCGTATGGTGACGGCGGCGCTCGGGGGTGACGTGCACCTGCGGTCGTGGCGCGAACTGCACGGCGGTCTCTACAACCTCACCTACCTCGTGGAGCTCGACGGCTGCGAACACTCCCGCCTCGTGCTGCGCGCGGGCCCGCCGGCGGCTCATGAGCTGCACAGCGAATCGCGGCTCCTGGAGAACGAGGTCGCGGTGCTCCCGTTGCTGGCCGATCTGTCGGTCGGCGTGCCGCAGACGATCGCGTACGACGGGACGCGGGCTGTCCTCGACCGCGCCTACGCGCTTCAGACCGTGGTGGACGGCGAGCCCGCGATCCCCGTGCTGCGCCGGCTGTCGACACGCGCGCACGCCGCCTTCTACACGCAGCTCGGCCGGATCACCCGCGAGGTGCACGCGCTCGAGGGGCCCGGGTTCGGCGCGGTGCTCGGCGCGACCCACGCCCGTCTCGCCGGGGCGGTCGTCGAATCGCTCGACGCCATCGCGGCGGACTGCCGGTCGCTGGGGCTCGATGACCGCGACCTCACCGCTGTCACGGCCTGGGTCGACGCACACGCCGAGGTCTTCGACCGCGCGCCGACTCCCCGTCTGCTTGCGGGCGATCTGTGGACGCCGAACCTGCTCGTGGATCCGGACGCCTCCGCGCCGCCGATCATCACCGGAGCCGTCGACTTCGATCGCGCCTGGTGGGGCGACCCGGCCGCGGACTGGACGATCCGGATGGCGCATCGACTCGACCGGCCGGATCGTGACGCCTTCTGCGAGGGCTATGGCGCCCTCGAGCCCACCGGCCACGAGGCCGCTGCCCGCTCGCTCGTCTACGAGGCACGGCATCTGGGCGCAGTGCTGCTCGAGCGGTCGCGGCTCGGTGCACCGCGCGTGCGGGTCGACGACACGCGAGCGGCTCTCGGTGCCACTCGCGCAGCGCTCGAGTCGGTGTAGGGCGTGCGCGCTACGGCAGCTCGATCGGCTCCGTCATCGGCGTGCCGTGGCGGCGCACCTTCAGCACGCGATACCCGCGTCCCGTGGCGGCCCGATGCACGCTGAAGGTGCGGTCGAGCGTCGCGGCGAGCCAGCGCTGCAGCGAATCCGAGCCGAGGTTGCGCTGCACGACGAGCCACGCGTCGCTGCTCTCGTCCAGCCGCGGCAGCCAATGCAGCAGCATGTCGTGCAGGACGTTCTTTCCCACCCGGATGGGGGGATTCGAACGGATGCCGCGGAACACCACATCGGCGGGAACATCGTCGGGCAGCACGGCGTTGATGTTGTCGAGGCCGAGAGAGGTGGCATTGCGGCGGACGAGATCGAGAGAGCGTTCGTTGACGTCGACCGCCCAGACCGTCGCGTGCGGAGACTGCATCGCGATGCTCAGCGAAATCGGGCCCCAGCCGCAACCGAGGTCGAGGATGTCGCCGCCGGGCGGCGGCGGAGGCGTGTTCGCCAGCAGCACCTGGGTACCCGGATCGACGCGGTCGGGACTGAACACCCCGCCGGCGGTCGTGACCTCGATGTCTCGACCGGCCAGGTGGACCGTGATCGTGCGGAGATTCTCGGCACTTGCGGGCGACGCGCTGAAGTAGTGGTCACCGCTCATGATGCTTCAGCGTAGTGGAAGGAGGCCCCGTGCCGGAGACTAGAGTTGATCGAATGGATGAGACCACGCCGGACCCCGTCGACCGCGTGCTGGCGCGCGCCGACGCGCACTCCGGTGTGCGTGTCTTCGGTGCCGCGCAGGCGCTGCAGGACGCCGCGACCGCCGCGGGCGGCGACACCGACGGCGAGCAGTGGGATCGCGAGGAACGCGCGGCCCTCCGCCGCGTACCCGGCCTGTCGACCGAGCTCGAAGACGTCACCGAGGTCGAGTACCGCCAGCTGCGACTGGAGAACGTCGTGCTCGTCGGCGTGCACGCGCAGGGCGAGACCGAAGACGCCGAGAACTCGCTGCGCGAGCTCGCAGCCCTCGCCGAGACCGCGGGCGCGGTCGTGCTCGACGGCATGCTGCAGCGGCGTCCGCATCCCGACCCGGCGACCTACGTCGGCCGGGGCAAGGCGCAGGAGCTTCGCGATGTCGTGGCGGCGCTGGGCGCCGACACCGTGATCGCCGACACCGAGCTCGCGCCCAGCCAGCGCCGTGCGCTCGAAGACGTCGTCAAGGTCAAGGTGATCGACCGCACGACGGTGATCCTCGATATCTTCAGCCAGCACGCCAAGAGCCGCGAGGGCAAGGCGCAGGTCGAGCTCGCCCAGCTCGAGTACCTGCTGCCGCGCCTGCGCGGCTGGGGCGACTCGATGAGCCGGCAGGCCGGTGGCCAGGTCGGCGCCGGGGGAGCGGGCATGGGCTCGCGCGGCCCCGGCGAGACCAAGATCGAACTCGATCGCCGGCGCATCCGCACGCGCATGGCGCTGCTGCGCCGGCAGATCAAGGAGTTCGGCCCGGCCCGCGAGGCCAAGCGCGCGGAGCGCAAGCGCCACACCGTGCCGTCGGTCGCGATCGCCGGGTACACGAACGCGGGCAAGTCATCGCTGCTGAACCGACTGACCAGCGCGGGGGTGCTCGTCGAGAACGCGCTGTTCGCGACGCTGGATGCCACGGTGCGCCGGTCCGAGACCGTCGACGGCCGCATCTACACGCTCACCGACACGGTCGGGTTCGTGCGCAACCTGCCGCACCAGCTCGTCGAGGCCTTCCGCTCGACGCTCGAAGAGGTCGCCGACGCCGATGTGATCCTGCACGTCGTCGACGCGTCGCATCCCGACCCCGCCGCCCAGCTGGCGACGGTACGCGACGTCATCGGCGACGTGGGCGGGCGCGACATCCCCGAGATCGTCGTCTTCAACAAGGCTGACCTCATCGACGACGACGCGCGGCTGCTGCTGCGCGGCCTGGAGCCCACGGCGCTGTTCGTGTCGAGCCGCACGGGCGCGGGCATCGACGAATTGCGTGAGGTCGTCGAGCAGACGCTGCCCCTGCCCGCTGCCGACGTGACCGTCCTCGTGCCCTATGACCGGGGCGACCTCGTCTCGGCCGTGCACGAGACGGGCATCATCCTCGAGCAGGCGCACGAGGAGGGCGGCACGTTCCTGCACGCCCGCGTGGGCGCGCACCTCGCCGCGCAGCTCGCACCGTTCCTGGTCGCGCGCTGACCGGCGCCGTCAGCTCAGGGCCAGCGGCTCCACATCCGCCGGGGTGAATCCGAACACCGCCCCGAGGAAGGCCAGCTCACGGCGCAGGACGTCGATCGTGGTCTCGGGCCTGCGGAAGCCGTGCGCCTCACCCTCGTAGAGCATGTATGCATGCGGGACGCCGCGCTCGGCCAACGCCGCGCGGATCGCCTCCGCCTGGCTCGGCGGCACGACCGGGTCGTCGGCGCCCTGCAGCAGCAGCACCGGAACGCGGAAGCGCTCGGGGTGCGAGAGCGGTGACCGCTCGAGATAGACGTCCTCGGCCTCGGGCAGCGGGCCGATCAGACCGTCCAGGTAGCGCGACTCGAAATCGTGCGTGTCGGCGGCCAGCGCCCGCGCGTCGCCCACGCCGTAGCGGGAGATCCCCGCTGCGAACGCGTCGGTGTTCGTGAGCGCGGCGAGAACCGTCCAGCCGCCGGCCGACCCTCCCTCGATCGCCAGGCGTGCGGCATCCACCCGCCCTTCGGCGGCGAGACCCGCCGCGGCCGCGGCCACGTCCTCGACGTCGACCACTCCCCACTGCCCGCGCAACCGCTCGCGGTACGCGCGACCATAGCCCGTCGACCCGCCGTAGTTCACATCGAGCACCCCGATGCCGCGGCTCGTGAAGTAGGTGATCTTGGCGGATGCCGCGGGCGCCGTGTGCGAGGTGGGACCGCCGTGCACGAACACGAGGTACGGGGGCAGCTCGCCCTCCGGTCCGGCCGTCTGCGGGCTCGTCGGCGGATAGTCATAGGCGTGCACGTCGCCGTGCGGGCCCGGGAACGTCGCCGCGCGAGGACGCGGCGTCCACTCGGGGCCCCAGGCGGGCTGTCCGCCGGCGATCCGTTCGGTGCGCGACGGCTCGTCGACGTCGACCTGCCACGCCGCCGGCGTGCCGGCGAGCCCCGTGCCGGTGACCAGCACGCGATGCCCCCGGGCGTCTTCGACCGACGCGTTCGCGGTGATGTCGACGGAGAGGGGGGATGCCGCGCCCGTGGCCTCGTCGACGACCACGAGCTCATCGCCGCCGTTCGTGCGCACGGCGACGATCCTCCCGCCGTCGACGGGCTGGAACCAGCGCGTGCCGAGCACCCAGACCGGGCCGCCGGTGTCGGCATCGGCGGGTGCGACCGGGCGCGGATCGAGGTCGGCCGAGACCTGCACGCGCCAGAGGTTCCAGCGTCCGGCGGGGTCGTCCGCGTACACCAGCGCGTCGGGATCGACCCACACCGGCTGCACCGGTGAGCTGCCCCCGCCCGCGATCGTCACCGGGTCGGTCACACCGTGCGCTCCGATCCGGCCGACGCGCAGCCGCGCGCGGTCCCACGGCATGTCGGGGTGGTCCCAGGCGATCCAGGCGAGCCGCTCGCCGTCGGGGGAGAGCGCGGGATGCGCGACGAAGTCGCTGCCCGCGGTCAGGGAGCGCACGGCGCCGCCGGGGACGATCTCGGCGATGTCATGGGTGACGTGCGCGTCACGGTGCGTCTCGCGCACGGCCAGCAGCCGTCCGTGCTGCCAGCTCAGTCCGCCGAAGCGCTCGCCGGCGTCGGGAGGGGTCAGCCGCCGCGGAGCGCCGCCCGGCGTGTGCTCCCACACCGTCTGGTCGCTCTTCTCGACGAAGAAGAGGCGTCCGTCGTCGGATGCCGTCCACGCGCCGCCGCCGTACTCGTGCACGCGCGAGCCGACGTTCCAGGGAGCGGGCAGGAACACTCCGAGGCGTCGCGAGCGCACGGTCATCCGTCCACCCTCGGCGGGCACGGATTCGCCCCACCAGACGTCCTCGCCGACGAAGCGCGCCCCGTCGATGCGCGGAGCGGATGAGGCGGCGATCTCGGCGGTGACCGGCGACGGCCAGCTGCCGTAGGGGAGGGTGGCGGACATGCCCCCACGCTAGCCGGAGACATGCGTTGTGGGGCGCGGATGCGCGTGGCTACGGGCATATACCTCTGTGGATATGGACCTCGAAACAGTCCGTCACACCGCGTGACGCGGGGCGGCCGACCGCTTACGGTGGATCCATCGTCGCCCGGGCTTCCCGGGCAGGAGCGACAGCCGAGCCCGGCACCCGCCCGCACACACCGCGCCATCGCGCGCGGTGGCGGCCGACCGGCCCTTTCGCACTTGCCCATCGAACAGGAAGCACCATGACCCTCGCCGACGACCTGCAGCGCCCTTCGGGTGTCGTGCCGTTCTCCTTCGAGGTCTATCCGCCGCGCACCCCGGCGTCCACCGTCGCCCTGCACGACACGCTCCAGCGGCTCGCCGCCGCCGGGCCCCGGTTCATCTCCGTGACCTACGGTGCGGGCGGGTCGACCGGCGGTCCGTCGCTGGAGGTCCTGAAGTACCTGCGCGCCCACACCGACGTCGAGCCGCTCGCGCATCTGACCTGCGTCGGCAATACCTACGCCGGCGCCGCCCGTCTCATCCGGGAGTTCCTGGATGCCGGTATCCGCAGCTTCCTCGCCCTGCGGGGAGACCCGCCGGAGGGCTCCGTCGAGGGCGATCCCTTCCTCGGTGACCTCGAGTCTGCCGCCCAGCTCGTGCAGCTCATCGACCGGGTGCAGGCCGAGCGCGCGCCGTATGCCGAGGCGGGCATACGCGGTCTGCCGCGAGCCGCACGGGTCGTTCCCGGCGAGCACGTCGAGATCGCCGTCGCGGCGTTCCCCCACGGGCACCCGCGGTCGCGGCATCCCCGTGAGCACATCGATGCGCTGCTGGCCAAGCAGGCGGCGGGGGCGACGTTCGCCATCACCCAGCTGTTCTTCCACGCCGACGATTTCCTGTGCTTCGTCGACCGGTGCCGCGCGGCCGGCGTGACGATCCCGATCCTGCCGGGCATCATGCCGGTCACCTCGCCCCGGCGACTGGCCCGCGTGCTCGAGCTGTCGGGGCAGGAGGTCCCGGCCGAGCTGTCGATCGCCCTGCAGATCGAGCCCGACCCCGAGCGGCAGCGTGCCATCGGCATCGCCTACGCCGCCCGGCTGGCCGCCGACGTCGTCGCCGGCGGCGCCCCCGGCGTGCACCTGTACGCGTTCAACAACCATCAGACCGTCCTGGCCGTGCTCGACGAGGCCGGGATACTCACCCCCATCCAGAAGGAGACCGCACGATGACCGCATTCCCCGCCGGGACGATCCTCGGCTACCCCCGCATCGGCCGCCGCCGTGAGCTCAAGCGCGCCGTCGAGGCGCACTGGGCGGGCGCGCTCGACGAGGCCGCGCTCGAGCAGACCGCCGCCGACCTGCGCCGTGCCACCCGCGAACGCCTCGCGTCGCTGGGACTCGGGCGTGACGACTCGTCGATCCCCGAGTCGTTCTCGTACTACGACCAGGTGCTCGACGCGGCCGCCGCGTTCGGCGCGCTGCCGGCACGCTTCGCCGACCTGCGCGAGGCCGACGGATCGATCGGCCTGCGCGCCTACTTCGCCGCCGCCCGCGGTGACGCCGAGCGCACGCCGCTCGAGATGACCAAGTGGTTCGACACGAACTACCACTACCTCGTGCCCGAGATCGCGCCCGACACCGCCTTCGCGCTGACGAGCGACCGCTTCGCGCAGCAGGTCGCCGAGGCCCGTGCCGACAACGTCACGACCCGTCCGATCGTCGTGGGTCCTGTGACCTTCCTGGCTCTGTCGAAGCCCGCCGACGGTGCGCCCGAGGGCTTCGTGCCGCTGGACCGGCTTGAAGACCTGCTGCCGGTCTACGTCGAGCTGCTCGCGGCGCTGCGTGCCGCCGGCGCCGAGTGGGTGCAGCTGGACGAGCCCGCTCTGGTGAGCGAGTCGCTGGATGTCGCCCCCGCCGAGCTTGCGGCGGTCGCGGAGCGCGCCTACGCGGTGCTCGGTGCCGCGCAGAGCCGCCCGAGCATCGTGGTCGCCGCCGGGTATGCGCAGCTGTCGGACGAGAGCTGGCGGGTGCTGGCCGCCGCCCCGATCGAGGCCGTCGCCGTCGACCTCACCCGCGGTGGCGTCCCCGCCGCCGTGCCGGGCCTGGAGTCGAAGACGCTCGTCGGCGGTGTCATCGAGGGCCGCAACATCTGGCGCGGCGACCTCGCCGCCGCCTGGGAGAAGCTCGAGCGGCTGCAGGGGCTGGGCGCGGCATCCGTCGCCGTCGGCACCTCCACGTCGCTGCAGCACGTGCCGCACGACGTCGACGACGAGTCGGACCTCGACGCGCGCCTGCGCAGCTGGCTCGCCTTCGCCGACCAGAAGGTCGGGCAGGTCGTGGCGCTCGCCCGCGGACTCGTCGAGGGGCGCGCCGCCGTGGAGGCCGACCTGACGGCCGCGACCGAAGCGCTGACCGATCGCGCCGCCGCCGACGGCGTGCACGACGGCGCGGTGCGACCGCGTGCCGCCGCCCTCGACGAGGAGGCGTTCTCGCGCGGGCCGCAGGACGAGCGGGATGCCGCGCAGGAGGCCCTCGGCCTCCCGCTGCTGCCCACGACCACCATCGGATCGTTCCCGCAGACCGGCGACATCCGCAAGGCGCGTGCGGCGCACGACCGCGGCGAGCTCTCGACGTCCGACTACGAGGACGTGCTGCGGCTCGAGATCACCTCGGTGATCGGCCTGCAGGAGGAGCTGGGTCTCGACGTGCTCGTGCACGGCGAGCCCGAGCGCAACGACATGGTGCAGTACTTCGCCGAGCACCTCGACGGCTTCGCCGTCACCCGCAACGGGTGGGTGCAGTCGTACGGCTCGCGCGCCACGCGCCCGTCGATCCTCTGGGGCGACGTGTCGCGTCCCGAGCCCATCACGGTCCGCTGGGCGCAGTTCGCGCAGGCGCTGACCGAGAAGCCGGTCAAGGGCATGCTCACCGGACCCGTGACGATCCTGGCGTGGTCGTTCGTGCGTGACGACCAGCCGCTGGCCACGACGGCGAACCAGGTGGCGCTGGCGCTGCGCGACGAGATCGCCGACCTCGAGGAGGCGGGCATCCGGATCATCCAGGTGGACGAGCCCGCGCTGCGCGAGCTGCTGCCGCTGAAGAAGGCCGACCAGCCCGCCTACCTCGACTGGTCGGTGGCCTCGTTCCGCCTGGCGACGGCGGGGGCGGATGCCGCGACCCAGGTGCACACGCACCTGTGCTACTCGGAGTTCGGCGTGGTCATCGACGCGATCGCCGCGCTCGATGCCGACGTCACCTCGATCGAGGCGGCGCGCAGCCGCGGCGAGGTCATCGCCGACATTGCCGAGTCGGGCTTCTCGCGCGGCATCGGTCCCGGCGTGTACGACATCCACTCGCCGCGCGTGCCCCAGGTCGACGAGATCGTCGATCTGCTCGAGCAGGCGGTCGATTCGATCCCGGTGCGCCGCGTGTGGGTCAACCCCGACTGCGGTCTGAAGACGCGGGCCTACCCGGAGACGGTGGCGGCACTGGGCAACCTGGTCGCCGCGACCGAGCGCGTGCGCGAGGGACGTCTCGTGCAGAGCGTCTGACGACATGACGAAGGGCCCCGGGTGTCTCCCCGGGGCCCTTCGTCATGCTCGACACGCACTCACACGGCGCGCAGCACCGCCACGACCTTGCCGAGGACGACGGCCTCGTCGCCGAGGATCGGCTCGAACGCGGAGTTGCGGGGGAGCAGCCACGTGTGGCCGTCGCGCTGACGGAACATCTTCACCGTCGCCTCGCCGTCGAGCATCGCGGCGACGATCTCGCCGTTGTCGGCGGTGTTCTGCGCGCGCACCACGACCCAGTCGCCGTCGCAGATGGCCGCGTCGATCATCGACTCGCCCTGCACCTTGAGCATGAACAGCTCGCCCTTGCCCACGAGCTGGCGGGGGAGCGGGAAGATCTCCTCCACCTGCTGCTCGGCGGTGATCGGCACACCCGCGGCGATCTGGCCGACCAGCGGAACGAGCGCGGCATCGCCCACGGCGGGGGCCGAGTCGGCGGGGTTCTCCGCCGACGAGCCGGGCAGGTCGATGAGGATCTCCATCGCGCGCGTCTTGCCCGCGTCGCGCCGCAGGTAGCCGCTCAGTTCGAGCTGGTTGAGCTGATGCGTCACGCTCGAGAGCGACTTGAGCCCGACGGCGTCGCCGATCTCGCGCATGCTCGGCGGATAGCCGTGCCGGGTGATCGACTGCTGGATCACCTCGAGGATGGCCATCTGCTTGTCGCTCAGGCTCTTCCTGCGTCGTGTCTGTCGGCGCATTCTCGGCACCTGCGGCGCCGGTGTCGTGGCGTCCTGCGATGCGTCGCCCATGTCAGCTCCCGTTCCCGCCGCGGATGCAGCTTCTTCGAATGTCGGAGGTCCGTGGTGAGGTGTCCTCATCGAAACGGTATCCGCTTCCGGGACGGATCGGCGGCACCCCGAGGGCGTGTCGTCTTCGATCCGGATTCGCATTCCGATTCCACTTGACAGACTACAACATCGAAACTAGGTTCGGAAGAGAGGTTCGGTACGGGATGCCCCCGGCCGGGCTCCCGAACCGAATCTCTTCACAGCATCCAGGAGGACCCCATGGTCACGATCGCCCCGACGGCACAGCCCGTCACACGCCTGCGTCTCACGCATCGCGGGCGGCGCGTGCTCGCGGCGCTCGTCGCGCTGCCGATCGCCGCGGCCATCGCCGCGGCGGCGATCAGTGGAGGCGCCGCGGTCGCCTCGCGCGACGCCGGTGCGCCGGCCGGGTCCTTCGCCACCGTCACGGTGTCGGCCGGCGACTCCCTGTGGGGCATCGCCGAGCGGCTCGCCCCGCACGCGGACCCGCGCGATGTCGTCGACGCGATCGTGCGGCTGAACGCGCTCGAGGGCGTCACGGTCACGCCCGGTGAGGTTCTGTCGATTCCCGCGGATTACGCCCCGGCCGGCTGAACACCGAGTGCGGTCCTACGATGGAGCGGTGAGCCCTCGATTAGACGACTTGCCCATTCGTGACGATCTGCGCGGCATGAGCCCCTACGGTGCGCCGCAGGCCCGCGTGCCCGTGGCGCTGAACGTGAACGAGAACACCCATCCGGTCCCCAAAGAGGTGGCCGACGACATCCTCGACGGGGTCGCCCTGGCTCTCCGCGACGTGAACCGCTATCCCGACCGCGAGTTCACCCAGCTGCGTGAGGCCTTCGCCGAGTACCTCGGCCACGGACTGACGCGCGACCAGCTCTGGGCCGCGAACGGCTCGAACGAGGTGCTGCAGCAGGTGCTGCAGGCGTTCGGCGGCCCGGGGCGCACGGTGTTCGGCTTCGCCCCGACCTACTCGATGTACCCGCTTCTGGCGCGTGGCACGGGCAGCGCGTGGGTGGCCGGCGTCCGCGGGGTCGACTACACGCTCGACGCGGAGGCGGCGGCGGGGCAGGTCGCCGAGGCGCACCCCGATGTCGTCCTGCTGTGCTCGCCGAACAATCCCACTGGTACGCCCCTGCCCATCGACGTCATCGAGCGGGTGTACGACGCGACCGACGGGATCGTGGTGGTCGACGAGGCGTACTGGGAGTTCGCACCGCGTGACGAGCGCTCGGCGCTGACCCTGTTGCCCGGCCGCGAGCGTCTCGTCGTCTCGCGCACGATGAGCAAGGCGTTCGCCTTCGCGGGCGCGCGCGTCGGCTATCTCGCCGCCGACCCCGCCGTCATCGACGCGCTGCGTCTCGTGCGCCTGCCCTACCACCTCAGCGCGCTGACGCAGGCGGCGGCGCTGGCGGCGCTGCGGCACGCGCCGACGATGCTCGCGACGGTCGACGACATCGTCGCGCAGCGCGACCGCATCTCGGCCACGCTCGAGGCGCTGGGGTACAAGCCGTACGAGTCGTGGACGAACTTCGTGCTGTTCGGCGGAGTCGATGAGCCGACGGCGACGTGGCAGGCGCTGCTCGACCGCGGCGTGCTCGTGCGCGACGTCGGGCTGCCGCGCAGCCTGCGCGTCAGCGCGGGGACCGAGGAGGAGACCAGCGCGTTCCTCGATGCGCTCGCGTCGATAGACTCGGCGTCATGACGACCGCCGCGTCCCGCACCGCCTCCCGCTCCCGCTCGACGAGCGAGTCGTCGGTCGAGCTCGAGCTCGACCTCGACGGCACGGGCCTCGCACGCATCGACACGAGCGTGCCGTTCTTCGACCACCTGCTCACGGCCTTCGCGAAGCACTCGCTGACCGACCTGACCGTGCGGGCGTCGGGCGACACCCACATCGACGCGCACCACACCGTCGAGGACGTGTCGATCGTGCTGGGCGACGCGATCCGCGAGGCGCTCGGCGACAAGGCCGGTATCTCGCGCTTCGGCGACGCCCTGGTCCCGCTCGATGAGGCGCTCGCGCAGGCCGTCGTCGACATCAGCGGGCGTCCGTTCCTCGTCCACGAGGGCGAGCCCGCAGGGTTCGAGCTGCACCTCATCGGCGGCCACTTCACGGGCTCGCTCGTGCGGCACTCGTTCGAGGCGATCACGTTCCACGCTGGGCTCACCACACACGTGCGCGTCCTGTCCGGCCGTGACCCGCACCACATCGCCGAGGCCGAGTTCAAGGCGTTCGCACGCGCGTTCCGTCAGGCCAAGGCCCTCGACCCGCTCGTGCACGGCATCCCGAGCACGAAGGGCGCCCTGTGACGGCCAAGCCGCTCGTGGCCGTCCTCGACTACGGGTCGGGGAACGTCCACTCGGCGGTGAAGGCGCTGGAGGCGGCGGGCGCCGACGCGCGGCTGACGGCCGACCGCCGGCTCGTGCACGACGCCGACGGACTCGTCGTGCCCGGGGTGGGTGCGTTCGCGGCCGTCATGAAGGCGCTGCGCGACATCCGCGGCGACGAACTCATCGACCGGCGTCTGGCCGGTGGCCGGCCGGTGCTCGGCATCTGCGTGGGCATGCAGGTGCTCTTCGGGCGCGGTGTCGAACGCGGCGTCGACACCGAGGGGCTGGGGGAGTGGCCGGGCGTCGTCACCGAGCTCGACGCACCGCTGCTGCCGCACATGGGCTGGAACACGGTCCGCCCGGATGCCGGCAGCCGCCTGTTCGCCGGCATCGAGGACGAGCGGTTCTACTTCGTGCACAGCTACGGCGCGACGCAGTGGAACCTGCAGGTGCAGCCGCCGTTCCCCGAGCCGATCCTGACCTGGTGCGACTACGGGGCCGCGCCGTTCCTGGCCGCGGTCGAGAACGGACCGCTGGCAGCCACGCAGTTCCACCCCGAGAAGTCGGGCGAGGCGGGCATCCGCCTGCTCTCGAATTGGATCGACAGCCTGCCCCGGGCTACTCTGTGACCTCGTGCCCAGTGATTTCGCCGCCACGCCCGAATTGATCCTCCTGCCCGCCGTCGACGTGGCCGACGGCAAGGCCGTCCGCCTCACCCAGGGCGAGGCAGGGAGCGAGACCGACTACGGCGACCCGATCGACGCCGCTGTGGACTGGGCCCGTCAGGGCGCGGACTGGGTGCACCTCGTCGACCTCGATGCGGCGTTCGGGCGCGGCAGCAACGCCGCCGTGCTGCGCAAGGTCATCCGCCAGCTCAAGGGCGTCCAGGTGGAGCTGTCCGGCGGCATCCGCGATGACGCCTCGCTCGAGGCCGCGCTCGACTCGGGAGCCGCCCGCATCAACCTCGGCACCGCGGCGTTGGAGAACCCCGAGTGGGCTGCCAACGTCATCCGCCGCTACGGCGACGCCATCGCGGTCGGACTCGACGTGCGCGGCACCACGCTCGCCGCGCGCGGCTGGACCCGCGAGGGCGGTGACCTGTGGACCGTCCTCGCGCGTCTGGAAGACGCCGGCTGCAGCCGGTACGTCGTCACCGA
Source organism: Microbacterium sp. KR10-403 (assembly GCF_040196215.1). Lineage (NCBI taxonomy): Bacteria > Bacillati > Actinomycetota > Actinomycetes > Micrococcales > Microbacteriaceae > Microbacterium > Microbacterium sp. KR10-403. The sequence goes on along the minus strand of NZ_JBEGDC010000002.1, from coordinate 25,015 downwards.
CGTCACGAAGGACGGCACGCTTCGCGGCCCGAACCTCGACCTGCTCCGCCAGCTCACCGAGCGCACTCCCAAGCCGATCGTCGCCAGCGGCGGCGTGTCGAGCCTCGATGACATCACGGCGCTGCGCGAGCTCGTGCCTCTGGGCGTCGAGGGCGCGATCATCGGCAAGGCCCTGTACGCGGGGGCGTTCACCCTCGCCGAGGCGCTGGATGTCGCACGCAACTGACGACTCCTGCGGACACGACCCGCACGTGACCGACTCGGCCGGGGTGCCGTGGGCCGGCCGGTCGTTCCGCACCAATCCGCACGCGGGTGACGACGGGTCGGCCGATCCCGCACTGCTGGCGGCACTGACGGCCTTCGTCGCCGGCACGGGCGACCGTGTCGCGGTCGTCGAGGCCTACCGTGAGGCGCGCCTGCTGATCCCTCTGGTCGCCGAGAAGGGCGACGAGGGGGTCGGGCCGACGGGTCTTGCCGTCGACAAGACGCAGGAGCTCTCGATCGTCACCGTCGCCGCCCCCGACGGCCGCCGCGTTCTGCCGGTGTTCTCATCGGTGCAGGCGATGGGGCGGTGGGATGCCACGGCCCGGCCCGTCCCGGTCGAGGGCGTGCGCACGGCTCTGGCCGCCGTCGACGACGAGACCGACCTCATCGTCATCGACCCCGCCTCCGAGACCGAGCACGTGCTGCGGCGGCCCGCCGTGTGGGCGCTCGCCCAGCAGATCCCGTGGGAGCCGAGCTTCGTCAGCGCTGAGGTGTTCACAGGACTCCAGGAGAGCGTGGCGCGCGAGCTCGCCGTCGTCGACCTCGCCGTCGCCGACGGCGACCCCACGGGCCGCCTGCGCGGGCCGGAGCTGCTCGTCAGGCTGAAGCTGGTGGACGGCCTCGACAAGGAGCAGCTCGACGCCGTGCTCGCCCGTCTGGCCCGGCGGTGGGCCGCCGACGACCGCATCGCCACGCTCGTCGACTCGCTGAGCGTGAAGCTCAGTCGCTGACCGTCACGAGACCGGGCCGGTCCACTTCTCGCCGGGTCCCTTGCCGATCGCATCGGGCACCGGAGACGCCTCGCGGAACGCCAGCTGCAGCGAGCGCAGGCCGTCGCGCAGGGGAGCGGCGTGGGCGCTGCTGATCTCGGGCGCGCCGGCGGTGATCAGACCCGCCAGCGCGTTGATGAGCTTGCGCGCCTCGTCGAGGTCGAGCTGCGCGTCGGGGTCGTCGGCCAGTCCCAGCTTGACGGCCGCGGCGCTCATGAGGTGCACGGCGGTGGTCGTGATGACCTCCACGGCGGGCACATCCGCGATGTCGCGGGTCGCCGCTGCGGCGCGCTTCTCCTGCTCTTCCCAGCGCGCCTGGCGCGCGGCATCCTCGTTCGAAGGCACAGCTGTCGTGTTCACGTCGTTCTCTCTGATAAACTAGGCGGGTTCCGGGCTCTGCGCCCGGTTCGAAAGAGGATCACATCCCACCCGCGCTTGCCGTTCCAGGCTACCGGGTCGTTGCACTCCGCCGGTTCACCGGCAGCCAGGGTGCGGAGCCGGTGCGTCACGCATCGTGCGGGTGGAGTGCGCCTCCGCCCGTGACGCACCCTGCGTCGCGGACATCCACCGCACGAAGAGGAGTTCCGCATCAGCGATCCCCGCACCAACGAGCGCATCCGCGTCCCCGAGGTCCGACTCGTCGGACCCAACGGTGAGCAGGTCGGCGTCGTCGCCATCCAGGTTGCGCAGCGTCTGGCTCAGGAGGCAGATCTCGATCTCGTCGAGGTCGCGCCCAACTCGAAGCCGCCCGTGGTCAAGATCATGGATTACGGCAAGTACAAGTACGAGGCCGCCCAGAAGGCGAAGGAAGCCCGTCGCAACCAGGCCAACACGGTCCTCAAAGAGGTCCGCTTCCGCCTGAAGATCGAGGCCCACGACTACACGACCAAGCTCAAGCGCGCCGAGGGCTTCCTGCAGGCGGGCGACAAGGTCAAGGCCATGATCCTGTTCCGCGGCCGTGAGCAGCAGCGCCCCGAGCTGGGCGTCCGTCTGCTCAAGAAGTTCGCCGAGGACGTCGCCGAGCTGGGCACCGTCGAGTCGAACCCGCGCATCGACGGTCGCAACATGGTCATGGTGATCGCGCCGCACAAGAACAAGTCCGAGGTCAAGACCGAGCAGAACGCGCAGCGCGCCGCCAACAAGCAGGCGGCCCGCCAGGCGAAGGCTGCCGCGTCGGAGACCACGAAGACTCCTGCGGAATCGGCCGAGTAGGCCCCACACACTCCCGCACCGCGCGGGATACCCCTTCCCGCGACAGCGGGATGCACAACGAAGGAAGAGACATGCCGAAGCAGAAGACGAACTCCGGCGCCAAGAAGCGCTTCAAGGTCACCGGCAGCGGAAAGATCATGAAGCAGCAGTCGGGCATGCGCCACAACCTCGAGGTCAAGTCCAGCCGCCGCACCCGTCGGCTCAACAAGGACGAGACGATCTCGCCGGCCAACGCGAAGAACGTCAAGAAGCTCCTCGGGCGCTGAGCGCACCGTCTGCACGTTAGGAACGAAACGAAATGGCTAGAGTCAAGCGGGCCGTCAACGCCCACAAGAAGCGTCGCGTCATCCTCGAGCGCGCCTCCGGTTACCGGGGTCAGCGTTCGCGTCTGTACCGCAAGGCGAAGGAGCAGGTCACCCACTCGCTCGTCTACGCGTACCGCGACCGTCGCAAGCGCAAGGGCGACTTCCGGCGCCTGTGGATCCAGCGCATCAACGCCGCGAGCCGCCAGAACGGCCTGACCTACAACCGCCTCATGCAGGGTCTGCGCCTTGCCGAGGTGCAGGTCGACCGCCGCATGCTGGCCGACCTCGCCGTCAACGACCAGGCCGCGTTCAAGACGCTCGTCGAGACCGCGAAGAAGGCGCTGCCGGAGAACGTGAACGCCCCCAAGGCGTGAGCTGATCCTTTTCGAACGGGCGTCCCTGGTTTCCAGGGGCGCCCGTTCTCGTGCGTCCTGCGCCCATAGACTGGGCAGGTGCTCGAGAACCCCCGTTCCGCCCGTGTGCGCACCGTCGCCAAGCTCGTGAAGCGTCGCCATCGCGACGAGACGGGGCTCTTCCTGCTCGAGGGGCCGCAGGCGGTGCGCGAGGCGCTCACCTGCCGGCCCGACGGCATCGTCGAGCTGTTCGTGACGCCCACGGCCGCGCAGAAGCACACCGACCTCGCTGAACGCGCCGCCGACGCCGACATCGAGGTCGTCTTTTCGACCGAGCAGGTCATCGGGGCCATGGCCGACACCGTCACCCCGCAGGGGGTGATCGCGGTGGCGCAGCAGTTCCCCGTGCGCATGCGCGACGTGTTCGCGGCATCCCCCCGACTCGTCGCCATCTGCGAGCAGGTGCGCGATCCCGGCAACCTCGGCACGATCATCCGTGCCGCCGACGCCGCCGGCGCCGATGCGGTGATCCTGACCGGACGCACCGTCGACCCGTTCCACCCGAAGGTCGTGCGCGCCACGACGGGTTCGCTGTTCCACGTGCCGCTCGCCCTGGGCGGCGAGGCGGTGGATGCCGTCACGGCGGCGCGTGCGGCCGGGCTGCGCGTGCTGGCGGCCGACGTGAAGGGCGACGACCTGCTGGCGGCCCGTGAATCGGGTGTGCTCGCCGGCCCGGTCGCCTGGCTGTTCGGCAACGAGGCGCGGGGGCTCGACGACGATGCCTTCCAGCTCGCCGATCAGGCGCTGCGCCTGCCGATCTACGGGCGTGCCGAGTCGTTGAACCTCGCCACCGCGGCCAGCGTCTGCCTGTACGAGACGGCCTTCGCGCAGCGCGCCTCGGTTACGGATCGGTAAACCTCCCGCGCTGAAGTCGCGGATTTCCTGAGCGGTTGCTTAGGGTTGTCTGCATGACGATCCCCGAAGACGCGGCTCCGAAGACGTCGAACATCTCTGTTCGGCGCGGTGATCCGCTCGTTGTCATCACGGATGTGCAGAAGCACTACGGCGATTTCCAGGCCCTCAAAGACATCAACCTCACGGTGAACCGCGGTGAGGTCGTCGTCGTGATCGGCCCGTCCGGCTCCGGCAAGTCGACGCTGTGTCGCACGATCAACCGGCTCGAGACCATCACCAGCGGCACGATCACGATCGACGGCGCCGAGCTGCCCAAGGAGGGCAAGGGCCTCGCCCAGCTGCGCAGCGACGTCGGCATGGTGTTCCAGTCGTTCAACCTCTTCTCGCACCTGACGATCCTCGACAACGTCACGCTGGGCCCGATCAAGGTCCGCAAGATGAAGAAGGCCGATGCCGAGGCGCAGGCGCGTACGCTGCTCGAGCGCGTGGGCGTCGGAGCGCAGGCCGAGAAACTGCCCGGCCAGCTCTCCGGCGGGCAGCAGCAGCGCGTGGCCATCGCCCGCGCGCTGGCCATGAACCCGAAGGTGATGCTCTTCGACGAGCCGACCAGCGCCCTCGACCCGGAGATGATCAACGAGGTGCTCGACGTCATGGTCGAGCTCGCCCAGGAGGGCATGACGATGATCGTCGTCACCCACGAGATGGGCTTCGCCCGCAAGGCGGCCGACCGCGTCGTGTTCATGGCCGACGGCCAGATCGTCGAGGAGGCGACGCCCGAGGAGTTCTTCACGAACCCCACGTCGGCGCGCGCCAAGGACTTCCTCTCGAAGCTCCTCACCCACTGACCTGCACCCCTCACAAAGGAGAAACACATGCGCAAGACACGCATCCTCGCGAGCCTGAGCATCGCCGCCGTCGCGGCCATCGCGCTCACGGCGTGCAACAGCGGCACGCCCGGCGACACCGGCAATGCCGGCGACAACGGCGACAGCAGCACACCCTGGACCGTCGCGACCGACGTGAGCCTCACCGGCAGCCCGACCTTCGACCGCATCCAGAAGGCCGGCAAGGTCACGATCGGCGTCAAGGAGGACCAGCCTGGTCTCGGCTACCTCGACACCACCACCAACACCCGCAGCGGCTTCGACATCGACATCGCGCGGTGGATGGCAGCCTCCCTCGGCTACGGCGAGGACAAGATCGACTTCAAGCCGATCGCGTCCGCCAACCGTGAGCAGTCGATCGTGAACGGCGACATCGATTTCTACGTCGGCACGTACTCGATCACCGACAAGCGCAAGGAGCTCATCTCCTTCGCGGGGCCCTACTTCGTCACCGGCCAAGGCCTGCTCGTGGCCAAGGACAACACCTCGATCACCGGCAAGGACTCGCTGACCAGCAGCGACGTCGTCTGCTCGGCGACCGGTTCGACCTCGATCCAGCGGATCAAGGACGAGACCCCGGCCAAGACCAAGGAATACGACACCTACTCGACCTGTGTGCAGGACCTCCTGCAGGGCCAGGTCGATGCGGTGACCACCGACGAGGCGATCCTGCTCGGCTACGCCGCCCAGGACCCCGACCACCTCAAGACCGTCGGCGACGTGTTCAGCGAGGAGCGCTACGGCATCGGGATCACGAAGGGTGACACCGCGCTGCAGACGTTCCTCAACGACACGCTGACCGACGGCCACGACATCTGGCAGAAGATCTTCGACAACAACCTCGGCAAGTCCGGCGTGACCGCCGAGCAGCCGAAGGTCGACCCGGTCGGCTGATCCTGTGACGCCGGGCGGCGGCTCACCGCCGCCCGGCCCCCTCCGGGGACACACACGACTCACGATCGGGCAGGAAGAGAGGCGACATGGACGACGTCGGGCACCTGTGGTGGCAGGCCATCGAGGGGACCCTGGTCCTGTTCTTCATCGGCGGCGTGATAGCCCTCGTGCTGGGGTTCATCGTCGGCGCCATGCGCGTGTCGCCGGTGCCCATCGCGCGGGCGGTCGGCACCGTGTACGTGAACTGGATCCGGAACACCCCGCTCACGCTGGTGATGTTCTTCTTCGCGTTCTGCATCCCGATCCTGCTGGGGCAGCGCATCAACGCCATCGCCCTGGCGACGGTCGCGCTCGGCATCTACACGGCGACGTACGTCGCCGAGACGATCCGCTCGGGCGTGAACACCGTGCCCGTCGGGCAGGCCGAGGCCGCTCGTGCACTCGGCCTGGGCTTCGGCCAGGTCATGACGCTCGTCGTCCTGCCGCAGGCGTTCCGCTCCGTGGTGCCGCCGATGATGAGCGTGCTCATCGCGCTGCTCAAGAACACCACGGTCGCCGCGGGCTTCTCCGTGCTCAACCTCGGCTCGGTCACGGCATATCTGAGCGAGCACCGCACCGCGACCGCGGACAACATCTTCCAGGCGATGGTCACCGGTGAGAACCAGCTGCTCACGCTGCTGCTGATCGCGGTGATCTTCGTGGTCCTCGTCCTGCTGCTCGCGTGGCTGCAACGCGTCCTCGAACGGAAGTGGAGGGTCGAGCGATGAGCTCCGTCCTGTACGACGTGCCCGGCCCCCGGGCCCGGCTGCGCAACCGCATCCTCGGCGTGGTCACGATCCTCGTCGTGGTGGCGCTGATCGCCCTCACCATCTGGCGGCTGTACGCCACCGGCCAGTTCACCGCGCAGAAGTGGTCGATCTTCGGCTACACGACCATCTGGGTGCGCATCCTCGAGGGGCTCTGGCACACGCTCTCCGCGTTCATCGTCGCGGGTGTCGGCGCGCTCATCCTCGGCTTCATCCTGGCGGTCGGGCGGCTCTCCGACCACGCGTGGGTCCGTGTGCCGGTCGGCTGGATCGTCGAGATCCTCCGGGCCATCCCCGTCCTGATCTTCATGATGCTCATGTACTACGGTCTGCCGACCGTCGGCATCAAGGTCACCCCCTACGTGGCCGTCGTGGTCGCGCTCATCGCCTACAACGGCTCGGTGCTGGCCGAGGCGATCCGCGCCGGCGTCGAATCGCTGCCGCGTGGGCAGAAGGAGGCCGGCTATGCCATCGGCCTGCGCAAGAACGGCGTGCTGCGCCTGATCCTCCTGCCGCAGGCCGTGCGGGCCATGATGCCGGTCATCATCTCGCAGCTGGTCGTCGCGCTGAAGGACACGGCGCTCGGCTTCATCATCACCTATCCCGAGCTCCTGTACGTCATCAAGCTGCTGGGCACGCAGATCCAGTACGGTTCGCCGCTCGTACCCGCGGCCATCGTCGGCGGGTCGATCTACGTCGCGCTGTGTCTGCTGCTGTCGTACGTGGCGTACCGGGTCGAGAGGCGGACGCGGCGGTCGCCGAAGGCGCCGCGCCTGGACCCCGGTGACGGCGCTGACCCGACGACCGCGACCGAGCGCATCGCCGTGCGTCGCGGCCTCGGCAAGTTCGACGGCCGTCAGGCGTGACCCGTCCGGGGCCGCCTCGGGGCCCCGGTAGACTCGATTCTCGTGTCGAACGAGGTTTCTGAGATCACCCCTGAGGCGGTGGATGCCGCGGTCCAGGCCGCACTGGCCGCCGTCGCGAGCGCGACCGACACGGCCGCGCTGAAGGCCGCGCGCGCCGCGCACTCCGCCGAGGGCTCGCCGCTGGCGAAGCTCAACGCGCGCATGCGCGACGTGCCTCCCGAGCGCAAGGCCGAGTTCGGCAAGCTCGTCGGGCAGGCCCGCGGTCGGGTGAACCAGGCCTTCATCACCCGCGAGGGCGAGCTGGAGGCGGCCGAGACCGCCGCGCGCCTGGAGGCGGAGCGGGTGGACGTCACGGCGCTGCCGTCCCGCGCGCGCGTGGGGGCGCGGCATCCCCTCACCCTCCTGCAGGAGCAGATCGGCGACATCTTCATCGGCATGGGCTGGGAGGTCGCCGAGGGTCCCGAGCTCGAGCACGAGTGGTACAACTTCGACGCGCTCAACCTCGACCCCGATCACCCGGCGCGCCAGATGCAGGACACGTTCTACGTCGATCCGCCCGAGCGCCACCTGGTGATGCGCACGCAGACGAGCCCCGTGCAGATGCGCTCGATGCTCACACGCGAGCTGCCCATCTACATCGTCTCGCCCGGTCGTGTGTTCCGCACCGACGAGTACGACGCGACCCACCTGCCGGTGTTCACGCAGGTCGAGGGCCTCGTCGTCGACAAAGGCATCACGATGGCGCACCTGAAGGGCACGCTCGACCACCTGGCGCGGCAGCTTTTCGGCGCCGAGGCGAAGACGCGCCTGCGCACCAACTACTTCCCGTTCACCGAGCCGTCGGCCGAGTTCGACCTGTGGCATCCCACCTTCAAAGGTGGTGCCCGCTGGATCGAGTGGGGCGGCTGCGGCATGGTCAACCCCAATGTGCTGCGCGCGGCGGGGATCGACCCCGAGGTGTACAGCGGCTTCGCGTTCGGCATCGGCGTCGAGCGCGCGCTCATGTTCCGCAGCGATGTGCAGGACATGCGCGACATGGCCGAGGGCGATATCCGTTTCAGCGAGCAGTTCGGGATGGTGGTGTGATGCGCGTCCCGCTTTCGTGGCTGCGTGAATACGTCGATGTGGCGCCGGAGGCGACGCCCGACGACATCCTCGCGTCTCTGGTGTCCGTCGGCTTCGAAGAGGAGGACGTGCACCGCTTCGAGGTGTCGGGTCCCGTCGTGGTCGGCCAGGTGCTCGAGCTGACCGGTGAGCCCCAGAAGAACGGCAAGACGATCAACTGGTGCCAGGTCGACGTGGGCGAGGCGAACGGCGGGGTGCGCGGCATCGTGTGCGGCGCCCACAACTTCGGCGTCGGCGACAAGGTCGTGGTGACGCTGCCGGGGGCCGTCCTCCCCGGCCCGTTCCCGATCGCCGCGCGCAAGACCTACGGCCATGTCTCCGACGGCATGATCGCCTCCGCGCGCGAGCTCGGGCTCGGCGATGAGCACAGCGGCATCCTGCGCCTGGCCGATCTCGGCATCGACGCGCCGGTCGGCACCGACGCCATCGCCCTGCTCGGCCTGGACGACGTCGCCGTCGAGATCAACGTGACCCCCGACCGCGGCTACGCGCTCAGCCTGCGGGGCGTGGCCCGCGAGTACGCGCACGCCACCGGTGGCGCCTTCCGCGACCCGGGCGAGCGCGAGTGGGCGGAGCTCGAGCAGCCCGAGGGCGGCTTCGCCGTCGCGGTCGTCGACGACGCCCCGATCCGCGGCAACGTCGGCGCGACCGAGTTCGTCGCGCGCATCGTGCGCGGGGTGGATGCCGCGGCTCCGACGCCCCCGTGGATGATCGCCCGTCTCGTGCTGGCCGGCATCCGCTCGATCTCGGTGCTCGTCGACATCACGAACTACGTGATGCTCGAGCTCGGCAACCCGATCCACGGCTACGACCTCGACAAGCTCACCGACGGCATCACCGTGCGTCGTGCGCAGCCGGGGGAGAAGCTCACCACCCTCGACGATCAGGTGCGCGCGCTGCACCCCGAGGATCTGCTCATCACCGACGGCTCGGGCCCCATCGGCCTGGCCGGCGTCATGGGAGGCGCCACGACCGAGATGAGCGGTGAGACGGTGAACGTGCTCATCGAGGCGGCCGTGTTCGACCAGGTGTCGATCGCGCGCACCGCGCGCCGGCACAAGCTGCCCTCCGAGGCGTCGCGGCGCTTCGAGCGCGGCGTCGACCCGCTCATCCCGTTCGTCGCGGCCCGTCGTGTGGCCGACCTGATGGTGGAGCTGGCCGGCGGCACGCTCGACACCGAGATCGGCGGGGCGCTGTTCGCCCCCTACGAGCGCGAGGCGATCGCGCTGCCGAAGCCGTTCGCCTCGAAGCTCGTGGGCATCGACTACACCGATGACGAGATCGTGTCCTCGCTCGAGATGATCGGCTGCGAGGTCTACGCGGCCGACGACGAGCAGTGGCTCGTGACACCGCCGTCGTGGCGATCGGACCTGACCGACAAGTGGACGCTGACCGAAGAGGTCGCCCGCATCCAGGGCCTCGACCGTGTGCCGTCGGTGCTGCCCACGCCTCCCGCGGGCAACGGCTGGACCGCCGAGCAGCGCGGCCGTCGCCGCGTCGCGAACGCGCTCGCCGCGGCCGGCCTCGTCGAGACGCCGTCTTTCCCGTTCACGACCGAGGCGCAGAACGACCTGCACGGGTCGGCCTCGGGCGAGCACCTGCCCAGCGTCAGGCTCGCGAACCCGCTCGACGGGCACGCGCCGCACCTGCGCCGTTCGCTCGTGCCGGGGCTGCTGCAGGTCGCCCACCGCAACCTCTCGCGCGGCTTCACCGACCTCGCGCTCTACGAGCTCGGGGCCGTGTTCCTGCCCGAGCCGGGTGTGAGCTACGGCACCGCCGACGTTCCGCCGCTGGGACAGCGACCCGACGACGAGACCCTCGCCGCTCTCGACGCCGCCCTGCCACCGCAGCCGCGCCGCGTCGCCGTGCTGCTGGCCGGCAACCGCGCCGCCAAGCAGCCCGGTCAGGTCGCCGAGCCGGCCGATCTCGCCGACGCGCTCGACGCGGTGCGGGTCATCGCCGCCGCCGCTGGCGTGCGCGTCGACGTCGAGCAGGGGCGGCGCGCGGCGCTGCACCCGGGGCGGACGGCGCTCCTGCGCGTGGGCGAGGCAGAGGTCGGCTACGCCGGAGAGCTCCTCCCGCAGGTGGCCGCCGATGCCGACCTGCACGGTCGCGTTTACGTCGCCGAGCTCGATCTCGATGCGCTGCTGGCCTCGGCCGGGGCCTCGGTGGCCGCGGCATCCCTCTCCACCCAGACGGCTGCGACGCAGGACGTGTCGCTGGTGGTCCCGGTGGAGGTGCCGGCCGCGGCCGTGCGCGTCGCCCTCGAAGAGGGCTGCGGGTCGTTGCTTGAATCGCTGCGGCTGGTCGACGACTACCGCGGGCAGGGCGTGGCCGAGGGCACGAAGAGCCTGACCTTCGCGCTGCTGTTCCGCGCGGCCGACCGGACGCTGACGGCGGCCGAGGCGACCGACGCGAAACTGCAGGGTGTGGAGCTGGCGGCCGAGCGGTTCGGCGCGAAGATCCGCGACTGACCGACCGCGTCGCGCTAGCGTGAGAGCATGCCCGAGACGCTGACGCTCACCGCCCCCGACGGGGCCACCTTCGATGCCCATGTCGCCCGTCCCGCGGGCGAGCCTCGCGGAGGCCTCGTCGTCATCCACGAGATCTGGGGGCTCACCGACCACATCCGCGCCGTCGCCGACCGGTTCGCCGGCGAGGGCTACGTCGTGATCGCGCCCGACATCCTCAGTCACGTGGGCGTGGCGCCGGCGATGGGACAGGAGCTGTTCGCGCTCATGAACTCTGCCGACGAGGCCATGCGCACCGCGGCACAGCCGCGCATGCGCGAGGCGCTCGCTGAAGCGCGTGCTCCCGAGTACGCGGCCTGGGCCGTCGGGGCCCTGACCGCGGCGGTCGACTGGCTCGACGAGCAGCCCGGTGTCGACGGGCGCATCGGAACCGTGGGCTTCTGCTTCGGGGGCACCTACGCGTTCCTTCTGGGAGCGGCCGACGACCGTGTCCGAGCGATCGTGCCGTTCTACGGCACGGCCCCCGACGCGTCCCGCATCCAGAGCATCCAGGGGGCAGTGCTGGCCCTCTACGGCGGCAAGGACGCGGCGCTGATGGACGCGCTGCCCGCCGTCCGTCAGGAGATGACCGCCGCCGGCGTGGACTTCACCCCGGTGGTGTACGACCGGGCTGAGCACGCGTTCTTCAACGACACCGGCCGGCGGTACGACGAGGATGCGGCCGCCGACGCCTGGGAGCGTGCGACGGCATTCCTCGCTCTTCATCTGTGACGTTCGATTTGCGGATGCCGCGCCCCGGCGGCTATCGTCGGGCCATGCCTTCGGCCGCGAACCTCGAGCAGCTCCGTGTGAGCCTCGGTTGCGCGCGTCGACGTCTGGGCGACCGCCGACTCTAGGCGACGCCGTCATCCGTCCTCGCGGGCGGACGAGGGAGTCGCCGTCATCGGTCCGTGCCGGCTCAGTTCCGGCGATCCTGGAAACTAAGGTAGAAGAATGACCTATTCGGTCGCCGTCTCCGGCGCATCCGGCTATGCCGGGGGAGAGATCCTCCGCATCCTCTCCGCACACCCCGACATCGAGATCCGCACGGTGACGGCGCACTCGAACGCCGGTCAACCGCTCGTCCAGCACCAGCCGCACCTGCGGTCGCTCGCGCACCTGGTGCTGCAGGACACGACGCCCGAGATCCTCTCCGGCCACGACATCGTCTTCCTCGCGCTGCCGCACGGGCAGTCCGGTCAATACACCGACGCGCTCACCGACGTGGGCCTGGTGATCGATGCGGGAGCCGACCACCGCCTCGTCTCGCAGGCCGACTGGGACGGCTTCTACGGCGGTGTCTTCCATGAGCCGTGGGCGTACGGCGTTCCCGAGCTTCCCGTGGCGGCAGGCAAGCAGCGCGCGAACATCGTGGGCGCGACGCGCATCGCCGCCCCCGGCTGCAACGCCTCGACGGTCGCGCTGTCGCTCGCCCCCGGGGTCGCCGCAGGCGTCATCGATGCGACCGATCTCGTGGCGGTCCTCGCCGTCGGCCCGTCCGGCGCCGGCAAGAGCCTGAAGCCGCATCTGCTGGGCGCCGAGATCCTCGGGTCGGCAAATCCCTATGCGGTCGGCGGTGTGCACCGGCACATCCCCGAGATCGCGCAGTCGCTGCGGGCGGCCGGCGCCGCCGAGGTGCACCTGTCGTTCACCCCGGTGATCGTGCCCATGGCCCGTGGGATCCTGGCCACCAGCTCTGCGCCGATCACGCCCGGTGCGACCGATGCCGAGATCCGCGGCGCGTGGGAGCGGGCGTACGCCGACGAGACGTTCGTGCAGCTGCTGCCGGAGGGCGACTACCCGCGGACGGCCGACGTCATCGGCGCCAACACGGCGCTGATGGGCCTGCACATCGACCGCGATGTGAACCGCGTCACCGTCGTCACCGCCGTCGACAACCTCGTCAAGGGCACGGCGGGTGCCGCCGTGCAGTCCATGAACATCGCGCTGGGCCTCGAAGAGGGCCGCGCACTCACCGTGAACGGAGTCGCCCCGTGACCGTCACCGCAGCGAAGGGGTTCGAGGCGGCCGGCGTCGTCGCGGGCCTGAAGTCCACCGGCAAGCCCGATGTCGCGATCGTCGTCAATCGCGGTCCCGCCAAGGTGGGGGCAGCGGTGTTCACGAGCAACCGCGCGAAGGCCAACCCGATCCTCTGGTCGCAGCAGGCGATCGGCGACGGCGTCGTCGAGGCCGTCGTGCTCAACTCGGGCGGGGCGAACTGCTTCACCGGCACGTTCGGCTTCCAGACCACGCACCAGACCGCCGAGAAGGCAGCCGATCTCTTGGGCGTCAGCGCCGGCGACATCATCGTCTGCTCGACCGGGCTCATCGGATCCGGCGACGAGGTGTTCCGCGCCAAGGTCCTGGACGGTGTCGAGAAGGGCGTCGCGGCGCTCTCGGTCGACGGCGGCGAGGAGGCGGCATCCGCCATCATGACCACCGACACCGTCAGCAAGACCGCCGTCCGCACCCGAGACGGATGGACGATGGGCGGCATGGCGAAGGGGGCCGGGATGCTGGCGCCCGGCCTTGCCACGATGCTCGTGGTCATCACGACCGACGCGGTGCTCGACGCCGCGCAGGCCGACGCCGCGCTGCGGGCGGCCACCGGAGTGAGCTTCGACCGGCTCGACTCCGACGGCTGCATGTCGACCAACGACCAGGTGACGCTGCTGGCATCGGGGGCGTCCGGGGTGACGCCCGACCTCGCGGCGTTCACCGCCGAGCTGACCGACCTGTGCAACGAACTCGCCCGCAAGCTGCAGGGCGACGCCGAGGGTGCGAGCCACGACATCACGATCGAGGTGCGGCATGCGGCATCCGAGTCTGAGGCCGTCGAGGTGGGCCGGTCGGTCGCGCGCAACAACCTGTTCAAGGCGGCGATCTTCGGCAACGACCCGAACTGGGGGCGCGTGCTGGCGGCGATCGGCACCACGCAGGCCGCCTTCGACCCCTATGACACCGACGTGTGGATGAACGGGGTGCGGGTGTGTACCGAGGGCGGCCCCGACGCGCCCCGCGAAGAGGTCGATCTGACCCCGCGCGCGACGCACCTGGTCATCGACCTGAAGTCGGGCGAGGCCACCGCCACGATCCTCACGAACGACCTCACCCACGACTACGTCCACGAGAACAGCGCGTACTCCTCATGAGCGAGATCGACCTGCAGCAGACCGACCCCGCCGAGGCGTCGGCCAAGGCGCTGACCCTCATCGAGTCGCTGCCCTGGCTGCGGCGCTTCCGCGATCAGGTCATCGTCATCAAATACGGCGGAAACGCCATGGTCTCCGAAGATCTGCAAGACGCGTTCGCCGCCGACATCGCGTATCTGCGCTACGTCGGGGTGCAGCCGGTCGTCGTGCACGGCGGCGGTCCGCAGATCTCGTCCATGCTCGACCGTCTCGCGATCCCGAGCGAGTTCAAGGGCGGCTATCGGGTCACCTCGACCGAGGCGATCTCCGTCGTCCGCATGGTGCTGACCGGCCAGATCAACCCGCAGCTGGTCGCCAAGATCAACGCGCACGGGCCGATCGCGACCGGGCTCTCCGGCGAGGACGCGGGGCTGTTCGGCGGCCGTCGCCGCGGCGTCGTCATCGACGGGGTCGAGCACGACCTCGGGCGAGTGGGCGACGTCGTGCAGGTCGACCCGCAGCCGATCCTCGACCATCTCGCCGCCGGGCGCATCCCCGTCGTCTCGTCGATCGCTCCCGATCTCGACAACCCGGGGCACTCGTTGAACGTGAACGCGGATGCCGCGGCCGCCGCCCTCGCGATCGCGCTGCAGGCCACGAAGCTCGTGGTCCTCACCGACGTTGCGGGCCTGTACGCCGACTGGCCGAACCGCGACTCTCTCGTGTCGCATCTGACCGCGCCCGAACTGCGCGAGATGCTGCCGCGCCTCGAGTCGGGCATGATCCCGAAGATGCGCGCGTGCCTGGACGCGGTCGAGGCCGGCGTCGACACCGCGGCCATCATCGACGGACGGGTGCCGCACTCGGTGCTCGTCGAACTTTTCACCCAGAAGGGCATCGGCACGGAGGTGGTCGCACAATGACGACGTGGCAGGATGAGGCATCCCGCGATCTGCTCAACCTCGGCGGGCGGCTGGCGCTGCTCGTCCGCGGCGAGGGATCGCACGTATGGGATGCCGACGGCACCCGCTATCTCGACTTCCTCGGCGGCATCGCCGTGAACGCACTCGGACACGCGCATCCCGTGTTCGTCGACGCCATCGCCGCGCAGGCGGCGACGCTCGCGCACGTGTCGAACTACTTCGCCACGCCCCAGCAGCTCGCGCTGGCCGCACGGCTCAAGCGGCTGGCGGGCGCCGGCGAGGGTGGTCACGTGTTCTTCGCGAACTCCGGGTCCGAGGCCAACGAGACCGCCATCAAGCTCGCACGCCTGCACGCGCACAAGACCGGCACGCGCACGATCGTGAGCCTGAACGGCGCCTTCCATGGGCGCACGATGGGCTCGCTGTCGCTCACGCCCAAGCCGGCATATCAGGACCCGTTCCGTCCCCTGTTGCCCGACGTGGCGCACATCGACCCGACGATCGAGGCGCTCGAAGCCGGGATCGACGACACCGTCGCGGCCCTCATCGTCGAGCCCATCCAGGGCGAGGCCGGTGTGGTCCCGCTGCCCGAAGGATTCCTGAAGCGCGCGCGCGAGCTGACCCGCGCGCACGGCGCGCTGCTGATCGTCGACGAGGTGCAGACCGGCGTCGGCCGCACCGGGGAGTGGTTCGCCTTCCAGCGCGAGGGCATCGTGCCCGACGCGATGAGCCTGGCCAAGGGCATCGCCGCCGGCTTCCCGCTGGGAGCGCTGGTCACCTTCGGCGACAACGACCTCTTCTACCCGGGCACGCACAACTCGACCTTCGGCGGCAACCCGCTGGCCACCGCCGTGGGCAGCGCCGTGCTCGCCGAGATCGAAGACGCAGGGCTGCTGCAGAACGTCACCGAGCGCGGCGCCCAGCTGCGCGCGGCCGTCGCGTCGCTGCCGCTGGTCACCGGCACCCGCGGTGCGGGCCTGCTGATCGGCATCACGCTGTCGGCGCCCGTCGCAGCCGAGGTGCGGGATGCCGCGCAGCGGCGCGGCCTCATCGTCAACGCGCCGACGGCCGATGTGATCCGCATCGCGCCCGCCTACACGATCGGCGATGCCGAGGTCGACGAATTCACCACCCTGTTCTCCGCCGCGCTCGCCGAAGTCGCGGCATCCGATGCGAAGGACGACGCATGACCCGCCACCTGCTCCGTGACGACGATCTGACCCCGGCCGAGCAGGCCGAGATCCTCGACCTCGCGGTCGAGCTGAAGAAGGACCGCTGGGCCAACAAGGCTCTGTCGGGTCCGCAGACGGTCGCGGTGATCTTCGACAAGTCGTCCACCCGCACTCGGGTCTCCTTCGCGGTCGGGATCGCCGACCTCGGCGGCTCGCCGCTGATCATCTCCACCGCCAACAGCCAGCTCGGCGGCAAGGAGACCCCGTCCGATACGGCACGTGTGCTCGAGCGCCAGGTGGCGGCCATCGTGTGGCGCACCTACGCGCAGGCCGGGCTGGAGGAGATGGCACGCAACACCCGCGTGCCGGTCGTGAACGCCCTCAGCGACGACTTCCACCCCTGCCAGCTGCTGGCCGATCTGCTCACGATCCGCGAGCACAAGGGTGAGCTGAAGGGCCTGACCCTCGCCTTCTTCGGCGACGGCACCTCGAACATGGGCCACTCCTACGTGCTCGCCGGCGTCACCGCCGGAATGCACGTGCGCGTGGCCTCGCCGGTCGCGTACGCGCCGCGCGAAGACGTCGTCGCCGACGCCGACCGCCGTGCGGCCGAGACGGGCGGTTCGATCACGCTGTACACCGACCCCAATGAGGCCGCGGCCGGCGCCGACATCATCGTCACCGACACGTGGGTCTCGATGGGCAAGGAGGAGGAGAAGCTCGAACGCATCCGCGACCTGGGCGGCTACAAGGTCACCACCGAGATGATGACGCTGGCCAAGAGCGACGCGATCTTCATCCACTGCCTGCCGGCAGACCGCGGCTACGAGGTCGACGCCGAGGTCATCGACGGCCCGCAGTCGGTCGTCTGGGACGAGGCCGAGAACCGGCTGCACGCGCAGAAGGCGCTGCTGGTCTGGCTGCTTCGACAGAACGGCAGCTCGCGGGAGGACGCCGCGTGAGCGAGCAGCAGGGTGCACACGCGCACGGCACCAATGAGGGCGCGCTCTGGGGCGCGCGGTTCGCCTCCGGTCCTTCGCCGGAGCTCGCGGCGCTGAGCAAGTCCACGCACTTCGACTGGGCGCTGGCCCCGTACGACATCGCCGGCTCCCGCGCGCACGCGGTGGCTCTGCACGCGGCCGGCTACCTCGACGACGCACAGCTGGCGGGTATGCGGGAGGCGCTCGATCGACTGGAGGCCGACGTCGCGACGGGCGCGTTCGTCGCCGCCGACAGCGACGAGGACGTGCACGGGGCCCTGGAACGGGGACTCATCGAGCGCGCCGGCGCCGACCTGGGCGGGCGTCTGCGCGCCGGGCGCAGCCGGAACGACCAGATCGCCACCCTCGTGCGGCTGTATCTGCTCGATCACGCGAAGACCGTGGCCCACGGCATCCTGCGCCTCATCGACGCCATCGTGTCGCAGGCCGAGGCGAACCCCGAAGCCATCATGCCGGGTCGTACGCATCTGCAGCACGCGCAGCCCATCCTGCTCGCGCACCATCTGCAGGCGCACGGCTGGCCGCTCGTGCGCGACCTCGAGCGGCTGCGCGACTGGGCCGCGCGCGCACAGGTGAGCCCGTATGGCGGGGGAGCGCTCGCCGGCTCCAGTCTGGGGCTCGACCCGGCGCTGGTCGCCCGCGAGCTGGGCCTGGACCGTCCGTCCGAGAACTCGCTCGACGGCACGGCCGCGCGCGATGTCGTCGCCGAGTTCGCGTTCATCTCCGCACAGATCGGCATCGACCTCTCGCGGTTCGCGGAGGACGTGATCCTCTGGAACACGCGCGAGTTCGGCTTCGTCACGCTCGACGACGGTTACTCGACCGGCTCGAGCATCATGCCGCAGAAGAAGAACCCCGACATCGCCGAGCTCGCGCGCGGCAAGGCGGGGCGCGTGGTCGGCAACCTCGCAGGGCTCCTGACCACTCTCAAGGGCCTGCCGATCGCCTACAACCGTGATCTGCAGGAGGACAAGGAGCCGGTGTTCGACTCCGTGGACACCCTCGAACTGCTGCTGCCGGCATTCGCCGGGATGGTCGCCACCATGCGGTTCGACACCGCGCGCATGGCGCAGCTCGCGCCGGAGGGCTTCTCGCTCGCGACCGACGTCGCTGATTGGCTCGTGCGCCAGGGCGTGCCGTTCCGCGACGCGCACGAGGTCTCGGGGGCGCTCGTGCGCGCCTGTGAGCAGCGGGGGATCGGACTGCAGGATGCCTCGGACGAGCTGCTTGCCGAGGTATCGCCGCATCTGACGCCTGCGGTGCGCGATGTGCTCACGATCGAGGGGTCGGTCGCGAGCCGTGATGGCGTGGGCGGCACCGCACCGGTGCGCGTCGCGGAGCAGCGCGCCGAGCTGGTGGCGCGGGCGCAGTCGGCGGCGCACACGCTGGGGCTGTGACCCGCCTGCTGCCGTGAGCGGAGTCGCGCACGGCGGGTGTGGCAACTTATGATTCACGTTCGATAAGTCAGCAACTTATTATTTGCAAATATAAGTGATATGCTCATCGCATGGCTGTCGCAGTGATCGTGGACATCGTCGGCTCCCGACGCATCGCCGACCGCGCGTCGGCGCAGCGGGCGATCGACGGTGTCCTGCAGCGGCTCGTCGAAGACGGGCCGCCGGTCGATGTGCCGCTGCACCCCATCGTCGGCGATGAGATGCAGGGCGTCTATCCACGCCGGGATGCCGCATTGCTGGCGACCCTGCTGGTCCAGCTCGCACTGCCCGACGGCATCGAGTGCCGGTTCGGCATCGGTCTGGGCGAGGCGGGTGAGATCCCGTCCGCGTCCGGGGGGATCTCCGAGGGCACCGCCTGGTGGGCGGCGCGGGCCGCTGTCGAGGACGTGGAGGCCCTGGCGGCCCGGACCGTTCCGTCGGCGCGCACACGGGTGGCGCGCTGGTCGACGGTCGCGGGCTCATCCGACGCCGCGTCGGAGGGCGGCGATGATCTGCGGATGGTCAACGCCTATCTTCTCGCCCGCGATCATCTGGTCACACAGATGAGCGAGCGTACGCGGCGGCTCACATACGGACGCTGCATGGGGGCGACCCAGCGCTCGCTCGCCGAGGCCGAGGGCATCACGCAATCGGCCGTGTCACAGGCGCTCACATCGTCGGGGGCGAACGCCGTCGTCGAAGGCTTCCGCGCGCTCCGCGGCTGAGCTCACCACACGGCCAGGCGCAGCAGGGCGCCGACCGCGCATGCCCAGACGAGGCTGGCGAGCGTGCCGATGATGAAGCGCTCGCGGGTCTCGGGCTCGCCCAGTTCGGAGAACCGCCCGATGCCCTTGACGGCCACGACGACGGCGATGGCCTCGGGGTATCCGACGACGATCGCGACGACGGCCGCGAGTCGCTCGAGATAGCCGATCACCGTGCCGCCGCGCATCAGGGTGCGGGGAGCCTCGGTCGCGGCATCCTGCTCATCTGCGACGACCACGATTCCGCCGTCCTCGGTCTCGCGCACACGCGAACCGGCGGCGATCTCGAGCAGTCGCCGTGCGACCGGGTTGCCGCCGAGGACGGCGACGGCGATGCCCAGAGCGCTGAGGATGACCCCCATGATCGCCGGCACGTTCACCGGCGCGATGGCGACGATCACCAGGCCCAGGACGACGAGGATGCCGGCCACCAGCAGCGGCGCCGTGGAAGGGTGCCGCAGCGAGACGACGATCAGCACGAGCGCCGCACACAGCGCGAGGAACAGGAAGATCGACAGCGCCGCGGTCAGCAGCACATCCGCACCCGGGAAGAACGCCATGCCCGCCAGTCTGGCATGCGGGGCGCCGCAGACACGGGTGACGCCGCCGACCGGGGGATCGGTCGGCGGCGTCCCGTGGGATGACGCTCGGGGTCAGCTCAGACGGCGACGCAGCGCGAGCAGCACACCCCCTGCCACCAGCGCACCGACGGCGATGCCGATCGGAAGGGGGAGCCCGGCGGCGTCGAACCCGGTCACGGGCAGCTCCACATCCTGTGTGCCGGGATCATCCGTGCCGGTGCTCACCGGCGTGTAGGTGTTCGTGATGTCGAACGCCGCAGTGCCGTCGGCGGTGACCACCTGGGTGCCGAGCCCCGTGACCGCCACGCTCACGGCCGCGTTGGCGCCCATGATCGGCTCGGTCACGGTGACCACCGTGCCCACGGGCAGGCCGTCGATGACGGTCGCGACCGGCTTGGTCGTCCCGGCGGGGATGAGGATCGTGCGATCCAGACCCGTGTCGGAGGTGACCCGCAGCAGCACGTCGTCCTGCTGGCCGGCCCCGGGGCCGGCGATCGTCTTGTTGACGACGACGGATCCGATCCGGGTGTAGGTGTTGGTCACGTCGAAGGCGACGGGCTCGCTGCTCGTGATCGTCTGGGTGCCCATTCCGGTCACCTGCACGCTCACCGCATCGCTGTCGCCCCTGGTGGGCTCGGTGACCGTGACGACCGTGCCGACGGGCAGATCGTCGAACGTCGTGTTCACGGCATCCTTCGCGCCGGCCGCGATCGAGATCGTCTCGTCGAGGACCGTCTCGCCCTCGTGCACGCCCGTCACCTGCAGCTCGATGGTGCCCTGCAGGCCCGCACCGTCGCCCGCGATCGTCTTGTCGACGACCACGACGCCGTTGTGTGCGTAGGTGTTGGTGACGTGGATGACGGCGGTCTCGGACTGCGAGACGGCCACGGGCTCGCCCTCGGTGACCTCGACCGAGACGGCATCGGTGGCGCCGTCGGCGGTCTCGGTGACGGTGACGACCGTGCCCACGGGCAGTCCGTCGAGGGCGGTGCTGCTCGTGCCGGTCGTCCCGGCGGGGATGGTGACGGTCTCATCGAGGACGGTCTCGTCGTCGTACACACCGACGACGTGCAGAGAGACGACGTCCTGGTAGCCGGCAGCCGAGCCCGCGATGGTCTTGTCGATGACGACGGAGCCGATCGGAGAGTAGGTGTTGGTGATCGCCATCGTGGCGCCGTCCTCGGTCACCTCGACCGGCCGCAGGCCCGTCGTGTCCACGGTGACGGAGCTGTTCGCTCCGGTCGCCGTCTCGGTGACGGTGACGACGGTGCCGACCGGCAGGCCCTCGTAGGTGGTGCTGGTCGTGTCGGTCGTCCCGGCGGGGATGGTGATGGTCTCGTTCAGGACGGTCTGCCCGTCGAACACGCCCTTCACTGCGAGCAGGACGTCGCTCTGCTGGCCCGCGCCGTCCCCGGCGATCGCCTTGTCGACGGTCACCGACCCGAGCTGGGTGAACTCGGCCGTGGCCTCCGCCGCCGTGGTCAGCGTGCTGTTCCTGCTGAGAATGAGCTTCTGGCCCTTGTCGACGCCCGACACGTTCTGGCTGTAGACATAGGCGCTGCCGCCCGGCACGGTGGCCGTGCCGGTGACGTGCAGCCGGGCACTGGCGGTGCCCTGCTCGGCGCGCAGCCAGATCTGCTGGCCGCTGCGGACGGTGCCGCCCTCGGCGATCGCGTTCGCGCCGGCGGCGTCGGCGAACATCGAGACGCCCTGCGCACTGACGGTGATCGCCTCGGCGCTCTCGCCGGTCACCGTGTAGGGTCCGACGAGCTGGCCGACCACGCCGGTGGCGGTCGTCGGCGAGATGGTGAGATCGGGTCCGGTGGGCTCGGCGAGGGGGCCGTCGACGAGTGCCTTGTCGACGATCTGTGCGGTCAGCGAGCGGATCGGCTCGTTCGGCGACAGCACGTAGCCGTCGGTGAAGAACCAGATGGCCGCTTGCACGGCGGCCGCGCGCGCGTTCACATCGCCGCCGGCTTCGGGAAGGTCTGTGTTGGGGTAGGACTCCGCCAGGATGCGGGCGACGTAACCGGTGTAGGGCACACTCGCGTCATTCCAACTGCCCTGCACGTACCCGTATCCGGGTGCGGTCGAGGTGCGGATGTCGATGCAGTACATCAGGAGCGTCTGAGCGCCCGATGCCGTGCCATCGGCGGTGATGATGCCGGCGAAGGGCTGGTTCATCGTGGTGAACCCGGCAGGGATCTCATCCGGGTACCCCTGTGTCGGATCGTAGGTGGTGTCAGCGGGGGCGATCGAGCCCTGGACGCCCTGTCCGGCGGCTGTGCCCGTCATGATCAACTCGCTGTCCACGTCGTTGGCGGGCGCGTCCACGCCGCCTCCCGTGGGTACGGCGACGGCGGCCGTTCCGGTCGTGAGAAGCCCCGCTGTGAGCAGCGTGGCCAGAAGGCCCCTGAGAGATCGGGCCTTCCGTGTGGTGCGCATGATGTCCTCCGTGTTCCGCGCCTGCTGTAAGGGACAGCGTCCCTGGCCGACCATGTGGTCTGACCACAGACCTATTCAACCACAGTGGTCAGACCACAGGGCGGAGAATTCGGCGTCGCCACCGCTGTTCGCCCACGGCGAAATCGTGGCGATCGGCGCTGATACTCTGAACGGCGTGTCAACACCCGCTCTGAGCGCCCTCGCGCCGGCCAACGACCCGACGTTCGACAACGTCTGGGACGAACTGGTCTGGCGCGGCCTGGTGCATGTCTCCACGGACCAAGAGGCGTTGCGCGCCGTGCTGGGCGGGGATCCGATCACCTATTACTGCGGGTTCGACCCGACGGCGCCGAGTCTGCACCTGGGCAACCTCGTGCAGCTCCTGCTGCTGCGCCGCCTGCAGTTGGCGGGGCACAAGCCGCTCGGGCTCGTGGGCGGTTCGACCGGGCTCATCGGAGACCCGCGGCCCACCGCTGAGCGCACACTGAACACTCGCGAGACGGTTCAGGAGTGGGTGGGAAAGCTCCGCGCCCAGGTGGAGCGCTACCTGAGTTTCGAGGGCGGGAACGCCGCGCGCCTGGTCAACAACCTCGACTGGACGGCGCCGCTGTCGGCGATCGACTTCCTCCGCGAGATCGGCAAGCACTACCGCGTCGGGACGATGCTGAAGAAGGACGCGGTGAGCGCCCGGCTCAACTCCGATGCCGGCATCAGCTACACCGAGTTCAGCTACCAGATCCTGCAGGGACTCGACTACCTCGAGTTGTTCCGGCAGTACGGCTGCGTGCTGCAGACCGGCGGGTCCGACCAGTGGGGCAACCTCACCAGCGGCGTCGATCTCATCCACCGCGTCGAGGGCGCGTCCGTGCATGCCATCGGCACGCCGCTGATCACGAACAGCGACGGCACGAAGTTCGGCAAGAGCGAAGGCAATGCGATCTGGCTCGACGCCGACATGTGCAGCCCGTACCGGATGTACCAGTTCTGGCTGAACACCGATGACGCCGACGTCGTCGACCGTCTCAAGGTCTTCACCTTCCTCACCCGTGCCGAGATCGAGGAGTACGCGCGTCTCGTCGAGGCGGAGCCCTTCCGCCGCGAGGCGCAGAAGCGGCTGGCCGCCGAGGTCGTCACGATCGTGCACGGGCTGGATGCCGCGACCGCCGTCGCCGCTGCGTCCGAGGCGCTGTTCGGCAAGGGTGATCTGACGTCCCTCGACCCGAGGGTGCTGCGCAGCGCACTGGAAGAGCTTCCGCACACGGAGGCGTCGATCGAGACGACCGTCGTCGAGGCGCTCGTCGGCACCGGGCTCGTCACCAGCCTGAGCGAGGGCCGACGTGCGATCGCCCAGGGGGGCGTGTCGCTCGACGGCGTCCGGGTGGACGACGAGGGCGCCCTGATCACCGGCGCGCTGCCGGGACGCGTGTCGGTCCTGCGCCGCGGCAAGAAGACGCTGGCCGGGGTGTTCGTCACGGCCTGAGCCATGCCGTTCACGCCCAGCCATGCGATCGTCGCGCTGCCGTTCGCGCGCACGCCGCTGGCGCCGGCGGCCGTCGCGGTGGGCGCGATGACGCCTGACCTGCCGCTGTTCCTGCGCGGCACGGCGGTCGACTACGGCT
Source organism: Microbacterium sp. KR10-403 (assembly GCF_040196215.1). NCBI lineage: Bacteria > Bacillati > Actinomycetota > Actinomycetes > Micrococcales > Microbacteriaceae > Microbacterium > Microbacterium sp. KR10-403. The sequence continues at coordinate 1,039 of NZ_JBEGDC010000002.1, read as the reverse complement.
GGACTCACGATCCGGCCTGGCTACCGGCGACCGTGCTGCTCGCAGCGGCGCTCCTGCTGCTGTGGCGCTGCGTGCTCCGACCTGCCGCCCGCGAGCTCGTGCCGGCCTTCATCGCGCGCAGGCTTCCGGGGGAGTGGGATGCCGGTGCCGCCGCATCCGCGTGGGAGACGTGTGCGCGCCGAGGCGCGGCGAGGGCGTCGGTCGTCGGCATCCTGCTGCTGGTCGCCGCGCTCGCGATCGGCGTCGCGTCGCATCTCGCCTGGGATGCGTTCAGCCACGAGGGCCGACTCGGGGTTCAGGTGCTGCCGGCGCTCGACGCCGCCTGGGGTCCGCTCCCGGGCTACAAGTGGATCCAGCACGGCTCGAGCCTCGTCGGCCTTGCCGTACTCGCCGTGTGGGCGGCGATCTGGTGGCGGCGCACTCCGCCGGCGACGCTCTGCCGCGTGACGGCCGAGTGGATGCCGTGGGCATGGCTGCTCGCGCTGCCGATCACACTTGCGATGGCATGGGTGATCGGACTGGCGGTCCACGGGCCGTTGACTCCGTCGTTCACGGTGGCGCATCTCGCCTATCGCGTGCTGCCCCCGGCCTGCGCGATCTGGGGTGTCGCGACCGTGCTGCTGGCGGTAGGCGTGCAGCTGCGACGCCGGCGCTGAAACGACGTTTTGCCCTGTGACCAGCGCGACACGCCCGGGGTGCAGCACCGATTGGCCCGATCGGCCGATCGGTGCGTAAAGTATTACTTGTTCGCCCCAAAGGGAAGAGCGAAGCGGCCGGAAGGCCTCCGCCCCCTCAAGCAGCGAACCACCCCCATCGCCTTCATTCCGCGGTGTCAGAGCCGTCGGGGTGGTGATAGGATGGGAACTCCCGATCGAAGAGGTCGGCGTGTCGGATAGACAAGCCGCTCGGGTCGGGTATGATTGTGAAGTTGCCCTGCGCGATGGTCTTGGTTGGCCGGGTTGTGGGTGCGTCCGATCCTTGAGAACTCAACAGCGTGCACTTGTCAAATGCCAAATAACCTCGTCCTGGCCTTCGGGCT